>WKFJ01000006.1 GCA_014872785.1 Alteromonadaceae bacterium
CAAACGCTATTGGCATCCAATGATTCCTCAGCAGGAGAAAACAGCACTACCATCGGTGATATTGACAACGATGGCCGTGCCGATTTTGCGGTTTGGCGAATAGACGACTTCACTTTTTACACCAAATCATCCGACTCACTCGCCTTGGTTCACCGCGAATCCATGGGAACCGCCGTACATGAAGTCCCTCTGATAGGAGATATTGACGGCAATGGCGTTCAAGATTTAGTGACCTGGAACCCCGAAACCGGCGTATGGAGTGTGACTTACGACGATGGCGCAAGCGGTAGTTTCACACTAGGTGAAAATGGTGATTTTCCATTTTTGGCAGATAGAGACGGTGATGGAAAAGATGACCTTATCGTTAGACGACCTTCAGAAGGAAATTGGTACTTTCTTGCTTCCGCTCAAAGCCATACATCCGAATCTTTCACATTTGGCGATCAAACCACAGACATACCCGCGTTAGGATTCTACGATGATGATGAGATAGTTGATTTTGCTATATGGCGAGACGGACAATTTAACGTGCTCTTTTCATCAAATGAACAAACAAGCACACATGAGCTTGGTACCGACGGTGATATCGTTGTCCCTGCTGATTACGATGGTGACGGCATAACCGACTTTGCAACGTGGACACCAAACTCGGGTACATGGAACATTGATTTTTCTGCTGGCGGCTCTCTTAGCCAAGTATTTGGAGAACAATCTACAGACATTCCTGTACCTGCCGATTATGACGGTGATGGACGAGCAGATTTGGCGGTGCGTCGCCCAGCCGACTTTGCGTTTATTTATTCAAGTAGTGAATCCGGCGAGACCGTTACTGAAGTCTTTGGCAAACGAGAGACGGATATTCCAGCACTTGCTGCATGGCAAGGTAAACAGTCTTTATTACAAGAAGTCGAAAGTTCAGACCCGGAGCCAGATCCAGAGCCGACTGATACAGCAACTTACTACGTTGAAAATGTATCGGACTCGGTTGTGCAAGGCCGCTGTGTTGCCTGTCACGTTTCTGGCGGCGTTGCTGATGGCTCAGCTCGTCTTATCTTTTCGTCCAGTTCCGAGTCTGGCTATCAAGAAGCCAATCAACAAGCGATTGCCGACTTCTTGGCATTGGATGGCGTTGATACAGCCTATCTTTTGAGTAAAGCCAGCGGTGGTCAAGGGCATGCCGGCGGGACACAACTACCGGTGGGAAGCGACGAATATACTGCATTTGAAACCTATCTAAATTTACTTACCGAGAACGACGGAAACGATAACAATCCGGTGACCACCGACTTTTGGGTTGATACTACATTGTTATCTTTAGATGACACCTATCGCAGAGCATCGATATTATTAACCGGTGTAACTCCATCAATTGCCTCGTTAGACGCGATGGCCAATAGCAACGACACCCAATTGCGAGCTTCTTTGATATCAATGATGCAAGGCTCAGGGTTTCACGATTTTCTGCTACGCGGCGCAAACGACCGACTACTGACTGATAAATGGATAGATCGCTGGCCTGATGTGATTGACCCTGCCTTCCCACGTTTTCCTGCGGCCACTCGATTGCAGTATGACATGGCGGTCGAATCTAACGGTCAAGGAGATGATTTCTGGTTGTGGTTCGAAGCATATCGTATCGGATTTGCCAGAGCCCCCGTCGAATTAATTGCTTACATTGTGGAAAACGATCGCCCTTACACTGAAGTAGTAACAGCGGATTACACCATGCTAAACCGCTACACCAATCAAGGTTTTCGCGGCAATGCCGAATTTAATGACAACGACCCGATTTCTTTATTCAAACCGGGACAAATACAAGGGTACATGTTAACTGACGAGGGGTTTGAATCTGAATGGGAAGAAGGCTTTGGTTTAAACATCATCTCTGAAGGAACCAATATGACATGGCCTCATTCAGGTATTTTGAATGAAACCGCCTGGCTCAATCGATATCCATCCACTGCAACTAACCGCAATCGCGCGAGATCGCGTTGGACCTATTACCACTTCCTCGATTTTGACATTGAAAAATCAGCGCAGCGTACCCAGGATGCAGATGCGTTGATGGACACCAACAATCCAACAATGAACAATTCAAATTGTACCGTTTGTCATCAAACGCTTGACCCGATTGCTGGTGCCTATCAGGACTATGGCGATGCCGGCGGCTATCGCGATAGTTGGGGTGGTATGGATGCATTGCCGGGAGAATACAAATACGCTGATGATTCCCCTTATGAGTGGGGAGATACCTGGTACAGAGACATGCGAACGCCTGGATTTGAGGGACAAGAACCGGCGCAAGGTGAAGACTCTCTGCAATGGTTGGGACAACAGATTGCCAGCGATCCGAGATTCGCGCGTTCAGTGGTCAAATTTTGGTGGCACAGCTTGATGGGGCAAGAGCCATTGTCGGCACCTCAGGAGACGTCTGATGCTAATTATCAAACTCAGCTTGCCGCTTTTACCGCACAAAGCGTGTTTATCAATGAAGTAGCTACCAGTTTATCGACACACTGGAATTTAAAACACACACTTGCCGATTTAATCCTCAGCCCTTGGTTTAGAGCCTACCAAACTCAAAATGAAGAACTGGCGAGCGTTGATTTTGGTACGGAAAGACTGCTAACACCTGAGGAACTCAAGGCAAAAACAGAAAATTTGACAGGTTTTGTTTGGGGTTACTACGTTGCGGACTGGGGGCATAATCGCGAATACAATGCGCTAGAGGATGATTACAACATTTTATACGGCGGCATTGACTCTGACGGAATCACTAAACGTACTGGTGATATGACATCGGTAATGTCTCAAGTAGCGCAAACCCACGCCGTGGAGGCATCATGCCCAATCGTTATAAGAGAGTTTAATGTCGATACTTCTGAAAGGTATTTATTCACACTTGTCAATAAAGATACTACACCAGATACGACCTCGGGCGAACAAGCGATTCGTGAGCAAATAGTGTTACTGCACCGTCAATTGCTTGGCCAGAAGGTAACCGCGAGCTCTCCTGAGGTGGAAGCCACCTACCAGCTTTTTGTCGAGTCAAGAAATGCGAAAATCGCGCGCGGCGTATGGGGTGGAATTTGGGAAGATGGTGTTGAATGCAATGCCGACTTCGACCCATATGAAACAGACGAACAAGAAGGTTGGGAAGCAGGCATCGATGAAGACTTTACCATGTCAGCCTGGCGAGTCGTCATGATTTATCTAATGCTAGATTACAGCTACTTACACGAGTAATAGGAGATAACCAATGGATAGACGAAATTTTATCAAAGCCGCAGGTATCTCCTCTTTAGTCAGTACGCTACCCGCGAGCTTTCAATTGTACGCTGCCCCAGAAGATTACACAGGCAAATTTCTGATTAACGTTCAAGCCGAGGGTGGGTGGGATGTCACCTCTTTTTGCGACCCTAAGACTAATACGGCGGGTGAACCTGAAATAAATCATTGGGCGCGTAATGCAGAAATACAGCAGGCTGGTAATTTACTCTACGCTCCCTTCGCCGCAAATGCTGCTTTTTTTGACAAGTACTACCGAGATATATTGATCATTAACGGTGTAGACGCTCAAACAAATTCGCATACAGCAGGTGTTATTCACAATATGAGTGGTCGCATCTCAGAAGGCTTTCCTTCGCTTACCGCCTTATTTGCCGCACAAAATGGCACGCAAATGCCGATTGCTTTGATTAACAACGGTGGTTTTAGCGATACGGGCGGACTAACTCGTTACACGAGAATAGAAAGCATCAATGAGCTGGGCAATATCATCTATCCCAATGTGCCTCGTTGGGCGCCAGACTCCAATTGGGTTCATACTAGTGATTGGCAGAGGATCCAAAATGCTAGAGACGAACGACTAGCGTCTTTAAATAGCGAGGCGAACTTGACCGCTCGCCAATTGCGCAACAGGCAAAATTATCGCTCTTCTATTGATAACGCTGGCATATTAAGTGACTTTGCCAGCGCATTTAGAAACGAAGACAATATCCAAGGAGCCGTTGAATCGGGGAACTTCTACTCTACTTTCAGGCGTCAAATCCAAACCGCCCTACTCGCAATGTCTTCAGGTGTTACGGTGGCGGCTGACTTGCTGCATTGGGGTTTCGATACACACGAAAACCACGATAACGACCACAACTGGTTATTGACCGAGTTGACAGGTGCCTTAGATTATTTATGGACTTACGCAGAACAGTTAGGTGTCGCTGATAGACTGGTTGTGGTAGTCAGTTCAGATTTCGGTCGTACTAACTTCTACAACGAAATTAATGGCAAAGACCACTGGCCTATTGGCAGTTATATGGTGATGGAACGAAATCAATCTTATACAAACCGCAGTATTGGGCTTACCGATGAAATTCACAACACCGTCGCCATTAACCCAAATACACATCAAGCTGATAGCAGTGGTTCTTATATTTTCCCCATGCACGTTATGCATGAATTGAGGCAGTATCTGCAGGTGGACAGTCTGGCAACTGACAATAGCTTTTCTCTGAATCCGCCTGAAACGTTTGGCTTTTTTAGCTAAACATTAAAGACAAGGAAGCTTATGAAAGTGAGGAGATACTCACAAAAAACCTTAAGCTTTGGGGCATTGTCACTTCTAGTTCTACTGTCGTGCAAGCCTGTGCCCGAATCTGTAGCTGTAGTTGAGGTGATTGATGGCGATAGCATAGTTGTTGCGATGCCAAATGGTGGTCATCAACATATTGAACTTCCTTACATCGATGCACCAGAATTAGAACAACCTTTTGGTAGAGAAGCTAAGCAGGCACTCAGTAATTTAGTCGCCTCACAAACAATAACTTTAAATGCAAAAACTAAACTGCCAGAGGTAAGTTCGTTCAGTTTGACAATGTTGCAAAGCGGGCACGCATGGCTGAGAACCGATACATCGTTTAAAGATACCGAAACAACCTTGAGGTTTAACGACGCTGTTCAGCAAGCACAAATCAATAAAGTAGGTTTATGGCAATTGGATCCGGCACTACAAATTGCACCGTGGCAATGGCGTAACCAATCAACTCAGCGAAGTACTACCGCACTGGAGCAGCAAAACAGAATTCGCGAAATTAAGCAGCGAGAGGCAAAAAAATCAGCTAAGTTAATGGAACAAGTGGCTGCACAGAAAGCCAAGCAAGCAACACAAGACACTAAAACGCCGCTCAAACTATAGGACGAGAATATGATCGCACGAGCCCTATTCATCTTTAGCGTATTACTAATAAGTCCAACAACATTAGCAACAACACTTCCTAAAGTTGAGCTTGTGCACTTCGAAAACCAAACCAAAATAAGTACTGAAGACTTAAAAGGAAAAGTGCTTTATTTAGACTTTTGGGCGTCGTGGTGCAAACCCTGTCGTAAATCGTTCCCGTTTATGAACCAATTACACACTGACTACCAAGGAAAAGACTTTGCGGTCGTAGCAATTAACATGGACGAATTTCCAGACGATGCAAAAACTTTCCTTAGCCAACTTCCCGCACAATTCGACGTATTTACCGAACCGGGAAATACGCTAGCTGAACAGCTTGAAGTCCCTGGCTTACCGGTCGCTTATATTATTGATAAAAAAGGTAATATTGCCGCTCGGCACATAGGTTTTAACGACCGCAAAAAACAAAAAAAAATCAAACAAATTAATTATCTCTTGGAGCAATAATGAAACGCTTATTAACACTCGCAATGTGTCTGTGTTTGACTGCATGTGCATCGGTCAAACCTTGGGAGCGCGGGCGCTTCGCCAAACAAGAAATGAATTTCGAACCTGATGCTATGCAAGCAGCATTCGAACGACATGTATATTTCAGTAAAGAAGCGTCATCAGGTGGCACCAGTAATTCTGGTGGTGGCTGTGGGTGCAACTAAAGCACAACGCAAGGAATTATTAATGACGCAAACACAGCAGAAAACTCATAAAGGTGCGGCTCACAATACCCTACTGGCGTTGACCGCAGCAGCAACAGCACTTCCTGGAATTAATGCCAATGCTCAGCAAATAGCAGAAGACTTTCAATTTGGTGTCAGACACCACATTTACGAAGAAGATGCCAATGCAGCAGATAAAACACTGACGCCGGTTTTAGACAGGTACGATATAGATGTGAATCAATTTCGTTTAGTCGCACCCATTAATGACGCTTTGCAACTCAATGTAGATTATCAGCACGAAACCATGTCCGGCGCATCTCCTTGGTACACATTTCAGCTTCCAGGAGAAGCCCCAAAACAAGTCATGAGTGGAGCCTCTATTGAGGACACCCGTATCGATCTATCAGCAGCCGTTAAATATGCCTGGGATCGCAAAAGCATTACCGTGGGTGTAGCAACATCCGAGGAAGACGACTATGACTCCCTAAGCGGTTCAATTGGGTTTAGCCTTGAATCAGCAGATAGATTAGCAACTTATAGCATTTCTGCGGATATGAGTAATGACGATATCAATCCAGTCGACGCTGATATCTTCACTACACGTCCTACTTCTGAGCAATCAAAACGTTCTTCTTCTTATTTGTTTAGCTATAGCCAAATTTTAAATAAAGAAGCAGTAGTTAAAGTCAGTATTGGGCACAGCCGTAAATCAGGTTATTTGTCAGACCCATACAAACTTGTCTTTGTTAATAACAACTTAATAGCCGATAATCGCCCAGATAGCAGGAATGCCAATACACTTGCAGCACAGCTGCGCTATTTCTCGGACAAACTAGATGGTGCAGCGCATGCTGATGTGAGGTTGTACGACGATGACTGGGGGATCCGCTCAGTCACCTATGATTTTGCCTGGTACCAAAATCTAGGTAACGGCTTCCAGTTAAAGCCTTCATTGCGTTTGTATAGCCAAACCGCCGCCGATTTCTATCAAACTTATTACACGCAAGCCAGAGCCGATGGTATTTATTCAACAGATTATCGGTTATCGGAATATGGAGCTATCACTTATGGTGTCAAACTCAGCAAGTCTTTTGAGAGTTGGACGTTGCATTTAACTGCGCAACACTACGAAAGTGGCGGCAATAAAGTGTTGGCTGACGCCGAGTTAGAAAACCCAGGACTACTGGACTTTCAGCTATTTAGTTTAGGTATCGACTTTCGTTTTTAACATTAGATTGTGAAGATTAAAACGCCACGTTTGTGGCGTTTTTTATTTATTAAGTATTCACTTCCTCAATAAAGCATTTAAATAGTGTACTTTTGATTACCGTGGGTTACGATAATTTCCCGGATGTGTCTGATTTTAAGATACATTTTAAAACAATAAAACTCGTTAAAATCCGGGACGATACACACAGTATGCAACTGATCGAACATCAATTTACGGCGATGGGCTCTCCTTGCCGCCTCACTTTTTATAGTGAATCGCAAACCGATGCCAACAATATAAAACGCGCCGCCGTCGAAGAGATGGAAAGATTAGAGGCCAAATTTTCTCGCTATCGAGACACCAGCTTACTCACTAAAATTAACAATGCGGCGGGCAGCGACCAACGCTTCGAGTTAGATAACGAAACGTGGTTGTTGTTGCAATACGCTACCATTGCATACAAAGAGAGTGACGGCTTATTCGATGTTACCTCAGGCGTACTCAGAAAAGCGTGGGATTTTAAACACCCTAAGTTACCAGACGCCACTTTACTCGAGTCTCTAAAAGCAAAAATCGGATTTCAAAACGTACCACTATCGAAGGACAGTTTTCACCTTCCTGTAGAAGGCATGCAAATGGACTTTGGCGGCATTGTCAAAGAATACGCAGCAGACGTACTGGCTAATTTTATGGCTCAGGTGGGTGTTAATCACGGTATGGTAGACTTAGCGGGAGATATCTGTGCCGTTGGGCCACATCCAGACGGTAAGCCATGGGACATAGGTATAAGTCACCCAGCCAATCCAAGCCAGGCAATTGCTTACATTCCGCTGCACTCTGGCGGTCTGGCGAGCAGTGGTGACTATGCACGTTTTTTCGAACTAGATGGCAAGAAGTACTCACATCTACTAAACCCGTTAACTGGGTGGCCCATTGAAGGGCTTGCAGGGGTCAGTGTTTGGGCCGAACAATGCATTGTTGCCGGTACTCTTGCCACAGTGACAATGTTAAAAGGCTCCGAAGCAGGGAAAGAGTGGATCAAAAGCGTAGGCGCACCATTTGTGACAGTCGACCAAGATTTTAACGTCGAAACCATTGATGAAAACTGGGCGCATATTCCGGCGCAAACCGCGGTTGTTTAATAGCTAGCGAAATATTTAAGCAATCAGGTGGAACTCGTACTGCGTACAAGACTCTTAATGTCAGCAGACTCTTAACTTGAACGTCTAATCGCCAGCGCGAGGAATTATGAAAACACTGTCCCTTACTTTCGCTTTGCTGATCCTGTCAGGTTGCTCTAGCAAACAACTTTACAATGCAGGGCAAGATATAAAGTGCCAAGAGTACGAACGCAAGCAAGATATCTACAGACAAAAGGAATGTGAAAAAGGTCGTTACGAAGACTATCGCGCGCAAAAAGATCAGCTAGAACAAGAATTAGATAGCCAGGTAGAGAAGCCCTAAATGTAGTTAGGGCGCTCCAAACGCTGGGTTAGTTAAAAAAGATTCGTCGGTTAGCGTGTGAAGAAACGCTACTAGGTCTTGCTTCTCCTCCTCGGTTAACGCAAAGCCTTTTAAGAATGGACTTTTCAGCGGACTTTCAATGCCCTCACCCGTGCCTCCGCGGGCATAGTGCTCAATTACCTCCTCTAATGTTTTTGCACTGCCGTTGTGAAAATAGGGAGCAGTTCTGGCAATATTACGCAAGGTTGGCGCCCGGAAATGCCCCATATCTCTGGCTTCTTTACTTACCTCAATTAAGCCTTGATCAGATTTAGGGTAAGCACCATTGCCGTCGGTATTAAACAACCCAATATTGTGAAACGGTCGCAAGTCTAGCTGCTGAAAATCGTGCTTGCTGGATTGAGTAAAGTTAAGCCCGCCGTGACAATGTTGACATTCTAGTCTCTCAGAGAAAAACAAATTCAAGCCGCGCACAGCCGACTCAGATATCGCAGCGTCTTCGCCCGCATAGGCATATCGGTCGAACGCCGAATTAAACGATACAAGACTGCGAACAAAGCTAGAAAGCGCCTTCACGATATAATCGAAATTTGCTTCACTATTACCAAAAGCGGCCTCAAAAAGCGCCTTGTACTGCGGGGTGTCAAATCGAGATAGAATGATGTCTTCGTTGCCAGTAACACCCAATTCAATCGGCTCTTCGGAAAACAGGGGAATCAATATTTGCTGTTCTAGCGTCGTTAACCCTGAGTGCGCCCAGGTTAAACTCCCATTGTACGCAACGTTAACCAAAGCGAGGGAATTTCGCCTAACCACATCCCCCTGGCTGCCCACTGACGTTTTGCGTGGTTCAGCAAAGGCAAATTGCTGCATATGACAAGAAGCACAAGACTGAGATTGATTTGCCGAGAGATTCACATCATAAAAAAGGTGTCGTCCCAATTGCACTTTTGCGTCGGTCATTGGATTGTCAGCAGGCACAATTGGTTTTGGAAACTGCTCTGGAATATCCCATTGGTAAGGCGTTGTTTGTTTTACTGGCTGGCAAGCACTTAACCCAAACAAACAGACTAGTAAAGTCAATCTGACTAGTGCCATTGGAATACACTTCCACGTTGTAGGTTATTGTATAGCACGTCACAGCTTGTCTCGTTCGCACCATGCATGACACAACGATTTTCAGCTTTTAAAGCAATGCCCTCAAAAAGCTTGTCTAAATGAACCTGCAATTCACTCTGCCCTTGGTTTTCTGAGAGGCTAACAGTATTGGGGTATTTACATGCGTTCTCAGGCGACCTTACCGCCGAAGCTGAACTGCAGCCGACACTGCCCAGGTGATATGCCCACGAGCTTTGCTCGCTTTTCATGTCTAATCGCAAAAACTTATGACCTGACTGCCAACTCCAAAACATGCTAGAAACGTTAAGCGGGTGACTTTGCAAGAGGGGATTTAAATGATTTAAGGAAAAAGGAACGCCTACTTGGATGCCGCTTGCAAGCGATTCCTGGATGGGTGGGGAAAGAGCTAACGGGTTGCCGCAATCACGGCTCCAATCGAACAACACCACATCTTCCGCGCGCTGTGGCTCTGAAGTTTCGGGGGTCGACAGATAAAACGCAAAATTACTAACTTCCCATCGAGCGCCGGCAATATTTACAAAATCACCACAATTCACCTCTTCCCCTTGATAAAACAGCCTTACAGAGACATCTGTCAATGTAGGTGCACAGCCATACAAAACATGTACAAAAAACATACCTAAAATTACAATTCTAAGGTTTAGTTTTACGCGCTTTCCTGCTAGGTTGCCTGTTCGATTTAGCATATGGAGTATTGTTATGAAGTGTCGGTGGCGTCTTTTTATATTGCTTGCATTATCTCTGTCAAGCATTAAGACTTTTGCCCATGGCGAGGATGATAAAGCCAGGTTTGTCGCTGCCGATGGCAAAGACGAAGGGCGTTGTGACAATAGATTTCGCCCCTGCCAAACTATTGCATATGCACTGACTAAAGCCAACAAAGGCGATGCCATTAGGGTAGCTGAGGGCTCTTACGACATAACTACGCCAGCGCAGTTGGTGGATTTGACCAATGATCTAAATCCCGTTTTAGGTTGTTACAATCGACTCGACAACTACCAGATTCAAAAGCCTTATCAGCACATCACTACACTGGTTGGTGTTCCAGCTGAATATCGCAAAGTTCTCAGCGACAAAGGATTCCACGTTGTTGCCGACATCAAGTCACAATCCTTCAATGAAGATTATCAAGCGCTAAAGGCCAATATTCAAAATACACAGAAAAGTCATACAACGACTGTATGCAGCAATGGTGAAGCCGCTGGCTATGCATGTAACAATATCGACCTAGTCGCCCATATGGCGCTATCCGAGTTCGGACTGGGCGAAGCTAACGATATTTGGGGACATTACGACATTAATACCGGCATTGAGTATGCCATCCTGGGTTTACAGCGCGGTCTAGCCGTTATCAGCTTAGAGAATCCTGAATCTCCAGTTTTGGTCGGCACTATCTCTGGCCAATTTACTGACTGGCGCGATATCAAAGTGCTGCAATATTACGACAATGACGCAAGGCGTTGGATGGCTTATGCCTCTGCGTCAGCCGAACGCGTCACCGAAGGCTTAACCATACTTGACCTTAACAATCTGCCCTTTGATGTCTCGCTAGCAAACCGAGCGATTATCGATTTAAGTGCACATAATGTTTACATCAGCAATGTTGATTACTCTCTGGGTGTTTCTAATACAACAGCCGAACCTCGCTTGATTACATTGGGTCAGCCCAGTTTTGGTGGCGCCATGCGCAGTTATTCCTTAACAGCAAAAACGAATCCGCAAATGGCCTATGTACCGGACACGGTCGACAGAGACAATTACACCCACGATGCCAGTTCTCTTACTATTGATGATGCAAGAGCAACGTCGGACTGTGTCAACGCCGTCGATGGCATTTGCCAAGTCATCCTAGACTTTAACGAGAACGAAATACGCCTATGGGATCACTCCGCAGCGGATAGCGCGGTACAGTTAAGCGCGGTAACCTATGCAACCGCTGGTTATGTGCATTCAGGATGGTGGAGTGAGGACAAGAACTACATTTTTGTGCATGACGAGTTTGATGAACGCGATTTTGGACTTAACTCTACCGTTTACGTATTCGATATGCGTGACCTAAACAACCCAGTACAAGCAGGCCAATTCACAGGTCCAACGGCAGCAATAGATCACAATGGATTTGTGCGCGGCAATCGTTATTACATGTCAAACTATGAGCGCGGGTTAACCATTTTAGATATCTCCAATCCGGAATCACCAGAGGAAGTTGGATTTTTTGATACCTACCCTGCCAGTAACAGTAATCAATTCAATGGTGCATGGGGTGCCTACCCTTATCTCCCCAGTGGACTAGTGCTAGTTAGCGATATCAACAGTGGCCTTTACATTCTCAAAGACAATACAAGGGAGCAAGACATTGGCTTCTTGCCGCCTGCAGCAAGTACCGCAGACGAAGGTGATTCACTATCTGTCGATATCATCAACCGTTTTACTGGAGCCACCAGCATCGATTATCAAATAATTTACGGGTCTGCGAGTGCAACAGATGTCGCAGTACAAGATGGTACTTTGACCTGGGAAGCTGGCGAAGAAGCAGAAGTGCAAACCATTACAATCAATACGGTGGCAGATAGTGTCGATGAAGTATCGGAAAATTTCTTCATTAAACTGTTTAATCCCACCAATGGCGCCACTCTTAGCGACAGTTCGCTACTCGAACTAAGTATCAAAGGCAACTTAAGCAACAGTGTTGTGCTACTGCAAAACAATCTCTTAAATGTGAAGGAGACGGATGGCAGTTTCGAGATACCGGTTGCGCGCTGGGAAGATGATTCTGAAGCGGTGAGTGTCAACTACCGCTTGGTAGCGGAAGATGCCAATAATACCGGTGATTTTGTTGTTGATTCGGGCACCGTTACTTGGGAAGTAGGAGAAACCGGCACAAAAATTGTGACGATTGAGCTTGTTAATGACGACCTTGAAGAAGGCACTGAGAACTTCATATTCGAGTTAACATCAAATACACCAGGTTTATTAGCCTCTGAAGAACAAAGTCGACTGCTATTGATAGTCGCCGACGATGATACCAACGAGGCACCAACGGTGGACGCAGGCGTCGATATTGAGAGGAATACCGGTGAAACGGTAACACTAGCTGCCACAGCTACCGACCCCGAAGCAAGCGAAATGACATTTTCATGGATACAGGTTTCAGGTGCTGAAGTAACTTTGAGTAATAACGACCTCATTTCAACAAGTTTTACCGCGCCATCAACAGCGACAACACTGACCTTTGAGTTTGCTGCTACTGACGACTTTGGCGTCACTACCACTGACCAAATAACGGTAGAAATCATTGAAACTGCCCCACCTGCGACCACACCACCGGTAACCAATACCGGCGGCGGTGGCGGTAGCCTTGGAATAAGCTTATTTGGTGCATTAATACTTTTGCTGAATCGACGCAAATTACGCTTACACCAGCAACACTGATGTAATTTTAAGCAAAGAAACCATCATCAATGACAAACTAATGACAAAGGCTAAAAAAGTGCTTATACTGCGCACCGCTTTTTAGCCTTTGTAGTCCCTCTGCAAATGGCAAGTTGTCCAAGACAACGCGATAGAATGGCCCTATAGCTCAGTTGGTTAGAGCACCCGACTCATAATCGGTAGGTCCCCTGTTCGAGTCAGGGTGGGGCCACCATTCTTCACTTCAGATGGCACTATTTACAGCTATTAATCCCTAGCCTCAACAATCCGCTTAATTTCCTTAGCAAATAACCACAGTCTATCCTGACCCCATGCCGATAAAAGCTCTTTGCCAGATTCGTCCAAAAGACGAAAGCTAGGTACGCCCCACAACCCAGAGTCATACATCGTTAAACGGTTATCTTCTAATTCTTGTTGCCATAGCGAGTTATTAAGCTGTTGTTTTCCTTCTTGCCAACCTAGCCCAGTTTCCTCCACGACATATTTAAGTCCTGAAGGTTTGTTGGTATTGATGCCTTCTGCGAAGACAGCGCGCAAGAAATTAGACAAGAATTCGGTGCCCTTATCGAATTTGCATGCCCACTCATAAAGGGCATAGCCATTGCGAACAGGTTGCCCTATTGGGTCTCGAACGTTGCCATAAGCAACGCCTTCGGCTCTGGCCTCACGTGCTGTATCAAACAAAATGTAGAAACCTTTTTCTTTAGTTGCAGGCACACCTCGCATCACCATGGGTAATACAGGACGAACAACACAATTAACACCTGTGTCTTTTGCTAATTTAAGGGCTCGGTCAAACACGATCGCGGTGTAGGGGCTGCGCAAAGAGGCGTAAATTTCAAAGGTTAAACGTCCGTCGTCTTTAACTTCACTCACTTGTGTTTCTGGTCTTTCCATTACACATTGAGAGCCCATGTCACGGTCTACACCTAGTTCTTGAAGGCGACGTTCAAGGTGATAAAGTCGGTCAACGCCCCAATACCATTCCCCAGCATAATAAAACATGGCACTCGAGTAGTGTTTAAGTTCTGCTCTGCGCGCTATGCCTCGTTCAACACTTTGCGCAGTATCCTGCTCGGTGGCCGAGCCGTATTTTGCCGCTAGGTCATTAAGCGCATTACCATCGCCTTGCCAGAGTGCGGTGCTTACTTCTTGCACACAGTCAAAGAAACCCTCGTCACTTTGTGCGGCAAGAATAGCGTTAGCTAGTTGTGAGTGGTCAGCGCTAGGTAACGACTCAACGTCGGGAAAATCGATTCCATAGTGAGGGGCAATGACTTTAGCATCAGTAAGACCGAGGTTGTTGAGCAATTCAGGTTCAGCTACATTATGCCCGGTGGGAGCGCCTACCAAATGCGGGCGTATTTCTATGTCGTAGCGTTTAAGCAGTGAACTCAAGACTTGTGCAGATAGGTGGCTGTAACCATCATCGACTTGATGAAAATACTCTACAACGTGAGCTCCCCCAAGTTTCTGACGAGTACGTTCTGCCTTGTCACGCTTTTTCAGCATACGCTTTTCACTGGCTTGCATGGTCATCAACTTAGAAATAATCCAGCGTCGAATTGGGCTGGGATCCATAGTGGCAATGCCACCCTGCTCTTGAAATTGCTGTTCTTGCTGAGCCATAAAAAATGCGTCTGTTTTTAATTCACTTAACGCCTAACGTTACATGCCTTGTCACTCATTCGGCAAGTTTTCATCAGCTGGATTAATCCAAATAAAAAAAGGCCACCTAAGTGACCTTTCTTCAACTACCTTTAAACTCTACCAAATCTTAACGCGATCCTCTGGTGCCAGATATAGAGTGTGTTCTGGTTTTACATCGAACGCAGTGTAAAATTCAGGTACATTCCTGACCGAACCATTGGCTCTAAAATGGCTTGGAGAGTGCGGGTCGGTATCAATTTGACTGCGTAGTGCTTCATCGCGATATTTGTTCGCCCATACCTGACCAAAGCCAAGAAATACGCGTTGCTCGCCAGTAAAGCCGTCCATTATTGGCCCTTCTTTACCCTCGAGACTTAATTGATATGCTTTAAGTGCAATGCTAATACCGCCCAAGTCACCAATGTTTTCGCCCAAGGTAAACTCACCGTTTACGAATACACCGTCCAAAGCTTCAAATTGATTGTATTGTTCAATCAATTGCGCTGTGCGGTTTTCAAACTCTTTTTTATCTTCGTCCGTCCACCAGTTACGCAACACACCATCACCATCGAAAGTCGCGCCTGAATCATCGAAACCGTGGCCAATTTCGTGGCCAATTACCGCGCCAATGCCGCCGTAATTAACCGCGTCTTCCGCTTCCATATTGAAAAATGGCGGCTGCAAAATAGCTGCAGGGAATACGATTTCATTCATAGGCGGATTGTAATAGGCATTCACCGTTTGTGGTGTCATCGCCCACTCGTGCTTTTGCACAGGCCCATTTTGCTTTTCAAGCATTTGATGATATTGCGCGTCAGCACTGCGCATTAAGTTACCAAACAAGTCGTCGGCATCTACGGTCAACAATGAGTAATCTTTCCACTTGTCCGGGTAACCGATTTTAGGGGTGAACTTAGAAAGTTTGTCCAAGGCTTCCGCTTTTGTCGCGTCCGTCATCCAAGTTAGGTTCTTGATACTGTCTTCGTAGGCGGCAAGCAGATTGTTCACCAACTCCAACATGCGCGTTTTTGCTTCAGGTGGGAAGTGTTCTTTCACATACACCTTACCAATAATTTCACCCACGTGGCCATTAAGCAGATTTACGCCACGACGCCAAAGTGGACGCTGTTCTTCTACGCCATATAGTTTTTGACTGTAAAATTCAAAGTTAGCAGTATCGATTTCCTGATTTAAACGTGAGGCAGTGGCATTAACCAACCCCCACTTTAAGAACACTTTCCAGTCATCAAGCGATACATCTTGAATAATACCGTCGAGCTGCTTCATATATTCCATTTGAGTAACCACAAGCCCGTCTAAGTCGGACAATTGGGCTTCGGCAAAGAACACATCCCAAGGGAAACTTCCCATGACATCCGACAATTCAGGCAACATCACTTTATTGTAAAGCGCAACCATATTGCGGGTTTCTTCTTTTTTCATATGCTGCTCAGCAAGACGCGTCTCTAAAGCCATCACCAACGCCGCGTTGTCGGCACCATTGCCGATGCCGGTAAGCTCAAACATTCGTTCAATATGCTTAACATAAGCATCGCGAATATTTTGGCTTGCTTCGTCTTCTTTGAAGTAGTATTCGCGATCCGGCAAACCCAAACCTGCTTGCCAGCTGTAAATCATATAAGACGTGGGGTCTTTAAAGTCAACGTACTGACCGATGACGAACGGTGCGCCAAAGCCATATTTGCTTGAACGTGCAAAGTATTTGGCTAAATCGTCCATAGACGCAATTGCATCAATCATGGCAAGCTCAGGAGCCAACGGAGTTACACCCAGCTCATTGCGCTTATCAGTATTCATATAAGAGGTATAAAGGTCACCGACTTTTTGCTCATCAGTACCATCAGCAAAATCACCTTCAGCGGATGCATTGATTATTGCTAATACTTTTTCTTGTGCTTCATCGCGCAATACGCCAAAGCCGCCATAGCTCGCTTTGTCCGCAGGAATTTCTATTTTGTCGTACCAAGTACCGTTAACATATCTGAAAAAATCATCCCCAGGTTTGACCGATGTATCCATGTTTTCTAAGTAGATACCTGAGGTGTAGGTTTTAGCTTGTTCGGCTTTTTCAGGTGCCGTTTGCTCTGTCACAGCAGTTTCTTGAGGTGCTTTACTGCATGCAGACAATCCCAAAGCGAGTGCCACCCCTAACGAGACTAGCGTTAGCTTTTTCATATTGTGTTCCTTCGTTGTTGTTTTTTTAACAGCCAAGAGTCTACTGTCAGAGCCCTAAGGGTGCAAAAAATGCAGAAACTAAACTGTAAGATTGTATAAACAAGTGTACTTGTTCGCTGACGCGACAAACAGATTTGTCCTTTTTATCGACATATTAACCCCGCTGACAGCAAAGCTATTTTCCCCTCATTCACAGCCTTTACACTGGGAAAAATTTAGGCAACGAAAGAAAACTTGGATATGAAAATTGGATTATCAACTCTGCGTTTATCGAAAACATTCGCCACTGCATTGGTAGCAACGGGTCTTGCAATCACCACAGGTTGCAGCATGCATTTGAACATTGATACCCGCACTGAAAAAGGCGGCGATAGCTCTGTCGATAAGCTTGATTTTGCGCCTCTGACAAAACGAGAGTTTAATCCAACACTAGATGGTAAGTGGATTGGCAATGGTATTTCATACGGTGCGTATAGAGATGGTGAGAACCCTGATGACTCAATTACTTCTCAAGATCACATTAAAGAAGACATGCAAATCATGGCACCGCGCTGGAATCTCATTCGCTTATATGGCGCTGACGATCAAGCCGAAAACATACTCAAGACCATTGCTAAATACGACTTGCCTATCAAAGTGATGCAGGGCATTTGGTTAGACTCCCATAAGCCCGCAGAAGTGAACACAGACCAAGTTGAAAGAGCTATTAAACTTGCCAATAAATTTGAAGATATCGTGGTTGCCGTCAATGTCGGTAACGAGATTTTCGTGGACTGGTCATATCATCGAATAGACGACATTGATGATGTGATTGAGAAGATTCGCCAAGTCCGCCGCGAGATCAAACAGCCAGTTACCGTCGCCGATGACTACAACTTCTGGAATAAGCCACATGCACAGAAGGTAGCTGCCGAGTTAGACTTTATCTGTTTGCATGCCTACGCGTTTTGGAACAATAAAACGATTGATATCGCCATGGAGTGGACCGACGAAATTTACCAAGGGATCCAAAAACTGCACCCTAGCCATAATATTGCTTACTGTGAAACCGGTTGGCCGACTAGCCGGGTGTGGAATGATGGCAGCTACGAAGGCGGTTTAGTGGGTCATGCTAATGAAGAGAATCAAAAACGCTTTTTTGACCAATACAATGCATGGGTTGAGCAAAATAAGGTTATATCATTTTATTTCTCTTCGTTTGACGAGAAATGGAAAGGCGGTTTTGATGGTGAGAATCCCATGGACAAAGCCGAGAAGCATTGGGGACTTTACTTTTCAGACCGCTCCCCCAAATTAGCACTGAAATAAAAACACATTCGAAACGCCAATCTCCCTGCGCACAAGACTGGGAGATTGGATTCTAATCACAGAATATTTTTACTCTGATTCGAGGTCTTTGACACGAACTGAATTGTTGCGATGATTGCTGTCTAACACCAACAAATCCGGATCTAACTGCAATCTAGCCGGTCTTGCTGACAACAACCACTCTTCGCAATGTCCTTCAATTGAATGCTTAGCAACCTTTATATTCTGCGCTTTTATCAGTACATCATTTTCGTCGTAAACCTCAAGCATCACTTCTGAAGATGACAAAGTACTTATTTCTTCTGTGCTGGTTTCTGCTTTGGTATTCACAACACAAAAGTTGAGCTGGTGTCCTTGTTCGGACAAGCTATTTTTCACCAGACTATAGGTCGCATCTTCAATTGCCAAATCGTAAACGTGAGTCTCATAAAACCAAGACTCAATTAGACGAATCTGCTCCGGCGTTTTGTCTTCACTGAGATAGCGAATTAGATCCAAAGTCGTCGCTGGTTTGTCAGGGTATGAGTGATTGGTTACTAGGCTAGCAAGCGCATTATTAATAGCTTTTTCTCCAAGTATCTGCGTGAGCGCATACATTGCTGCAGCCCCCTTTGAATAGATAAGGGGATTAGCATCTGCGCGATAGAGTGGTAATTCTGTTGCTTGAGAACGCCCTCGCCCAGCATAGTAACGGCGCTGTTCAAAAGCGATAAGGCGTTTTACGTAGTCATGCCCGTATCTGTGCTTGAGTAAAATCATTTCACTGTATTTTGCTAATGTTTCAATTAATACGCCCTCGCCTTCGGTCGCCGCGCCATTGATGCCGTGTCCCCACCACTGATGCGCTACTTCATGCACTGTGCGTCGGTAAACATGGTCAAAGCCATTGGTTTTATGTAAATCCGCATGAAACCCCACATCCTCACCAATAAAAATAGTTTGCGGCAAGGCATAACCAGTAGCAGGAAAGAAGCCGGGAATAGCC
Organism: Alteromonadaceae bacterium; assembly: GCA_014872785.1. Lineage (GTDB taxonomy): Bacteria > Pseudomonadota > Gammaproteobacteria > Enterobacterales > Alteromonadaceae > Planctobacterium. The sequence continues at coordinate 19,275 of WKFJ01000006.1, forward strand.
ACCAACCTTACAGAGCTGTGTTGGAGCGAACCAAAATGGCGATTTCCGTATTCAAGCATGTCTTGCATCGCCTGCATGTGTTTGTCGGCATAAGCCTCTTTGCCATCGGGGAAGTACACTTCCAGCGATACTCCCTGCACGAGCTTTTGCTGCCTCATAAGATTGCTTGAGACAATGTGACCTAAATTGCGAACTGCTTGCCTTGTGATAAAACGCGACATCTTTCGAGCACCCACTTCTTGTTCTGATACCAACGCTCCCGGGGCAATGGCAGTATGCGCAAGGTCAGTGATAATAGTGGTATCTAGAGTTGCCCATTGATATAGCGAAGACAGATCCCCGCCATAAAAATGTAAATCTTGTTCTAGTGTGCGAAGGTGCTTTTCAGGTAAGCCAAGTTCTTGGCGAAGTCGCTCATTCTTCAATTCGAATTGCTCGCCGTATCCCACCCAAGGTAGATAGCGCAAGAATCGAAAATAACTGTAATTTGCATGTAGGAAGTTGTCTGAGCGAAGCGGTAAATACCCATTTTGTTGATAATGTGCGGTAAAACTAAGAGTGCTTGTTTCGCCAGGTAATATGGGCTGTGCGAACTCATAAACAAAGGTGTTTAATTTGGGTTTTGCTTCCGCTATTTCGGCGTTGTCTAGCTCTACTGAGGTAAAGTTCATCGTGCGCGGTGTGCTCAATAACACCCGTGAAATAGGCTCTTTACTTTTGTTTACCAGTAAATATTCGCCTTGCAATCGAAGGCGTCGTTCTTGCGGGAACAAATCGACTGTGGTCGTTACCTCACTCACCTTAAGCGTCGGTATATGTTTAAAGTCGTTAAAAGTGGTTTCATACTCGGCTTTATAACTTGCAGTTTGTACACTGGATTGATAACCACCTTCATACCATGTGTACACCACAATATTAGAGACCGCCAGCAATGAAACAACAACGCCTAATAAGGCAATTCTCGCTTTTGTATCTTTAAGAGATATTACAAAAACACGAAAATTGAAGGCAGTTAACCTTGCAGATGTTCCTTCTGCTTTTCTCATATGACCATATGCAATCGCGCATAGCATAAGCAATTTTCCAAAGCGAAAGAGCTGATATCCCCAGAATCCATCAAGTTGGCCACCATAGTGAATGATCTCTGAAAACTGCACAGCAGGATGCTTTCCCAACGTCCAAAGTGGGTGATCCAGTCCAACCTGTTTTAACAGGCTTGAATCGAGTAATAGGAAGAGAATGAAAGAAACAAGTAAACCGGTATATTTATTGGGAATTATACAATGCACAACTAAACACATTGCCGCCAACCATAGCAATGGTAGACCAATGTAAATATAGAGTCCCCAATGAGTGCTTAGCTCAACTGTGCCGTTTTTAAGACTCTGAACAAGCACCGCTGCGAATATTGAGACCGAGATGAAAACTATAGGTAACCAGCTCAATGCCAACAATTTTCCCCAAAATAGCGAACGATTACTGACATTCGTCGCATAGACGAGAGGTGAAAAGCCCGTCGATTTGTCACGCCAAACTAACTCTGCGCTTAGCAATAAAATGAACAAACTGGCAAAGTTAGGTAGCACATCTCCTGAAAAACGATTGATCACAATCATATTAGAGGCCACTGCAGAAGCTCCTAGATTTTCCAGATGTGCTATACCAAAATACACCTCGCCGGCGACGACAAAAAATAACCCTAAATTCATCACGGCAAAGGTTTTGGTGGTAAAGGTCAGTCTCACCTGTGACGCCATAATGGTTAACGTCGTCGAGTCGGGAATGACCTTCGCACTAAGTGAGATTAGGTAACGATTACAGCAAAAAGCTATCTTACTGATAAACGACGTTAAGAAAGTTTGCTTATAACGGTTAGCCAAAGTGCTCGCCAAAGTCGTTTCGTTTTTTTCTGTCTCTGCGGGATAACGTTTAGCATGGCTTCGAATCGCCAGGGCTATACTACCCAGTGCGAATACAAGCACCCAGAGTCTATTAGTAACAAAAGCATAATCGAATGCCGGAAGTTGCAGGTTTTTCTCTATTGGCGTCCACTCACTTACGGTTTGAAAATAAGCACTCAAGCCAAAGGGGTCTAACACACTAAACCAAGGCATCCAATCGGGATTGGGTGCCAGTTTCGTTGCCATCATGGGTGAACCACTTACACCAAGAAAAAACTGATAGCCGACAAAAAAGAACGCGGCACATAAGTACAAATAGACACTGCGTTGTGTGCTAAGCCCCACGACAAATAGCAGCATTGCCATAAAAATAAGATTCGGCAATAGCAAGAACGAAAGACTCCATCCCAAACTACTAAGTGCCAATCCGTAATCCACCAAGGGTTGCTGCAAAAGCCCAGAGGCCATCCCAACAGCAAAACTCAAATACAGACCTAGACTAAGTAGTACCAATACGAAAAATCTTGCTAGAAGTAACATTGGAAGCTTAGATGCGGCGGTGTAAATGAGATGAGCCATGTTCTGTTCAGTGTCTCGAACTACGGCATTTGCGGACAAAATCGCCACTAGCACCGGTAACATCAGCAATTGCATGGAAAAGGTTTTTATCAAGAAGTAAGCGCCACTTCGAACAATGTCGTTACCTGGGGTTTGATGATTCACTAGGAACCATCCGTAAATAAAACTAAGCAGTAACCCCAACCACCATACCCAGTGTCGCCCTTGCAGTTTCAACTCTGAGCAAAACAGACTAATCATGGTTTACTCCGCTTTGGCGTTGGCTTTCAGAAAAGTGCTTATTGTTGAGCATTAACGTTGCGAAATACGCGTCTTCTAAATCTGGCGCAATACTCAGAAAGTTAGCTGCAGGTTGTTGTTCACTTAAGACATGGACTGACACCTCACCTGCACAAAAACGCTGACTGATGACTTGAAACTGTTGCTTTATTTGAGACAGGTTCTGTTTAGGGATATATGCCTGCCACACCTTGTTTTTAAAATGGCTAAGAAGTTCTTGAGGAGAGCCCTGACACACCACGCAGCCATTACTCATAATCGCCATGTCCGTGCATAAATTACTGACGTCTTCAACAATGTGAGTCGACAGTAATACAACCTTATGCTCGCTGACATCCACCAGTAAATTGTGAAATCGATTTCGCTCTTGCGGGTCTAATCCGGCAGTTGGCTCGTCCACTACAATCACTCTAGGATTACCAAGCAGTGCTTGGGCGATGCCAAAACGCTGTTTCATCCCCCCTGAAAAACGACTCACCGCGCCTTTTCGATGCTCACGCAGATTAACTTTTTCCAACAATTCATCAATTTGCCGTTGCCGTTCTTGCGGCGAATAAATTCCTTTTAACTTGGCTAAATAGTGCAGCAGATCTTGCGCAGACACCCCGTTGTACACCCCAAATTCCTGAGGTAAATAACCCAAATTAGAACGCATAAATCCTGGGTTAGACAACACGTCCACACCATCAAGGGCTACTTTGCCACTATCGGCAGGTTGCAAGGTGGCGATGGTGCGCATAAGGCTAGATTTACCGGCACCATTTGGTCCAAGCAAACCAAACATGCCCTTGCCGATGTTGAGATTAATGTTCTGTAGAGCGTTTAAAGGTGGCTGTTTTTTTCGGTGATAGGTTTTGTGCAAACCAACAATCGTTAGCATGGTTACATTCTCATAAATTTCGAATGCCGCTAAATTTAAGCACAACTCTGCTGAATTCTAGTGATTAATGACCAAAGAAGTGAGACTCGTGACCAAGGTAGAAAATAGGGAAAAACAATCTAGATTTGACGAATATCACGAAAAAAAACACTTTCGTCATTATTCCACTGACAAATGTTACAATGGCGAGCAAAATACTCAGCCAATCAAATACACCTCAAGCCTTTATTTGGTTCTTAACTAAAAGATAAATGTTGCGCCTAACATCGATAAATACCCACAAAGCCATGCAGCTAGCCCCTTATTTAGCAGCTGTTGTTATGTTCGCGTGGAGTAGCATAGATAATGTTTACTTAGGGTTAATTAATTGGTGGCATTTTATAGTGGCCTTGTTAACAGCCTTGTTGGTGCTATGCCCTTTAGCACTATGCAAGCTGCAAAGCTTAAACAGCAACAACAGAGGTGCATTTGTTTGGTGGTGTGCTGGCTTTTTACTTGTGCCAGTGCTGCATTTTATCCTAACTCAGAATATCCCAAGTTATGCTTCTGCTGTGCCCATCACCCATCAATTCTTCATTTGGCTATGGGTTATTGAGGCGATAATGCTCTTAGTAAACAAGTTTAAACCAAGTGAACAAACACGTTTTCAACAATGGTTCACAATGGATAACGTGTTACTGACAATAGTTGCTTGTCTCAGTTTTTTCTGGGCACTAGTATTCAACTCGATAGATGACCCCATGCACAACCAACCAATTCATGTTTTGGTTGATGTAAAACGCAACCTTAACAACCTAGACATATTACTTGGTTATTTTTTGCAGTTCTTCATGATTTACGGTGCTATTTTTGCGCTTTATTGGTTGAATCATCACGTATTTATTAACCGAATAATGGCTAAGTTTGGCGTGCTCCACTACCTCTGGGTTGCCATTTCTGTTACCATTGTTATCACGCCTATCGCCAGTCAAATTTTGTTGCTATTGCCGCTCAATAGCAACGCTGATTTCACATTGCTGCCAAGTGGTAACCACAATCCGTTCGATGTTTGGAACTTGCGCATAGCATTGCTTGCCCTCGCTTGCAGTTTGCCACTCATACTGGCTTTTAAATGGCAGCAACAAAGTGCACTACTCGCCCAGTCGCAGAAAGAAAAAATACGCGCAGAACTCAAGTGGTTGCAACAGCAAATTAATCCTCATTTTTTATTTAACACCCTGAATAATATTTACTCTTTGGTGTTAACCAAAGCAGAACAAGCGCCGCAGAGTCTCCTTCAATTTGCGAACTTGTTGCGTTTTGTTGTCTACAAAGGAGGACAAGATAGAGTCACACTAGCGCAAGAAATTAACTACTTAAAAGACTATGTTGAACTGCAAAAAATGCGGGTAAGTCACAAGGCAGATATTCGCTTTGATATTGAAATGTCAGAGCAGGAGAGTGAACAACATAAAATAGCCCCATTGCTGCTGGTTGTTATTTTGGAAAATTCCTTTAAACACGGCGTAGACGTTAGTGATCAAAATTCTCATTTAACCGTGAGGCTTACGCTGGATAAAAGTCGCCTCACGCTTTATTGCGTTAATTCGGTCGACGCCAGAATAAAAGAGACCTCAGCCCAATCTTTTGAAGTATCTGATGGGGGACTTGGTCTTGATAATTTGCGCAGAAGGCTTACTTTGATGTATTCAAAACAACACTCACTCAAAACAAAGCTATCGGCCAATCAACTCGGTGAAGAGCAATTCGAAGCGGAGTTAATCCTTACCCTAGAAGCTCAGGCACCTGCACAGGGATAGATATTATGGAAATCTTGCGCGCCATTATTGTTGACGACGAGCCTTTAGCTCACAATATATTAAAGACCTACAGTGAAAACATCCCATTTATTGAGATTTGTAAGCAGTGTTACTCAGCCACCGAAGCGCTTGTTTATCTGCGAGAAAACCCCATCGATTTGCTTTTTCTCGACATCAATATGCCTATGTTAAGCGGTATCGATTTACTCAAGGTGTTAACCCATAAACCTCAGGTTATTATTACTAGCGCTTATCAAGAATATGCAATCGAGAGCTTTGAACTGGACGTAACCGATTATCTACTCAAACCCTTTTCTTATGAACGCTGCTTATCTGCCTGCAACAAGGTACTCAAGCAATTTCAGTTGCTGCAACTGGTAGCAAAAAAGGACGAATTACCAAAACACGATGACAAGACAATATTTATCAAAGTAGACAGAAAACACCTACAAATGCGCTTGCAGGACATTAGTCACTTTGAAGCATACGGAAATTATGTGAAGGTATGGCAAGATGGTGTTTCAGTATTAACACCTCGTACGCTAAGCAGTTTTGAAGCGCAGCTACCCGATACGTTGTTCATCAAGATCCATAAGTCGGTGATCGTAAACCTATCTCATGTCGACATTGTTGATGGCCAAACACTGCGACTGAAAAATTCAACTGAACTTAGTGTGGGTAAATCATTTAAAGCGCTGCTACGCGATAAAATAGCGAAACAAGGTTAGCAAAAAGCCTAAACGGCTGATATCAATAGCAAAGAAGTAGAAATTCTGCCCTTATTTAACGTTAAATTCCTTTCCCAAACGACCGATAACCAGATAATCTACGTACAAAAACCACACCAAAACCGAGTATGACTTCAGGGAAATCCGAACAAACACCTAACACGCGAACCGTCCTGAAAGGTAAGGATGCGGCTAAGTTATGGCACAAAGGGATTGTCGAGTGGAATTTGTGGGTAGAAGAAAATCCGGATGCTGACGTTGATTTTAGTAATTTTGATTTCTCCAAATTGCGTCCACTATGCCGGGACGGGGTGCTCAGCTTCGCCAACTTTGAATTTCCCAAAGGCAATGTTTCGTTTGCATTCGCGCGCTTTGGCAATGGCGACGTTGACTTTGAAAATGCGCACTTTAAAGCAGGCAAAATAGATTTCAGTGGCGCCGAGTTCGGCGTGGGGAAAATTAACTTTGAATTCACTCATTTTGAGGAAGGAGAAGTTAGCTTTGCCAATACAGACTTTGGCACCGGTGATGTAATATTCCACTGCACTCACTTTGGCGATGGCAGAGTGTCGTTTGAAAAGACTAAGTTTGGCGATGGCGACATTAGTTTTTTTGGTAGCCAATTCGGCACAGGCAACATCATTTTCACTCACTCTGTTCACGGCAAAGGCTCCATAGGCTTTATCTACACCCAATTTGGCTGCGGTAACCTATTATTTAATGATGTAACACTCAAAGAACGACAATTAGTATTCAAAGAAGCCCAGCTCGGTGAGGGCATGTATGAATTTAAGCGTGTCTTTTTCGGTTTACCTGTAAACCTTGTGGACTTGATTGATACTAAGAAAGTTACTCAATTAAATTTTCAAGGCTCTATTTTTGATGCCGATGTCGATATGGGTTCGATTTCACTGACACAACCAGTAAATCTCATTGATACTGAATTCCACGGAAAGTTGAACCTAGACACCATAGACTGCCAGCTAACCAGAGAACCCTTTAACCCCAAAATGCAGTTTCTGTTAAAAGCGAAAGACAACAAAGTACATCTGTGTTTTGAAAGACTGGCGCAGCTTGCAGCAACGCATTCGACGCAAGAGAAGTTTGAAGAATACAAGTGCAAACAGTATCGCAGTCGCCGTTGGCTTGTAGATAACCCAGCAAAATCCACATTTGATTTATGCTTTTCAGGCATTGCTGGCTACGGATATGACTTTAAACGGCCAGTAATAACGCTTGTAGCTAGCTGGATTATCTTTAGTCTCTTATATTTTGCGCTGACCTTCACAGCGCATGATTACTGTTCAAGTGTCAGTACACCTATCAACATCAGCTGGTCCAGTATGGTACCTGTTGTGCAAGTTGCTGCAGAAATCAGAGAGCAGTTTACCGCGGTATGCATGAGCAAAAATACGCGAGGACTACTGCAGTTTTTCATGTTACTACAAGGGACATTTGCATTGATTTGTTATGGTTTGCTGTTTACCGCCGCTTGGCGTAAATACCGTTAAAAAAGAATAAAAAAAGGGAAGTTTTGTACTTCCCTTTTTTGTAACCGAATACACCGTTGGTTAACCCTTGGGCATCTTGTCCATCATGTTAGCCAATTTATCCATAACAACGGTCGCCCCTGTTTGGCTCCAACCTCCATCAACAGGCAATATGGCGCCGGTTATGTATGCCGAAAACTCAGAACAGATAATACCGGCAGAATTGGCGATATCTTCCACGGTTCCTTGGCGACCAAGCGGCACAGATTGCGTCACAGCCTCTTGTAACTGAGGGGTGGGTGCCAATCTATCCATACCTTCAGTGTTGGCGATAGGCCCTGGGACAATGGAGTTAACTCTCACTCCGGCACTGCCCCACTCCATCGCCAACGTGCGTGTCACCATGTCAACACCGGCCTTTGCCGAGCAAACATGAGACTGATAGCTCATGGGTAAAAAGGCTTGCGGTGCAGATATGTTCACCACGCTTGCACCCGGCTTGGTCAAATATTGAAAACTGTTCTGCATTACGTGGTAGGTCCCGAGCAAGTCGATTTCAATGACCGAACGAATGGCGTTAGCAGACATATCGTTTACTTTTGCGGGGAAGTTGCCAGCAGCGCCCGATATCAAAATATCGATTGTCTCAGTAAAAAAGTCTGACACTTTAGCAAAGCCTGCCGCTACCTGTTCATTGTCACGCACATCAAATGTGGTGCCAAAGGCATTTGCACCCAACGCTTTTAATTGCTCAACTGCGGCGTCTACTTTGTCTTGCTTACGGGAGGCCACTGCGACGTTCGCCCCCCATTTTGCAAAGCCGCATGCCACGCCCAAATTAATGCCACTGGTACCACCTACGACAAAGACATTCTTTCCAGTAAAATCGAGTTGTGTTGCCATAATAATCCCCTATTGTGCGAGCAGCTGTAAGTTGTCTATTAGTGGCTTATTCTCAGTTTCGATCACTTCGATGATACTTTTGTGCATGCGTTTCTTATGCTCAGCAAAAATAGGACGCTTTTTATCAAACGCGGCGGCAAATTTCATTACGCCATCCATTAACGTGACATCATCAGCAAATACCTGTTCGGCAATGTTATCTGCCGCTAAATCGTTACCTGTTAACCTGCGTCCTGTCAGAATCATTTCATTCATACGATGAGCAGGAATGGCTTTTTTAATGAAGGCTAACATGCCAGGCAAAAATGGAATCGAGAGGTCGACTTCTGGAAAACAGAAAAAGCCTTTGTCGGCGCGCATGAAACGAAAATCACAGGCACAGGCCATAATTGCACCATTGCCAAAAGCATGGCCATTAATAGCCGCAATAACCGGCATTGGGAACAGTAACAATGTTTTAAAAACTTCATCCATGTCGTACATGAATTGACGAACTTCGTCGTGCTTTTGGTTTTGTAACGCGGGCATTAACCAGTCAACATCGATGCCCTGGCTAAAATTCTTTTCATCGTCAGAAGTAATAACTAGCGCTTTGTTTTCTGGGTTTTGCTCAATCGTTTTTAACTGTGCTAGAAGCTCTTGTGCAAAGATAGGATTCTGTTTATTGGCGCCGTTGGTTAGGGTAAGGACGGCAACACTACCTTGATTGGTTAATTCGGTAACAGTCATTCTATTTTTCCTTATTTTTTTAGTACCGCCCGAACAATTCAAACAGGCGTTTGAATTAGTTATGACAAGATTTGGCAAGCGATGCAAGCTTTTTTAATAATTCGGAACCCACTGCTGATAGTTATTCTAAGAAGGATTAATTAAAATATTCAATCGCTCAAAATGCCGCCAGTTAATTCATTGATACAAGTTTGTAGTCGTAATTAAATCAAGCAAGAGGTAGCATGAGCCCAAGAATTTTTTATCGTTACAACGAGTAGTATTAACGCCCGTGAAAACACTAAAGGCACTCGGCCTCTCCTGCATTTTGATATCTGGTTTTGGTAATGCACAAACCGCAACAGAACAACAAACAATACCTGCTGACTTAACGGCAGAAACATTCGCCGCTTGTTTACCTGAACTTTCCCAAAAGGCAAAACAGGCTGGTATAGATGACTCAACGATAGCGCGTGGCTTAAGCAATGCTCAGTTCATTCCCAATGTCATTAAATACGATCGCAATCAACCCGAGTTTGTGCGCACCTTTCCAAACTACATCAGCAAACGAGTTACCGATTGGCGTATTAATAAGGGGCGCGATTTATTAGCTAAACACAAAGACCTACTTCAGGACCTATATGAAGAATATGGCATACCTCAGCGATACATCGTTGCCTTTTGGGGACTTGAAACCAACTTTGGCGGTATTAAAGGAAAAATGCCCATTATTGATTCGCTCGCGACACTCGCTTGCGATTACCGCCGCAGTGAATTTTTCACAAAAGAGCTGATTCACTCGCTTGAATTAATGCAGCGAGAGGCACTACCAAAAGAACAAATGATTGGCTCTTGGGCTGGAGCAATGGGTCACACACAATTTATGCCATCTGCTTATTTACAATATGCCAAAGACGGTGATAACGACGGTAAAGTTGACCTTTGGAACAGTGTCCCAGACGCACTCACCTCGGCTGCGCACTTTCTCAAAAATCTTGGCTGGCAAGCGGGTTACCGCTGGGGGCGTGAAGTAATTCTTCCTGAAGGGTTTGACTATAGCCTTATTGGTCGGGATAAGTCGAAAACCTTGGCTCAATGGTCCGAGTTAGGCGTGTCACGCACCAATGGTGCAAGCTTAGGCAATAGTGATTTGAAGTCTTCTCTACTATTACCCGCTGGTCACAAGGGGCCAGCCTTCGTTGTATATAAAAACTTTGACGTGATTATGCGCTGGAACTTTTCGGAGTTCTACGCAATTTCAGTGGGCTACCTAGCCGATAGACTGACCGGAGCCGGACATTTCTCTGTGCCATTGCCTGACCTCCCCAATTATTCCATTGCCCAGGTAAAAGATTTACAAATGAAATTAAATCAATTGGGCTTCGACGTGGGTACCGCCGACGGAATAATGGGACCTGCAACTCGTCGAGGGATCCAAGGTTTTCAGTCGGCGAACGAGTTTATCGCCGATGGATTTCCAGCGCCGGAGCTGTTTGACGCGGTCTCAGAAGCAGCCAATTCTTCATCCGTTTTGTGAAGGAATTCATTGATTTATAGCAAGAAGTCGCTATTGTTGTAACATACCAATGCGACTTCTATTGCTGTGTATAAATTTATCAAAAACACCACATCTAAATATCTTATTATCGGTGTGTTAATAGCACTTAGTGCGACTGCTCAATCCAAAGAAATCACATTAGCGTTCGGTCAAACACCTTACGACTTCCAGCCGGCCTTGGACGCGTTTAGTCGGCAGCATAATGTCACTATAGTGACGCCAGAATCAACCCAAGATCTTAAAAGCGAACTGATAAAACGCAGCCGTAAAAAAAGACTACCCGATATTTTTATCGCACCTTTTGACTATACCGCACTTCCTAACTTGCCACTGTTGACGCTTGATAAATCTTGGTTCAACAGCGATATGAGTCAATCAGCGCTTGATTTGGTGCAGGTCGAAGGTGGCTTCTCCAGTGTACCTCTCGTCGCCGGCAACCACCTGCTACTGTTTTACAACAAAGCACTAGTCGACCAACCTGCACAATCGTGGCAGGAATTAGAAGCCCAAAAAAGCTCAATGACATCTGGGCAAAAGCTTATTGCGTGGGCCTATAACGGCATGTATATGTTTATCCCATTTCTTAGCGCATTTGATGCATTACCGATCCAAAATAACGAACTGAAACTATCGGGTAGTGGCATGATTAAGGCGCTAGAGTTTTACTGGACTCTACCAGATAGAGGCTTAGCACACCCTGATTGCTACATCAGTTGTATCAGTGAAGGCTTTGGCAATGGTGAAATAGCCTATGTTATTGACGGCATATGGTCTTACAAACGCTATTCTCAGGAGCTTGGAAACAACTTGGGGGTAGCACTTTTACCTAATATTAATAACCGCCCCATGCAACCTTACTTCAGTGCCCATGTGTTGGCGGTAGTTGACAAAGCAGATCAGGATCAAGCGTTGGTGAAAAAACTGGCGCTACACCTACAAAGTTACGCAGTACAGCGGACACTTTGGCATAGCAGCAAAGCCTTGCCTACCAATGGCAAGCTACTAAACAGTATTGTAAGTGCAGGTAATGCTAATGATGCAGCTATTATCGCGCAGTTAGAAGGTGCAATTCCAATGCCCAATTCGCCCTATATGGCTGTGATTTGGGAAGCTATGTCTAAAGGCTTTAATCGCTATGGGGCTGATATATTAAACGCCAAGGAAGCGAGCGATTTGATGCAGCATCTAGCGCAAAGAACAATTGATAGGCAGCAAACTCAGTGAAACAGCTTCCCTATTTTCACAGTGTTCTGTTTCGTTACGTTTTAATGTTCGTATTTGTGCCGATTCTGCTGATATCGGCATTCAATTACATTAACTTGTATCAGGAGTATTTAGAGGGTGGTCAAGCCTCAGTAACCTCACACACCGCTAGTCGCGCTTTTTATGTTGACCATGAACTAATGGATTTAAGTCATGGCGTCGCCAAACTCGGTAGCTTGAAACCCTTGGCGGAATCACCGGTCAATATTCTGTATTCACACAATGCCATGTTGGCACTGCAAAGCTTCGTACAAGAAAACAGTTTCGTAACTGCAGCTTTTGTACAGGATGACTCGGGCTTTATTATCGAAGGATACCCAATTGATACTTTGCGCATTGAATCAGCGGCTGTTGAAAAAAGCACACTGCGTTTAATGAACCAAATATACTCTCAGAGTAATCCAGAACTTATTTGGGTAGACAGTAGCCAAATCAACAACTTTTTCCTGACCGAAGAAGAGCCCGGCGGTTATCTGATGCTAGCGGCGCCATTGTTTGCTGAAACAGATTCACTCGTAACTCCTTATGAAACTACCGGTGCGCTTTATATTGTTTTAGATGCCCATGGTCTTATCGCCCATGACCACGCAAAGGAAGAAGAAACACATGCTCAATCTCATTTAGGCGCAGGCTTGGGAAAACATGCCTACACCCTTGTTTCCAACTCAACCCCCCTTATACAAGACAGTATTTTGCTAGCGGGCGATTTACTGCAAGCTACTTCAGCTCTGGAAACCGAAGTCTTGATTGGAAGAGACACTAGTGCTTTATCTTTAGTTGTGACCCATGAAAAAAGCTATTTTACTGACAACTATTGGTCGACCGTGTTGTTTGAGCTGTTACCCCTTTTTATTGCACTGCCTTTAATGGCCTATGGTCTAAAACAAATTACCCAACGATTGAGTAAACCATTAACCGAAACCGTAGAAATCTGTCGTCGTTTTGCGTCAGGTGATTACAGAGAATACAAATCGGATACAAAATACCAAGAGTTTGACTTGTTGGTGCGCCGACTTTATGCAATGGCTGACACTATTTCCGATCAAATAGATAATCTCAAACAAGCAAAGGAAAGAGCTGAATATTCGGAACAGGTAAAGGGGCAGTTTTTAGCAAACATGAGCCATGAGATCCGCACCCCCATGAATGGCGTGCTAGGTATGCTGCAATTGCTAAAAACCAGCAACCTAGAAACTGAGCAAGAGAAACGCGTTGACATTGCCACAAACTCTGCGCAAAACCTTCTTGGTATTATTAACGACATACTTGATATTTCTAAGATTGAAGCCAATAAGATTGAAATAGAGTCGATTCCTAGCAACGTCAAAGAACTACTTGAAAAACAACTTTCTTCGCTTCAACTGGCCGCTGATAAGCGCGGTAATACAGTTATATTTTCTTGCTCACCAGATTTCCATCCCGTCTGGGAAACTGACCCGACAAGGGTAAGTCAGGTGTTCAATAATATTGTATCTAACGCGATTAAGTTTACCGAAAACGGTAAGATCAAAGTCACTTTGCGACAAGTCCACAATTTGTTTTTTGAGTTTGCCGTAAGTGATACTGGGATTGGGATCCCCAAAGAAAAGCTACCAACTTTGTTTGAAGCTTTCAGTCAGGCCGATATCTCGACGACTAGGCAATACGGTGGTACCGGCTTAGGATTGACCATTAGTAAAAACCTGTGCGAGCTAATGGGGGGTGAACTAACAGTAGAAAGTGCACTGGGTGCGGGCTCCACCTTTACCGCGAAGTTTAGTGCGGTAATGGTTAAACAACTCGCCGTTGCAACTGGGGCTCCCCAACTTGAACCCATGATTAATTCGGTAATCGAACCCACATTTGACACTGCCCCTGTCAGCCGAAAACAAATTCTGATTGCAGAAGACAACGAGATTAACCGGGAAGTCCTCAAAGCCATGTTGACTCCATACGCAGTAGATCTCGAATTTGCCGATCATGGTCAACATGCAATTGACTTACTGACGACATACAGTCCCGATGCCATCCTCATGGATGTTCACATGCCCGTGATGGATGGCGTAGAAGCAACAAGTAAAATAAGAGCCAGTGGCGTTACATTGCCCATTATCATGCAAACCGCCAATGTAATGAGTGAGGATGTAGAAACCTATTATCACAATGGTGCTAACGATTTAATCGCCAAGCCTTTTGTAAAACAAGACCTTATCAATACACTGGAAAAGTGGTTGGGCAAAATCAGCTAACTTCACGCGATATAGATATAAAAAAGGCTCATTTATATGAGCTTTTTTAGTTTTCATGCCAAAACAACTAATTGATTTACCTATTCAATCAATTCTTCTGCAAGCGCCTGTTCATAATTTAACTTTTCTATGTGTATCGAGGGCTCTTCATCAAAGGTCACAGAAGTTTCATCTGATATGCTGTACTGCATTTTAACCGTATTCAGTGCAGCAAGCGGCATATCAGCACTGTTAAGCCCAAAACGGACTCTATCAATTTCTCCGTCACTGGAACGCAATATGTATTGTAACTGTGTAGAAGGTCTTCGTACGGCAATATCTGTAATCCCATCGCCATCGTAGTCAGCAGGAATAGGAATATCTTCCTCACGAAGGCCAAAGGTCACCCGTTGAATGCCATCTTCCCTCGAGGAATTGTAATTGCCACCGCTACTGTTTAATACATACCAAATTTTCGACGAGGGTCTTCTTACCGCCACATCAGCTTTGCCATCGCCATCGAAATCTCCTATCACGGGAATATCAGTAGACTGTGTACCAAAGTTGTAGCGTTGTACTTCTCCATTTGACGAGTAGCGAATATAGAAAAACTGATTACGTGGTCGTCTTACTGCAATGTCGTCAATGCCATCCCCGTCATAGTCAGCTGGAACAGGTATGTCTCCTGCACGCTGCCCTAAAACAATCCGTTGAATGCCATCTTCCCTATCTGAATTGTAGTTACTGCCGCTACTGTTAAGGATATACCAAGTGAAATTTGATTCCCTTCGAAAAGCAATATCTGTGATGCCATCGCCATCGTAGTCAGCAGGCACGGGAATATCCGCTTCATTGGTACCGAATACAACTCGTTGAATACCATCCTGACGCGAAGAATTAGTGTTGTCACCGCTACTATTAAGTATGTACCAGGTATAATTTGTCGGTCTACGTACTGCCACATCCGCTATCTTGTCACCGTCAAAATCACCTGAAACAGAAATGTCAGTTTCACTCTTGCCAAAAAGTACTCGCTGAATTCCATCTTCTCTGGAAGAGTTGAAGTTACCACCACTGCTGTTAACGATATATTGATAGAAGTTAGAGGCTCTTCTGACACCGACATCAGCCTTCCCATCACCGTCGTAGTCATAATCGACGAAACTGGTTTCAGGTTCAGGTTCTGGTTCAGTGCATCCGGTACTGACAGCCGAATCTAATGGGGCGCAATCATTCGCATCTGTTACCCCATCGTTATCATCGTCTGAATCTCGATTGTTTCCTACCGTATCTAAATCTGTATCCAGAGATTCATTGGGATTATAAGGAAAGGCGTCAGTATCATTAGCTACGCCATCATTGTCGTAGTCATCCGCATTACTGGCATCAAAAGGTGCCGCATCACTGATATCATCCACACCATCGTTATCGTCATCGACATCAACTAGGTTATTGATGCCATCACCGTCAAAATCGTCAGAATCGTTGTCGCGGTCTAAACAGGTTCCCATGGGATTATAGGTGCTTATATCCCAACTTTCCGCTACGTTGACCTCTTGACAGCTCAAACTGCTGGCATTGAATTGTAGAAAGGTAAGCTGTTCTTTGATATGACTGAGCGATGCTAAGCTTGTAACAGAGGTCTGCCTTAAATCCAATTGTACAATACGCGGCATGTTATAAAACAAGGCTAAGTCAGTTTCATCACTTGAGCTGATGCCAAAGGTATTTAGAAACGGGAAGTTGTCCAAGCCTTCAAGCGAAGAAATGCTATTGTCGTAACAAGTCACAAAATCCACACTTGCGTTACTGGTAACGTCTGCAAACGAACTATTAATACAAGCGGTTAGTTCCGAGTCCTCAACCCCTTCAAGGGCACCCGCCACTGATTTAGTTAACTCTTCGTTAAATATATATTCAACTTGTTGCATCACCTGCTCTAGAGCATATTTTGCATCGGCACCGCTTGCCTCGTTTCTGTCGATACCACATGGTAAATCATTCGGACACGTCAAATCAGGGCTGGAAAACACCGGATGGCCTGTCGCATCACCAAAGGCCTGCGGGTAACCCATAATCGTGGAGAAAACATCATTGACACCATAACCACGTCCATAGGTAAATACAGAACCCTCTCCATCTTGAACCTCTGCATGAGCCAAGCCCATGTTGTGACCCAATTCATGAGTTAAAGTGTCTAACCCGCACTCCTGAGTAACATCTTCATCGGTAAATGTGGTCGAGAAGGCATTTACACTGACAGCAAAATCAAAGGAATAGACCTTACTACTATTGCCATTTAACCAACCCAAACCACACTCGCCGTCAGGTTCATTGTTCTTGATGACAGCAATAAAATCTGCGCTGTTTTCAATACGAGCATCCCAAATCGGTTGTAATAAGCTCGTTGCGATGGTGCCTTTGGTGGTATCGTCCCCCGTGTACTGGGAAATATCATTTAAAATTTGTACAGGCGTAAACTCTTCCAAATTAGCTTGTACACTACCGGCTGACTCGATGGCTATGTTAAGCCCCGTGTTCTGGTAAATATTGTTCGATGTAGTGATGTATTGGACTAGGGTGTCGGACACATTGTTTTGCCCTTGGACAAAATCATCTGTGACAACAAACAAAACCCGATAAGTAGAGGTATCATCAAGGCCTGTTGCCTCTGCCGAGGATAACGCTTTGATTTCTGGTGAGAAATTGCCACCTACCAACGATTTTTGTTCAATATGTGGAACAACAAAATCGGGCTTTTCGCCGCCCATTTTAAACTCTTTGAACATACGGCCATCATTGATGCGCACAGTACCTTTTTCTGTAGGGATCCAAGCGGAAACGCTATCTCCTCGAACAAAGATAGCGGCATTGGGAAGACCCGAATTATTGCTCACATTGTAAATGGTTAGGCCGTCTTGATGCCTAATCGACACTACCGAACCGCGTAGCTGTCCCCATAAATGCGGAAGCACAACTTCAGAGTTCTGTTTGACAGTGATTAATTGACTAGGTGAAAAGTTGACTAGAGCCTCTTCCACTTCAATAGCGTGACTGCTCGTCACCTTTACCGATTGCTTGAGAGTAGATTGTAAGTCCCAAAGAAGTGTGTCGTTTGCATAGCTTTGTGCCGAGCTTAGCGACAAAACCAGCAAAGAGCTGAGCAATGACTTTCTCATATAATGACTCCAGTTTGGATTCCGTTGTCCAATTGAAAATCAAGTGTAGCAAAGTCATTGCCAATTGCCGCGTTTGAACCCGCTATTTGTAGGAATAGTTCATACAATGAGAACAATAACGCTAGCTCATCTTAGCGATTAAACTATCCGGCGCAATACGCATAATCCTCTGTGCGATTGCCCATGGCCAAGACGGCACATAACTATTCGCCTTTTCTTTGTTAATTGCCTTTACCATGGCTCTACAACCGGTTTCAGTGTCGACAATAAAAGGCACTTTTTTTACTTTTTCATTGATTTCACTGCGGATAAATCCAGGGTGGATACAGCTTACTTTTAAGGGTGTTTTGCGAAGGTCTAGACGAATTCCCTCGGAAAGTGATGTAAGCGCTGCCTTTGTTGCATCATAAACAGTCATTGCACGTCTAAAACCTCGTACGGCACTAATAGATGAAATCGTGACTAGATGTCCTGAGTTTTGCTCTCGGAAAATCTCAACGGCGGCCTCGCATTGCGCTATTGCGGCAACAAAGTTTGTTTCTGCAGTTTGTTTGTTCGCGTAAAAGTATCCTGTGCCGATTGATGCGCCTTTGCCCATACCCGCATTCACTATCACACGATCGAGCGTGCCCAGCTCATCTTTGAACTCTCTAAAAACGCGAAAAACATCGTCGTGTTCGTTTACATCAAGTGATTTAAGGATCACGCTGATATTCGGGTTGAGTTGCAACAGTTCGGTCTTTAACGATTCCATTCTATCGACACGACGAGCGCACAGAGCCAAATTACAGCCCTGCTTAGCAAACTCAAGCGCCATGCCGCGTCCCAAACCAGAGCTTGCCCCCGTAATTAATATATTTTTTCTCATAGTTCTCTTGTCTTTATGTTATTGCTTTTTCTCAAGGAAAATACACAAGCTATTTGTAGGTTATCATGGCTTGTTTGTCCGGCGCTTCAAAATGGCTATGTTCATTTAAAGTGGCCAGGAATGTCTTGTTGGGCGTTATCACAACCTTACTAAATCCAGCGTTCACTAGTGTCCAGTTTAGTTTCAAGATGTTGCGTTGTGGCAATTGCAAAAGCTGTTGCAAGATCACAGAAATTGGCCCACCTGAGGTGAACACCCAGGCGCTTTCTTTTGCACCCAAGGTCGCCCCTAAATTGGCAAACGCATCACTGACTCGTTGCTGAAATTGCGACCATGACTCTGCATAATCATCATCGTGTTTACCACTTGCCCAGCGTTCGATTGCCTCTTGATACATCTTAACGAAGGCTTTCTTTGGGTCTGGAAACTCGCGCATGTAGGCTTTCATTGATGCAGGTGTCGCCAACCTTTCGTCCAGCGCCCCCAACACGGCTTGGTGATCATATTCGTTCCAGCCTTCGACTTTCTCCAGCTCAGGTAAGCTTGCAATACTGTCTTTTGTCGCCCCGTCATAAGTCTGAAAATGTCTAAGCATGGTGCCCGCCAAAATGCGCTGGGGTAAACCTTTTTTGAACAGTGCTTCACCGGCGACGATAGCTTGTTCGTGACCAAGCTCGGATAGCGCATCATAGTCGTCCGCACCAAAACTGGCTTGTCCATGTCTTATCAGATAAATCGTCGCCATCTTATTTGCTCGCCTTTATTGCTTTTTTACAACGCCACAATAGATAGTGTACGAATAGCCAAAATTGTTTATAGGCGGGGTTACGGGTTTGTTTGTGGTGATAACGATAATAAATTTGCTGCACAATACCCGCTAAACGAAACAATCCATATACCTCGTAAAAGGTAAAGTCTTGAGCGTCGATGCCCATTTTTTCGCAGTAGTATTGCACTACTTCTTTTCGTGTCAGCATACCTTTTAAATGTGTGGGCTGACGGCGTGTCATTTGCGCCATGAAGTCATCACCTTCTTCCACCCAATACGCCAACGTGTTACCTAAATCCATCAATGGGTCGCCAAGTGTGGCCAATTCCCAGTCCAAAACGCCCAATACATTGGTTACATCATCTTCCGCTAACACGACGTTATCGAAGCGAAAGTCATTGTGAGTGATGCAGATCTTTTCGTCCTTGGGAATATTGTCATTTAGCCACTTCATTACGTACTTTCCAGAGGGTACATTCCAAGTTTTGGCCTTCTGGTAGCGATGACTCCAGCCATCGATCTGTCGTTGGGTGTAGCCAGCACCTTTACCCAAATGAGATAAACCAGCTGCTTCATGATCCACTTTGTGCAATTCAATCATGCAATCAAGCACACGGTGACACATCTTCCTGGTATCTTCCGGCGACAACTGCAACCCTCTTGGTAGGTTCTTACGAGGGATGATGCCAGTAAGTTTTTCCATGACGTAGAAATCGGTACCCAGCACCGCTTCATCATCGCAAAAGCCAATCATTTCAGGCACATAGCGATAAGCGGGTTTCAAGGCTTGCTGCAAACGAAACTCGCGTCCCATATCGTGAGCACCTTTGGCTTTAGTTCCCGCAGGAGCCCGGCGCAAGATTAGTTCACGGTCATCGTAGGTTAAACAATAGGTCCAGTTAGACGCACCACCTGAGTATTGCGTCACACCTGGCGTTCCCTGTAGTTCAGGAAGAATGCCCTTTAACCACGCGTCGACTTTTGCGATGTCCAGTTCTTCCCCTGGCCTTACGGAATTTGCTTTATCCAATACTGAACTGCTTGTTGGATCACTCACGTAAATATCTCCTGTTACTTGCCAGCTTTGCTTCGCATTTTTGCGGTTTGCTTGGCCATTAACTTCAAGTAAAAATTAGGTAACCAGCGTTTAATTCTGTAGGCCTTGCGCCCCTCGCTATGGGTAACGATCATAAAATCAGACCGCTGTACACCAGCAAATGCCATATCGGCTACATCAGCGGCAGACAACTTTCCGCGCTCTAGCAATTTGGTAACAACACCACGCATAGCGGGATTCACACTGCGTACCGATTCGTCCAAGTTAGTTTTGAAAAAACTCGGACACAATACACTGACACCAATATTGTCATCGATAAGTTCAAGACGCATGGTTTCTGAAAAGCTCACCATTGCCGCCTTACTCGCGCAGTAGGAGCCCATCATGGGTGCTGCAGTAATGCCAGCTTGGGAGGCCACATTCAAGAAGTAGCCATGCCCCTGTCGTCTGAATACATCCGCAAAAAATTGGCTTACTCTCACCGCGCCAAGTACGTTAATTTCTAACACCCATTGCCACTGCTCAATATTTTCTTCAACCAAGCTTCCTGCGGAGGCAACGCCGGCATTGTTTACCACCAAATCGACGCCACCGAAAGATTGCATGACCGCTTCTTTAACTGCCAGGATGTCTTGTTCGTTGGTGATATCACATCGGCAAAACATGGCTTTGGCACCCAATGAGGTCAGCTCTTGAATCACTTCTTGAGCACGCACCTCATTCAAATCAGCGATACACACATCAGCACCAGCTTTGGCCCAGCGCAACGCGATTTCTTTACCAAGCCCAGAGGCACCACCAGTGACTAAGATTCGTTGTTGCATGGTATCAACCTATTTGTATTTACCTAGTTCTAGGCGAGAAACCATGCCCATGTGTACTTCGTCTGGACCATCTGCCAAACGCAAGCAGCGCGCTTGGGTAGCAAAACCGTAAAGAGGGAAATCACCAGAAACACCCGCGCCACCATGCATTTGAATAGCCATGTCAACCACCGTTTGCAACATATTAGGCACAACGACCTTAATTGCCGAAATTTCTGTCATGGCGTGCTTCACACCTACGGTATCAATTTTCCACGCCGCGTTTAAAGTAAGTAATCTCGCTTGGTCAATGAGCATACGAGCTTGGGCGACGCGTTCTAAATTTCCGCCAAGTCTAATAATAGGCTTACCGAATGCCTCACGCTCGTGACCACGTTTGATCATCAGCTCTAACGAGCGCTCGGCAGCACCAATAGAACGCATGCAGTGGTGAATTCGACCTGGACCTAGGCGCCCTTGCGCAATAGCAAAGCCTTTACCAATACCCATGACCAAGTTCTCTTTAGGTACACGCACATCGGTGAAACTCATTTCGCCATGACCGTAAGGCGCGTCGTAATCGCCACACGCGGTCAGCATGCGTTCGATTTTCAGTCCAGGCGTATCAAGCGGCACAAGCACCATGCTGTGGCGACTGTGCTTAGGTGCGTCTGGCTCCGAAAGCCCCATAACAATTGCAATTTTAGCATCAGGGTGACCCAATCCTGTGGTCCACCACTTACGACCATTGATAACCACATCGTCTCCATCTTCTACAATGGTTAGTGCCATATTAGTCGCATCTGACGATG
Source organism: Alteromonadaceae bacterium (assembly GCA_014872785.1). GTDB lineage: Bacteria > Pseudomonadota > Gammaproteobacteria > Enterobacterales > Alteromonadaceae > Planctobacterium. The sequence goes on from WKFJ01000006.1 coordinate 41,058, forward strand.
CAACGTCTGGCTCGGTCATACCAAACACTGAGCGAATCTCACCTGCTAACAACGGCGTTAACCATTTTTCTTTTTGTGCGTCTGAGCCAAAGTGATAAAGCACTTCCATGTTGCCAGTGTCGGGCGCATTACAGTTAAAAATTTCTGGTGCAAATAAGCACTTACCCATTTCTTCCGCCAGCGGTGCGTAATCTAGAGTGCTTAAGCCTTTAGCAAGTTTTGCGTCAGGCAAAAATAAGTTATTTAAATCAGCTTCTTTCGCTTTTAATTTCAGCGCCTTAATAGCGTCCGGAACCTGCCACTTCGTCCAATCACCGTGACCGTTGAGTTCGTGGTTTTGTTTAAAAATCTCGGCTTCAACAGGAAAGATTTCCTGCTCCATAAATGCTTTAACGCGAGTTAGATAATCTTGACAAATTTCACTGTGTTGGAAGTTCATAGTAGCTCCTGAAATAAGGTGATGAGCAAATACTAGACAAGAAACCAAATTGAATGAAGTGAAATTTATTAGCTCACCACTATGAATACCATTCACATCCATTTACACTGTGGTAACAAAAAAGGAGAGAATGGTGGCCAATAAATCCGTTCAACAATTGGATTTAAATTTACTTAAAGTATTCGAGGCTATGTATCGAGAGCAAAACATGTCACGTGTGGCAGAAGTGCTTTTTATTACTCCTTCAGCTGTAAGCCATGCAATAAAGAGATTGCGCGATGCCCTTCAGGATCCCCTCTTTGAGCGACAAGGCAATAAAATGAAGCCAACCTCGGCATGTCTTCGAATAGCGCCACAACTTCTGGAAAGCCTGCACGGCGTGCGCTCTTCACTGCAACAGTTTACCGAGTTTAACCCGGTTGATTCGGAACAAACTTTTACCATCGCGATTCACGATGCCTTGGAGTCGCTCTACGCGCCTCGGTTATACAAACACCTTGCGGAAGTATCGGACAAGTTATCCCTCGCCTGCGTTAAACTTGAACGTTCACAAATTCAGCGTCAGTTAGGCTCAGGACAGGCTGATTTGGCAGTAGATGTGGCCATGCCGCTGCAAAGACCTATACAACATGCGCGCATCGCTGAAGATTCTTTTGTGGTGCTGTTTCGCAAAAGTGAACAAAGACATCATGAAAATATCACGAGAGAGGAGTATTTGGGTGCAAAACACCTTACTGTATCCAACCGGCCGTCTGGAAGAGTAGTAGAGGATATCAACTTGCAACAACAGAGCATCAACCGACAAATCGGCATGCGCTGCCAAAACTACCAAACAGCTAAAGCCTTGCTCAAGATGAGCGAGCTTTTGCTAACCTGCCCTCGCCTGATAGGTGAAACGCTGAAAGATGAAGACCTGCACATGGCAGATCTTCCTATCGATGTCCCGCAACTAGAACTGCATCTTTATTGGCATGAAAATACTAGCAATGACAGCGCAATTAATTGGTTAAGACATCAAATTTTCGGTTTGGCCAATGCTTAGGAAACAAAATAGTTCTCTAAATCATCACTACCACCGATGTGCTTACCGCCGATAAACACTTGTGGCACGGTATCTCGGCCAGTCACTGCTTTCAGAGACGTTAACGTAGCGTCTTTGCCTAACGAGATTTCTTCAAACTGCAGTCCTTTTTCAGTTAACAAAGCCTTAGCTTTGGCACAGTACTGACAACCAGGCTTTGTAAACACAGATACTGGTTCAGGCTTTTTCGCTTCAGCGTTGATGTAATTTAACATAGTGTCGGCATCAGACACTTCAAACGGGTCACCTGGCACATCGGGCTCGATGAACATTTTTTCAATACCCCCATCTTTAACTAACATGGAATAACGCCAGCTTCGCTTACCAAATCCCAAATCCGCTTTTTCAACAAGCATGCCCATACCCGCACTGAAGTCACCGTTGCCATCGGGAATGACTTTGATGTTTTGCGCTTCTTGGTCGGCTGCCCACGCATTCATAACAAAGGTATCATTCACCGATAAACAGACTATGTCATCCACGCCGTTTTCCTTTAACGTACCGGCCAACTCGTTGTAGCGAGGTAAGTGAGTCGAAGAACAGGTTGGCGTAAATGCCCCCGGTAAAGCAAATAACACAACAGTTTTGCCTTTAAACAACTCGTCAGTTGATACTTTTTGCCATTCATCGTTCTGTCTTAATACAAATTCTACCGATGGAACAGATTGGCCTTCTCTATTTTCTAACATTAGATATTCCTCATAACTTGCTTAATTAACGTAGGTAATTTTCGTGTTTTGTTTAATTGAGCTCAGTGTAGCTAACATTTTCAATCGAATATAATTATCAATACCTATCAATATAATCAATTTATTTGAATAACAAACTAGGACGCGTCTATTGTGGAAATTGAGTGTTTTATTAAACTTTAACTACACAGAATAAAGGAGCGTGCGTGTTAGTTCTGATTTTAGGGTGTGATGAATTATTGGGGTGTGCGGTAACACAAAAAATGTTAGCCAAGGGCTACACCGTACTAGGGTATTCCCTGCAAACCACCAGCTCTAGTTTTCACAAAAACAATCTCGAATTATTGCAAAACGGCCATAATGGACATCATTTCAGTTACCGAGGCTCGGCACTGGAACAAGAATGGGAAGCAGAACGGGAACTGGCAAAAAGCTTCGAAGTGTTTTTTCTCCCTTGTCAAACGATGGCTGTGCGCCATGCTCAATTACTTTTAGCACAAACACTCAAGCTGCAACACCTTTTAAGTCAATTAGACGTGCTACACCTCGTGTGCGCGTCCGGCTACCAGCTCTATTACCCGCACCACCATAGGAATATGCAGGCCAACGAATTAGTTGCTCACCCTCAGTCGTTATCTGCCGCGAGGTTGCGCAGCATGGAGCTGCTACTGCATGCAATGTCAGCACAATTTTCAACGCCCTGTACCGTGTTAAGGTTTTTTGAGCTTTACGGCGATCTCGCTGATGAAAATGCGGTTGTTGCTAAGTTGTGGCGGCAAATCGAAAATGAAGAAGTAATAGATCTCAGCCAATGGCGCAATGACGTTTACGATTTTGTTTTCATAAACGATGCAGCTGAAGCAAGTGTAAGAACTATCGAGCATCCTGCGGTGAGAAACAGTGAATGGGAATTCGATGAGGAGAGTCTAGATAGCAGTGAGTTTCCGTGGCGAGTTTATAATGTCGGCACGGGCGTTGGCACATCTTTAGAAGAATTACTCAACAAAATCCAACAAGCTACTGGTAAGCAGTTAAAAACAAAAGGAAATTGGCAGAAAGACAGATTACGACATGTAGCGGATACAGAAAAATTTACTTATTACATCGGTTACAAACCCACTACTCTGTTGTAGTGGGTCGCCTAGATTTATTCTTTTCCAGCAATGATTTGGTTAATGATATTAGTCGTAGAAAGACCTTCTTCAAAGTTTAGTACCTGCACAGTTCCACCGTTGGCAACGACATGTTCCCCTCCCGCGATTTCATCAGGTTTATAATCGCCACCTTTCACCAACACATCAGGCAACACCTCACCAATTAAGCGAGCAGGTGTGTCCTCTGAAAATAGCACCACCCAATCAACCGAGCCTAATGCGGCTAATACTGACATTCGTCTTTGCACATGGTTAATGGGCCTGCCTTCGCCTTTCAATTGTCGAACAGACTCATCGGCATTTACCGCAACAATTAATCTATCGCCAAGCGCTGCCGCTGTTTGTAGATAGGAAACATGACCCGCGTGTAAGATGTCGAAACACCCATTGGTCATGACAATTTTTTCGCCGCGGTCTTTCGCTAATTGCACAGCAAATTTCAGTTGCTGTTCTGACATGACCCCCAATCCAACGTCAGTTTCATCCTGAACTGCACTAATAAGCTCTTGAATATTCACAGTAGAGGTACCCAACTTACCTACTACGATACCCGCTGCTGAATTAGCCAACATACAGGCTTCTTGGTAGTCAAATCCTGCGCCAATTGCACAAGCAAGAGTGGCGACAACTGTGTCACCCGCACCAGTAACATCATAGACTTCCCGCGCTTTGGCAGGTAAGTGAAACTCTTTTTCGCCACGGCGTATCAGCGTCATACCGTGTTCAGAGCGAGTCACTAACAGTGCGCCGATATCGAATTCACCTAGTAGCATTTGAGCTTTTTCGACGATTTCAGACTCTGAATGACACTCTCCAACCACTTGCTGGAATTCAGACATATTTGGAGTCAATAACGATGCGCCACGGTATTTACTAAAATCGCTTCCTTTGGGATCTACGATAACAGGGACATTGCGTTTTTTAGCTAGGCCTATGAACGCCTGGGGATCACTCAAACAACCTTTCGCATAATCGGATAAAACCAATACCGAGGCATCACTTAGGCGCTGTTCAACCCTATTATTAAGCTCGCTTTTGTCAACATCAGAAAAACTCTTCTCAAAGTCCAAACGGATTAATTGTTGATTGCGACTTAACACGCGCAGCTTAGTAATTGTGTCCATGTTGTCTACAGGCAAAATTTCACAAGTTGCCCCAACGGCCTGTAATACTTTAGCCAGTGTTTGCGCCGACTCATCATTACCGCCAAGCCCCATCACTTGTACATCTGACTGTAGAGCCGCGATATTCAAGGCGACATTAGCCGCACCGCCTGGGCGCTCATCCATTCCTTCAATTTTAACAACGGGAACGGGAGCCTCTGGTGAAATTCTGCTGGTAGGTCCCAGCCAATAGCGGTCTAACATGATGTCACCAACGACCAAAATATTCGCTGATTCAAAATGAGGAAGCTGCATCTAGTATGCCTTTGATATTAATCGAATCGTTAAAACACTAAGTGTAACAGGAAAAAATACTTGGGTAATCCTGCTTACAGATGCGTAGCTGAGTTTTCCGTCCCATCTTCCAAAGGCAAGAGTTGACCTTCAAGGATGTGCTTGTTGCCAATGTAAGTATGCTTTAACACTTTGTAAGCCCAACGAGGCAACTCTGGATTAATACGGTAGAGGCGGTCGAGCTCTTGTCTGCGTTCTATCACGATGTTGTTCTTCAACAACAGCGCCATATTTCGGGCTACGCTATTTTCTGACTGTTCTAGAACACAAGCTAGCTGAAAAAGACTCACTTCCTGACTGTGCCATATCAACAAAATTGTATTGATACGTTTTTGATCCGCTAAGCAGCGAAAAAATTGCTCCGTGCGCATGACTCTCAAATGGGATAATCGCTGTAAACATAAGCTTAAAAAAGCGCTAGCTTACAAACATGTCACTTTGAGGGATTAGTCTGAAGCAGACTTATGACAGTGAAATGACAAAACAGTGACAAGAAAAAAGTACATCTTCTTACTAGCTAATCAACCCAATCATGATCAATGCAATGCCCACACTCAACGCAAGTTCAATGCTGGCCACACCGATATTGTGCTGTTGATCAATCTCTTGTACCAAATCCACATTGGCTAAGATAAACCGTCTGGCCACAATCATTAAAGCCGTAAGAGTAAATGTCAGCGCTAGACCAACGATCAGCCATCCAGTGAGGTTACTAACGTAGCCTTCAGGCTTATATTCCAACAAGTTCCCCGCCGCTGTTACTGCAAGTGCGGTTCCCAGCAAATAACCAGAATGCTGTATAGCAAGCGCTAGCTGCCCCTTGGTTAGAGAAGATTGTAGCGAGCCGCTGCGATTGTTTTCAGCAAAGCGGCGTTCATAAACTCGTGTCATAGTAAGTAATATGGCTTGAGAAACTAAGAAGCCTGAGAAAATAGCTAAAAAAGCATTCACATCAAATCCATCAACCCAACTCATTACGCTTTGCACGATAAGTGCGGTGGCGATTGAGCTAGACGCATCCACCAGTGCAATGGTTACGTTGCGATCGCCGATGTGAAAATCCTTGTCGAGACGATTAAGCACAATTTTATCATGGGCAAAACGACCAATCTTGATCAGGAAAATGCCGACGGTGCCGTATACCAGCATAGTCACCACAGAATCAGTAAAGTTGCCGGTGGTTGAGTTGGCTACTGCAGCAGCTAATACAATAGCCAATGCCATCATTCTGCCTGCTACGCTGATTCCGTACGCGAAGTTATCATGCCCTGCTTGTTTCTGACTGGACTTACCGGCAATAAGACGCCCAGAAATCCAGCGCAACATACTAAGCAAGAGAATAGCTATTGCCATATCAATGGCGAGGTAAATCCACAGATCGGGCGAAACGGGAATAAGATTAACCAGTGCACTCATAGGATCACCTAATTAAACGTCGAAAATCATTGTGATTTGGCTATTATAAGATTATGTAGCAAATGTCTTAAAATCAACAAGATACAGGTTTATTCGGTGTTTATTGATGTGCATAACAGATTACGGTAGGTCTGATAAATGAGTAAGTCGCTCCCCACCCCACAGGCGATTAAGGAAAAAGGACTCGCTGTTGTCCAGCAGTTGCAACAAATTGCTCAGGACGAGTTTTGTGTTTCTGAGGCCGAGTTGTCGCGAGCGTTTGGATTGAGTGACTTCCTATCTCGGCTGGCTTTGCGCTACCCCAATTGGATAAATGAGTGCAGTTCAAATCCCCCACAGCCAGACAACTATCGCCGTCATTTAACTGATGCTCTCGCTCACATCGATGATGAGACTGAACAACACAAAGTGTTGCGCGAATTTAGAAATAAGGAAATGTTTCGGATCACCTGGCACGACTTCATGCAAGAACAAGAAATAAAGGCCTCACTTCGCGCCGTTTCCGAATTGGCCGATGCGCTTATCTTGTGCAGCTATCATTGGTACTACAACAAAATGTGTAAGCGCTGGGAAACTCCCATGGGCAGCTTAGGGCCGCAGCACATGTTGATTTTAGGTATGGGCAAACTAGGGGGAAGAGAACTAAACTTTTCTTCAGATATTGATCTTATCTTCGTGTATCCAGAAACCGGTGTGGTTAGCAATGGCCGCAAAGAAATGGAAATTCAGCAATTTTTCACCAAAATTGCACAAAAGCTTATCGCCTCACTACACCAAATCACCGCAGAAGGTCAGGTATACCGAGTTGATATGCGCCTGCGTCCTTTCGGCGACAGCGGTCCCTTAGTATCACATTTTTCAGCATTTGAAGATTACTACCTGCGTCAGGGACGAGAATGGGAACGTTACGCGATGGTTAAAGCGCGATTGTTAAATGACGATACGCCCTACACCGATGAACTACAGCAAATCTTGCAACCCTTTGTATTTCGACGCTATATCGATTTTAGCGTCATGGAATCATTAAGGGGCATGAAGCAACTCATTCAACAGGAGGTCAGAAGACGCAACCTTTTCCACAATATTAAGTTGGGATCTGGAGGTATTCGGGAACTCGAATTTATCGTGCAATGCCTACAGTTAATTCGCGGTGGTCGAGACAAAAAACTACAAGTCAAAAGTACCCTTGAAACCCTAAAGAATCTCGCATTTAGCAATATTTTTAGCGACCAAGTTCTAGCTGATGTTGGCCAAGCCTATCTGTATTTGCGCAAAGTAGAACACTGCCTACAACAGTTTGATGATCGTCAAACTCAAGAATTGCCAGACAACCAGCTCGATTGTGAGCGCTTAGCATATTTAATGGCAGAACCTGACTATCAGCAGTTTCACCTGAAATTGTCAGGACATATGCAGTTAATAAGCGAGCAATTCGAAGACCTGATAGGCGATGTTGAGGCGAACGAAAGAGATAACTGTGAACAAGAATTCAAAGATCTTTGGTTATTAGAATTATCCGTCGAGGAATCGAACGCGCTATTGAAACCGGCATATCCGGCACTGTTAGATACTATATTGATAGAACAAGTCATGCAGCTCAAGCAAGAGCTCGCCAGTAGACCCATAGGAACGCGAGGACGTGAAATTGTCGATAGGCTGCTGCCTGTAGTGCTGAGTAAAATATCGACCTACTCAGCCGTAGCAATTGAGCTCACACTACCAAGAGTTGGGCAACTGATTAAGTCTATTTCACGCAGAACCACTTACTTAGAACTCCTGCTAGAAAATAATGATGCGTTAGAGCAGTTATTAATGCTCTGCCGAAAGAGTCCTTGGATTGCAGAAGAGCTGGCCAACTTTCCCATATTGTTGGACGAGTTGGTGAACCGCAAGGCACTGTATGAACCAACCCCACTATCAAGTTATGAGGATTTACTCAGACAGTCATTATTGCGTATTCCAGAAGAAGATTTAGAACAGCAAATGGAGGCATTGCGTCAATTTAAGCGCTGCCAACAACTGCGTGTTGCCGCTGAAGATATCTCAGGAGCGCTACCCATTATGCAGGTAAGCGACCACCTGACCTGTCTGGCAGAAGTATTAGTCAACGAAGCTATTAATATGGCCTGGCAACAAATGACGGAGAAGTACGGATATCCGGTTGGTGCCACAGATCAGGACAAACGCTTTGTCGCGATTGGATATGGAAAAATGGGCGGTATCGAGTTGGGTTATAGTTCAGATTTAGACATGGTGTTTCTTTCAGACTGCAAAGACAACTCACCAACGTCAGGCAATAAAAGCATTGAATCTAAAATGTTTTATGTGAAATTAGCTCAACGTATTATCCATTTATTTAACACTAAAACCGCCTCTGGAGAGCTGTATGAATTGGACATGCGATTGCGTCCTTCGGGCAATTCAGGGCTACTCGTCTCAGACATTGACGCTTTCTTGGAATATCAACGACAAGAAGCTTGGGTATGGGAGCATCAGGCGCTAGTACGCAGTCGCCCCGTCGCAGGTTCTGGAATACTTGCCCAGCGCTTCCAAACAATCAAAGGTGACATTATTTGCCAAGAACGAGAATCTGCTGCCTTGGCGCTTGAAGTGCATAATATGCGCTTGAAAATGCGTGAACATTTAGACAAATCAGACAGCGAGAAGTTTGACCTAAAGCAAGGTGCTGGCGGCATCGCTGACATTGAATTTTTAGTACAATATTGGACACTACTACACGCAAAACAAACCCCAGATTTGACAGTTTGGTCTGACAATGTGCGCTTATTGGACGTTTTACACAAGCACGAAATTATCTCTGATGATTGGCACAACAAGTTGCTGGATGCCTATCTAGACTTTCGCAATATGAGCCATCGACTGGCTCTAAAACAGCTTAAAAACTATGTGTCAGTTAAGGACTTTCGCAAAAAACGGCAGAACGTCATCGAGATATGGGATCAGGTGTTTTCGGAGGTCATGGCCTCCTAGGCTACTCTCTCAGGGCGTTGTTTGTTAGCCCTGAGTACCATCGGCAAGACTGCAGTTCTTGTTGAGATACTCGGAACGCTCTGCAGTAATGACTAACGAACGCTGTTTTGGACAGACATAGGCAGTTACATCCCCTTCAAAACTTGAATCTACCGCTTTGGATATCTTGTAAAGTGAACCAACGATGGTATCGTCCATTTGGAAGTTGCTCTTCACTATAAAGTCTTGTTCTAACTCCCATATTACCTGCATACCTTCATCTTGGGCATAAGACGTTATCGCTTCGCGCAATGTAGAACCAGCTTTGAAGGTGCGGTACTTATGTTCGCCAACCCAGCGACCACCGACCGTAGTATTGCCTTTTTCCATCTGCTGTAGACGTTTACTAAGCGATTGATTGTCTCTATTCAACTCAACAACAAAATCGCCGAGTTCTTCTTCAATAGGTTCGGTCGAGGACATGCGGTGTGAAGCGTAAAAGGAGCTTAGACTGTTATCGATATTCTTTTTCGGAGCTTTTTGTTTGGCCGTTGCCGCTTTTTCGTTTTGAGAGTTAATGACAAGTGCCGCCACAGCGATAAGTACCACTGCCAGTCCAATTTGTTTGGCCCAAAACGTTGCCGGATTAAATGATTTTTTCTTAGCCATTACTTCTATTAAGCTGTTATCGATTAACTGAGTATAATTCGAGCAATTTATATCCTATCCAGGCGGTGTTTTCCAGCACAACCAGTCAAATTCTAGTGCTCGTTCACAATATGTAGCGTATCACTGCTCATTTATTCAGCATTATGGGTAGCCCCACAATACTAAATTATATACGCCTATTTATATAAACTCGGTTCATCCGGATCCGGACGGGTTTTGAAACGCTTGTGCATCCATAAGTATTGCTCGGGTGCCTGCATAATCATTTGTTCGATTCGCTGATTTACCAAGGTTACATCTGCGTTATCGTCACCTGTGGGAAAATCCTTAACCCCTGGTTCAAAATGAAGTCGATAGCCATCTCTGGTATAAATGGGGTAAACGAACACAATTTCACAACCAGGATGATTAGCAAACAGCAGCGTACCTGTAGTTGTCGCGGCTTGTTCAACAGCAAAAAAGGGAGCAAATTCACAACGTTTACGACCGTAGTCTTGGTCAGGCAAATAATAACTAATCTCGCCGTTACTAAGCGCCTGAAACATGCCTTTGACATCGCGTTTGTGGATCATATATTTGTTGGACCGTGCACGACCGTGATATTGCAGATACTCCATCAAGGCGTTGTCATGGCGACGATAGAAAGCCACAGATGCTTGGTGCAACCCTGCAAGACGCAATCCAAATTCTAAGTTCATCATATGCGGTGCCAAGCACAATACGCCTTTGCCTCGTTGCAAAATAGCTTCAACGTGCTCAAAGCCTTCGACCTTGCCATGTCTACGAACTCGCCAGTCTGGCCACCACCAGCCCATAACGGTTTCAAATAACGCCATGCCCGTCATCTGAACATTCTGTTTAAGTACCTCTTGTCGCTTCTGCTCACTCCATTGCGGAAAACACAGCTCCAAATTGCGTTTCGCGACCTTCACTCGCTTTTTGCCTAGTTTACTGAGTAAAAAGGCGAATCCTTTACTCATAAATCGAATAACGAAAAATGGCATCCAACTCAATAGGTATAAAAAGCCTGCACCTATCCATAACGGCCAAAACTTCGGTCCCAAAAAGCGCAGTTCAAATTTAGGTGAATCAACCTTGTGCAATGCAAATACTCATTAATAAAAACAACGCATTATAATAATGGATCTGTGAAATCCTTAAAACCTTTGATGGAATGGTCTGATTAGCTGCCCCTAAATGCGTAGAATAAAATCCATAATTGCTATTTATAGCACCACTGGAGTTTTGCTGATTGTCATTAAACAGATGATCAGCTAAATTTGAGGTAGTTCACAAAAATTCTTCCAAAAAGATTGGGTTAACTGCGAAAAAGATGAGCAGGAATACAAGCGAAAATAATCAGGACGTTGCGCAGAAAGAAGCGTTCTTACTGGCCGAACTGGCCGCTTCAGGATTACTTAAGATCACGTTTGAAGGCAAAATTACATACGCAAATCCTGCGGCATGTCGTTTATTTGATTACAATCGGGATGAAATCACCACATTAGACTTCGATGAATTAATTCCCGGTCAACTGCTCTCGCCAAACGATCCGCTCTTTAAAGACTTTATCAACCACTACGCCTCCGAGAAAATCGACAGCAGTGCCAGCCTTACCGCGTTTAAAAAAGACGGCGACATCTTCTTTGCCTCAATTGGTTTGGCGCCACTTGAATATGAAGACGAACACTACCTGGTCATTACCGTACAAGAATCGGCAAAACTAAAATCTGCCGAACAAAACTTAATGGAGCTCACTCAAAAGTTCCAAATCGCCAAAGAATCTGCTGGCATCGGCATTTGGGAAATGGACTTTGAAACCAACGAACTGCGTTGGGACGAGCAGATGCACCAGCTCTACGGCGTTCCTGAAGAGGACTTTGGCGGCAGCTACGACGACTGGTCGAGGCGAATACATCCAGATGATATTGGCCCGACTGAAGCCATGTTTCAATATTGTATTGAGCAAAAAACCAAGTTTGATACCAGTTTCAGAATTGCGACCTTAAATGGTGAAGAGAGGTATTTAAAGGCCTTTGGGCAATTTATCTATGATGCCAACGACAACCCTCTGCACTGCATTGGGGTAAACTTTGATTTATCTGACAGGTACGCCGCACAAAAACGGTTAATTGAAAGTACTGAAGAAAACGCCATGTTAGCAAAACTGGCGCAAGAAACAGATAATGCGGTAATCATTACCGATGAAAATCAGAACATCACCTGGGTTAACCGAAGCTTCGAGAAGATCTCTGGCTACAGTTTTGAGGAAGTCATCGGCAAACGTCCTGGTAAATTTCTACAAGGCACTGACAGTGATGCGGAAGTCGTTAAGCGCATGCGTGACTCAATCGCTAATGGCCACGGTTTCAGCGAGGAACTGGTCAATTATCACAAAGACGGCACCCCCTATTGGCTTAAGATCAACTGCCAACCACTTTATCGGGACGGACAACTCACCGGCTTTATGGCACTTGAGAGTGACATTACAGACCAAAAAGAAGCAGAGTTACAAATCACCAACCTAAACCGATTGCAAAAAGCCGTTCTCGATAGCGCGAATTTGATGTTGATCTCTACTGACACCGGGTTTAACGTCAAAACGTTTAACAAGAATGCGCAAGAACTATTAGGTTATGAAGAAGACGAAGTTGTCGACAAACTTAACCTGTCTGATTTTTTCGACCCACATGAGTTAATGTTCGGTGCACAAAAACTAGGCCGCGCGTTAGACTTAGTCCTGCAACCAGGAGTGGAAACCTTCTTAGAGAAAGCCAAGAAAGGGGTAGAAGTCGAACAAGAGTGGCAGTTCTTAACCAAGACACAAAAGCAATTCCCGGCGATGTTGTCGATTGTCCCCATCGTCAACGAAGACGCAGAACAACAAACCGAAGGTTATCTCGCCATCGCTCGAGATATTTCTCAACTCAAAGAAATTGAAGCCGAGAAGCAGCGTAACCAAGATCTTTTGGAAACGACCGGAACCATGGCGAAACTGGGTGGTTGGGAATTCAACATGGTTCACAATACCCTTTATTGGTCTAAAGAGGTCTACCGAATCCACGAGCTTCCCATTGGCGAAGAAGTTACCTTAAGCGATGCCATTGAGTATTTCGCACCTGAAGCCCGACCAATCATCCAACGCGCCATTGAAGATGCCATTGCTGATGGTAAATCTTGGGATTTACAACTGCCATTTGTCACGGCCAGAAACCGTCGGATTTGGATTCGTTCAGTAGGTTTCGTCGAATACGTAAATGGCGAACCAACCATGCTCCGAGGGGCATTCCAGGACATCACTCAGCTTAAACGGGCAGAAGAAAAAGCCAAAGAAGCCAGCAGAACCAAGAGTGATTTCTTAGCGAACATGAGCCATGAAATCCGAACGCCAATAAACGGCATTATCGGTATGAATGACTTATTGTTGAAAACTGAGCTTTCCGACAAACAGCGCCATTATGTCAGCCTGGCACAAGCTAGTGGTGAATCACTGTTACACCTCATCAATGACATCCTCGATTTCTCAAAAATTGAAGCTGGTAAGCTGGAACTGGAAGAAATTCCGTTTGACCTTTACAAACTTGTCTATGAGCTAGCGGATACCTTTGCCCTGCGTGCAGAAGAGAAAAATCTCGATTTCATTTGTGTCGTTGAAGATAGCGTTCCCCATTTTGTGCGCTCTGACCCGAGCCGAATTAGACAGATCATCAACAACTTATGTAGTAACGCGCTCAAATTCACCGAATCGGGACAAGTGATCCTCAAAGTGTCAGAAATTGGTTTAAACAAACTGCATTTCGAAATTCAGGATTCTGGTATTGGTATACCAGATGAGAAGATTAAGAACCTATTCAATAAGTTTGTGCAGGTTGATGCCTCCACCACACGTAAGTTTGGCGGCACCGGGCTTGGCCTGGCCATATCTAAACAACTATCTGAAATGATGGGCGGTAGCATTGGCGTAACCAGCGAAATGGATAAAGGTTCTAACTTCTGGTTCCACATTCGTTACGGCGAAGCATTAGAAGAAATGCCAGACGAATATTTCGTGCCAGAACTTACGTCAAAGCATGTACTTTTGGTTGAGAGTAATCCACTAGTGCAAGAGCTCTTTGCGGGTATGTTGGAAAAAACCAACGCTGTGATTCACTTAGCAGACAACGCCCCCTCGGCGATTAAGCTCATTAGAGAACAGCACAGTAAACAAGAGCCAGTCGATGCTATGTTTGTGTCTACCAAGCTAACTGGCATGCCAGGCCAGCAGCTATGCAAAGCAGTGCGTTCTGACAAGAATATTGAACAGCCACAAATTTGTTTGCTTACGCCTGTCGGTGGAGGTCTAGATGCAGCTGAGCAAACCGAACTAGGTATCAAACATCAAACCAGTAAGCCGCTTAAACAAAGCAGCGTTTATCACGCGTTAGCCGTTTTATTCGACCAGTTGCGTGAAAGCGAACAAGAAGGTGACGCTAAAGTCGGTGAAGAAGCCGAGAAAAATGAACACCGTATCCTGCTTGTTGAAGACAATTACATCAATCAACAGGTGGCCAGTGAAATGCTCCGAAACATGGGTTTTATGGTAGATGTTGCTGAGAACGGAGAAGAAGCATTACGCACGCTCAACCAAGCAATTGAGCCTTATGACGTTATCCTGATGGACTGTCAGATGCCCGTTATGGATGGCTATGAGACAAGCCGCAACATAAGAACGTCGAGCTCTAGTAACTTCAAAAGTGACATACCCATTATCGCTCTGACGGCACACGCAATGAAAGGGGACGCTGAGAAATGTTTCGAAGCAGGCATGAACAGCTACTTAACTAAACCGATCGTTAACGAAGCGTTGAAGGAAGAACTAGGAAAATGGCTGTCCTGAAGCAGGCATTTTTACTAAGAGTTTGCTGCCCTAATAATTTTTAAAAATAGCGTCCAATTTTTTGGTGAACTGCTCATAGTGAGCCGCTTCTGTATAATCAATGTGATATTGATTGTGAAAACCAAATGAAATAGACACCAACGCATCGCTCAAATACAAAGTATATCCGTCGAAGTCAGTACTCGCTTTCACTCCATCGAGTATGTAGCCCTCACCTTGGCTTTCTCCATGATTTCTAATCTTATCGAATACTCTAAGAATAAATTTGCTGTCTAATTCATTTTTCACTGACTCAACCTCTAGAAGCTGTAGCGAAAACCCACTTGAAACGCATTAATCTGCACATTATTAGGCGCTCGAATATGGTCAGCGCTAAATCTTATTTGCGAATTGACACCCACATAGTAGTCAAACCCCAAACCAAACATTCCAGCAATATCGCTATCATCTTTACTGCACAGTGCCGTTGTGTTGCCATCAGCTAATGTGAGTGTTTGTCCACTGGCGTTACTGCATGCTAAGGAGCTATCCACGTAGTAGGTTTCATAGTCCAAACTCATGGCGCCGAGACGATAATACAATTCGCCTACTTGCCCTGACGCTTTGCCCAATAAACCTAAGTAGAAGCCAGACGCGTCGGCTCCTACGTTGAGTGTATCTGACACCGTAGCCAAACTGCTGGTATTGACAGATTCTAAACTGGAAGAAAACTGATTAAAACCAATCTCAGCGTACCATTGGCGATGAATCTGGGTACCAAAAGCGACGGCAAAACCCGGCTCGTCTTCGCTGCTATTACCAAGGTCAACTTGGCTTCCAAGTACTGAAGCGGCGACATAGTTTTTGTCAAACCATTGGGCATTCGCCCCAACACTGACACTCAGCGATAGCAGTAAAATGCTTAACTTACTGTATTTCATATAAAAGTACGTTCTTGAATCGAATACATCACAGTGTAACCGCAATTTTAGTGCATCGCCAAACGAGGAGCGCTAAGATTTGTGAGAACCTGTTAACTTCGTGAACTCTTTCACCTAAATACGCAGCAATTGCCGTTTTCGACTACTTAATAGACTAAAAATAATATTCCAAACTCAGTTGCAGGTAGTCATCACGACGAATGAGATACAGCGTATCTCTGGTATCCTCAGATGTAAAAAACCAACCGTCCACCCGCCATTTCCAATGATCATTAATTCTGCTGAAGGCTTCCACAAAAGCGGATTGACTGTTGCTGTTATCTAAGTCTTGGACAAATCCAGCAAGTAGTTCGGTACCATCAATATCGTTGAATACGAACCTTGCGCCCAGCATTAGGTCATTTTGTCCAAGCGAAGTTGCGTCTTCACCGCGCTCGTCATATTGGTACTCCATCAAATAACCCAAGTCTATTACACTGCCCATAACGCCAACCTGGGTGTATTCGAAGCCCGTGGTTATGGCTGTGAAATCGCTGCTGTTACTGCGTCGATGAATTCCCTCGAACTTAATGAGCCAAGAATCTACAACGGCTAAAGTATCAACCCCTATTTGTTGCATCTGCTCGTAATAGGGCATTAACACTGGTTCTTGGTTGTTTACCTGTGGTAACAATAGTGGTTCGCGGGAGGTGCCATCGAAATAGGACAAGCCAACTTCCCAATCACCTAACGTGTGCGACCACCTAGCAGCCCAATCCAGATGCCCCTGCTCCCGGTTAGACTCGTATTGGGCATCATCTACGGCAACTTCAAGCGGCAATCTAAAACGCCCCTCAACACCCACAAATGTGCGCTCACGAAAATACGGCAAAAGGAATATTGACGCCGTCCCCCAGTCTTTTATCCATTGGATATTAACCATGGGTTGGCCAAGTTTGTCTTCACCGTCAATGGCTTCTACAAAGTCGGTTTGATTAATAACATCAACTAAATGCTGTGACTCTGTTTGTCCCCAAAAAACTTTGCCAATACCGGTACGAAGTTCCCAATCATCGCCTACATGCAGCCACATCAATTCTCGAATATCCGAATGTGTTCGTTCGCTGTCTGTATCATCTAGACGCAGATAGGGTTTGAAAGTGACACTGTCTAAGCCGGTTTCGCTCTCCCAATACCATTCAGGCTCGATATACAAAGAAGCTTGGCCATTACTGATCGCATCATAGGGGCTGTTTTCTAAAAACCATCGTTGTTCAAGAGCAAAGCTTCCGGTGAGTTCGATGTCGGCCGAAACACTCATCACTGGCGCGACAAATAATGCCCCTAACAGAACTGAGAATCGATTAACGCGCACGCTTTAATGTCGCCTTGTTAAAATCAGAATCTTTTAGCCCGGTATTAAATACCAATTCATGGGTAATTAAATCGGTGCTTTTACCATTTTGAACGTTTTGCATTTTCATGGTCATAGGACGCCAAAATTTATCTAAATAAAGTTGGTAGTCTTGCATCTCAAGCACCTTGAGCAAACTGCCTTTACGGTCGTAAAACTCCACTTTTTGCGCGCGGAAATGTGCTTGGTCTACCCATACTAATTGTTTGGTGTAACCGGAGTTTTTATCTTCAGGCACCTGCTCAACAACAAAGCACGCCTCACCATTTATTATTTCATCGCCAATGTAATTAAATCTGTATTTCTCTAGCTCAAATGAACTCAAGTCCTCGTAAGCGAACTCACTGCCCATAAAAGGTCCTGACTTATTACGCGATGAGATCCTTTTTACGCGCTTTAATGCCGGTAGATAAATCCATTGTTCATCTGGCTCCAATGCATGTGAAAAGTTTAAGAATGCAGTGCCTTTTACATCTCTTGGCTGATCGAAAATTGTGAGTCCTTTATCGCCGTCATCAGCAACTTCAAGTGACTTCAAGCGCATCTTTCGCGTGGCTTCGTCGCCTTGTTTATTGCGCAGTACCATACTCATTTCAGCAATAGAATCGCCCCACCCTTCATCTCGTATTTTGCGTTCTTTGGCAATTTCTAAGCCTTTTTCTTGCGACGTTTGTGCGGTTAGAGAACCGGTAAAAAACGTTAACAAAAGCGCAGCACTAAGCCACCTGTGTTTTACTAACCATTTCATTGTCGTTTTCCTTTTTGTCAGATTTGTCAAATAGCATTAGAAACGCCGGTAAGAATAGGAAATCCACTACCAACGCAGTCACGATAATAATTGCCGTCAATTGCCCCATATCGGAGTTAAGTGCAAACGAAGACAGCGACAACACCAAGAAACCAATAGTGAGCACCAGTGTGGTGATCCAGAGTGCTCGCCCAACACTGCTAAACGAATAACGAATACTGTCATCTGGTGATTTACCTGAAACTCGTGCATGGCGGTATTTAGAGAGGAAGTGCACAGTATCATCAACAATAATGCCAAGTGCCATGCTCAGAACTACAGAAAGCCCCATATTGATTTGCGCTGAATACATTCCCCATATGCCAAACCCAATCAGAGCTGGCAACAAATTAGGCAACAAACTAATGGCTCCCATGCGCCACGAACGCAATGCGAAAACCAACAATCCAGAGATAAGAAATAAGGCCAGCACAGTACCGCGCATCAGGCTCTCCATGTTGGATTCACCTATATGAGCAAACATCAGATTTGGACTGCCAGCAGTTAATCGGTATTGAGGTGCATTTTGGCCGACCCAATTATTGGCTCTTATCTCAAATTCAGTAAGCTCTTTGCTCCCTAGGTTTTGCATTGTCACAGTTAATCTTGTTGCTGACTTATCAATATTAATTTGGTTGTTTAAATCTAATCCGTAAGGCAGTGACATTTCATACAACAATAAATATTGAGCGGCCAATTCCTGATTCGCCGGCAAACGATAATATTCTTCATTATCTGAATGCATATTCTTATTCAGCCGCTTAAAGGTATCGGCTATTGTCGCCACATGATCTACTTCGTTCTGCTGGCGCAACCACTCACTAAATTTTGCTACCGCTAGTAACATATCAGGCTTATTGAGCCCTGAAGCCTCATCTGTATACAAGGCAAAGTCAATAGTGGTCATGCCGCTTAGGTTCGCTTGTTGATAATCGGTTGAAGCGCGAAACGCGATTGACTCATCAAAATATTCGGTGGCAATGTCATTGACTTGGTTTTGCCATGAGAAATAACCCGCAACCAATACTAGAATCACCGAAATAGGCAACAGCTTGCGATGTTTAGAAATTACCCATTCACCAAACTTTTCCATATTGCCGCTTTTTGCCTTAGATTTTGCCGATACTCGCATCGGCAGTACCATCAGCATTGCGGGCAACAGCGTTACGGAAAACAGAAATGCCAACATTACGCCAATTGCCGTTAAATTACCCAAGTCTTGCAGGATGGGGACATTGGCAAAGTTGAGCGTCAAAAAACCAATGGCCGTTGTGGTTGAAGTGATGAAAATCGGCATGACATTTAATTTCATACTGTAGGCGATTGCCTCTTGCTTCGTCTTTCCGTCGCGCAATGCATAAAGCATCGATGCTATGACATGTACACAATCCGCTACCGCCAATGTCATGACCAGCGTGGGCACATTTACCGTTGCAGTGCTCAAGAAAAAGCCCAACCAACCAGCAATCCCCATTGTCGCCACAATGGAGAAGACAATGATAA
This sequence comes from Alteromonadaceae bacterium, assembly GCA_014872785.1. GTDB lineage: Bacteria > Pseudomonadota > Gammaproteobacteria > Enterobacterales > Alteromonadaceae > Planctobacterium. Next base: position 60,412 of record WKFJ01000006.1, read on the forward strand.
CGACAGTAGAAAACGTACCGGTAAACGAACGCAGTAGCGCCCACAACACGACAACAATTGCGACAAACATCAGTGGTACCAGTGTTTGCGAATCTTTTTGTGCTTCAGAGGCGAAACTGTAGTTCATAAACACCATACCGGTGTGATAAAAGCTGTGCCCAGGATAAATTTCGCCATACTTGTCACTAAGTCCAGTTACAAAAGCGACGATATCCATAATATCTTGGGTTTGATCTGTCTCAGGCAGGTTAACAGTGATATTGATCATGGCAACATGACCCGTTGGAGACACCATTCGGTCCACAAGATTGGGTTCTGAAATCGCAATCGCCTTTGCTCGTGCCATAGCAGCGGCATCCATCGAGTCAGGATCCATAACCAAGTCCTCTACAATTAAATCGTCTTCCTCGGACCAGGTATGCTGAAAATTGGTAATGGAGTCTACACGAGTTGACAATGGCGTTTGCCAGGCTTCTTCGGTGATATCTTGAATGAGCTTTAGGGTTTGGGTATTAAACACGTCACCAGATTCTGGCACCACAATAATGCTGGCGTTCTCATTCTTTATAAAGATATCTTGCATATCTTCAAACGCGACACGTTGCGGGTTATCAGGTTCAAAGAAGACCTTATAATCACCACGAAAATAGAGACTTTGACCACCATAACCAGCCGCAACGACCAGCAATACGGCAATAAGAATGGTTTTCCAAGGATGCAATAAGGCTGTATTCAGCCACGCTGTTTTCATCTCACACCTCCTTTTGACGAATCGTCATCAAATTGTAAATTTTTTTAAAACTGACTGATAGGTGCTTTGTCCATATCGCTTATGGCCAGAAGCTCCGCCGCAAATAGTTCGCTGCCGATACGCTGCCAACTATTTTGATAATCCCATTCACGAGATAGAGGCAACCACCCCATACCATCCATCAACAAACTGACGTTAAACAACAACGCTTTCTCAGCATCTAATCGCTCTATAACGCCCGAGTCACAATCTCCAGACATCAGAGCATTACTGCCAAATGATATTGCCCAGGAGGCGAACGTCAGTGCATCAACGTATTCTGGAGTGGCGATAGTTAATTCTCCTGCAGCTACTGCTTGTTCCAGTATACTCGTACAAATTTTCGTGACTTCTTGATCCAATTCAGTTTGCTGTTGCAAGCGCTCAGCACTGGATTTCTCTCTCACCGCCGGTGTTTGCGCGGTCAACACACAGAGAAATAATGTGGGTCGAGTCATTGCGTGCAACCTGTAAGCAAAGTGGATCGCCAGCATCCGTTCCCTGTGGTGCCCTTCAAAGTGACTTGCACGCCTAAACAAATGCAAAAGTTGCTTCATACTCTTGATACACAACGCGCAAAATAAATCTTCTTTACTATTAAAGTGGTTGTATACCGTTCCCTTTGAATAAGAACAGGCACTAACTAGCTTGTCCATGGTGAGCGCACTAAAACCCTCTCGCTCCATGATTTGCTCTGCAATCACTAAAAGGTCTTGCTCTCTATCAGCAATGGCCTGTTGCCGTTTAGACTTAATTTTTCCAATAGGACACAACAAACGACTTGTTTCTCTACTACACCAAACCATCAACCATAATCCACTGAGTGCGTTTTTCAACGCACTACACGCATACAATCGGCTCATTTCAGTTTTGAGCCAGATACATTCTCTTCGTTCTGCGTAGTGTCGACGTTTTTTGACGATTCGTCAAGTTGACGTTTCGTCATTTTATTGAAAAAAGACAGAATCGCAAGTGGGTGATGTAACTATTTGTTACGAACAAGGCGCACAATGTTTAGACGCTAGTGCAAACTTCGATAGCTTGTTGCACAATATCTGTATTGAAGATTGAACAATAAGAACAGCTCAAGTATGGCGCAACTCTATTTCTACTACTCGGCAATGAATGCCGGTAAATCAACCACTCTGCTACAATCTGCATACAACTACCGCGAGCGCGGAATGCACGTTGAGCTATACACTGCGGCCTTGGACGATCGCTACGGCGTTGGCAAAATCACGTCGAGAATCGGCCTTCAATCAGACGCACACCTGTTTCATCCAGACATGAACTTGTATGACAGCATCAATGACCTAAACACCCAACGAGCACTGGATTGCGTATTAATTGACGAAGCTCAGTTCTTGTCCAAAGAACAAGTTAAGCAACTGACACGCGTTGTCGATAACCTCAAAGTTCCTGTCTTGGCATACGGGCTACGAACCGATTTCCTTGGCGAAACCTTCACTGGAAGCCATTACTTATTGGCGTGGGCAGATAAGCTAGACGAACTAAAAACCGTTTGTTTCTGTGGCCGCAAAGCCAATTTTGTTGTGCGTCGTGATGGCAACGGTAATCCAGTTAAAGAAGGCGCGCAAATACAGGTCGGTGGCAACGACAGCTACGAATCGATGTGCCGCAAACATTTCTCAGAACTTATCTGGGAATAAATAATTGCTAGCTCGTCGTTGTATTAACGACGAGTAGCCGTTTCGGTTATCTCGGGTAATTTGAATACAGAGGTCGTTTCCTGTATCTGATGCAGAATATCTGAAAGTACCTTTGAAGCATCTTCCATAACGGTCGCCTCATATTGCGAACGGTCACTCAACTTGTCAATTTCGAGCAGTCCTTTATTTACGTAATTGGCCTGTTCAACTTGCTCTATCGCGGCATTGGTGACATTCAGATTGAGTTTGTTGATATCCTGTAGCGCCAAGCTTAAATTATTCATGAAGTCCTGTGCCGTGCGTGCTTGGTTGAGACTAATATCAGCTTTATTCTGTCCTTCAAGCATCGCCGCAACAGCATCATCTGACGCACTTTGCAGTTCTTGAATGGTGTTTCGTATTTGAGTTGTTGACTCCTGAGTTTTAGTAGCGAGCGTCCTTACCTCGTCGGCCACCACAGCAAAACCTCGACCGTTCTCCCCAGCCCTCGCAGCTTCAATGGCTGCATTTAGTGCCAACAAGTTGGTTTGCTCGGCTATTCCAGTAATAACGTTAAGTACATTACCAATTTCATCCGAATCGTTTTTGACCTTTTCAATTATCTCTGCCGCATGATGTGTCGCATCGCGCATGCTTTGACTATTGGCTAAGTTCTCCTCAAACATCTTCACACCATTATCGGCTTGTGTAACAGACTCTGAGACGAATTTAGAAGATTCATCAACATGGCCTTCAATTGACTTGCTGTTCTCAAGCATAGTAGCCATATTATCACCTAGTACGCCTGTTTCTTTGGTTTGTTCTTGCAGTGATTCCTTAATTTTGTGAAAAGCGTCAAACAATGTATCAATAAGCTTTGTGAGTTCTTTTAAGTCTGAAAGAACTCCGGCAACTACGCCGCCTAAGTCTCGTTGGATAAGCACGAAACTCTCAGTTAATTGCCCAACTTGATCATTTGCTACTTTTTCGATGGAATGGGTAAAATCTCCCTTAGAAATCTCTCGTGACAAGAAGGTCACACGATTAAGCGGCTTGATAAGACTTGTTTCGACAATATAGATAAACAGTGCAATACCAGCGACAGTCGCAAAGATAGTGAACAAAAACGTCGTAGTTCTAGTGGCAACAGCATTACCAGAAATGACTTTGCTCAAACTGACTACGCCCTTCTCAGCGTCACTTAAGGCATTTTTGAGCAGTTTTGTAGGCTCTCTATCGATTCCTTTGACCGCTTTATCCGCAACTTGAATTTGTTTACTCGAACTAAGATAGGCTTCATAGCCACGTTTGTAAGCGGCAAACATGGGAGGATAAGCGTCAGCGAACGCTTTTAAATTGCCATAGGCGGCATGGTCACTGGGCATTCTTTGCAACAATGTATTGTATTGTTTTTGAATAGCTTCACCGTTATCTAAAAAACGATTCCAATATTTGTTTAACTGTACCTCATCGTGACCTCGGATAAGCGTATTTTTCCATTCTTGTACCTGCGTCTTAAACCTGAGGTTAATACCTGACAATGACGTCATGTAGCTCACATCGTCATTCACCGCATGGGCGTAATCGTCTATGACGCCATTTAACGAAGAAAATCCCCAAAAAACGGAAACTAAAATAATGGAAATTGCGGTGGAAACAATGGCGAGTAACTTATTGCGAATGTTATCCCGAATAGCATTAAACATATCAAAACCTTATGTCAGCGACTGTATAAAAACGAGCGTTATTAGAGCTTGTTTATCTTTGCGCTGACTCGGCGTTAGCTATAAATAGATAACCATTAGTCAATTAGCTGTAGCCGTACTTGCAGCGCAGTATTGGGTTAATTCCTGGTAGAAATTTCCAAACGCGCCAATATGAAGGTCTTTTGTTGCAGAAATGTGTCGCCAAGCCGCCTCGGCGAAAATTATTCGATTTTTGAGTCTTCTCTCAATGGAATAAAAAGCATTTAGACAGGTTTTAGCATCTTGGTATTCAATTAACCATTGATGTTCAAGAAGACTGTTTTTTACCGCCTGAAAACGTCTATTATTGGGCAGTTCGATGTCATTTAATTCGCGGTAGAACTGTTGTAGTAACGACTCAGCATCAATGTCACAATAATCGCCCCAATGGCCTAAAAGTAGGTGATCAAAATGCACATCAATGGCAACGCCAGCCATGCGTCGGATGTCGGAGGGAAAGGCATTTTTTAAATAAATCACATCAGGGTGAGTGTCAGTGAACTGATCTATCTTTCGATGCAGCAATACCCCTTCAGCAACTGCTAGCGGTAGCTCTTTGTATTGTTGACCTTTGACAAAATCTCCAAGGAAATTTCCCACCAAAGAGGTATTGGTCACGTAGGCAAGATGTATATGAGCGATATAGTTCATGTACCCAGCATACCTTGAAATTACGCTAGGCAACAAATGAGTCTAACTATGGCAGCTTAAACACTGACGTTGTTTCTTTAATTTTTTTCAAGATATTGGCTAAAACGTTAGAGGCATCTTCCATAACCGCGGCTTCATGCTGAGAACGTTCACTGTGACGCTCTATCTCGTTTAGTCCTTTGTTCACTAAATTAGCTTGATTTACTTGCTCTGCAGCGACGTTTTCGACACTGTTGTTTAGTTCACTTATACCTGTAAATGCCAACTTCAGTGACTCCATAAAGTCTTGCGCCTGTTTAGCTTGGTTTAAACTGGTATCAGCATTGCTCTGGCCTTCTTGCATTGCCTTAACAGCCTTGTCAGTCGCAGCTTGCAGTCCATTAATAGTCTCAGATATTTGCGTTGTTGAGCTTTGTGTTTTATTCGCCAAACTGCGTACTTCGTCCGCCACAACGGCAAATCCACGACCGTTTTCTCCAGCTCGAGCTGCTTCTATCGCCGCGTTTAGTGCCAACAGGTTAGTTTGCTCTGCAATCGAATTTATCACACTTACCACGTTACCGATTTCGTCTGAATCTTGCTTAACCTGCTTAATGATTTCGCCGGCATTATTCATCGATTCCATTAAGCTTTGACTGTTCTTCAAGTTGTCTTGGAACATGCGCACACCCGCATCCGCTTTGGAGAGCGACTGCTTTACAAACTCATTGGCTTCGTCGATTGAATTATTAATATCTTTGCTGTTACCCAACATATTGTTCATGTTTTCAGTTAATACATGAGTCTCGTTAGTTTGGTCGGTAAGCGAGTCTTTGATTTGGTGAAATGCTGAGAACAGTGTATCGATCAGTCTGGTTAACTCCTTAAGGTCATCAAGAATGCCTTTAACCACACCACCCAAATCTTTTTGAATCAAATTAAAACTATTGGTTAACTGACCTATCTGGCAATCGCTTTGTACCGCCGCTTGGTGAGTAAAATCGCCTTTTGCAATCTGCGTAGAGAGATAGGTAACGTTGTCTAGACGGCGAATGATTTTCACTTGTACGAAATATACAAAAATGACCATGCTAGCAATGATCGCCAGTACCGTCACTACAACCGTCCAGCTCCTCGTGTTGGCTGCGTTACCATCTATTTCAGCACTGATGGCCACAACTTGAGTTTCAGCTTTTTTAAGCGCTTCGCTTAAGAATTTTGTCGGTTGTCGGTCAATACCTGATACCGCTTTGTCACCTGCGTCTATGTCAAAACCGTTGCTAATATACGCACTATAACCGCGTTTATAAGCTTCAATCATAGGAGGATAAGCAGAAGCAAAATCATTTAGGTTTGAGTAAGCAACATGGTCTCGAGGCATTTGCGAGAGTAACGCGCGATAGTCCTTTTCAATGCGCTCTGCATTGTCTAAAAAGCGGTTCCAATATTTGTCTAATTGCTTGGGCTCTTTCCCCCGAATAAGTGTGTTCTTCCATTCTTGTACCTGGGTCTTGAAACGCAAGTTCATGGTGGATAGCTGTGTCATGTAACGGACATCATTGTTTGCTGTTGAGGAATATTCGTCTATGACCACATTTAGGCTGCTGAAGCCCCAGGAGAACGCGATAACAACCACAGCTAAACTGGATGCGACGAGCACGAGCAATTGGTTGCGGATATTGCGACGAACAAAGTCAAACATAAAAGCGCTCACTTAAATACTTCGGAGGGAGAACGCCACATTATATTTTTAAATATTACAGATATATTACAATTTAACCTTAAGCAGATTTTGTAACCTTAATTTAATTCTAACGCTGTATTACGTTAAATAAAGGAAGTTTTACTACCGTTTATTAACAATGTTTTTACAAGTAGCCAATATTTAAACAATATTGGATTTATCTTGATTAAAAATGGCCTCTAATTCAGCACGAGACTGTTTTGCTCTCTCTATAAGCTCAGGTTCGTCAGCGTCAGTGTCAATATTTCTTTGCAAGATCTTAAGATCGTGGTTCTTAAACATCTGCACGTAATATTCGGATTCGCTCTCACTAAGACCAAATTCCAACAGTACTTTCTCGGCGGCCTCGAGGCTACCTGCAAACATTTCACGCACCATGTGATCGACACCAATATCGTTGAAGCGTTTAGCATTCATTCGGTTATGCAAACGGGCGATTATTTTAATTCTAGGAAATTCGTGTCTGACCATCTCGGCAATATTGAAGGCTTCTTCCTCATCATTCACCGCAATTAATAGAATACGAGCATGAGCAATGCCCGCGTTCTTTAATAAATCTAATCGAGTCGCGTCACCAAAATATACTTTATTGCCAAATTTCTTCACAAACTCAATATGGTCAGCATTCTTGTCTAACGCCGTGAAAGGGATTTTATGCGCACTAAGTATGCGCCCCGTGATTTGACCAAAACGGCCAAAGCCTGCGATCACAATTTGCGGCTCCTCGGAGTCTACTTCAGAGTCATAAACAGGTGGGCAGTCTTTAGTGCTAAACCAATTGCTATGGGCAATAACTAACGGTGCAGTCATGGCCATTGATATTCCGACGATCAAAGTCACCTGGTCGGCAATCACAGGTGCAATCAGTCCATTAGCGCCTGCTTGTGCCATTACCACAAACGCAAACTCCCCCCCTTGAGACAACATTAGTGCTACTCGAAATGAGTCGGTACCACACAGTTTAGCGCTGCGTAATAACCCGTAAATGATAGCCGCTTTGATAGCCACAAGAACGATGGCAGAGCCCACTATAAAAAGAGGTTGGGACACGAGTAAACTCAAATCTAGATTCATACCAATAGCGATAAAAAACAATCCCAACAGTAATCCTTTAAAAGGCTCAATCTCCGTTTCAAGCTGATGCCTAAAACTGGAGTTCGCTAGTAACATACCAGCGATAAATGCCCCCATTCCCATTGACAATCCCGACGCCTGCATAGCCGTTGCCGTGGCAATAACGATCAAAAGTGCCGAGGCAGTCATCACTTCACTACTGCCATAACGCGACACCAAACGCAGGAACGGATTAATGAGATATTTGCCGATGACAAGTACCGCGACGATCGCCGCAACGCTTATATACCAGGCGGGGGCTGCACTTGATGAATCAGTGGACAAGGCTTCAACGAGCAACAAAATCGGAATAACCGCTAAATCTTGCATCAATAGAATCGCGAACCCGCGTTGTCCTGGCGGATTTTTAAGAATGCGATGTTCCGACATTAATTGAATGGCAAAAGCCGTCGAAGACAACGCAAGCGCTAAGGCAATCACAATCGCTGCAGATAATTCATGCCTCATCAAAAGCAGAATCACGGCAATAACCGCAGCACTAATACCTAACTGACCTCCGCCGGTAAACATTATCTGATTGCGCATTCGCCACAATTTCTCAGGTTCTAATTCCAGCCCGATAACAAACAAGAGCAAAACGACACCTAACTCAGCAAAGTGCAAAATAGTGTCAGGATCGGAAACCAAATTGAGCACCGAAGGTCCAATCAACAGCCCAGCCACTAAGTAGCCTAAGATCGCACCTAGCTTTAACTTCTTGAAAATGGGAACGGCAATAACGGCCGCGCCTAAAAATACGATACTCGTGCTAAGTGTGCTCATAACTGTTCCTGCTGTGTGTTCCTCACGGTGATACGCTGCACCGGCTTTATTCGATTAGATTAATTTCCGTATCCCGGTGCCAACTGAATATTCTCAACACCGGCTAGCTCCATCGGGTTAGCCAGAGCCAATTGGCAGCCTTGACCAGTAATACGGTGTTTGTTTGAACAGTCCACCTGCCATTGTCGCAATAAATAGCTCACTAGCGCTGCCCTGACATTAAGTGTGAGTTGACCATCCTCCATGGCGTAGTCCATTTCAATTGCCAGCGGGTTATTAATACTCGGGTGCGGGATTAATTTTACATCAATTTTTTGATTCCATTGAACGTCAGCTAGTTTGGTTTCATCTGTCGTTGGCTTCTGTTCTGATGTTCTGATAAAGGTAAAGCGAGTACAAACGAAATCGCGAAACTGTCGATGCTTTCGATCAAAAGCCCGTACATGCCAGCGATGCCCGTTGTTTACTATGGAGTGAGGTACTAACTGTTTTTCCGTTTCACCTGAACTCAAAGATACATAACCGCAATGTATGGCCTGCTGGTTGTGAATAGCGCGCATCAAAGACGCAATAATAGTTGGATTGGGATGAATTAAACGCACCGCATCCAAACACACTTCGCTGGATTCAACTTGGCTGGAAATACCATTGCCAAATCCGCGGCACAGGCCCACCAAAATGGCTTCAGGGTCATGTTTAAACAAGGGTTGAAACTGCTCAGTGCGATAATAGCGTTTGTCTTGATGACTCAAATGCATATTTTGGGGGGCGCGCTCTTTGTATGCAGTGAAGTCCCGCGTGCTTGCCGCTAAACCGGTTTTGAATCTTGCAATCAAGTCGGTACGCGCAACATGACCAAAGAACTGCAAACTGAAGTCGATAAACGCCAAACGCTCTTTTGCCGCGTGATTTAATTCAACTAGTTCTGACATAGGTTACCCCAAATACAATTATCACATTCTGGAGCCATCATGGTGAGACCATATTGATGACATCAAAATGATTTGAACATGAAATCATTTTGATTGCAACAATGATGTGTAATTTATAGTCAAATCACTATTAGGCGTTAGGTACTACACCTGCAGCTTTAAAAAGTTGCAAATGCACCTCAACAAGTGCAGTAATGTCCCGCTGATACCCTCCCCCAATGACTGCAGCGACCGGCAATTGTGCTTTCTTACAGGCGTCAAATACCATGCAATCTCGCTGGTAGATCCCTTCAGTGGAAATGTTTAGTAGACCCAGGTCATCATCTACGTGCACGTCGACTCCTGCATCATAAATAACTGCATCAGGTTGAAATTGCTGCATAGACAAATGTAATGCTTCTTCAACCGTTTCTAAATAAGGCTCATCTGTTATGTGTTTGGGAAGCGGAAAGTCCATATCAGAAATCTGTTTGCGGTATGGAAAATTCTTTTCACCGTGCAAGGATACCGTTATGACCGCATTGTTATTCTCGGCTAACTTGGCAGTACCGTCCCCTTGATGTACATCTAAATCAAAAATTAAAACGCGGTCAATTTCTTGCGCTTGCAGCATTTGTAAGGCACACAAATAAAGATCGTTAACTATACAAAAACCCGAACCAAAATTTGCAAATGCGTGGTGGTAACCGCCGGTCAAATTCAGCGCCATGCCATGTTCTAACGCCAACTTCCCCGTGAGCAAGGTTCCACCGACTGCGGTAAGAGTGCGCTGAACTAATTGTTCAGACCAAGGAAAACCGATTCGACGCATTGCCTTTGCATCCAACGTCCCCTTGGCAAAGCCATCGACATAACTTGGTTCCAACACTTTTTTAATTTGCTCCGCGGCCACTGCTTGTGGCGTATTGAAGTGTTCTGCGGCCACTCCCAATTGCCCGAGTCTATCGCGAATACCTTGGGACTTTTCGATGGGAAATCGATGTTTAAACGGCAAGCTTAGTTGACTGTAAATTGGGTGAAAAACCAGAGGGATCATAGAATTAGAAAAGACTCTTTATAAACTGTGCACTTCATCAAAACGCAAATTAAAATTTAGCGCAAGTTACTTGCAAAAAAGTCACTACAATTATGAACTTTTGATTAATCTGTGACGCACATCAAGTATACAAAACAATTACTTTGCTAATATCAAATCGCAACACAAATCAAGCTATGTACTAAAAGGTATAAGGAGAAGACGATGAGAGCTTTAGAATCCGCGATTAAACAATTGATCACATTAAGAGAAGAACTTTTACTACAAGCACACTTATTGCAAATGGACTTAAAAGATGAGTGGCGAACTCTAGAAAACAAGTTGCAGAAGCTCGAACATAACTTAGAGGACGATTTGATTGCCATTAGCCGAGAAATCGGACATGCGGAAGAAGAATATTTTGTTGGCGATGAACAAGAAATAGAATCATTAGTAGAAGAGCTAAAAACGCTTAAAGCAAAAATACGCTCTACTAAGTCGTAATAGTGCAAAACCGAGCACCAAGCTTGTGCAATACGCACCAGCATGTGCCACATAAATGGTGTTTGTTAAGTTACCTTACTCACCTAAATTTGAACAAAACCAGGTAAAATAAGGCTTTCATAATACTTTAGTATAATTGGCACAGTACTTTCATACACTGTCAGCATAATTCGTCTTTCGAATTGTGGGGGGCGCGAAGTAGGGGTCAACTTCGTGAATAATGATAACAATAAGCCTCTCTATTCTATTCTTGGAAGGCGAGACACTCGCTGTCTCGCCTTACCTAAGTAAAAGTTCATGAGCAGGAACTTAACTATGCGAAAGACAACTTTTGATGATCGCAAATCTAAAACACTTTATGCTGTTTCTGGCGCCGCAGTGTCAATTGAAAGCACAAAACAAAGCGCTAGTATTTCCACTAGTGATTCACTCAAAGAAATTCATGCAGAACTAATCGCTCTACTTGACGAACTCGAAGAAGTATCCATCGAACTCTAGCCCTTTTAAACATCTAATGTTATCCGCTTTATCTTGTGGAATATGTTCCATTTTATAGTTTTTTGTTACCTATATTTACCCAGTTAAATTATTGCATCATTTTGTAGGAAATCTCTTACAACATCTTCGGTATTGGCATACGGAATAATGCTGGTGAGCTGCTTAAATTAAGGAGGGGAGAGATAGATAGTAGTAGATGGAAGCAACACTACAAGGATGTCGGAGGCGATAGTAATGGTAACCAAAAAATACGCGCACAAGTTAAATATTTTGATTATCAATCAGAATATTTCCGCTCGCAGCGAACTTAAGACGATGCTAGCGAACCTCGACCAGTCAGAAGTATCCCTAATGAAAGACGGGCGTGATCTGGTAGGCAGAGAGCAATCGTTCAAATACGACTTAATATTCATTCGGGAAGACTTGGATTACAACTTGGGCGGTGCTGACTTAATCCGTTATTTAACCCGAACTAACCTTGTGCCTAAATGGTGCAAATTTGTAGTCATTACTGATAATCCTCAAGACTGTCATTCCTCCCCCATTTTTAGACATTTGCGCACCGAAGTAATGGGGTCGCAAATGAACTATCAGATGCTTAAGAATATTGTTGACGCAACTATCCAATCACTGCGCATTTTCAAAGAACTCCTCAAGAGTCTCAATCACCTGCCTGCTGGCGTTTTGATCAAGAAGCTATCTGCAATCAACCCGAACTCTTTTCAAACAAGACACCAAGATGAATTGTTAGAGTTAAAGATAAAGCTTCTGATGCAGGGCAGAAGAGCTGACTTGGCATGGAGCATGTCGGAAAAAATCAGCTATGAAGATGACAAATACAGAGAGCAGCTTTTTATCAGTTTTCAAAGTGGTGATAAAGAAAAGTTCATGAAAACGCTAGAGCAAGCAGAAAGATGCGGTTTGTTGGTACGTGGCTGTGCCTACTATCGTACCTACCATGCGATGATCCACGAAGAAATAGAGCAAGCTCTGCGACACTTTGAAAGAATTAATGAATCAGAATTACACCCCAATGAGATTGAAGCTTATGCCTTGTTGCTACTTAAATCACAAGGGCTAAGCAAAGCGATAGAATATTTGAACCGCAAGCTACATGTTAAAACCGAATCTTGTGATCTTAAGAACATGGTTAACTTGGCTCAGATTAAATGTTACTTGTCCGCGCTCATGTTAGAAGATTTAGAGGGACAAAGCAGAGACAGCGTTTTAGCAATTATTGACGACATTATTGCGAATAACAGTTGGGCCAAAGGTTCCTATCGCTACAACATGTATAAGCCGTTCATCCAAGTGTGCTTAGCGGTAATGAAATCTCAAAAAGTCTCTTTGCACTTTGAAAAGCTTTATCGCTATCGTCACCAATTAGATGTAACCCAATTGAGTCTGCTACTGTATGTCGCTCATAAGCAAAACAAGCTGACTTATGCCAAAGAGCTACACAAACTGCTAGAGAGAAATGAAGCGCGATTGGAGATAAGCCCGGAGCTTATTAGCCATCACATTCTTTCGAAAGATATTCAACGCAGTACCATGAACAATGAACGTATCAAAGAGCGTTCAAGAGAACTTGGACAGGCGCAGGAAGAAGCTGGAAGATTGTTTCGTTCTCTCAAGAAATTCTATTTCGCCACGTTTGCTACTGGTGCTGGTGATAGCGACAAACTCAAGATGTTGTCGTTAATGAAACGGCTTAACATCAATCAATATTGGGATTTAAAGCCAATACAATTGCTCAGTGATTTAGAACATAACTCACTCAACTCTGAGCAACAAGACGAGCTAAGCGAGCTCAAGGCTGCCTGTTAATCACTGTTGTGTAACAGGCTCTTACATGAAACACCATCAGTTATTAAAACATGGCCGCGTTTAGTCACACCAGCTATTTAAGCGATGTTGGTTATAGCGTGGGTTATCAGGCTGTGGTGTTGATGTTTTGCCCCACATTTCCAGTCGGGCGCTGCGTGGTTTCCTGTAATACTTCCTGTTCATTTGACTGAACTTGTCGTTGATTTTGTTCTGAACGATTGCTGGAAGACCCTTGAATTGTCGCCAACGATTCCGCACTTCCGCTTGTTGAACCAATCTGCATGACGTTACTCCACTGTGAATTTCAACTTAATTGTATATAAATTAGACGATGTGGTGAACCCCACTCAGATTACAAATCGAATTTATTCTAGCATGACGCAAAGCCCGTCATGTGCGGCGATTACGTCAAGCGATTGTCCAGTGCCAATCAGCTTTGCAAAACTCTTGGCTTCTAAAAGGCTGTTGTATATTTGTTGGTCGCTGTGAATTGGGTCATGGTGAAATAAACACAAGGCCTTCGCGTTACCACGCAAACACAATTCCACTCCCATAAGGTTACTAGAATGCCCCCAATCTTCTTTCAGGGTCACCGCTTCGAGTAGCGAGTACATTGCATCGAACACCACCAAATCAGCGTTTTGAATAAACTCAACGAACCTGTCTAGCTCATCTTGGTCGTCGACTTTATGCTCAGAATCTGTTGAGTAAACAATGGACTTGTCGTTCTTACGAAAACGATAACCATAAGAGTCACCTTCATGTAATTGCAATTGCGCATCGACAGTGATGCCTTCGACTTCAATCGGTTGGCCAACCGTCATCTTCCTAAACTCAATGTCCGCCCCCAGGGCAGAAAAGTCTACTGGGAAGTTGGGAGCACTGTGTTGTCTGCGGAAGGTATCTTCTATGTGATCATGACAACCATAAATTATGATTTTATGGCCAGGGATATACGCGGGTGTGAAAAAGGGAAAGCCCATAATATGGTCCCAATGCAAATGGGACATAAACACATGAAATGTTTTGCTCCGTTGAGCACCTCCATTTGCTAAGTAATGTCCAGCGAACTCTCTGGCACCAGAGCCAAAATCACAGAGGATAAAATCGCCTTGGCCTTGGTCGATTTCTATGCAACTCGAGTTGCCACCATAGGTTCCGGTAAGAGGAAACCGAAGTGAATCTAAAAAGACGTCTATCATGTCAGGGTCTTTTAGTTCTTGCTCGATAGCCTCTTCCAGTACCAATGACATTTTCTTCTTCAACTGGTGACTGTTTTGTGCGGTGGGAATTGAACCGCGTGTACCCCAAAACTTTACATTAAGCACTGACCAACATCCCTATTCTTTCCTTCTTCGCTAGACTCGGCATAGTTGATGTCTATTTTTTATTCACACTATGAAATTATAAGCAATAAATCAAAACTTTAGCGATTAACCTATAGTCTTAAGTAGTGTAGATCGCAAAATTGGTCATTTTTAGATAGTCTATGGATGATCCGGATAAAAATAAGCACATGCATAAGTGCAATGAGAGCAACAACATGACAGACAAGCAGTCAGATAATGTCATCGAATCCTCCGCAGATAAGGACATCGGCGACGCTACCTTTATTGAAAATCACAGCAAAATTGCTGCGTTAAGGACAAGACTCAATAACTTTAAGTTGGGCTTCTTCGACCGACTCTCAAACATGACATTTTCACAGTGGACCTATGTCGTTGCGATTGTCTTCTTACTAGGGCATTCCGATTCCGAAGCCGACGAAGTCAACAGGCTGCTAATCGCGGGTTCAATTGCTCTGGTTGGACTAACCAGAGAAGTTTGGAAAATCTTTACCAAAGTCTGGGATCACACCTTGGGCAAGGGCGTCTTGTTCGTACTATATGCCGCAACAGCTAACTTTGCATTGGCAATTTCCGCCCTTAAGATAAACGTTATTGCCGGTGTCGAGCCAACCATTTTTGCCTTCACTATGGGTTTTGCCACACTACTAATGCTGCCTTTCTGGCTAATTGTAGCCAGTATATTATTTATGAGTTCACTGTTGATCTTAGGTAATGTATGGCTACTGGTGTCTTTGCTACTAAGAATTATCGGGGTTAAATTAACTATCTATTGGGAAGACAAGTCCTTTATTGTCGTCACCTTGATCGCGCGTATCGTGCTTATCCCAGTGGTCATTTATACACTGCTTTATGCCATTAACCCCTACCTCAAGCAGATGGATATGTTTGGCGACTCACTAGAACTACATTTTATTGAAGCGGATAATCTGCAAGAAGAAGATTTAGAAAGATACAGCGCCTTACCCAAGTCTGAAATTGACGCTGCTGTTGCCAGAATTAGGCAACAAGAGCTCGGTGACGCTGCTGAACTGCCCGGAGTAAGTAAAGTGACGGGTGAGCAAATACTGGCGAACATAGATGCCTACAACGCACAATTAAAAGCAGCAGGTGAAACTGGCGAAGCCCCCCAAACGGTTGACATAGAAGGTGAAACCAAATTCTTAGATACCGTGATCGCACACTTCATTTTTCGTTTCGAAACATACCAGCATTCACGTTGTAAAAAAGAACCCGAACAACGGGCATTAAGCATTGATGAAGAAAGTGTTTTCGTTGCACAGCTAGACGCAGATGCCGACAATGGTGTGCTCTTCTCAGTACTTCCTTGCGAGCCCGACTACCGAAAAATAGGAGAGCGAAATACTCCACCGCAGACAGCTAATGATGACGATGCTCCCCGTTCTTCTCAAACAGAGGAAACGTCGATTGAACCTGAGACATCTGAGCCCGATGCAGCATCAACTGAGGCGACAGAAACTAACACTGAGGATGGTAATAAGACACCTTAAACACATTCGCTTAGCAGCTTTTTAGAGGTGTTATAAATTAGGGCTAAGTAGCCCTAATTTTAGAGCCTGTTTATCTTTGTGGTACAAGTTACCAGCCATTACATCTCGGCCAATTAGCAAGTGGCTCATTAGCGTCTATAACATGATAACTATCGTATGCAGCGGCCGTCATACAAGCATGATTTGGTAATACCCGAAATCGAGTACCTATTGGGTATTCAGCACACAGTTTACCCTCGGGCAATTTGACAATGCCATGCTCTTGGTTCACTGCGTTAACGATTAAGCCGGTCTCTTCACCTTCTAATGTCACCAACTTTCCGTAACCGTAATCTACATTCTGAGCCGCAGTACTCCGGTCTTTTGACATCGCCAAACCACCGGCATCAATCAACAATGCATGTTGATCTGGCTTGTGGGTTGTTACTGCGCATAGCACCGACAAGGCAATATCTGATTCGTCACATGCGCCCATTTGTGCCTGAAACAAATCGAAAAACACGAATACACCAGGCCTGATTTCTTGAATACCGGCAAATGACTCGGCAGCGACTACCGTGGGTGTGGATCCTATAGTCACATAATTGACCTCAATTCCTGCGGCCAACAACCGGTCTCGCGCATGCAATATTCTCTGCTGTTCCTGCTCTGCAAATTCAAATGCTTGCTGGATGTTTTCGCTGTCGTATGAAATTCCCGCGTGGGTCATTAACCCTAACAACTCAATATTAGGGGCTGAACTCAAGCTTTTGGCAAGTTGTAACAGTTCTTGAGAGTCTGGTAGACAACCTGCCCGATGGCCATCCACATCGACTTCAACAAATACGTGAAACAACGTGTCTTGTTGCTTGGCAAACTCATCAAGCGCAGAGGCTGTAGCAATATTGTCCAGAATTACTTTAAGTCGCACACCTTGTCTAAGGAGTGCTGCCGCGCGCGTAAATTTGCCAGGCTCTATACTAACTGCATACAAGATATCCGTGTAACCGCCGTCAGCAAAGTACTCCGCTTCTCTTAAAGTGGATACCGTTATTGGGGTCTTTTTCGGCTCATTGGCATCAAATAAATCGGCTACAAAAACGGATTTGGCCGTTTTCATATGTGGCCTCAAGACAACATTATGCGCTCTTGCCTTGTCTTGCATGCGAGTAATGTTGCCAAGCAATTTAGACTTATCTAACAGTAAACAAGGGGTTCTTAAATGACTAAACACATTGCCTCTTCTTTACGCTTAATGATGATGGTGATGACTGTGATCATCTTGTTTTTTTACTGCAGCTTCTACTACTGGCACTTGCAGCGTGATAGCTTCGCGATTGGCAAATTCTATGGTCACTGGCACAGACATCTCAGCGGTTAAAGGCGCGGTTAGCCCCATTAGCATAATGTGCTTGCCACGAGGCGCTAACGAAAGTGTTTCCGAAGCCGCAATTTCGATAGGTAATGTAAGTTGGCGCATTTTAGCCATTTCACCTTCGATAGTGGTTTCATGCACTTGCACCTCGCGAGTGATGGAATTTGGAATAGAGACCGCGGTGATGGTGACCGTCTCAGTCCCATTGTTTTGTACTTCCATATACATTGCCCCAGTAGAAGCAAACTTAAAGGTCGCTGGCGCTCTTGCTTCTGTAACATTGACCTCAGCATTAACACTGAATGTTAATCCTAAACTTAACAGTGTTAGAAATTTGCGCATCTTCTCTCCTATTTATTTTTATTAATATTTTTTAACGCTTCACGATAGCTCAATCTAGATAGAATTGTTTTATTTTCGGCAACAAACTCGTTAACCCAATCAGGATTGGTTTTACTGTATTCGCGCAATACCCAACCGATGGCTTTTCGGATGAAAAACTCCGTTTCTGGCGCGAGTAATATTATCGAGCTCGCCAATAACTCAGTTTGCGTATCTGATTTGTGTTTTAAGTGCGCCAACAATGCACAGCGGCGTACCCAGAAATTTTCATCAGCTTGCCACTTCACTACCTTGCTTGGCAATAACTCATTGTTTAGCAACAAAAGTCCAATAAGGGTACCCGAAATCCAATCGACAGTATCCCAGTTGCTCGCCGTCTTAAGTAACCGCTCGTATAACGGAAGTGCCTCTAGCGTGCGAAATTGACGGTATTGTTCCGCAATTTCTAGTGCCATGTACATGTCTTCGCGACAACTACCGTGCCATAGTGTTTCGATAGTCGTTTGATATTCCGCAAAGTCCACGATTTGAAATTGCTTCTTCGCACTGCGAATTATTTGTTTTCTGGCCGGAGCCGCCAAACCATAAAACGGTTGTGTCGTTTTCATATAGGCTTGCATCGATGCGGCTTTCTCGGGCATTGCAAGTCGCTGCATCTCCGATTTTAAATATTCAACAAGTGCCATGGATTATTATTATCCCAGTTCAACAGGCAAACTTGAATCTGCTCCCCAATCAGACCAGGAGCCGTCATAGACACTCAGTTGAGTCATACCCAACTGTGTTGCGGCCAATGCCAAAATACACGCGGTTATACCGGAACCACAGGAGAACAAACAAGGTGTATGTTGGTTAAGCTGACGCTGTTGAAACAGTTGCTGCAATTCGCTTTCTGATTTCATGAGACCGTCTTGCGTCAACAGTTTGTAGTGTAAATTCAACGACGACGGTATGTGCCCAGCCCTAACATGAGGACGCGGATCTTTTTCCCCACCAGTGAATCTCGACGGGGAGCGAGCGTCAACAATGCAAACTTGCTCCTGTGACGTTGCTTCCAAAATTGTGTCTCTGTCTACAAAAAAGCCGGGGCTTGGTTTACACACGAAATCACCATGGGGAACATCACGCACTGGCGCGTCGACTACTGGCAGGTCAAGCGCTTGCCAAGCAGGCAATCCCCCGTCAAGCACATAAACCTTTTTAGCGCCCATACTCTTGAACATCCACCAGGCTCTAGGCGAGGAGTAAATCCCCATGTTGTCGTAAACCACAATTGTTGAAGATTGATTCACACCTAATGCTCGCACCTGCTGCTGAAACTGCTCTGCAGTTGGCATCATGTACGACAGTGATGCGTCTTGATCACAAATAGATTGTTCAAAATCGAATAATCGAGTATCTGGGATGTAAGCCTGTCTAGCTTGGTTCTTTTGCCCCGGTAAAGGGTTACGCATGCTGGCATCGAAAATAACGATTTCAGGATCGTGCAAATGTTCGTGTAACCATTTTACTGAAACGAGATTATTCATAGCCACGTAAACTCCTAATCGATATGAACGACAATGGGTGCAATTTTTGGAGTGGAAATAAATCGATAGGTATAGGTTTTACCCGACTCCTTCAATGGGAACAGCCTGCCTACTGCGCCCAAACTCAGTCTATCTCCGGCCTTTAGTTGCTTACCTTGCGCCTTAAACTCTTGCACCAACCAATAAACAACATTTAAGGGATGTTGCATCAGATTACTGCTGTCAGCGCGCTGGATCATATTTCCCGAATCATCATAGAATTCAGTGTCAATGGCGCCCAGTAAGTCAAAACTCTCCTGGTTATCCGCAAGCTCAATTGCGTCGCCCATGATCATTTTGGTGGCAGCGATATTGATAGCGACTAATTTGTTCCCCGTTATTTTCTCTTTCGGTGCAAACTGCATAGCGACTAATTCAATATAAGGATGCACCGATTCCAAGTGAGCGAGTGCTTCTCTTGGTGCTTCTATGTCCATAATACTGCTGGATTTAACCTTAACCATAAAGTCGGGCTCTATGGCGGTACGATAGCCAAACTCAAGGGGTAGACGACTGTCATTCGGGATAAACATACCCTCTAGCAACACCCCTATTGCAGGTTTGCCGATGTTAAATCGCTGTTGTAGTGGTTTCCCGGTAAAGCCCACTTTATACCCTATTGGATTACCCAATGTTTTTTGAAGTTGTTTGACATACTTATCCTGACTGCAGTAGGCGTCGCTGAGCGTTTTTACCTCAGGAAAAGACGAAATTGCCTGATAGGGGTACCCCGATACCAAAGTCGACACTTGCGGCTCGCTCAAACAGGCTGCTTGTGCAGTACTGTACATCATCATTGCCGCAGCCCCACTCAATAGAGTGCTAAAATTCAATTTCACGCGCATTCCTACCTTGCGTATTGTTTGCTTCTCAACTAGTGTAAACTCGTGATAACTAAAAGGCTATATGTGCCATTTTTGATAAGGAATATCTATTGAAATCAGTACTCTGCTTCTTCATGCTGGGATTGCAGCTAAGCACTTTTGGAGTCTACGCGGCCACCGAAAACACCGATTCATCTTTGCAATCGCTTCCCGATAAACACCTGCTGTTTTTTCAAAATATCAGTCAACATTGTGGTAAAGCGTTCTTAGGTAAGGTAGCAATTGACACTGAGAACAGTGACACATTACGCGACAAACCCATTGTCCTACATGTCAGAAAGTGTTCGTCATCACAACTCCAAATACCCCTTCATATTGGTGATGACTCTTCTCGTACCTTGCTAATAAGCAAAACAACAAAAGGATTACAGCTACAGCATGACCACAGGTACCCCGATGGCAAAAGCCACACCGCCAGTATGTACGGTGGTCACACTAGCACCATAGGCGAGCCGACATTACAAAGCTTTCCCGCAGATGAATTTTCAAAAACATTATTTTTACAAACTGATATGAAAAATTCAGTGAACAATGTGTGGCAAATAGGCATTACCAATGAGAAGCTAAGTTATCGCTTGACTCGGCCAACCCGAGAAGTGGTGATAGAGTTTGATTTAGCCAATTTACATCCTACTCCAGATGCTTCTTGGGGTTATTCAGAAGACTAAAACATGACAGATAAGAATTCCAAACTACGCTGGGGCATAGTTGCCACCGGCGGTATTGCCCATAGCATGGCTCATGACTTATTGTTGGCTGAAAATAGCACAATTACGGCGGTCGCCTCTCGCAACATTGAAAATGCCAAGGTATTTGCCGAGCAATATAACATTGAACACGCGCATGGCAGTTATCAAGCCATTTTCGACTCTAGTGAAGTAGATGTCGTGTACATAGCAACCCCCCACCCCATGCACCACCAATTAGTATTGGCCGCACTTGAACAAAACAAACATGTTGTCTGCGAAAAGCCTATCACCCTTAATCGCATGCAAGCCCTGGAGTGCGTGACGCTGGCAAAACAAAAGCAGTTGTTTTTATTAGAAGCGGTTTGGATGCGTTTTTTCCCAGCATTCGAACAAGTGAAGAGTTGGATGTCGAGTAACGAAATTGGTGATATTCAAGCACTTGAAGCGAGCTTTTGCATCGATATTCCCTTTGATGAAAATCATCGCCTATACAATCCAAATTTAGGTGGCGGTGCATTACTTGATTTAGGCATCTACCCAATATCACTGGCACACATGCTTTTAGGCTCTCCCTCTTCCGTTCACGGTGAGTGCGTCAAAGGTGTTACGGGTGTTGACGAGCTCAATCAAATTAGTTTGCACTATGACACTGGTGCCGTTGCTTATTTACGAGCCGGTAGTCGCACGGCAAGACCCATTTGTGCAACGGTGTTTGGAACCCACGGGAAAATTGATATTCATGAGACATTTCTTTGTCCCGCCAAAGTGACTTTACACAAGCATAGTGAGGCAGAAACTAGTGTTGAGTTTCCATTTAAAGGCAAAGGCTACAATCATCAAATAGCAGCTGTAGAACGGGCTATTGCTTGCAATGCGCTAGAAACACCACAAATGCGACACGGCGATACGCTAGAGATTATGCAATTGATGGACGACCTGAGGGCACAGTGGGGCATTAGATACCCCGGGGAATAATACAAACAATGGAGTTGTAGGTTTAATCAAGTTTCATTTTGTCTTTAAAGTTTTGCATGACCCGCTGTTCTAGGTATTGCATCACGTCACGCCAACTTACGATACCTACAGGTCGATTATCCTCGTCCACCACAGGTAAACAAGAAATGCGGTGGGTATTAAACAGATGAACCGCGCGCATCATAGTCTCGTCTTCAGATAAACTGATAATGTCACGCGACATTATTTTGGTCACCCGTAGATCCAGCGTCATATTGTCGCGCTTTGTTCCCTTGGGGGAATCTGCATAAGGACTGATGACTTTATACAAATCCCGGTCGCTTACTACACCAACTAACTGATTGTCTTCAATCACCAACAAATGGTGGAATTGGACTTCGTCATATATGTCTTTGACCACACCCAAACGAGTAATACTAGTAACCGTTTTAGGATTCGCGGTCATAATTTGCTTTATTTGCATAATTCTCGCGCAAAAAACACCTTTAGCTCCAGTATAACCCTAATATCTCGAGTCAAATCAAGGTTTTCAGTATTTTATTGATTTTGATCAGGATCCGTTCAAATGACGTAAACGTTGCAAAACAACAAAAATGCAACGATGCTCATGAAACCGATATTCACCCTACTTATAGCTCTCACACTTTGCGGTTGTGCCACGCAATACCCGAATCAAAACCCCGTTAATCAAGTTTTCCCCACTGTATCGGGACAGTCTTTGGAAAAAGTCACAATGACCCTACCCAACGAACTTCCCCAAGAACCCGTGATCCTGATTTTAGGTTACGTGCAAAATTCCCAGTTTGACATTGACCGATGGTTAATCGGGTTAGACATGACCGAAACGAGAACAAAAGCCTACGAATTACCCACCATTCAAGGAATGTTTCCGCGCATGTTCAAAACTCAGATCGACAATGGCATGCGCCGAGGTATTCCCAAAGAACTTTGGGGAGGAGTAATCACAATTTATAATGACGGAGAACAGCTACAACAGCTGACTGGCAATGATAATCCCAACAATGCTCGCGTGATATTACTTAACGACAAAAGAGAAATCGTATATTTCTACGACCGAGGTTTCTCTGTAGCGGCTCTTAACGGCTTACGAGAACACATTGCCAAATTGCAAAATTAACTTTCCTAATGTTTGCTAATCCAGTTGCTCGTAAAAGTCTCGCGCCAGCGTTTTTTGTGGTTTTTCGATGATACGGGCGACTTCCACTTTATTTTCAAAAACAACAAACGTTGGGGTGTACTTAAGGTTGTTTTGCTCGGCTACGCCGGTCGGTTCATTTTTGTCCCGGTCAACGGTTTGCAGTGTCAACGACGCTAAAGGCACCTGGCTCGTATCCAGTAACTTCAAGAAACGTGGAACTTCGCGTTTGCTATCGTGACACCAGGTACCAAACATGATTAAGATGTCTTTTTGTGCCAAAACTTTTATCTGCTCCAGTTCCTGTTCACTAGGCTGGTAACTGGCATAGTTCCTGGCAAATTTTTCGTGTTCCTCTAGTAGTCTTGCTTGGGTGATTTCTCCTACATAATCTGTACTGGCAGCGTTCGCAATAACAGCCACCAATAACGTCATCAAAATCCCAAATAGCTTCATCATTCTTCTCCTTGTGCTCTCGTTACAAAGTGTGCAGAGAACGAATCAAAATTACAACAGGTATTGCACAAGCCTCAACCAGGTAAGTTTTAGTCTCCCTCTATGCATTGCTTTCGACTAAAGTCTAATGCAATTGATACTTAAGTCTGATGGTGATGGATACGATAAAGAATTTAAATAAAGGAAAGAATAAGAACACAATCTTGCACGGAATTTGCTGCTGAAATATTCACACAGAAAATTTGACGCAAAAAATAATAATAACTGATGCGCCACGTGAACTTATTTTACTTGAGACTTTGGCAATGACATTTTCGAAACAGACAGGCTTTACTATTGTTGAGATGATCACGGTTATCTTAATTTTAGTGATTCTTGCAATAACCGTCGTCCCTAAATACCTAGACGCATCTGAACAGGCAAATGACGGTGTGAGAGATACATTAGTGAGAGACTTTAATAGCTCTGTTAGAAATGTGCGCATGAAATGGATCATGGATGGTTCTCCATCCGCGACGTCCAATAATAACGGTGCTCAAGTGTCACTAAATGATGATACTACCGTAACCATAGATGACAACTACGGTTACCCTGTCGGTAGCAATGGCAGGGATAGAGTGAACAATCTTAACTTAGCTGATTGCGAATCGGTGTTTAATGACTTAGTTGAACACAACCTCACCACAGCGAGACGAGGCCAAGTAAACAATACGACCTATGTTAACTTCGACATCGTCGTTACCAGGCAAAACAGCACACCAGATATTTGCCACTACACTTGGTCAGCGACTATCGACTCTCGTCCAGCGAATAGCGCCCCATCTGAAGGTGTCGGGTTCAGTTACAATCCTCAAGAAGGTACAGTTACTGCCTTCAATTTTGGTTAAATAACATTCCAGCAACTCACTTTCACGAGTCTTAAACGATTTTGTCTACCAGACTTTATTGCATTCCTGTAGGTTACCGTGTCTACTTGGGCTTCTCGCAATTTTGATTCTGCACTTAGTATATGAAGCGTACTGGAAGACTTTGGGTCACACACAAAAACAATTTTGTCTTACTTCGCGGTCGCGGGCCGTGGACAAAAGAAAGTTTGATCCGCTTTGCAGAATCCACACCCAGCCTCGATTTCAATTTTGAGCAACCCTGGGGAACCTTAGCTTGCTTGTATGGTGAGAGTATTTTAACGCCTGCGGCCAAAGATTCTTTTATCCGTTCGCACCACTGGATGGTGAAAAAAAATATGAAAGCAATTGCGGTCAATCTCGCCAAGTGCGAAGCCAAACCGGTAGTGAGGCACCAACTACAAGTGATTTACCAAGAATGTGGCTGTAACTTTCGCTTCTTTGAAGATAACCAAAGTGCAATTGAGTGGCTTACCTCTCATGACATCAACGTCGATTCATCGTTGCTCGACTTTAAACCCAAAAACTACTTTTGGTAGGTGTCTAACTTGCGCAGAATCCCCCTTGTAACAAGCTACATTCACCAATTTGGTAAACGCGATGTAATTGACAGTTTGTTCCATTGTTAACCAGACACAAAACTTCCTTTTTTACTTTTTATTGCTGGTATTTCACGTCAGCGGTGCTAATGTGAAGCCATTAGCCACTGGTCGGACTAGCTATGTTTTGGCAAAAACTTCGCTTTCGTAAACCACTTAATGCCCTATCCACGTTCATGGAGTCAGAGCAGTGGCAGGCAAAAAAGTTAACACTTAACCAAGTCGCTGAAAAAATCCCTAATGGCAGCCATATCTATATCGGCAGCACCGCAGCGACGGCGCATGCCACACTAAATGCCATTGTTACCGGTGAACACAAATTACTCGATATCAATATTCTTCAGTTTATTCCTGGAGGCGAACTCCCCCATTTAGAAGAGCACGTCAGCAGAATGCGCACCACCGCATTTTTTGCCTACGATCAAGCCGCGAAAAAAATAAGTAAAGGCATTGCCGACTATCTTCCCGTTTCAAGTGCTCGAGTGCACCGGCTAATAAAAGAAGGACGGTTGCCCATTGAAGTGGCTATTGTAAAGTTAACACCACCAAATGAAGAGGGCTGGTGTAGCCTGGGAACAGGGGTCGACTTCAGTTTAGAAGCAATTGAAGCGGCAGATATCATTATCGCCGAGTTGTGTGAAAACATGCCATGGACACAAGGCAATAGCCTAGTACACAGTGACAATATCACGTGGTGGACTGAGAACCACAGTCCCTTGCCACTGCCCGAAGAGTTGTTTCCTTGGACAGAGAGTTGGCATCTAGACAAAAAAATCATGGATAGAATTGCCGAGAACGTGCTGTTTGAAATCCCCGATGGCGCAACACTTAAGTTTGACCTTACGGCATTCACCAATGATTTAATCCCCTACCTCAGCAAGCGTAAGAATTTAGGGTTACATACTGATTTATTAAATGACCAGCTCATGAAATTGATCAATGCAGGCGTCATTAACAATAGCCAGAAGAATGTAAATACCGGGAAAACCATTGTGTGCCACGCATACGGCAGTCGTGAATTGATGCGCTCAATACACAAAAACCCCAATATTGAATTCCATCCTTCCTATTTTGTTAATCGTCTAGACCGCATTGCCGTCAACAACAATTTAGTCACGGTGATCTCAGGTTTGAAAGTGGATTTGAGTGGACAAGTGGCAGTCGACTCGGTGGGCGGACGTTTTTATGCGGGAGTTGGCAGTTCTGACGACTCAATACGGGCTGCAGGTTATTCACAGGGCGGCAAACCCATTGTCGCGATGCAATCAAAAAGTGTACGCGGTAATTCAAATATTTTGCTGAGTTTGCCAGAAGGTACAGGAGTGGTTGTTACTCGGCTCGATGTGCACTATGTGGTGACCGAATACGGCACAGCCTTCTTGTTCGGTAAAACCATCAGAGAGCGAGCCTTGGCGCTAATCGATATTGCCCACCCTGATTTTAGAGAAGAGTTACTTGCACAAGCAAAAGAACGGTTTTTAGTGCACGCACAACAACCCGGGCACTCATTTACCTCCAAATACCCTAAAAAATGGGAGTGCATTCACAAAACACGCACAGAGAAAACCGTCATGGTTCGTCCAATCAAAGCCATAGATGAAGATCTGTTGAGAGACTTTTTTCACAAGCTCTCCGACCAAAACGTTTATATGCGTTACTTCACACGCATGCGTTCTTTGCCACAAAAAGTATTAAAAAGTTTTTCAGACATTGACTACTCCAAGGACATGGCGTTAGTAGCGCTCTATCCTCCTGAAACTGCGCAACACGAAATCATTGGAATAGGTCAGTGGGTCAATGATGATGAGGACAATATTCCAGAAATCGCATTTCAAATTAGGGACGACTGGCAAGGTGAAGGCCTGGGTCGCTTCTTCGTAAATCAACTCGTCAAAATAGCCAAACAATACAATATCAGGGAATTTAAAGCTGATGTTTTCGCTGATAACGACTCCATGAATAAAGTATTTGAAAACAGTGGCGTGAAGTATGAACGCAAAAAGGAATTTGGAATTTATCAGTACTTATTCAAATTATAAAAAAAGGCAGCTATCTGCTGCCCTTAAACACACTATAGCTCGTCGCTACTCATTAAAAAAAGCACGTACGTCATTTAAGAATTTGTCAAAGCTCGGGTGATGAATGTACATCATGTGA
The DNA here is from genome assembly GCA_014872785.1 of Alteromonadaceae bacterium. Lineage (GTDB taxonomy): Bacteria > Pseudomonadota > Gammaproteobacteria > Enterobacterales > Alteromonadaceae > Planctobacterium. The sequence goes on from WKFJ01000006.1 coordinate 87,584, forward strand.
CCCGCCTCGTAGTAAGTAAAAGTCACTCTATTTGGGTCTATTCCATTTCGTTGTAATGCATATTCCGCGCCTAGCAGCGGTGTCGCAAAGTCGTAGTAGCCAGCGGCGTTAAACACCCGCAAATCTTTGTTGCCGCGCATCGCTTTGCCAATGTATGGTGCAACATTGAGATAAGGCTCTCTTCTGCCGTCACTGCGCAGCGACCAATTCCATTTTCCCACACCGCCAATGATGGTGTATTCACGGTCCGGATTGAACTTTAATCCTTCTCTCACCCAATGATTAAGCGCAGCGGTGTAACTACCATCAATCCCGTAAAAAGAGGGATCGGTTTCTGGATATTCGCCCGCATCGTCATATTCATCTCCTTTAAAGCGGCTATCAAGACGCCCCAACGCAACCCCTTGGGCGCGCAAGAGCTCTTTGTTAAACCGTTGAAAATGTACACGTAAATTAGCAAGCTCCAAATAATTCTCAGACAATCCAGTAAAGGCTGACAATTTTGCTCTGATTTCTTCGCGTTTTGCGCCAGTAAGTGCAGGACCAAGTAAAAGTGCGGGTGCATATTCCTTTATCGCAAACTCTCTGGCCGCTTGAACCCAATCCTCTAGGGATAAATCAGTATTTACTTTTCCATGGTAGTAGGCAGTTGCGGCCATAGTAGGAAGGTGTACCATGTGCGCCATTTCATTGCCTTGATCGTAGGTTGTAACCGAAAAATCTAATATGGTAGAAATCAGTAATATGCCGTTTATTGAGACATCGTCAAAACGTCCCTCTAGCGCATCCACTAACGCAGCAGAACGAGTGGTGCCATAACTCTCACCACCGATGTACTTAGGACTGTTCCAACGTCCGTTTTTACGAAGCCATGTGCGAATAAAAGTCGCAACTGATTGCGCATCTTCTCGAACGCCCCAGTAGTCTTTTCCCTCACCTTTACCTACGGTGCGGCTAAAGCCCGTACCAACTGGGTCAATAAATACCATGTCAGCAATATCTAAAATGGTATCGGGGTTATCCTGAATGCTAAACGGCGGGGCACCATCATCAATAGCATCACTCGGAATGACTATTTTCTTTGGTCCAAACACACCCATGTGCAGCCAAACTGATGAGGAACCTGGACCACCGTTATAGATGAACACGACCGGTCGTTTGGAAGTGTCCTTAATGTCTTTTTTTACATAACTGATGGAGAACACATGAGCAGTTACCTCACCCTTGTCGTTCTTAAGTTCAGTTTCTCCCGCAGTTGCCAGATACTTTACTTTAACGCCGTTAAAACGCCCCTCGTGCTCCGTTATTGAAACCGCGGGTTCAGGAGTAGTGGAGTTCTCAGCGTTAACTTGATAGCTCAGGCAATACAATATAACCGAGAGCATAAAAGCCAAGCGGTGTTTCAAAAAACGCATGGTGATTCCTTTTTTATTGTTGATTTTCATTAGGTGGTTAGGTGCGCACTTACATCGTTAGGCGTTAACGTCAATTTTCGCCGCTCAATAAAGCGCTAACCACTACTATGCCGTGTTGCGTACAATGACTGCAACCAATTTGCTGCTTCTTACGTAGAACAGTGTACGATTGGTTTATTAGAAAGAAAGACGCATCAATATAAAAAAAGAGGTATATGGTGGAAGCAAAAGAACCCAATCTCGCTAAAAATGTACTCGGCGAACCTTTAGTAAGTTGTAGCAATAAGCCAATGACCGGTTTTTTCCGTGATGGATGCTGCAATTCATGCGCAGAAGATATGGGAATGCACACTATCTGCAGCCAGGTAGATGCCACTTTCTTGCAGTTTTCCCAATCAAGAGGCAATGATTTATCTACTCCGCGACCAGAATTTGAGTTTCCGGGGTTAAAGCCCGGTAATCGTTGGTGTTTATGCTTGCCACGTTGGCTCGAAGCATTAAAAGCAGGTTGCGCCCCACCCGTTTATCTAGACGGCACTCATAGTTCGGTATTGCAGTACGTGCAACTAGACGTACTCAAGCAATACGCAGTGCAAGATAACTAAGACTTTTATTGTTCAGGGGACGTAAAAGAAGGAAGCCAAATCTCAAAATGCAAAGCAGGTAGTGCTTCCTCGCGCAACATCACTCGACCGCCCAAGTGATTCTGAATCGTTGATTTCACCACAAACAAATCCAGTCCGCTTACCTCTTGTAAGCTGAGCGACTTGGCAAAAAACGGCGCGAACAAGTCCTTTGCGTTAACGTCATCATCGAGTCCTGAACCATTGTCACTAAAATGGATTAGCGTGCCTTGTTCATCTTGTTGAAAAACAAGGGTAACCTCATCGGCTTGGCCATGCTTGTAAGCGTTACTGGTGAGCTTACCGAGCACTTTCAACAGGGGTCTAAGCGGCAGTGAAAACTCGTCCAACGAATCCACCAACGTATTGATTTGTACATTATCGCGAACCTGCTTACCCAGGCTCGCGCGCAAGCTATTTTCTATTTCTTTGGCATTGGTTTGCGTAATATGTAGTTTACCTTCATCCTGTTTTAACTCTCGAAAACGATTCACTACTTGGATGGATTTTTGCAAGCTACTCTTGATCACCCCTGCACTATTTTGTACCAGTGAGAGAAAAGATTTCAGTCGCGATGCTGTTAACCGTTGCCGTGCAAGTTCAACATCTAGCTCTTCCGCTTTGCCGCTTATCAGTGATTCGGCTGTCGTTGCCGAACCAAGTGGTGTATTGAGATAGTGTGCAACACCAGACACCAACGCTTCTAATTGTTTCACTTCTCGTTGATGTTGTTCCTGCTCAGCATGATGTTGCATTTTTTGCGCTGTGATATCGATACAGGCGCCTTCAAAAATAAGCTCGGATTCCGCCGTTAAACGCCGTACCGATATCCTGATCCAAAGTGTTTGCTCAGATTGGTCTTGCACTAGTACTTCTTTATCAACGATCTTGTCTTTGCGCAATTCACTGACAATTGACAGGTAGTCCCGCTGATATTTGTACATATTCTTGCTTTGAGTACAGGCGGCTAACAAGCTTTGCTCGGAATCAAAACCAAACAAATCAACAAATGCTCGATTGGCCTGCACAAACTCATCATTGGCATTCACTTTGAACATGGGGATAGGTGCATGTTCAAACAAAGCCCGATATTGTTCCATACTCACTATGGCTTGATTTCTCGCTTGTTCCGCGTCTTCTCTGGCCAATTGCTCTCGGTTGCGCGCGTCCACAATCTGGTAGCCCATGGCGAATGCTAGCAATACGAAATTAAGCGTCATGCCCAAATCAAAACTGTGAAACAAAATCGTGTTGTAGGGCAATATCCCTGCGGCAACGAGCGCTTTAATGACCACTGATGTCATCAAAAATACCCAGCCTAGGAAGATGTACTTTGCCGCTGCACTGCCCTGTCGCCACGCGAGAAACGTCAGATACATCGAATACAGTGCAAACGAAGCATTAAGTGCATGAGTTGTGATTTGTAGCTGATCGTGAAATCCAAACACAGTTGCTAGCATTATGGTCGACATTACAATCACATACGTCTTGCAAATATCGTAATGGCGAGTCATTCGCTTCTTCAACGACAATACGGTCATCACGAAACAGGCGTACGCGATACCACCCAATTGACCCCAAAACAGCACCAGCATGTCATTTAACTGTGGAGAGTCTTGCCAAAGGTAATAGCGACTATAGCCCTGCAAAGCAAAGTTAAACATGGTGAAAGACAGGGTGAAGACCACATAATAAAAATACACACGTTGGCGCAGTGTTAAACCCAAGAAAATATTTAGCAGGATCATGACAAATCCAGCACCAAATAACCCAGACAAAAACAGATTTTGGTCGGCATCTAAGCGGTGAAAAGTAACATGGTCTTGCAACTTGATAGGAACGGTATAGCTGGAGTCGCCATAAACGCGAATCAATAAACGGGTTGCTTGTGTTGCCTCAAGTTCAATAGGAACGACTAATTTACGGTGCTCCAAAAGCCTATCGTTTAAGGGAATTCTATCTCCGGTTAGAAAATGTTTTTTGTCACCTTCAACAATAACGTAAACATCAATAAAATCTAAAATAGCGTAATCGAACAATAAATACAGAGTTTGCGACTGTGCTGAGCGAATACAGGATTTCAGCCACAATGCATTGTCTCTATAGCCAAAACTAGAGCCGACGTCAGCCATTGACGACCACCCCAGCTTAGATGCATGCACTTGCTCCATGCCAGCATTTGTTTGCTCAAACCGAAATTGCATATGAGGTGTCATATCAATGTTGATTGATTGCTTTGCTTCATTACTCAGGGCTAAATCAACCGGCTGGCATTGTTCAGCGTGCACTTGGCTCGAACAAAACAATAGGCAAAATACGAAGCAATAGCAGCGCTTAGGCACTGCAAAAAGTAAGTTTAATAGAACCCTAAGCAAATATGGCTGACCAGCGCGTTTCACGGTGAATTTCACGTTTAAGTGAATGATTAGCAGATAATTAGAGCGTAGATTAGGATAGGTATTTTTGCCATACTCGACCTACAGTTCTCAATGGCTAATGAGAATCGCGCTAAACGACTATTCGCCTCGCTATAGAATGCTTTCAAAGTCATCAAAAGAACTTTGTAAACAGTGATAGAAACGACCTACGTCATAACCGTCTACCAGAGCATGGTGCACCTGCACCGATAATGGCATTTCAACCCGGCCATCTTTTTTACTGTATTTACCCCATGAGAATCTTGGGATGCAATCGGTTGGCATTAGCCTCATGGCGTGACTGATGCTGGTAAACTTAACCCAGGGGATACAAGACATGTAAATCAAATCATCTCTAGGTCCACTTTCCAGTGTTTGCTCCGCCATTACTTCTTCCACCCGCTTTGTGTGTTCACTCAAAAATGCGTCAAAGTCCAAGTGGTAGTCCTGAGTGCAGTAACCGAAGGTATTGTCATTTCTTAGTACCGTAAACGAGGGGTGGATCCTGTCGTGTTCAACCACCTCATCTTCACGAATACGCAACCTAAATGGGGTCACCTTATTAACTGCTCGAATAATAAGATAAACAATCGCTGTGTAGCTCGAAACACTGTGTTTTTTGCACACAGCATAAAGCTGACTGATATCGACATCTGCGCACATGTTGTAATGCGGTGACTCGTAATCTTTGAACATGTCAAAGTGAGATTTCCTAGGCCAATTTTGTAAATCAATAGTGCGCATAGAATCTGTGGTAAACAAAATAATACTGATGGTTAAGAGTAACGACACAGGCTTAAAAACGCCAGTTCGTTACTCTCAATTGGACGGAAGCTAATTAGAACCTGTTAACCTTTGCGGTATAAACTTTGTTCAATCTGAGCACTTTCTGATCGCGGCATTGCTTTGTAGGCCTAGTGGGCTAAGTCAAAAAGCAATAACAAAGAGCAGGAGGCTCTAGTCAGGTTTGCGCTTTGGACGGTGTTTTTTTGGTTTTTTGACTGTTTTTGTTTCATCTTCTTTTGGTTTTGCTTGAACTTCTCACGCAACTTATTGCGTTGTTCGGCAGGCATTTTTTTGAAATTGTCGTAAGCTCCGCGAATTTGTTGTTTTTCCGAACTGCTTAAATTCTTAAACTTTTGATACTGCGAACGAAGATTTTGTTTCTGCGTCGGAGACAACTGCTGCCAACGTTCGAACTTCCCTAGTACCTGTTGACGGTTCTTGTCGTCCATATCAATCCAGCGCTGTGCGCCCAACGCCAATTTATTGCGCCGTTCATTACTAAAAGAGTTCCAATTCCCTTCTACTTGCTTGAGCACTTTTTTCTGCTCCGGAGACAACGTAGACCATTCAACCGCAACGGTATTAAAGCAGCAGAAAAATAATAAACAGATAACGTAACGCATTATTTTTCCTCCTCTTTTGTCGTTTGTGATTGACATGTTTGTTGTATCACTCGTTCGATACCTTGATTGTCATTTAAGGTCTGGCCGGCAGATTGTTCACCAACTTCACCTTCTTGCAGAGTCTTCTTAGGGCTATCACTGACGACGTCAACGTTTGCAGAGTCAACTTTTGCACAAGGATTGTTTTGTGCGTTAAGTAGGTCTGTAGGTGCAACCCATTCGCCTTCTACCATTTCCATATCCGCCAAAAACTCTAAAAACGCCAAGCTAGGCAGCTCCGAGGTCTTTTGCTTGTCTGCAACAACAGGAGAAGTGGCCATCATCAGCACCATACTATAATACGCCCACCTGTTCTTGTTCAGCCAGCCAACTCGCAAATTCCAAATCCTCTAATAAGGCCAACTCTTCGGTTGGCACCTCGCCCAGCATCATTTCCGCAGGAATAGCTGGAACTGTGTTGATTTGGTTATAGCTTACTAGTACTGCCAACAAGACCGCAACCGCAACAGGCGTTGCAAGCTGATAATGTCTTTTCAACCAGCTTAGGTTTGCCCCTTGAGCGTCCGTTGATTTGGCTGCGCGTGCAAGCCTCAACGCATTCATACGCGCCTGGCTAATATCGCTCAACTGTTGTTGAGACAAACTATCATTGGCCTCATCCAACACTCGCGTAACCTGCTGTTGCACTCGCTCTGAATCAAATTTTGATGTCATGTGACTCTCCAAGTACAGATTTCAACTTCTGTACAGCTCGGAAAAAATGCGTTTTTACGCTCCCCTCCGAACACTGCATAACGACTGCGGTTTCTTTAACCGACATACCTTCCCATGTTCTCAACAAAAAACACTGTTGTTGTTTTAACGGTAATTTTTCTAATTCGGCAACAACATCCTTTTGCAGAGCCGACTTACCAATTGCCTGTATGGGATCCAATGTTTTTTCGTCGGATATATTGTCGAAGATGTCCGCTTCATCTTCACTGTCCTGACGCCAGAAGAAGAACATATTTTTCAATTTCTGTTGTCGTTGCCAATCAGTAACTCGGTTGTGCAAGATACGATAAAATAAAGGTTTCCACTCATTGGCAGGCTTTTCACTGTAATTGGTTACTAATTTCAACATAGCATCTTGCAAAATATCGATCGCATCAGCGTGCTGTCCCACTCCTAACAGCGCTATCCTATAGCCTTTTTTCTCTACGCTTATTAAAAAGTCGTCAATGCTGGCAAACTCTACATCGTTGAGTTCTGTCGATTCCATTTGTATCGCGTTTGCTGCCATGGGTTATTAAATAAAAGTGTCCCGATACTAACAGTTAAAAGCTTCAACCCCAGATAAAAATTACCAATTTATCCAATTCAATCATTATCGTGATGGCAGACATATCTCACACACTACCTTCTACACCCATTAAAACGAGGCTTTGGCAATTCGGTTGACAAGGTATTAAAAAAAAATACCAAAAAATTTTGTGAGCCAGTTTTCTTGTTTACGTAAGTCTGCTTAATGTCACTATTTCGGTCTTTATTCCGTTTTTATTAAACTCCAATATGCTGTGCCAGCACCTTAAACACAATGTCGCCTAAGACCAGATAGCAATCGAAATGTCGCAAAGGGGTTGGCAAAATCACCGATAACTGGAAAATTACGTCTGTATGACAATATTTCTTCAAAAGTCTTTGACATTTAACCTTATTGTAGGCAAAATCCGCACCCTCGAATTTACAGTTGAATCGTATTGGGAGTTTCACCTTGGCTAACATCAAGTCTGCAAAGAAACGCGCGATAACAGCAGAAAAACGTCGTCAGCACAATGCTAGCCGCCGTTCAATGATGCGTACTTACATGAAAAAAGTACGTACTGCTATCGAATCTGGTGACAAGGGCGCTGCAGAGCAAGCATTTGCAACTGCTGTTCCTATCCTAGATCGTATGGCGACTAAAGGTTTGATCCACAAAAACAAAGCAGCTCGTCATAAGAGCAGTTTTGCTGCACAGATCAAAGCTTTAGCGTAAGCGCTCAGGTTTCGCGAAAAGGCGTCCATTTGGACGCCTTTTTTGTTTTTCAACGAACAAAAACATTTCACTTTTTCACTTTTCAACATCACGACATTCGTTTTTAAATACGCTAGTATAAACGCCCTCCTGTTTCAGTTTTAAAGGGATAGTACTGGCATATGTTAAAGAGACCGTTTTTACTTTTCGCGCTGTTATGTGCAATCGCACAATCTCCGGTATCGGCAGAAATTGCCCCAGAAGATATCGACAAACTAACATCTGCTTCGAATGAAAGCGGATTAGCGTACGACATAGTCAAGTCACTAACCGTCGAGGTCGGCCCCCGTATTGCCGGTAGCAAAGGCGATAAGCTCGCCGTGGCCTGGGCTGAAACAAAGTTACAAAGCCTGGGTTTTGACAAGGTCTACAAACAGCCAGTGCGCGTTAGAAACTGGTCTCGAGGCTTGGCACAAGCAACAGTAATCTCTCCTTATGAGCAAAAGATGGTAATAACCGCCTTAGGCGGCTCTATCGCGACTCCACCGGAAGGATACACTGAAGAAGTCATCATGTTTGACTCTTTAGAGTCGTTGCAAGAAGCCACGCGCGAACAAGTAGAAGGCAAGATTGTTTTTATCAACAAGAAAATGCAGCGACACAAAGCGGGTAAAGGCTATGGCCCGGTAGTCATTGGGCGCTCAAGGGGCGCGATTGAAGCCTCAAAACTGGGTGCCCTTGCCGTCATCATCCGCTCAGTAGGTACGGCAAACAGTCGATTCGCCCACACTGGCGCTATGCGCTACAGCCCAACTGTGGAGAAAATCCCCGCGGGTGCTTTATCAAATGCTGATGCCGATACACTAGAATCGATATTTGCCGCAGGAAAGCCGGTGACCATGCAGGTTAATATGCAAGCCAAAGAACATGGCTGGCAAACCTCATATAATGTTATTGGTGAAATCACTGGCACTAAATACCCTGAGCAAGTGGTATTAATTGCCGCTCACCTTGACTCATGGGATGAGGGCACTGGTGCTCTCGACGATGGTGCTGGGGTTGGCATAGTAACGGCCGCAGCAAAACTTATAAAAGATACTTTAGGTGCTAGCGAGCGAACCATTCGGGTAGTGCTGTACGCCAATGAAGAATTTGGTCTAATTGGCGCGCGACAGTACGTGAAAGAAAACGCCGACGATTTGAAGAATATTATCGTCGCCGCAGAATCGGATTTTGGCGCCGGCGCAATATATCGCCTAGATACCCGATTTGACGAAAAGGCATTGCCTTTTGTTGACAAGCTAATCGACGTGCTTGCACCTTTGGGTATTGAAAAAGGTAACAACAATGCAACTGGTGGTCCCGATATTTCAATGATGCCTGCGCTGGGCGTGCCGGTAGTGTCCTTGCGTCAAGACGGTACCCACTATTTTGATTACCATCACACACCAGATGATACATTGGATAAAATAGATCCTGAGGCGTTGAAACAGAATCAAACCGCCTATGCTTTATTTACGTATATGATGGCAAACGGAGCTGTCGATCCACGACCTGCCCCCAAACAAGTAAAGTAACCCTGTGATTGTATAAAGGATGTAACAACCATGAATTTGCAAAACTTGACCGAACCCAAAAATCTAAAGGTCATTGCTGCGCTCGTATTAGTCGCACTTATTTTGTTTATTCCAAAGCCACAAAGGATTAAATACGAATACGCTAATATGGTGTCAGAAAGTACGTACTGGGACGGCTTAGGCGGCTCTGGAGTATTATTTGATGCCAAGGCGTCATTTGTTAGACTAGACAAAGACACTAACCACTTACATGTCTGCCACTCAGTAACAGATACTAGCAATTGCTTGAAGTATCGCGTCATTGAAAATAAGGGTTTTACCGGTTATTTGTTGTCTTTTTTCGAATAATTAACCAGCCCAAAGGAGTGTGCCATTGAACCGTTGTAGAGGCGTCATCACTCGGTCACACTCTGGTCACTAAATAGTCACATTGCTCTCATAAAATATACGCATAATGAGAGATACCCACTCTATTAAAACCTATTAAAAACATAGTCTTAATACATATAATTGTCACAAAAAGGCTATTTTGTAACCTCTCTTTAATCCAAGATTAACCGTTCTGTCACAGCTGAAAATTATTATTACAAAAACCAGCTAGGAACACATATCATGAGCATCAAGCAACATTTTCGCACCGTATGGATTTCTGACATTCACTTAGGTTCTCGTGACTGCAAGGCCGAGTATCTTTTAGACTTTCTCCAAAATAGCCAAATTGAGACATTGTATTTGGTCGGTGACATTGTAGATATGTGGGCACTGTCAAAACAGTTTATGTGGCCAAAAGCGCACAATGATTTATTCCACTTTATTCTCGAGTTATCGCATGGCAATACCAAAGTCATTTACTTACCCGGTAACCACGATGAACCCGCACAGAAGTACGACGGTATGGAGTTTGGTGACGTCGAAATTCACCGTGAGTACATACACACAACCGCCGACGGAAAAAAACTACTTTTACTGCACGGAGACGTGTTTGATGGGCAAGTTTGCTTTGGCCGTTTAACTGCGTGGATTGGTGACAAGGGTTACGAATTACTGCTGTTCTTAAATCGATGGTATAACCGTTTCAGAGCCTGGTTTGGCAAGCCCTACTGGTCACTTGCAGGCTATCTGAAATCACGTATATCTGGTGCCAATATGGCAATACAACGCTATCGTGAAGCCTGCACGGATAAAGCGCGCGAAATGGGACTTGATGGCGTTGTTTGTGGTCATATTCACCACCCTGAAGTTGTCGACGTTGACGGCGTTACTTACTGCAACGACGGTGACTGGATCGAAAACTGTTCTGCTCTCACAGAAGATGCTAAGGGCAACATCCAGTTAATTTACTGGACACACATTAGTACCCAAGCCAAAGTGCACACACTGCACAAAGTAACAAGCGGCGCACAAGAAGCCGCCTAGATCCAAATTACAAGCTGGTACCTACAGTACCAGCTTGCCCATACAGCTTGTAACAATTCAGAAAAGAATGTTTTACACTACCGTCATAATTATTCCTTAGTATGGCGCGGTTAATATTTTCGAGGTTATTTCATGTTTTCGGTAAATGAGGTTCTCACAAAACATTATCCCAAGTTAGTTGAGAAACCACTGTTGTTTAAGTTTCTGTCGTTCACACTTCGCCATTTACTCTATGAAAAAGAAATCGCAGAGTTTGGCAAAAGTTGCCCGCATTTAGACGGCATTGAGTTTATCGAGCAAGCACTAGAGTTTTTTAATTTCACCTACTCTGTGCGTGATTCAGAAAAAGAACGCATTCCACGTGAAGGTCCGGTTGTCATTATCGCAAACCATCCTATTGGTTCTTTGGACGGACTGGCGCTGATTAAAATGGTCAGTGAAATTCGCCCGGATGTAAAAGCCGTCGTCAACGAAATGCTCATGGCGGTTAAACCGCTTAGAAGCTTGTTTCTGCCGGTAAATGTTATGACGGGATCAACGGCGAAGGGTGACATTGCAAAGATACAGAATCACCTAGAAGACAACGGATGTATTGTCATATTCCCTGCAGGTGAAGTGTCGCGCTTACGTCCTCAAGGAATTAGAGATACTCGCTGGAGTAGCGGCTTTGTCAAAATGGCAAAAATTGCTAAAGCCCCGGTTGTGCCGGTATACGTCAATGGTCGCTGTACCTCTTTGTTCTACGGCGTGTCCGCGCTCAATAAAAATCTAGCCACTGGACTTTTGGTTAGAGAGATGTTCAAACAAAAGAACAAGCATCTCCCTATGCGTATAGGAAGACTTATTCCTTATGAGTCATACGGCGAGAGTAAATTGGCAGACAAGCTATTAACCAAAATATTCAAAAAGCACTTGTACAGAATAGCTATCGATAAATCAGAACTATTCGAAACCCAAAGGTCAATTGCACCTCCTGAAGATCGTCAAGTACTTGCCAAGAGCATTAGAAAGGAATGCGAGCTACTTGGTGCAACCAACGACGGCAAAGACATCTATTTATATCGTTTTTCGGGCAGTTCTCCCATACTTCGCGAGATTGGACGCTTAAGAGAAATCGCATTTCGCGCCGTGGGTGAAGGTAGCAATAAACGCCGCGACACCGATCATTACGACAATGACTATTTTCACCTCATCTTGTGGGATCAAAATGACATGGAAATCGTTGGGGCTTATCGTCTGGGCGACGCTAAACAACTGCACAGTCAAAAGGGATTAGACGGGCTATATTCCGCGAGTTTGTTTCAATACAACCCACAAATGAAGCCTTATTTCGACTCAGGTTTAGAACTTGGCCGTAGTTTTGTGCAACCCAAATACTGGGGTAAACGCAGTTTAGACTATCTTTGGTATGGCATTGGTGCGTTTTTGAGTAAATACCCTCAGTACCGATACCTGTTTGGTCCTGTTAGCCTGAGCAATAGCTTTCCCAAGGCGGCAAAAGACTTATTAGTAGAATTCTACCAATTGTACTTTGGCAGTCAGGAAGACATCGCTCGTTCAAATTATCCTTACACATTGCCTAAAGATTTACGCAATAGTTTTAGTGGTAATGACTACAAAGAAGATTTTTCGACCTTAAAACATTTACTCGCCAATATGGGCGCTTCAATCCCCACCCTTTATAAACAGTACACTGAACTATGTGAACCGGGTGGTGTGCAGTTTCTAGGATTTGGCGTCGACCCAGATTTTAATGACTGTATTGATGGCCTGATTTTGGTTGATTTGGAAAAACTTAAAGCGAAAAAACGCGCTAGATACATGCCCAATAAGATTGTCGAAGAAGTGCCTGTACAAGCACCTAAATCAGAGCCGCTTGCGGCAGCACAGGTATCTCAACACCAAAGTGCCAAAGTCATCCAATTAGGAACAGGTTAACTAGAGCATAATTTACATGGTCAAATCGAGCTTGGGTTTCTTTGTTTTAGCAGGGGGTTTCTGTTGTTCTTTCTCGTCTTCGGCTACGGGCGAAAACTCTAGTTCACCACTGGTGTAATCCTCACCAAAGGTAATCGCCAACGAGGCTACCTGTCTTATTGCTGACATTAACTGGTCTTCTGTCAGTGGTGAAATGGGATGAATGTAGGCAGAGAACAACAATCCATTACTACTGGCATAACGTGCATCGAGTGCTTGTTGATAATTAGATTCTAGAGAAATATGTAGTTGTTCGGGCGTAACGTCTTCAACGGAGATGATAGGGGCAACAATACGCATGCGGTCGTGTTCAGCATCCGAGATTAACGCCATCCTTACGCTTTTGTATAAAAACTGTAGATATCCAGGTTGGTAACTCTCAACATCTGTCACTGCAGCAACAAAGCCCTCCATATACTCTTGTGTCATGGTTTCTTCGGCCTTCACTACAAACCCAGAGCAAAACAATACCGTGCTCAAAAATAAACCGGCTGCGCGATTGTTCATGGGCATCCCCCCAGACGAACCTTCTTTAAACATTTAAAGAGTGTAGTCCAATCTGGGGAAAGATCAGGGAGTCATTAGCCAACAACAAGTAGCGGTAAAAACGCTACATAAGTAGTTCGCTGAGTAAGTCAGTGTAGATATCTTCCAATGTTGCCAAATCAGATAAATGTATTCGCTCATTGACTTGGTGAATTGTTTTATTGGGTACGCCAATCTCAACTACTTGAGTATGGTCATCGGAAAAGAATCGGCCATCCGACGTGCCACCTGCGGTAGAAAGCACCGGATAGCGCCCAGTATTACTGAATATGGCGCGCTCTATAGACGCAATAAGACTACTTTGGTGTTTATGCTGAGTAAAATAGGGAGCACAGGGTCTTTCCCATTGTAATTCAAACTCCTGAGTAACTTCAGACACCTTCTCCTTAATAAGATGTTCCAAAGCGACCATATCGTACTTGTGGCTGTATCGGATATTGAAACATATCTTGCAACTAGCGGGCACAATGTTGTCAGTGAAGGCTCCTGAGTCAATATGGGTAATTTGCAAACTGGTACCGGGAAAATCGACGCTGCCTGTATCCCATTCAATGGAACTCATTGCCTCAATGACCTTTGCCATTTTGTGAATGGCATTATCGGCGTATTGTGGATAGGCCACATGACCTTGTTTACCACTTACATGTATACGACCTGATATCGCTCCGCGGCGGCCAACCTTAATGGTATCACCGGTTGCCGATTTAGCAGTCGGCTCTCCAATAATGCAGTGATCTAGCTTAATTCCACATGCATCAAGATACTTTTTAATTTCCTTACTTCCGAATTCCGCTTCGCCCTCTTCATCACTGGTAATTAACCACAAAAAGCGATTGTTTAGCTTGGTACCTGGTGTTAGCACCCGCTGCGCAGCCGCGAGCATGGCAGCAACGCCTGTTTTCATGTCAGCCGCACCACGGCCAATCAACTCATCGCCGATTAGTTCTGGATTAAAGGGGTCAACTCGCCATTTATCAAGAGGCCCTGGGGGCACAACATCAGTATGGCCAGCAAAAGCCACGGTGCGGTCGCCCTCGCCTATTGATGCAATCAGGTTTTTTACACCCTCTACTTCAAATTGATGACATTCAAAACCTAGCGCTGATAGTTTGCTGATGAGCCAATCTTGGCAACCTGCATCTTGAGGTGTAATAGATTTACGCGACATCAATTCAAGGCTATGCTGAATTGACTTGGCATATTGCAAAGACGATTTTTGTAAACCAGAAGTTGACATGAGTAACAGACCCAAATTAGCTTATTGGGCGTATTAAACTGGGCGGTGATTACAGTTAGATTGCAAAACCAAGTCAACTCGGTGACAATTTCTGTAACTCTTTGATTTTACTTACTTAGGATTACCCATACATTGTTAAGACTACTGTTTTTAGTCCCCATCATTTTGTCGATCATTTGGATAGTCCATTTGAAGAAAAACGGCTACACCCTTGAACAAGGTAAAAAAGGCTTTTTACACATTTTAATGATTAGTGGCGGCCTTATTATGATGTACGTGGTGCTATTGTTACTGACCAATTAACAGCAGCGCGTCTTAAAAGTAACAACATCTCTTCCAGCCTATTTTTTTAGGGTTCATCTCTGAAATTAGTGAAGCCTTTACTTCCCTTGCTCAACTATTTATTTGAACGTATTCGTTTTTTTTACGTTTTGTAACGATCGCGGTCTCACTCATCAGCCATATTCAATTGACAAAATTAATACCAAACTATAAATTGATATCACTTTGATATCATATCAATTCTTTTCCAGACATATCTCACAATCAAAAAAGCATGTAATGCATGGGTGAACGGCTTCTTAACTGAGTATGCTCAGTTAGTAAGCAACTAACGGGATAGGATAAATAAAAAATGGCGACAGACCTTAGCAAATGCTGCCAATCTCTGTGGCCACAACAATTCTCAATAGGAGATCATTATGACTAACTCACCTTCGATAGCTGAAAAACAAGGGTTTTCGGTAAATGGCTATGTTGCCTTTTTATTTTTTGTCATCCTCACTCCCTTATTACTTATCAATATTGAGCCGTCTAATGGCGTGACTTTCTTTATCAAGGTGGCGTTATTGATCCTCGCCCTGCTTTGTTTACCAGGTTTTTTTATGGTGCAACCAAATCAGGGCAAAGTGATGACCCTATTTGGCAGTTATGTCGGTACAGAGCGACGCACCGGTTTACGCTGGACGATTCCACTGTTTATTCGCAAGACCATCTCACTGCGTATTCGCAACTTCGAAAGTGCCAAAATTAAAGTCAACGACAACCTAGGCAACCCCATTGAAATTGCCACCATAGCCGTATGGGCGGTAACTGACACCGCCGAAGCAGTGTTTGAAGTAGATGACTACGAAAGTTACGTTAACATTCAAAGTGAAGCAGCTCTTAGAAACTTAGCCAGCAGCTATCCTTACGATCCCCAAAACGAGGGCGATATTGCCCTGCGCAGCCACCCAGTAGAGATTGCTGAGCAACTCAAATCCGAGATACAAGAACGACTGGGTAAAACCGGTGTAACTGTGCTTGAAGCGAGAATAAGTCACTTGGCCTACGCACAAGAAATTGCTAGTGCCATGCTGCAAAGACAACAAGCAGCCGCCATCATTTCAGCCCGAGCAAAAATTGTTGAAGGCGCTGTGGGTATGGTTGAAATGGCACTTGAAAGACTTCAGGAAAAAGACGTCATTGAACTTGATGAAGAGCGCAAAGCCACTATGGTAAGCAATCTGTTGGTAGTATTATGCGGTGACAAAGCAACTCAACCCGTGGTTAACACCGGGAGCATCTACTAACCATGCCCAAAAAAGCATATCCACTGCGTATCAACGAAGATGTTCTCGCAGCGATGCAGCGCTGGTCTGACGATGAGCTACGAAGCCTCAACGCGCAAATTGAGTACGTGTTGCGGGATGCTTTGGTGAAAAGTGGTAGAGTGAAATTAGTGCAAAAAGTGATAACTGAAGTCAAAGAAGACGGCGAAGTGTAAGATAACAAAAGGGCTGCTCTCGGCAGCCCTTTTCAATGAATTCACTGGTTATCCGACTAAAGCAAGCAAAATACCTGCAGCTACTGCTGAACCCAATACACCAGCTACATTTGGTCCCATTGCATGCATTAACAAGAAGTTGTGCGGATTTGCCTCTAAGCCAACTTTGTTCACTACACGCGCAGCCATCGGCACAGCAGAGACACCTGCGGCTCCGATAAGCGGGTTAATCTTACCGCCACTTAACTTGCTCATGAGTTTTGCCATTAATACACCAGCTGCTGTGCCGATAGAAAACGCCACAGCACCTAGACCTAAAATGGCGAGGGTTTCACCGGTTAAGAATCCATCTGCAGACAATTTAGAGCCTACAGCCAGTCCCAAGAAGATAGTGGTGATATTGATAAGCTCGTTTTGCGCCGTTTTGCTTAAACGGTCTACAACTCCCGACTCGCGCATAAGGTTACCCAAACAGAACATTCCTACTAGTGGTGTTGCTGTCGGTAAGAACATAGTAGTTAGCGCCATTACTGCCAAAGGAAACAGTATTTTTTCGCGCTTACTGACCGTTCGCAATTGCTGCATTTCAATCTTTCGCTCTTCCGGTGTAGTAAGGGCTTTCATAATAGGAGGTTGAATAATGGGTACCAGTGCCATATACGAGTATGCGGCTACCGCGATGGCGCCTAGCAAGTGATCGGCGAGTTTAGAGGCCAAGAATATCGCCGTCGGCCCATCTGCGCCGCCAATAATTGCGATTGCCGCAGCCTCTTGCATAGAAAACTCAACACCAGGTACCAAGTTCAGCAATATTGCGCCAAATAATGTCGCGAAGATTCCAAACTGCGCGGCCGCACCAAGTAATAACATTCTTGGGTTGGCAATCAGTGCGCCAAAGTCGGTTAATGCACCCACTCCCATAAAGATAAGCAGTGGGAACACCGTCGACTCAATACCTACGGTGTAGACGTAATAAAGCATGCCACCGGGCTCAGTAAAGCCACCCAACGGTATATTAGTAAGTAAGGCACCGAAGCCAATTGGCACGAGTAGCAATGGCTCAAACTTTTTGACAATAGCCAGGTACAATAAACCCAGCCCCACTGCCATCATTGCCAGCTGCCCAAGCTCAAAATTTGCCAGCGCAGTGGTTTGCCAGAGGATTTCTAACTTTTCCATGCGAATATTATCCTAAGCTCAGAAGAGGTTGGCCTGCTTGTACAGCATCCCCTTCTTTAACCAAAACAGATGCCACACTGGCACTTGATGCTGCGCGAACTTCGGTTTCCATTTTCATCGCTTCCATCAAAATAACCACATCGCCTTCATTGATTTGGTCACCAGGATTGACTAAAACCTTAACTATATTGCCTGCTAGCGGCGCGTTTAAATCTTGGGTCGCCGCAGGAGCGGCTGGTGCTGGCGCGCTTGCAGCGGGCGCGGCCTGGATATTAGTTAACTGACCGCCCTCGGCCACTTCAACTTGATACACCTTACCGTCTACGCGGACACTGTAGCTGGCAGCACCTGTAGCTTGAACAGTTGCAGCTGGCGCAGCAGCCGGTTCGGGTTCTTTGCCTGGTGCAGGTTCAAACGCATCTGGGTTATTGCGATTTTTAAGGAATTTCAAACCTACTTGTGGGAACAAGGCATAGGTAAGTACGTCATCAATCTGCTCTTGCGCAAGTTCAATATTATCTTCACTCGCTTTAGCCACAAGGTCAGCTTCAAGAGAGTTAAGTTCAGCTTCAATCACATCTGCCGGTCGACAAGTAATCGCCTCTGCACCATCAAGCACACGAGCTTGCAGTTCAGCATTAACAGGTGCCGGTGTGGCACCATATTCACCCTTTAATACACCCGCAGTTTCTTTAGTAATCGATTTATAGCGCTCACCTGTAAGTACGTTTAGCACTGACTGAGAACCGACAATTTGCGAAGTGGGTGTAACCAGTGGAATAAAACCCAGATCCTCACGGACTTTGGGAATTTCCTGTAGTACTTCGTCTAATCTATCCGCCGCGCCCTGCTCTTTTAGTTGGTTTTCCATGTTGGTCAACATGCCGCCTGGCACCTGCGCTATCAGTATTCTTGAGTCCACGCCTTTTAGGCTTCCCTCAAACTTCGCATACTTCTTACGCACTTCGCGAAAATAACCGGCAATTTCTTCTAATAAGCCTAAGTCTAATCCAGTGTCTCGCTCGGTACCTTCGACAATCGAGACCATTGTTTCAGTCGCACTGTGACCATAAGTCATACTCATTGACGACACTGCGGTATCAAGCATATCGATACCTGCATCAATCGCTTTTTGATACGTTGCTGTACTCAAACCAGTAGTGGCATGGCACTGCATTGCAATGGGCACTTCAACGGTTTCTTTTAATTTTGTGATGAGCTCTTCACACTCATATGGCTTCAAAAGGCCTGCCATATCTTTAATACAAATCGAGTGCACCCCCATGTCTTCAAGCTCTTTGGCCATATCTAACCAAAGCTGCAAAGTGTGCACAGGGCTTACGGTGTAGGACATAGTCCCTTGTGCATGTGCACCCACGGCAATAGCGGATTTAATTGCTGTTTGTAAATTGCGAGTATCGTTCATCGCATCAAAAATACGAAAAACATCGACGCCATTGTGATGTGCACGTTCTACAAATTTTTCTACGACATCATCAGCGTAATGTCGGTAACCCAACAAGTTTTGACCGCGCAGAAGCATTTGCTGTTTGGTATTGGGCATCGCTGCTTTTAGCTTGCGAATGCGCTCCCATGGATCTTCACCCAAATAACGAATACAAGAATCGAAGGTCGCTCCGCCCCATGATTCCATTGACCAATAACCAACTTTGTCCAACTTTTCTGCAATCGGTAACATATCCTCAATGCGCATACGCGTAGCGAGTAATGATTGGTGGGCGTCTCTTAGAACCAATTCAGTTATGGCTAAAGGCTTAGACATGGGTAACTCCTATTCCAATATTGGGTGCAAAAAGCTATTTGCTGTTTCTGTGCTGGTGTACCGCTGCGGAAATTGCAGCAACGACTTGTGGGGATATTTGTTCGTTGTTCGCTGGCGCCCTTCTAGCTGGCACCGATGCCGCAGCTTCCTCTCCTGGAAAGCGCTGACAAAACTTCTCAATCAAACCTATGACAAAAATCAGTATTACCAAAAAAGTAAAAACGACAGACATTCCAACAGCGAGCAAGATCCCCGCGTCTGCCAAAGAAGAAGCAATAGATTCAGACATGTGTACCAAAAGGTGATTAAAATTGTTTGTGATAAGTATCACGGCCACTGCCAAAAGACAACGAAATGTTGCACACCAAATTGCATAAAGTATTACGTTTTATGCAGTTTTCGTGAATTTTCATCCTATTATAATGGGCTGTTCTGACACTTCTTGTTATGAAGTTTGCGTTAAAAAGAACACGCCAACACCAACCGTAAAGCAATAAGAACCCCAGAGTGTATGCTCAACAATCACCACCAGCGTAGAGCGCGTAGTTATATAGCGATACCCAAATATTCCGCCACCAATCGCCGCCATTCCTACCGCAATCCAGTTGCCATACACTAAATGGGCAAAGGCAAAACTCAAGGTGCTGATGCCCCAGCGAGCTTGTTTAGAGGGAATAATGCCTTTGTATCGATGAAAGAAAAACGTGCGAAAAATGACTTCTTGCGGAATAACCAACACCACGGGATAAATCGCTAATGTAATGAGCCAAAACTGCCATTGCTCAGATGGCAGTGAAAACCAAATATCAGGCGCAAGCCAGTGAATCAAAAACGCTAACACCACCGCACTGGGAAAAAACAACAGTAAGGTATTTTTGATATGTTTACTGAACCCCTGTGTGTGCCATAAACGAAAGCGCTTAAACTTTTTATCTGACAAAAGCAGGTAAAAGCACATAACCCCTAGCACAAACAGCGCAGGCATCAAGAATTCTTGGTTTTCTCTTAACCAATAGATCGCTAACAAAGGTACCAATAAATACAGCGCCACTAATTCCAACCAACGGTAGGTCACTACAGCACACACTTTTGAACAGAGGTACTTTTTATATCGTCCACAACTCCAAATTGTTCAAATGATTAGCGCACTTTTTGTCATTAAATTGCAATATTCTTAAAATTAGCGGTGTGAAATAAAAATGCGGGTAAAAAAACAATCTGTTACATAGAAAAACATCCATGGTGCAATTTTTTTGCAAAACTATTGTCAGAATGAATCAAGAACGCAATGAAGGACAAGTCTGATGGTATCTTCCAACCGCAAAAACAAACAGAACACGTTAATATCGCTTTGGCGTGACAATAAGTCGTTTATATTGTTTCTATTACTTATGTTTGTTTTTAGAAGCGCGGTGGCCGATTGGAATGACGTGCCTACAGGTTCAATGAAACCCACTATTGTAGAAGGCGATCGAATATATGTGGATAAAATGGCCTATGATATCCGTGTTCCTTTCACACTAATCTCGCTATACAAAATTGCAGACCCAAAACGTGGTGACATTATTATCTTTGACTCTGAAGCGTCCGATAAACGCCTGGTTAAACGCGTTATTGGAGTACCCGGCGACAAAGTGTCCATGCTTAATAACCAGCTCTGGGTTAATGGACAACCAGTGAATTATAAATCGACAACGCAATCGGAAGAGCTTCCATTGGGCTATTCAGAACTAACTGAAGTTCTGCCAGGGCAAACCCACAAAGTTCGTGTTGCTAACTTCCCCACAAAACTTTCAAGTTTTGCACAGGTCGTTGTTCCAGAAAACAGTTACCTGGCAATGGGTGATAACCGAGACAATAGCGCCGACTCTCGCGTTATTGGCTTTGTGCCAAGACATGAAATTGTAGGTAAGTCTGAGCATGTTGTAATATCTCTTGATTATGAAAACTATTTTTTGCCTAGAACAGAGCGATTTTTTGCTAAGCTAGACAGCTAATCAACTGTTATTGCAACGTCAATCTATGAAAATCCTTATCCTCTGCAACGAGGACATTGCCAGCAATTACGCATTAAACATGTTGCTGCCTAAATTGCAGCAACACCAACTAACGATACGCAGTTCATCGCGGGTTGGCGCTAAAGCCAATAACAAACCCGATGCGCTTAAGTGGCTGACGTTTTTAGAACAGGACATGTTTAACCGCATTTTGTTCCCACGCCTAACGACAGAAAAAAAGAACATTGAAGACAGCAACGCATTACTGAACTTTCAACAATTAGCAGCCAAATACGATGCCAGTTACGAAACCCTAAACGGCATTAATTCTGAAACCGCTATTGCCAAAGTAAATGAGATAGCGCCGGATGTGATCCTGTCAATTCGCTACGGCGGTATTTTAAAAGACAAAGTCATTTCTGTCCCAACACACGGTGTATTGAATCTGCACTCAGGTAAGCTACCTGACTACAGAGGGGTAATGGCGACGTTTTGGGCATTGCTCAATGATGAGAGCCACATTGGCACTACCCTGCATTACATTCAAGATGCCGGTATAGACACTGGCGGCATTATCAGCATGAGTGAGATGTCGGTGAATCACAATCAATCTTACCTTTGGCATGTACTGGGGTTATATGAAGAAGGCGTTAATCTAATGGTTAATGCGGTGGAACAAATCGTAAATAAGACAGACAGAGAATTATCAGCGAATGTGTTGCTAACTACGACGCCGCAATCCAGTGAGGGCAGTTACTACACCTTTCCCGACGAAGCTGCACTTAATACTTTCACTGAAAAAGGATGGCTGTTGGCAACGCCGAGCGACATACTGCAGCTCGCAGATAAATTCAGCTAACTAAGACAATTCTAGCTAGAACTGAGTTTATTTTAAAATCAGTGAAGTAGGTACACAAAATCTAAGGCTCAATCCCATTCCCAATTCAATTTAGCGTCGAGCGAATGGAGCGTTCTAGTTAACCCAGCAAGCGACAATAAATTTACGCAAGCAACGCTAGCACTTAACCTTGATTTTTGAAGTCTTCTTTAACAGTCCATAAAAACCATGTGATTGGCATCTACCGCGCATTTGGTCTAATGTTCGTCACTGCAAAATACAAAAACAAAATAGTGGGATGCTTTATGCCTAAGTGGATTATTGGAATTATTGCCTTTGTTATTGGTATTGCTGTTGTCGTTTATTCCAGTCTCGACAATGATATGCGCCGATTGTTAAAAGCGTTACCTACCGATACAAATGTATTGTTCTGGTCAATTGAGCAACGCGATGCGGCGTTTCGCACCATGGACAGAGTCACCTTTTTAGCAAAGTCGAATCTTATTGAAGCAGGCGATAAGGTGCGGAAATTGCCGATTGGCAAGTCTATTAAGCTCGACATGGACATTGACTTATATATGCAAAACCAGCGCTCCGCAGGCATTGTTATTTTGCACAATGGCCAAGTAAGGTTCGAGCAATACGGGTTAGAGTTTACTGATACAGGTCGCTGGACTAGCTTTTCAGTTGCAAAATCCTTTACCTCAACACTGGTTGGCATCGCTATTAAAGATGGCTATATCAAGAGCATTGACGACATGGTGTCGGATTACATTACCGATTTAAAAGGGTCGGCCTACGACGATGTCTCTGTCGCGCAACTACTTACGATGACGTCGGGGGTAAAGTGGAACGAAGATTACGAAGACCCAAACAGCGATGTCGCACTGTTTAATCAACACGTTGCCAATTAAGGTATGGATTCCACTGTCAGTTACATGAGATTGCTGGAACGTCAGGCTGAGCCAGGTAGCAAATGGCTTTACAACACTGGTGAGACGAATTTAATTGGCGTGTTGGTTAGTGAAGCCACCGGTAAAACCTTATCACAATACCTGTCTGAAAAAGTCTGGATACCGTTTGGTATGCAGCAAGACGCCAGTTGGTTATTGGGTTCAACAGGCCATGAAATCAGTGGATGTTGTGTACAGGCAGCCATTCGCGATTATGCTCGCATGGGGCTTTTCATGTTGGAAGGTGGCAATATTGGCGGCGTGTCGGTATTACCTGACGGATGGATAGCCTCTGCCACCACTAAGCAAGCTGATATTAACTCGCCCGGTAAAGGTTATGGTTATCAATGGTGGACCTATGATGACGGCAGTTTCGCGGCGCGAGGGATTTTTGGTCAAGGAATTTTTATCGACCCAAATCGCAATCTCGTTATTGCGTCAAATAGCAGCTGGCCAAGAGCTTCCATGGGCGATACCTTGGGCGCCGAGCGCATGGCATTCTATAAAACTGTACAAAATGCGATAGATGCTGAGAAGATAAAATAGTTGCTAAATGACTAACTACCAAAAACAGGCTAATTGGGTGAGACATAGGTTTCGCCCTATTGACCGCTAGGTAACCACGGTCTAAATACTTCCCTTCGAAAATACTAGATGCCATATCCTTTGGCGTCTTTTAACAAGAATTTCCCTCTTACAAAAATACCGTTGCCGCGACCTATTTCTCTGTTTTGCTCATCATAGACAATCGATTCAGCAATAAATTGGCTGCGATTTTTATTCACGACTTTGCCCGCAGCGCACATCCTCCCTTGAGCAATGGGGCGAGTCAGATATGTGGTAAACGAAGTAGTCAGTACAAATACTTCTTGCTCAAAGGAATTGGCTGCGAAAAAGGCGGCATCATCAAGTAACTTGAAATAAACAGAACCATGAACCCCACCAGCAGAATGCTGATGTTGCTCGCCAGTTTCTATGGAAATTTCACAAGCACCTTCGGTAATCTTTACTTTGGGAGGATAAAATTGATTGATGGGCGCGGCTAAATACATATTTTGCAGCGCAGTGTAGTGTTGAGTAGACGAGTAATCGCTCATGCATCGTTCCCTTGT
The DNA here is from genome assembly GCA_014872785.1 of Alteromonadaceae bacterium. Lineage (GTDB taxonomy): Bacteria > Pseudomonadota > Gammaproteobacteria > Enterobacterales > Alteromonadaceae > Planctobacterium. The sequence continues at coordinate 111,824 of WKFJ01000006.1, forward strand.
GGTGCTTCTGAATTTCTGAATAGTCTTAGTATTTCACTAGCATAGACCACACGCCTACTTTATTAGAGCCTGTTGATCTTTGCGGTATTATTTTGCAAAGATCGACGGGCTCAAGAATAGTTCGCAGATAAATGCGCTCCTAACTGCCTCCGCCGCAACCTCCACCGCCACAACCGCTGCCGCCGTCAGCTCCACCAGAGCCGTCAGAGTCGCTAGTCCCTGCACTAGCATGACCATCATCACCGCCGATATGGCTAGCACAGTAGGGAATAACAACAACGCTACCATCGGACTTTTGCTTGTCTAACTCAGGTTTGCAGTCCAGGGAATAGTTGAACCCGTCTTTGATGTCGAGTTTTGCATCCATCGCAAACAAAATTGGCAAACTCATTGGACTGCTTATCGAAATATTCTCTCTTGCACATGCCAATCGCCAAACGCGTTTAATGGCGTCTTGTGCTACCGTTTGTGATTGCATGGCTTCAGCTGGCGTGTGATGTATAAAACGTTTAAATACCGTATCGCAGAAAAGGGCGTATTCTTTGGTATCGAGTATGAATTCGTGCCAGGCAACATCTACCGCCTGAGACGGCATTGACACCATAGTATTTTTACCTGCGTCATTGATAAGATGGAAGTAGTTGCGCAAACCTTCCAAGACGTGCAGTACGTCTTCATCGCTCAGGTGTGGATAGGTTTGTTTTACTTTTTTGCTGACAGATTCTGGAAACTGATAAGTGTCAATTAAGTGTGCTCGATGAGCTGTAAGGCGTTTCTTTTGTGCAGCTATCCAAAAAAATAAACCTACAAAAAATACGAATCCTGATAATAGCAGTACTTTTGCCATAACTTGTCTCCCAAATAAGATCCCTTGTTACTTACTTAAGAGTGTACTGATTACAAAAATTATTACATCGATTGTTGAAAAAGGACTTACTGCAAAAAAGTGCACTTAACAATTCGGCAATAACACGCTCGCAAGCTCGTTGCCACAACGATTGACCATCTTATTGTATTGCCCCTCAGTGACGAATAATTTGTGCAGTCGCACATCGGTTTGTTGAGTTTCTTTAAGCGCTTGTTTTTGCATAAAACCCACTTTTACCACTTGTAGCGTGGTAAGGTTTATTTCAACAAAGTAACGCGTGTCTTTATCTCTCGTTTGATTCATGGTTTTATTTCCTTATCACGTATTATGTCGCCACCTATTTCGTGAAGCCATATTACCTCCGCTGTACCAATTCAGGCAGTCAAATTCGTCCAAATGGATTTTACAGTGGTTAAAAATTAACTTACACAAATTTGGCGCATACAAAAACTACCTTAATATTAACAAATAGATACTTTTTTTAGCCTAATGTGGCGAGATAATTAGAATATTAGTACATCATGAGGAATATGCCCTATGAAAACTATTCGACACCTTTTTGTTTTACTTTTAACAATTATGCTAAGTGGATGTATCGCTTATACGGTTGTGGAAACCGCTGTTGACGCTACCACCACCGTTGTGGGTGGAGCTGTCGGAGTTGGAGACGCCGTTACACCTGATGTTTTCAGTGATGACGATGATGATGATGACGACAATAATAAAAACAATGACGAGAAAGAATAAGTACGTCGTTATTTTTTCGATTAGTTATGAGACTCTCAGCGGCTAATAAAGGCCGTATTTTCCGAGTGAGTCTAACAGCTTTTCAGTGGTCAGCGGTTTTTGAATAAAATCCAAGGCACCAAGATTTAAAACTCTTTGTTGCATTTGCGGCTGCACATCGCCAGACACTACCAATACAAACACCTCTATCTTTTCAGCTTTAATAGCTTCGAGTACCTGTACCCCATCCATCACGGGCATGGTGAGGTCTAAAAACAAGATAGTGATAGCTTCAGAACGCAAAACGTCTAATGCTTGTTGGCCATGTTCAGCAAGATGTATTTCAGTCGCGAAACCTTCCGGCAAACATCGTTGCACAGACTTCCTACCGAGCTTTGAATCGTCACATATTAAGACTGAGAAGCTCATGTTTTATAAATACTTTCCTGTTAAATGACTCAAAATCGCTCGCCAATTGTATCTATTTTTTGGTAAAACCCAAGACATGGATGCAATCTTTCAGAAATTAGTACCGAATGTCTGCAAACAACAACTCTACCTACGCACTTGCCTATCTCATATTAAAAGGCTTTGAGAAGAGCTTTCGCCGCTTTTCGAATATTAGCGCCGGCGCCAAGCAACGCTTTGAACATTGCAATTGGTCAGCTTGCCAACAAGCATCCAAAAATCGTATCGACCAATATGAAAAAAGCTTAAATGAAACCGTTTCTGAACTTTATTTGAGAATAGAGCCACACGCCCAGAGCAACAACTTTTGGCAATCACTTAAGCAAAACTTTGTCTCTTTTCTGGAAAACCACCCACAGTTTGAACTAGCAGAAACCTTCTACAATTCCGTAGTGGGTCGCATTTTCAAACATCAGCGCATCGAACAAGACATGATGTTTGTGTTACCGAGCCGTTGCTATCTCGCTGGCCATGTCAGGCCTAATGTAGTTAATACATTTGATGCCGGAACCACGGTCAAACTCACGCTAGAAAAACTGTTTAGTCACTATCGCTTCAATATGCCGTTTGAAAACTATCTGCGCGACCTGAAAAGCCTGACAGCGGAAATAAAACGCCGTCTAACCACAGAAACTCGAAAAACAGTGAAAAAAGTGGAAATGCTCAAGCCAGGGTTCTTTCGAGGTAAAGCTGGTTACCTGATTGGCCGAATTTGCTTTGAAGAAGGTCAAATGCCCTTTGTTATTGCCCTGATGACGAATGAGCGAAAAGAACTTTTTATTGATGCGTTACTAACAGAAAAGCGAGACCTCAGTGTCTTGTTTGGCTTTGCTCGTTCGTATTTTATGGTGGACAGCCAACACCCTGCTGAGATTGTGGCATTTTTGCAAGAACTACTGCCCAACAAAAAACACTTCGAGCTATACACCTCCATTGGATTTTACAAACACGGTAAGACGGTTTTTTATCGCAACTTCCTGCAACACCTGGAAGAAACTGAAGATAAATTTGAGATTGCCCCCGGTATTCGGGGTCTGGTGATGATGGTATTCCATCTCCCGTCTTATGGTGTGGTATTTAAAATCATTAAGGACGAATTTGCTGAAAGTAAAAAAATAACGCGTCAAACCGTCATCGACCGCTACAAACTGGTCAAAACACACGACCGTATCGGGCGCATGGCCGATACCCATGAGTTTGCCAACTTTCACTTACCTCTTGAGCGAATACATCCAGATCTGCTGCAAGAATTACAAGAGACCTGTGCCAATAGTATTGAAGTAACTGAGTCAGAGTTGTTGATTAAGCACATGTATATCGAACGCAGGATGACGCCGTTGAATATTTATCTGGCGCAAACTGAAGAGCCGGAAAAAGTACGTAGCGCTATAGATGACCTGGGCTCTACCATTAAGCAAATAGCAGCTGCCAACATCTTTCCAGGCGATATGCTGCACAAGAACTTCGGGATAACGCGCCATGGTCGCGTTATTTTCTACGATTATGACGAAATCTGTTATATGTCAGAACGCAATTTTAGAGAGTTACCTCGTTCAGACGCCCCCTATGCTTTAGACTGTTTGTCAGTTGCCCCCGATGACGTATTCCCGGAACAGTTTGAGCATTTTATCGTCGGTAAAAAGCACCTTAAAGAGATGTTGAAAGAGCTACACGGCGATCTGTTTTCGGTGCAGTATTGGCAGGATATACAAAAGCAGGTAGCAAGCGGGGATATTATCCACGTTACGCCGTATGGCGAGACTCAGCGCCTGCCGCGCTGAGTACAATATCGTAGCGTTTACATTTGTGCGGCGACACTCATGGCGTGCCAAAGCATTAAAAATGAAATAACACAGCCAACAATCCAAAATAAACTGCGTAACTTGTCTATGTCGAACCAATACATAAACAGATAGCACAAACGAGCAAATACAAACGCAATGGCGTAATATTGCATTAAGTCAGTCGCTGCATTCACTGCCACCACTGCCAATGCACCAGGAGTGTATAATGCCAGTGCCTCAAAACAGTTGTAATGAGCGGCTTTGGCACGCGCCCCAAATCCAGATAAGCGATCTTGTTGCTCACGTGGGTTGCGATTGTCATAACGACCTTCTTTGAACATCGCATAGGCCAAAGGCGCCTTAGCTAGAAGTGGCATAAGTGCCGCAATAAAAAGACTGATTAATATAACTTCCATCAATGAGCTCTCACGCTTAAAATCTTACTTAGCCTAGCGTTTGTAAACTCTGTTGCAAACCCTTTTTAGTTTTAATTTGGCCACCAACCACATAACGATATCTACCATGTCCATTACCGATTTACTCAACATTAAGACGCCATCGCCACTGAATGAATGCGACTTTTTTGCTGGTAGTGATCATTGCGCACCTCAATTTATGATCAAACGGGACGACCTTATTCATCCCATTATTTCCGGTAATAAGTGGCGAAAACTACAAGCCCTATTCACCTGTGAAGACCTCTTTAAATACGAAGCGATAGTGAGTTTCGGCGGCGGTTTTTCCAATCATCTGCATGCAATTGGGTTTTGTTGCCAGCAATTGAACATACCGTTTCATGCCATGATACGCGGTAACTACGAAGAGCAGTTGTCGCCCATGCTAAACGACCTCAAAACTTGGTCGGCACAACTGCATTGGCTGACGAAAATTGAATATAAAAATCGCGCACAAGTAGAATTTCTCGACAAACTCAAAGATAAATTCCCAAATGCCTTGTTTATAGCCGAAGGTGGCTCCCATCAGCACGCACTAATTGGTATGCAAGCCCTAATCGATGAACTTCCTGAAGAGATTGATGCCATCTTATGCCCAGTTGCCAGTGCTGGCACTATGGCTGGATTAATTGCCGCAGCCACACTGACTAAACGACATATCGAGATTATTGGTATAGCGATGTTAAAAGGTGAAGGCTATTTAGAAGATTTAGTCACTGAACTGCTTCATAAAATGTTGCCTGAACATTGCCAAAGACAACAACTGATTAAGTGGGAAATTAGACACGATTTTCATTGTGGTGGATATGCCAAAACCACCGATGCGTTATTGCAGTTTTGCAAAATTTTTAGCCACGACACGCAGGTACCGGTTGAACCGGTATACAGCGGAAAGTTGATGTATGCCGCAACACAGTTACAGCAACAAGGTCAACTTAGAGACTTTAACAAAATAGTGCTGTTACACACTGGAGGGTTGCAGGGAGCCCGTTAAAAAAAGTAGGGCTATTTAGCCCTACTTTTTTGAAGTGGTTCTACGCGCAGCCAGACGCTCTTTTCGCGCCAGCGCTTGAGCCCGTTTTCTCTCAGTATCGGCATATACCGCGGCTCCTATAATTCCTGCTTCGTTAAGCAACGCAGCAGCCATTACCGGCGTATTTACGGCAAGGTGCTTTTCGAATTTTTCCAGTTTCTTACTCGCACCACCGCCGAGTATGAATAGGTCAGGCCAAAATAAATCTTCAAGAGTTTTTAAGTACGTATTAAAACGCGGTCCCCATTGCTTCCATTTAAGTTCATTGCGTTTTCGCGCCGCATCAGAGGCATAAAGCTCGCCTTCTTCACCATTTGCTAAATAGATATGGCCAAGTTCGGTATTGGGGATCATTTGCCCTTTGCAGAAAATTGCTGTACCCAATCCCGTACCTACGGCGACGAATATGACAGTGCCATCGTGTCCCTTGCCATGGCCTAGCTTAAACTCAGCCATTCCAGCAGCATCGGCATCATTTACGCAGTAAACGTCCAGACCAGTCGCTTTTTTAAATAAAGCTTCGATATCGGTATCAATAAAGGCCTTATCTACATTTGCCGCGGTCTTTGCAACGCCATGTTGAATGGCTGCAGGAAAACCACAACCAATAGGTCCTTTCCAATTAAAATGAGTCACCAGCTCGGCGATCGTATTAGCAACAGCCGATGGTGTGGCAGGTTGAGGGGTGGGTATTCGATGCCTTTCTGTGAGCATTTCACCCGACACTGTATCTACAATAGCGCCTTTAATTCCCGAACCGCCAACGTCAATACCCAGAATTCTCATATCACATTAACCCATTACCTTTATATTCAAATAAGAGTACACCCTTTTCTCCAAAATCTGCAACTTCGACCAGCCCTCAAATCCAACTGGACGGCTTTTAGAAATCGTAACGAGGAAATAAGACAAGACAAAATAACACGCTACAAGCACCTAAAGGCAATGAAGGAAAGGCTCCTCTTTTAACGACAATGGTGAACTTGGTTCATCACGTGTAATTAAAGAGACTAAGTTGTCATGGTGATGGCCAATGACTAGAGCCTGTTGATCTTTGTTATTGCTTTTTAACTTAGCCCATTAGGCCTGCTAGGCAATGCCGCGATCTGAAAGCGCTCAGATTGAACAAAACTTATACCGCAAAGATCAACAGGCTCTAAGGCAATTGTTTAATTTTATCGCCCACTTTAACGTCGTGTTGGGCAAACCACCCCTGATTCATTTCAAGTGCATAACGGATTTTTTGGCTAGACCCTACAGAGGTTAAATCATGTGGTTGCATGGGCTTAATATCGGTAATTTCGCCTGTTTCAGTGATAAAGGCGACATCAAGGGGAATCAGGGTATTTTTCATCCACATTGACGCATAACGGTTCACGTCAAACTTAAATAACATACCACAGTCCTCGCACATCGACTCTCTGAACATTAGCCCTTGTTGACGAAGTTCAAAGCGGTCGGCGTATTCCACCTGTAGCGTTTTGTCCGCCACTTTTATCGACACTTCTCCAAAGGTTGATTGCGTTGCAAGTGCTGGCAAGACTAACAAAAACAGAGTCGCAACAATTAGTCTAAGAAGGTGGTTTGAATATGTTTTTAACATCCGAATCGGTCTCATTAATTTGAACTTGGCTTTCTCATCAGTAGCTGTGAGCTTTGATATTCCAATATGATACTTGCCTCGTAATGCAAGCTATCAATTTTAGGTGCCAAGACCTCTAATACACTGTTGTTATGAAAATGCTGTGTTTTGGTTTCAGGGTGAGGATAATAGACTAATCCCGCATACTTTTGTCCATTAAATTGCAAAACACAGTCAAAAAATGAAAAGGTTTCAGGGGGAAAACCCTCAATCCACTGTACTTTTTCAAAGGTATACTTAGGTGTAATTACTTCAAATACTGCCGGTGCAATATTGATGTTGATGGTCCCCAGAAAATACGCACTTAGGTCTAGTCCCAATGCTTTGAAGAAAGGCACCTGCATTTCTATGCTGCCCTTTGGATAAGGACTATCTTTCGCATTCCCAGAGGCAATTTGATGCCCGGGCCTGACAATGCCAGATATTTTTGTCTCCTCGCCTAGAGCACTATTACTGCACATTTTGGTCCATCAACTTCAATAACTGGGTGGCAGATAGACTGGGAATCTCTTCGTTTTGTTGGTACTCACGGATTAGTTGAGCAACCACTTTATTAGCAGGTGCCGTGAGACCAGACGCTTCCGCCATCGCCACCACTGCACCATTTAGAAAATCTATCTCGGTTTGCCTCTGTGCTTGCATATCCTCCCACATCGAAGAACGGGCGGCCGGATCTATGGCGAGCATCTTTTGCGCGATGCGTTTAAATACCCAGTCAGGTAAGCGCAATATAGCGGGCAATAATCTTGGGGGAACTGCGGTTAACTTAGCAAGCTTGATACCTTTGTGTTTACACAATGCCAATAACTCAGATTGGCAACGCGCCAAGACTAGTCGATAACCTCGCTGTTCAAGTTGCAACTTCAAGGGAATATTAGACAAGGCGTTAATCGCATTATTCAAATTGAGTTGCAACTTGCCCCATATGACTGCTGCAATATCCCGATGTAACTCGCAATTGATACCATATTCTTCATAAGCTTTTTTCAGCGGCTTGAGCAAATCTTGTGATGGAAAATGCAACGCCCCGTCGGTAGCTCGATGAAAATGGCAACTGTCATTTTGTACTACATTAAAAGGTACAATTCCTGGATAAATACGAAACTCGGGTAACGCCGATTGCAAACTTTCTGGTGCACCTACACCATTTTGCAACGCAATAATTAGGGCTTTTTTGCCACAGTTTTGCGCGATTTCTTCAATCGCCGAGGGCATCGCCGTGCACTTTAAGGTAATTAGCACTACATCGGCATCCGCGAGCACATCGGGTGTTGTTGCGAAAGGCACGTTGCTTATGATTTCGTCACGACCTTGATAGTCGGTGAGCCTAAGTCCACCGTTTGCCTCTATAGCGTCTTTAATACGAGGACGTCCCAGCAAACAAACATTGACTCCTTGTTTGTGTAGTACAGCCCCAATGTAGCAGCCTATTGAACCTGCACCGTACACGACAACCTTCATTATTTCTCCTCTGCCCGCCACTTGGCTAAATTGCGCTGTAACTCAGTCTAGCCTATAATCATGCCTGTTTTTCATATCAACACAAGCTGGAGGATGCACATGATTGTAAGAAACATTCTCCGGGCTGCGGACTAACGTCTACTAAGCACTACGCTTACTTTCAGCCCGGCCACAGGCTGGGGCGCCTTGCCCCAAAGTTCAGTTATTTTACTGACGCTTCGTTGCGTCTGAGGCTAGATTGTGAATACAACATTACTTCAACTTGGTTGGAAACCACATTTCCAACAACAACTGTCTTTAGAAGACTTAGAAAATTGCGCTATATATCGCGTTTTTGCTCAACATCGTTCACAAATTGTATGTTTGGGAAGCGAGCATTACCCACACCCCAAAACTTTTCAGGTTACGCACCATTTCAACGACATCACTGTCGGAGATTGGGTGCTCATTGATAGCAACAATCAAATAGTTAAACGTTTGGACAGATTCTCATTGGCGCAGCGCAAAGCTGCCGGTACCGAGATAAAAACCCAGCGTATCGCCGCGAACGTAGACACTATTTTTATTGTGATGTCGCTGAATCAGGACTTTAATCTTAATAGACTCGAGCGCTACTTGGCATTGGTAAAGTCTATGCAAGTGGAGCCCGTTGTAATACTGACCAAAGCTGACTTATGCGAAAATTACGATGATTTTGCTGCTCAAGTGCAAAGGTTGGATCCATTTCTTACCTTTGAAATTGTCAACGCGCTTGATAATAAAAGCGTTCAGGCACTTCAAAAATACAGCCAAACGGGAAATACCGTTGCATTTATTGGCTCATCCGGTGTGGGTAAATCAACCTTGGTGAATTCCTTAAGTGGTAACGAAATTCAGAAAACCGGTAGTATTCGAGAAGACGACGATAAAGGACGACATACAACGACATCTCGACAGATGCAGCTATTACCCAATGGCGCTTTGCTCTTGGACACGCCAGGAATGCGTGAATTGCAATTGGTAAACAGTGCTGAGGGAATCGCCGATACCTTCAATGACATTGAACAACTTGCCTCTGAATGTCGATTTCATGACTGTCAGCATGAATCAGAGCCGGGGTGCGCAATACAAGCAGCTATTGTTGATGAAAAACTCGATGTGAGGAGGTTGCGCAACTATCAAAAACTGTTAAAGGAAGATTTGCACAATCCCTCAACGGTACATGAGCGCCGTCAAGCAGATAAGAAGCTACACAAGTTTTACAAAACTACTCAACAAGGAAAGTACGACCTTAAATACAAAGACTAAGCAGCTATGAAAAGGACGTCGCGTAGCTTGAGATTTGGCTCTACAGAGCTATCAGACAAAAAACTGTACCTCGGTACAGTAGATAAATAGGAAGCGTTTGATAACGTAATAGGCGTTTCGTTGAGGAAACATTTTCAACTTTTAAAATGGAATTTATAACCTATGAAAACATTAGCGAGTTTTGAACTTGATGCTGTGAGTGCTGGCTTTATCGATACGCCGTATCCAACTCCCCCGAATCCGCCGTCATTTGATATGAGCTGGTATACCGACCCTTTAACTGATGATACCGTTCCTGCGAATCCTTGGCCGAACATGATCCCATAATCTAGGCATCTAAGGTAAAATCGCCGGGCAAACTCCCCGGCGAAATCTTATTTTTTGGTGTGTCGCTAATGACCAAATCAATACCTATCCTTACTTATTGACTCGCTTTCATCACTGCGAGTTTAGCCAAATATAAATCGCGTTCGGTATCTTGGAAAGCAGACTTAGCCGCATTTTTAAGTGCATCAATGGCTGCGAGCGTCTCCCCCTTTTGGTACAAGGCCTTAGCCAAGCCAAAATGGGCATCATCCAAATAAGGTGCTAACTTGAGAGCTCGGGTGTAATAGCGCTTGGAAGCTATGTAGTTTTTTCTAGTGTAAGCTTCATGCCCAAGTTTTATCCACGCATAGGGATTACTGTCGCTGCTAGTAGAAAGCTTCTGGGCAACTTTCTGAGCTTCATCTACCAAACCACGCTGCTGTAAAAATTGATGATAATTACTCATCAAATTAATGTTTCCTCGCGTAAATAACATTCCATGCTCGAAATATTTCATTGCCAAATCGGGCTGACCTACTCTGCGGTAGATCACCGCCATTAAATTGATACTTTCCGGGTCGTGTGGAGCGTAAGTGAGCGCTTCTTTTGTCAGCCAGAAACTAGCATCTAAGTCGCCCTGTACCAATTTGTCTGCAGCCAAGTTGCGATAAAACAAGGCGAGAAATTCGTTTTCACTAATGGTTTCACCATTGACATATCCGCGATCGGGAAAGTAATCAATAACAATTCGCGGCCACATAAAGGTGCCACCTTCCTCGGGGTCGTACCAAGGATCATACAAATACGAACGCACGTGATAAGAAAGCAGCATCACGTCGGAGCGCTTTTTGTAAACAGGCGGGACGTTGACCATTTGAAAGCTAACATCGACACCAGCCAACTTTGCCAAGCTATACGTCATTACCGCTAAAGACATACAATTACCGGCATTGGTAGCCAAGGCATCTGTAGCGAACAAAGTATCGCCCCGATAGCTGAACCCAACTAATTTGTGATCCAAATAAGTAAATAGACGTCTGTGCGGTGCTATTTCAATACTTCTTGGGTCATTAAAATCCTGTAAAAAGTGATTTTTTTGTGCTTCGGTTAACTGGGTAATATCAGTCACAGACGGAACATCCCTTCTAGCCCCAAAAAACTGTGCATCTATTTCGGGCAAGCTGGGAATAGAGACTTGCTTGTCGGGATTCACTTGGCAACCCATGAGCGCAAATAATGCGATGACGGTTGCAAGCCCGATCAGCTGACTACTTTTGCGTTTAACTACTGTCATATTTATTGATTACTTATTAGTATTATAGCTAACGAGTATAACCATCTAATCAATAAAGGAAAGTCAGTGATTTTATGGCGAATATTAGGACTGATAGCACTCGCCCTTGGCATTGTCGGCGCGGTTTTGCCCGTGTTACCAACGACGCCCTTTATCCTGCTAGCGTCTTGGTGTTTTGCTAAATCCTCCCCAGCCCTACACAACTGGCTGAAAAACAGTAAATATTTCGGCAGCTTGATACGAAACTGGGAGAGCAAACGCTGTATCAGTAAAAAGACTCGTTTGAGTGCGTTAGCAAGTATCGCGCTATTTGGCGGCTGTTCTTTGTATTTTTTTGTACCACCTGGCTACCCAACCCTAATCACAGCAATATTGCTTTTCATTGGCGTATATTCGGTATTGCGAATACCCGTGTGCCCACGCTTGGATGCTAACAAGTTGTAAAGAATTTGTTATGAATACGTATGCGTAGCATTGTCATTGCTGCGGTTTATCGCTGAAAATGCACTTGTAAACTTTCAACAGCACTTTGCTTTTTGCAAGACGATAACGACCCGGCAAGTACGACAATCTAATGAATATGAAAAGTTTGGTTCAGGACAGACTGGAGCAAATCCAACAACAGGTATCTTCACTTCCCCACGTGCATGAATTAAGGCTATCTGATCATGCGTATTTGCAGCATCCGATGCACAGTAACGACTGTGACCTTCATTTTGTGCTCTTAGTGGACAGTGGTTTCCAATCGCGATTCATCGACTGTTTGAGCTGGCTTACCGAAATTCAGCATATCGCTTTTAAATATCGTCACGTCGATAATGGCTACCGTTTTCTATTCTCAGATGGCATTTATTGCGAGTTTACTGTTGAAGAACTTAAATTCGGTGAGAGCGCTGACAGTGTTAATCTGACAACGAGGCAAACCGAGATTGCAACACTGCGCCCTAGCGGCCAACTTAACGCCATTGGTTTAGACGAAGGACAAGACGAAGATTGGCTGTTGGGAGAGATGTTAACTAACCTACTTATCGGTTTGAGACGTTTTAATCGCGGCGACAGGCTGTCGGCATTTTACTGTATTCAACATCACGCGTTGTCTAGTTTGCTTGAATTGCTGGTGCAGTGGGAAGTGAGTCAAACCAAACAGAAGCGCTTAGCAAAAGGTGATATTTGCTTTGAACAAAGCTACCCACATGCGCGCAACCAAGTTGCGAGTTTTGCCATGGGCTACGACAAATCTCCACAATCGGCCTCGGCCATGCTGGAATACGCCGAACAACACCACAATTTAAATTACTTCATCAAAGACCAAATTCTTATTCAAATCAAATCCGCCAATAATTAGAGCCTAAAGTTGACCTCTGAGGTTATGTTGCGATCCCACCTTCAGCATATATACTGACTAAATCGGTATCATGGAGTTGTATCCAACATGCAAGCACTTTCAGGTTTAGACGCTTCGTTTTTATTTCTTGAGACTAACAAAATTCCTATGCACATCGGTGGCGTGGCTATATTAGAAGGAACACTAGAATTTGACGCGTTCCGCACCTTTTTAGCCGAACGTGTACATACGGTAGACAAGATGACACAAAAGCTGGTCACTTCTCCGATGAATGTAGACCGACCACATTGGTTGGAAGATGAGGACTTCGACCTTAACTTACATTTGATGCGCACCGCCCTGCCACGCCCGGGCGGCTGGAAAGAGTTGCGTTATATCGCCTCTAAAGTGTTTTCAACCAAACTCGACCGCGACCGCCCACTTTGGGAGTTCACCTTCGTAGAGGGTATCGACACTATTCCACAAGTGCCAAAAGGCTCAGTCGCCGTTATTTCTAAAATTCACCACTCGGCCTTCGATGGAAAGTCAGGCGCCGAGTTGATGAGCATGCTGTTTGATGTGTCGCCAACACCTAAAAAGGTGCCTGCGAAAAAAGACAAACCCAAGCCAAAAGCACCAGGTGCGGTGAGCTTGCTGACGCAAGGCGCATTTAACGTTGTAGGCCGAACCACTAAATTACCGGGTTTGCTTTGGGAAACCGGCAAAGCCACCCTTAAGACCAGTTACATTGCCAGAAAGCACGGCATCGATATGCCGACGCTACCGTTTTCTGCCCCCAAAACCCGTTTTAACGACAGCGTTAGCGCAGAGAGAATTTGGGATTCTTCCATACTTGACCTACATCGTGTGAAAGCGATACGCAAGGCAGTCAAAGACAGTACTTTAAATGATGTAGTTCTGACCATTTGTGCCGGTGCCTTGAGAAAGTACTTACAAGAAAAAGATGAATTACCAGATAAACCGCTTGTGGCTATGGTACCAGTCTCTACACGTACCGAAGCTGAAAAGGAAGATATGGGAAATCAGGTAGCGGCCATGTACATCCAGCTTGCGACAGACGAAGCCGACCCAATAAAACGACTGGAAACTATTCATATTAATACCATTATTGGCAAACTCTACCAAGACGCTATCGATGCGCGAAAATTGATGGGTTATGCCGAGGTTATTCCGTTTGGGCTAGCTGGGGTTGCCGCCCGCTATTACAGCCGTGCGAACATCGCTAAAAAGCACAATGCTATTTTTAATCTGGTTATTACCAACGTACCAGGACCCCAAATTCCCTTGTATATGGCTGGGCAAAAACTGCTGGTGAACATGGGCACGGCACCGATTATCGACGGAATGGGACTGATTATTCCTGTATTTAGCTATAACGGCACTATCTCCATTAGCCCAACATCTGCAGTCAACATGATGCCGGATATGGCTAAATTTTGCCGTTACGTAAGAGAATCCGCAAATGAGCTCGAAGCAGCTGCATTAGCACTATTAGAAAAAGACGCGAAGGAAGGCACCATAGCACATGACATAACAGAGGATGACAGTGCCCAATAAACAATAATAAAAAAAGGTTCAAAATTGAGAAGTTCGTTAATGTCTTTCCGTTCCCCACCGGTTTTGCACACTCTACTTGAGGGCAGAACCTTGCTTGAGTTTTTCGCAAGTACCCTAAGTCTCCCATTGCTGTTGTCCGCTCCGAAAGGGGATGGGCATCCAGTAATGGTGTTCCCTGGCTTTCTAGCCAGCGACCTTTCAACCAAGGCTCTTAGACAATTCCTGAAAGTTAAGGGCTATCGAGCCGAAGGCTGGGGACTGGGTCGAAATCTAGGCCAACATGTTATTCGCGATAACAAAGTCGTTAGCAATGATATCTTGGATAAAGTGCTGAGCTTGTATGAGCGCACAGGCGAAAAAGTGAGTCTTATCGGCTGGAGTTTAGGCGGCATTCTGGCGCGTGAAATAGCGCGGTTATTACCCGAACAAACCCGCTGTGTCGTGACCCTTGGCAGTCCATTCAATGCCCCAGAGGACTCGGCGCCTATAGCTGCTACGTTATTCAAAATATTGAATAACAAACGTATGGGCGGTGATTTTAGTATTCCCGACAGCCTTACTCAGCCTTTATCTGTGCCGACAACAGCCATATTTTCAAGAAGCGATGGAGTCGCCCATTGGCACGGCTGTAAACATCACGAGAATAGTCACACTGAACAAAGTGAAAACGTCGAAGTGGTGGCAAGCCATCTGGGCTTGGGGCATCACCCGGCTGTATTGTGGGCAATTGCCGCCAGGTTGTCATTACCTACGGATACTTGGACGCCGCTGGCGTCGCTGGATTTGCCCAAATGGTTGTTTCCCAATCCCGATAGATAATCAAAAGACGCCGATATGTCTTTAAACGCTGACATCACAGAGGTTGAACATCATTCTGAACAAATAGTGCAATGCGGCGACCTCGCCATTGCTACCGATAGTTTTGGCAATCAAAACAATCCGCCAGTCGTTTTGATTATGGGTCTAGCAACACAGATGATTCACTGGCATGTGGAACTTTGTAAACTATTGGCCGCACAGGGCTTTTGGGTGATTCGATTCGATAATCGCGACATGGGAAAAAGCTCAAAACTCACAGGACAAGCACCACCCTCAATCTGGCAACAGATGCAATATCGCTATTTTAAGAAACCCCTCGTCGTGCCCTACACTTTAGATGATATGGCGCACGACGTCTTAGGTTTGCTCGATGCGCTTAACATAGACAAAACACATGTAGTGGGTGCCTCAATGGGCGGCATGATAGGACAGCTGTTGGCGATACACCATCCATCCCGCGTCTCTTCACTAACCTGTATTATGTCTACCAATGGCAATAAAAAGCTGATGAACCCCAAACTGGGAACACTGCTTAAAATACTTAAGTCGCCACCCAAAACCCGTGAACAACATATAGAACAAGCGTTATCTATGTGGCAAGTGCTGCATGGTTCGCATTTTGCGTTTCCAAGTGAGCACTTCAGAAGCACGATTGAGCACGCCCATGAACGCGGTTTTAGCGCCAGCGGAGTACTGCGTCAAATGGCGGCAATTACTGTTGCGCCTAGCCGTTCCAAACAATTGCGACAACTCACGCTTCCAGTGGGGATCATACACGGTGAAGCCGATAGTCTTTTAAAAGTAAAAAATGCGTATGCATTGAAAGACGACCTACCTCATGCACATTTAGCAACGTTTCCTGGGATGGGACACACGCTTCCCAACGAGCTATGGACTTCGATGATTGAGCACATTATGAAACCAATTGCAGAGGCGCTCTAAAGCCGTAAGGCTCGGTTTCATTATTTAAGCAATGATAATACTGCCCTAAATTGGGGATGTTTAGGGGTCTTCAGCAGTTCAAACAAAAGAATTTCGGTGGTCGTCATCTTGGCACCAGCCTGAGTCAGTCTATCCAGTGCCACCTGTCTGTCAGCGCCGTTTCTCGACGACACCGCATCTGTGACAATCTGCAGTTTCAGACCTCGCTCAAGAATACCTTCTGCTGTTTGCAAGATACAAACATGAGATTCAACGCCCACCATTAAGACTTGTTCAGCCTCGTGATAGGAAAGCTGCTCGATGAAATCCTTGTTATAACACGCGTTAAAAGTGTCCTTGGCCAGTGGGGTAAGACCTTCCAAATGCTTTGCTACTTCTGGATGGGTTGCACCTAGCTTTTCTGGTACGTGCTCCACCCAAATAATAGGAATGTCCAATTTTCTAGCCGCCGGTAGCAATACACAAAGACGCTCCAATACTTGCTCGTGGTTTTTAACACTCACGGCAAGTTTGCCTTGTAAATCGATAACAGCAAGAACCGTATTCATGGAAGGCCCCTAATCTTTATCGCTCAATCTACTGAAAAAGCCTGTTACCCCACGGACAAACCAGCGCGGATAATGTTTCGCACATTGCACCAATAACTTGTTATGGGTTTTATCAATGTAGACGGTTTTGCCTTTTGAAATTGCCTTATAGGCATCTTTCACTAGCGATTCCGGGCTGACTTTGATGAAGTTGGGGATCATGTCTTCCATGCCCTTGCCTTGCTCAAGCATATTGGTTTTAGTAAAACCCGGGCAGACGCAATGAATATCGACATCAGTGTATTTAACTTCTTCCGCGACCGCTTCTGTAAACGCCAGAACAAAGCTCTTTGATGCGCCATAGGTAGCAAACTTGGGTGTAGGAATAAAACTGGCAATAGAGGCGACATTGATAATTTTACCGCGTTCGCGCACGAGAAAGTCTGCGATAAAGGCGTGCGTCATTTTTACTAGCGACGTAATATTCAGATTAATTAGGCGCTCTAACTGTTTAGTGTCTGATGTGGCGATAGGTTCTACGTACATTACACCGGCATTATTAACCAAAATATCAACTTGCAAGCCTTTTTCTTCAAGCGTTGCACGCAGCTTGTCTACAGCATCAGATTCAAGAAGATCTAGTGGAATAACATGCGTTTGCACGTTAAATTCTTTGTTTAATTGCGTTGCCAGCAACTGCAGTTTCACTTCATTACGCGCCACCAGCACCAAATCATGACCTTGTTTGGCAAATTCTCTTGCAAAGCAATGCCCTATTCCCTCTGAGGCACCAGTAATCAGGGTTAAGTTAAGGTCGTCCATTGTTGCTCCATAAACACACTAAGTCACACTAGTGTCGCTAAATATTGGCCAAGGGTCTAGAGCAGGTTGATCTATGCATTGCATTTTTACAGCCCAGATCATCGCGTCCTATTCGCCATCAGTAATACCCCTCAATGAGTCTGTTCTTAAGCGTCTCCAAACGACCATTTAGCTTCAACTTATCCAGCCCATGATTAAATGCAGATAAATAATGTTTTGCCTTGGGGTGTTTGCGCGAGAACATTAAATGGCTTTGGGTGTTTTTTAGCGATGGCCGCATAACTTCAATAAGGCTGCGCTGTTCTTCAGAAAAGTGCCTATTAATCAAATACCAACCGGTAACTTCTTCCTCGGGAAACACATCAATTCTGCCTAACAATAACATGCGCAAATTTTGCTCGCCGGAGTTAACAATAGAAATCAATTTAGGGTTTTCATCAGCGTACGCCCACAATTCCGGCGAATAGGTGTAACCTCGGTTCAAACCCATCTTCAATTTATTGTCACTGAAGAAGGAAAAGCCGGACCAATCGACAGGTAAATCACTGCGTTTACGAAAGAACACAATTCGGTCATTGTTAAGTGGGGCACTGGCGATAAAATCTTGTTGGTGCTTCGGCGAATCGAACCAAAATGATGTAGCGATATATTTGCCCATCTGTGCTTCTTTATAAGAGCGTGACCAGGGCATGTAAACAAACTCCACCTCAATCCTCTCTTGGGCAAACGCCTCGCGAATAATGTTGTTGAGGTATCCTTCATCCTTTGACGTTGCGGACGCATAAGGTTTAGATTCGCCAGTGGCTATCTGCAGAGGCTCAGCGCAGACCGTTGCAATATAAAACACGAGGCTAAAAGCAAGGTGACTCCATTTCATGCGATTTATACCACTCTTGTAGAGGCTGCGTATTATTCACCCACTGGGTGATAAACACTCTTATAGTCACAGTATAGTTAGCGAAACTCCTGAAACGCCAATTCAATTTGTTTGTCACTTGCAGTTTTGGAAAGTGGCTTTTGCGCAAGTTTACGTTTTTTACGCATCGCACATGCTTTGATAATCTTGCGTTTCACTTCATCATTGACTTGATGCCAGTAGACCCGCTCATCTCGGGAACGAAAACATCCCTTACAAAATCCCCTGTCTCCCGATTGACAAACCCCAATGCAAGGACTTGGGATCTCGAAAAATTCCATCTGTTGCATAAAAAGTTATATCGTCCGAAAGCCCCTGTTTACTTATGATTATGCTATCAGTAAAAGGGTGAAAACGTAAATGCCAAGAATAAGGGGTGGGCTAAGAAGAACGCAATGAAACAAGAAAAAAGAGGGTTAGTGGCGACAACTGTTCAAAAGAAGCTGGCGCCACTTCACCAAAACTACAATGTTGTGTATCTCACACATTAAAGTGCATGAGCAATCAATTTTTGCTAGCGAGTTGGCTCCCTACTATTTGCCTCGGTTCGCCAGCTCAACTTGAATTTTTTTCATATTAAGAAAACCAGTGGCCACTTCTGGATTCTGTTGGATGGTTTTCATCAGGAGTTCTTCCAGCTGCTTTTGTTTAGTTGCCATAACATCTGTTTCATCCAACGTTTCACCGTCGCGTAAACCGGCAGCCTTAGTCAGCATATCAGGTGGTAAAGAGCTCATGATCCCTTCTTTCGCTTTCACCATAGCAATAAAATTGGGTTCACATATACGCTCGCGTAGATTGGAGCCCAAATTGCGTTTGCGATAATTACACTCTATTTGGAACTCTTTTGGAACGTGAGAATTGTAACTCTCGTAGAAGCCTTTCTCTGCTCGCACTAACATTTTTTTGAGTTTAGAGGTACTCGTCTTCCCCGTAATTTCAATTACTTCAATTTCATTTTCCGCATGTGCGACAGATGTAAAACCAACACATGACACAAGTGCCAAAACTAATAAATTCTTTTTCATGGTGAGCTTTCCTATTTAATTAACAACCGTCAGTTCGACAATTTGTTACTTGCCTTAAAGAATACCCCTCATCGCGCAACAATACCTTCGAATAAATGCTACAAAATTTCACCAAAGCGCTGTATTTGTAAGCAAGCATTAATAAAACCCCAAAGCTGCTAATAATGCCTCTTATTCCTCTCCTGTTGATTTATTTAGAGCCTGTCGATCTTTGCATTATAAGTTTTGTTCAACCTGAGCACTTTCTGATCGCCGCGTTGCTTTGCAGGCATAAAGGCAGCTGCATGTCATTAAAATAAAGAATGAATTGTCATACCTAATTATCTCAAATGAGAACCAGGTCACATTTTTCGATGTGAAAAAATTGCAATTGTTTCCGATACTATTATTACTGTGTTTCACAGTTCCCATAGTGTGTTTATTGAAGTATGTGTTCCCTGGCCCACTCGCGTAGTGGGCTTTTTTTATGCCTAAGCTTATCGCTTTGCATCCCTTTGCGACAAAATTGATACCTTTTATCTTCAGATGAGAACTGGCTCACATTGTATGAGCTCTTATTTTTGAAAACTTGGCGGATAATATTGTTGCTGTGTTTGATAGTTCAGGTGTGAACTATTACAGAACTTCGCCCACCGGTTACGGTGGGCTTTTTATTTCTTAGTTCGAAATACAAGAGGATAGGAAAATACTCGTAAGCCTCACGCCATTTGTAGCAAATCTCTTACATTCAAACGTTTAGCATGGGCTTACTATAGCTGCGGTTCCCACGGAATGTTTTAGTTAGAACCCTCTGCCCACCTTTTTGGTGGGCTTTTTTTTGCTTAAATGGTCAAACCACCATCCACCACAATACATTCACCCGTGGTGTAGCTGCTAGCGTCAGACACTAAATACAAAACCGTTCCCGCCATTTCTTCTGGTTCTGCATGACGATGCAACGGGATCTGCGCAATGGCTTGTTTGTGAATATTCTCATTGCTAAACAGCGCGCCTGCGAACTTGGTTTTGGTTAATCCAGGAAACAAGGCATTAACGCGAA
This sequence comes from Alteromonadaceae bacterium, assembly GCA_014872785.1. Taxonomy (GTDB): domain Bacteria; phylum Pseudomonadota; class Gammaproteobacteria; order Enterobacterales; family Alteromonadaceae; genus Planctobacterium. The sequence continues at coordinate 132,143 of WKFJ01000006.1, forward strand.
TATTATGACGTGCACACTCCTTGGCAAACGACTTCGTCATATTAATAACCGCGGCCTTGGTAATTGAATAAATACCTTGCATGTCACCTGGCTGCAAACCATTGACTGATGCCGTGTTAACAATGCAGCCACCACCTTGTTCTCGCATCATCTTGCCCGCTTCTACTGACATAAAGAAATAGCCGCGGATATTCACATCAACAGTCTTATTGTAGGCACCAAGATCAGTATCGAGTATGTGTCCAAAATAGGGGTTAGCTGCAGCGTTATTCACAAGAATGTCCAACTTGCGGTGATTTGCTTTAATGGTAGCAAACGCGCTGGTGATCTGGTCCATATCGCCCACATGGCAGGCTAGCGCCTCCGCTTTTCCGCCTTGGGCGACAATAGCATCGGCTACCTTTTGACAGTCATCTACTTTACGGCTAGAAACAATTACATGTGCACCTTGTTGCGCTAATAACTTGGCAATTGCCTCACCAATACCTCTGCTAGCACCGGTCACTAGAGCAGTTTTTCCTTCCAAACTAAAAATATTTGTTGTCACTGTTGATCACCTTAGTCTGTTTATGTCACTAGTTAGTTGTTACAACAACTTTGCCTTTTACCTGGCGCCCCATCACATGATTAAGCGCAGCAGCTGTATTCTCGAGCGAGAAACTCGAATCAATCTCGATGCGCACGCCGCCCTCTTTATACCAAGTGAATAATTCCTGCATGTTTTCCATGAATACCTTAGGTTCATGTTGCACGAAACTGCCCCAAAACACGCCCACCACGCTGTACTCTTTGACCAAGGTAAGATTGACCGCCAACTCAGGAATAGTGCCAGATGCAAAGCCAATCACCAGTAATCGCCCATTGCGCGCCATCGCTCCTGCACATGCTTTAAAAGCATCCCCGCCAACAGGGTCGTAAACCACATCTGCGCCCTTGCGATTGGTAAGTGCTTTAATGCGATCTTTTAGGTTTTCGTTGCTGTAGTTGATAAGTTCATCTGCGCCATTTTCTTTGGCGATGGCCAACTTTTCATCGGTAGAGCACACCGCGATGACGCGAGCTCCCATCAGTTTACCAATTTGCACCGCCGCAAGTCCTGTACCGCCTGCCGCACCAAGTACCACAAGCGTTTCCCCTTGTTTTAACTGAGCACGTTGTTTTAATGCGTGATGAGCGGTGCCATGTGCACAAAGAATATTTGCCGCATCGTGATCTGGCATATCTGGCGGTACTGGGATGGTCATCATGCAATTAACAACTGCCTTTTCTGCAAAAGCGCCAAAAGAAGGACTCATGCAAATAACACGACGACCGGGTTTCAAATGTGGAACGCCCTCGCCTAGCGATTCGATTTCACCGCAAAATTCAGAACCAGGGGTAAAGGGTAATTCAGGCTTAGCTTGATATAAGCCCTGGACTAACAAGCCATCTGGAAAATTTACACCAACGGCTTTCACCTTAACCAACACCTCGCCTTTGCCCGGGGTGGGATCATTGACTTCCTTAATGGTGAGGTTGTCAATAGAACCGTATTGCTCACATACTACTGCTTTCATTATTATCTCCGTAGGGATTCTTATATAGCATCAAGTGAAAGTTAGTTTGGCTCACGCATAGGTAATATGCCATGACCCCTGAGGTAAAACTTCGTAGCCGATTTAAGAAGAAAAAGAAAATGAAGGCGTGAGTGCCCAAGTTTGCATGGCGCGATAGAAAACGCCGTTACCGATGTTTTCTGAACAAAACAATGAGAAAGCGTCAAACTTCAGTACAAAGTCAGGCGGTAACAATGGCACAGGGGGATTTTCAGCGCACTTTCTAAACAGGGTGATGTGTGGCGTGTATTCGCGTTTATCAACATTCAAATGCTGAGCGCTCGCCAGCTTAGACAACGCTCGCTGGAGTTCTTGTAGAGGCGCAGGGATAGATTCACAGCCCAACCATAATGCCTTGGGTTTACTAAAATAGCCTATGTGCTCAAATCGAAGAGAAAATGACTTAACATCCAGTTTACTTGCCCCTATTGATAAGGGTTCTAATTGTGCCTGAGTCACCTGCCCTAAAAAAGCTAGCGTCACATGGAAGTTAGCAGGCGGGACTTCTCCATTAATCGGCGGCAGCACCTTCTCACGCCACTCAGCAATACGGATTTTATCTTGGGGAGCCAAATCGAGACCAAAAAACAAACGCATAAAAGTAACTAAATCGAGAAAATTGCAGTGTAACAGCAAAGTATCAGGAACAAAAAAGGCCGCTAACGCGGCCTTTTATAAAACTAGCATGAAAGAAACAAAAGTATCTGTTCTCAAAATGGTAATGAGAGAGTGCTGATTTGGCTTTAGTGCAAAGAAGAGTCGCGGAGTTTACAAGATGTAAATGAGCACCTCTGATGCAGCAATCAAGTCAAATAAGCCCGCTATTCATTTCTATTTTTTCTTCTTGGCTTTGGGGTTTGGTAGGTCCGTGATTGAACCTTCGTAAATCTCTGCCGCTAAGCCAATAGACTCATTTAGCGTTGGGTGCGCGTGAATGGTTAATGCAATATCTTCTGCATCTGCGCCCATTTCAACCGCTAAGCCAATCTCACCTAACATCTCACCTGCGTTGATACCGATCATGGCGCCACCTAGTACGCGGTGTGATTCTTTGTCGAATATCAACTTAGTCATACCTTCAGTACGACCAGAGGCAATTGCGCGGCCTGATGCAGCCCAAGGGAAAGTCGCAGTTTCAACGTTTAGACCTTGCTCTTTCGCTTCTTTCTCGGTCACACCTACCCACGCTACCTCAGGGTCAGTATAAGCAACTGAAGGAATACAACGTGGGTCGAAGTAGTGCTTCATGCCAGAGATAACTTCGGCAGCAACGTGGCCTTCGTGAACAGCCTTGTGGGCAAGCATTGGCTGACCTACTAGGTCACCAATAGCAAAGATGTTGCTAACATTGGTACGCATTTGCTTATCTACATTGATAAAGCCACGCTCATCAACATTAACACCTGCTTTTTCAGCATCCACAAGGTTACCGTTAGGACGACGACCTACTGCAACAAGTACTCTGTCGTAACGAACGGGTTCTGCAGGCGCTTGTTTACCTTCAAAAGTCACATACAAACCATCATCTTTCGCTTCAACAGCCGTTACCTTGGTTTGCAACATGACGTTGAACTTGTCTTTAACAAACTTCTGATAAACCTTGATGATGTCTTTGTCAGCAGCTGGAATAAGTTGGTCTAAGAATTCAACCACATCAATTTCACTGCCTAGTGCACGGTATACAGTCCCCATTTCTAGACCGATGATACCACCGCCTAGTACTAGCATTTTGCCTGGGATGTCTACCATCTCCAATGCGCCAGTTGAATCGATTACACGTGGGTCGTCATGAGGAATAAACGGCAGTGTTACCGGCTCTGAACCTGCAGCAATAATTGCGTTGTCAAAAGTAATCGTAGTTTTACCGTCTTTACCTTCAACTTCGAGAGTGTTGCTGCCAGTGAATTTGCCGTAACCTTGTACGTGCTTCACTTTACGCATTTTAGACATGCCAGATAGGCCTTTGGTTAGCTGGCTTACAACACTGTCTTTCCAGCTACGTACTTTGTCTAAGTCGATTTGAGGTTCACCGAAGCTTACGCCGTGAGCAGCCATGTCTTTGGCATCGTCAATAACCTTAGCTACGTGCAACAGGGCTTTTGAAGGAATACAGCCAACGTTCAAGCACACACCACCTAAGGTGTCTCTTGCATCAACTATAACAGTTTCAATACCTAAATCCGCAGCACGGAAAGCAGCCGAATAGCCGCCAGGACCTGCGCCCAGCACAACTAGCTGAGTTTTAATTTCGCTCATGGGTGACCTCAATAAATGTCTTTTAACGTGTAAATTGTGTTCTATCTTTCTCAAATGTCTAGTTTTTGCACTAAACAGGTGATTTGTCTTTGTAGGGACAGACTATTGTAACGTCTGTTTACACTAGTTTTAAAGGGCAGGAGCAAAACTCCCGCCATTTTCCTGTATGTTTTTGGCTTACAGTACCAAACGGCGAATATCGCTCATCACGCCGCTTAGGTGAACCGCAAAACGAGCGGCAACTGCACCGTCGATAACGCGGTGATCGTAAGACAAAGACAATGGCAGAATTAACCTTGGTTCAAAGTCTTTGCCGTTCCACTTCGGCTTCATCTCACTTTTCGATACACCCAATATGGCGACGTCTGGCGCATTTACAATAGGCGTGAATGCAGTTCCGCCGATACCACCCAAACTTGAGATAGTGAAACAAGAGCCTTGCATGTCTGCGGCTTTAAGCTTGCCATCCCGCGCCTTCTTGCTGATTTCCATTAGCTCACGCGACAATTCGTAAATACCTTTTTTATCTACGTCACGCACCACTGGCACCACAAGACCTCCTGGAGTGTCTACGGCAATACCTATGTGTACATATTTCTTCTGAATCAGTGATTCACCAGACTCAGAAAGCGACGAGTTAAATACTGGATAGGCGCGTAAAGCACTTGCAGCGGCTTTCATAATGAAAACAAGTGGCGTGATTTTAACGCCAAGCTTTTGTTTTTCAGCCAGCACATTTTGTTCTTTTCTAAATGCTTCAACATCAGTGATGTCGGCATCTTCGAATTGCGTTACATGCGGAATAGTTACCCAGTTGCGGTGCAAATTAGGTCCAGAAATTTTCTGGATACGAGTAAGTGGTACTTCTTCCACTTCACCAAACTTGCTGAAATCAACTTTGGGCTGCGCCAATACTTGCAATCCGCCTTGACCTGATGCTACGGAAGAACCGGCATTGGCTTTGGGACGAGACAACTCGTACTTCACGTAAGACTGAATATCTTCTTTTAGAATACGTCCCTTGCGACCCGAACCATTCACCTGTGTTAGGTCAACACCAAATTCACGCGCTAATCGACGCACTGATGGTGACGCGTGAATGTTACCACCTTTCGACTTCTCACCCGCTGAAGGGTGATGTGGAACCGGTGGTGCTTTAGCTGCAGCGGCTGGAGCCGCGCTTGGCGCCTGTGCAGGTGCAGCAGCTACTGGCTTTTCGGCCACTGGAGCCGGTGCAGCACCAGCTACTTCCAACAATAACACTAAAGAACCTTTAGAGACCTTGTCTCCAACGCTGACTTTGAGCTCTTTTACGGTTCCGGCTTTTGGCGATGGAACGTCCATTGTGGCTTTGTCTGTTTCCAGCGTTATTAAACCAGACTCTTCTTCAACCGAATCACCTACTGCGACTAACAGTTCGATAACGTCAACATCGGCAGCATCACCGATATCGGGTACCGTTACTTCCATCACGCTAGGCTCTGAAGATGCTGCTGGTACTGATGCAGCCGCTTCGGCCGCTGGCGCAGGTGCTGCGGCAGGAGCTGATTCAGCAGCCCCCACTTCAAGTAATAGCACAAGTGAACCTTGAGAAACTTTATCACCGACTGCAATTTTAAGTTCTTTAACTACACCTGCTTGCGGCGCTGGAACGTCCATTGTTGCTTTGTCAGTTTCAAGGGTAATCAGCCCCGTTTCTTCTTCAACTGCATCGCCCACAGCCACTAATAACTCGATGACATCTACATCAGAGGCATCGCCGATATCTGGCACGGTGACTTCAATCACTTGCGCTGTGCTGGCAGCCGCAGGAGCCGGTTCAGCTGGTGCTGGTGTTGTCTCGGCGGCAGGTGCAGGTGCTGATTCTACAGGCGCTTCTTCACTGGCGCCGCCTTCGGTAATTTTCATAATCAACTTGTCTTGAGCAACCTTGTCACCAACCTGAACCAAGATTTCTGCCACTGTTCCTGCGAACGGCGCAGGAATGTCCATGCTGGCTTTGTCACTCTCAACTGTGATTAATGCGTCTTCGGCGTCAACGGTATCGCCAACGGCTACGCATAGCTCAATGACTTCAACCTCTTCGCCGCCCACATCTGGAACTAAAACATCTTTGTTTGCCATTTTCGTCTTCTCCAGATTTACGCGTAAAGCGGGTTAACTTTGTCTTTGCTGATGCCAAACTTCTCAATAGCGTCAGCGACAACCTTCGTGTCGATATCACCTGCACGCATCAACTCAGTCAAGCTAGCTAATACGATGAACTTGGCGTCAACTTCAAAGTGGTTACGCAAGTTTGCACGACTGTCAGAACGTCCGAAGCCATCAGTACCTAGCGCTTTAAATTGACCCGGTACGAATGCTCTGATTTGTTCAGAGTAGGACTTCATGTAGTCCGTTGCAGAAATGGTCGGTCCAGGGAGACCGGCGTCTAGCACTTCGGTAACATACGCTTTCTTCGGTTCTGCACCAGGGTTAAGCATATTCTCACGCTCAACGTCTTGACCGTTTCGGCCTAGCTCGTTAAATGAAGTTACACTGTACACGTCAGAGCTGATGTTGAAATCGTCTTTAAGTAGCTGAGCAGCTTCTCTTACTTGCTCTAAAATCGTGCCGCAACCTAACAACTTAACCGATAACTTGCCTTTGTCAGCAGTGACAGTTTCAAGCTTGTAGATACCTTTCACTATGCCTTCTTCAGCACCTTCAGGTAGCGCTGGTTGCACATAGTTTTCGTTCATTACTGTTAGATAATAGAATACGTTCTCTTGTTCTTGGAACATGCGGCGCATACCGTCTTGTACAATAACAGCCACTTCATAACCATAAGTTGGGTCATAAGTAATACAATTTGGAATGGTACCTGCCTGAATATGACTGTGACCGTCTTGGTGTTGTAAACCTTCACCGTTCAATGTTGTACGACCTGCCGTACCACCCACAAGGAAACCGCGTGCCTGACTATCACCTGCCGCCCATGCCATGTCGCCAATACGTTGGAAACCAAACATTGAGTAATAGATGTATACCGGAATCATCGGTAAATCATTAGTTGAGTATGAGGTACCTGCGGCCAACCAAGATGCCATTGCACCTAGCTCGTTAATACCCTCTTGCAATACCTGACCTTTTTTGTCTTCGCGATAGTAAGCCACTTGGTCTGCGTCTTGAGGTTCATATTTTTGACCTTCGTGCGCGTAAATGCCCACTTGACGGAACAAGCCTTCCATACCGAAAGTTCGCGCTTCATCAGGAATAATTGGCACAACACGCTTACCAACTTTCTTGTCTTTCAACATCGCTGTAAGTACACGTACAAAAGCCATGGTTGTTGAAATAGCACGGCCATTCGAACCTTTTAATACCGCATCAAAAGCACTTAGCGGCGGAGCTTCTAAGTTCTCGGTGCTGTTGTTCAAGCGCTTAGGCATGTAACCTTTTAGCGCTTCACGACGTGAACGAATGTAACGCATCTCGTCGCTGTCTTCGTCGAACTTGTAATAAGGCAAGTTTTCAAGATCTGCATCGGAAACCGGAATATTGAATCGGTCACGATATTGACGCACGGCATCAATGTCCATCTTCTTCACATTGTGAGCGATGTTTTTACCTTCACCGGCATCGCCCAAGCCGTAACCTTTAACGGTTTTGGCTAGAATAACTTGTGGACGTCCTTTGGTTTTTACAGCTTGGTCGTAAGCGGCATAAACCTTCACTGGATCGTGACCACCACGATTCAGTCGCCAGATATCATCGTCAGACATATTGGCAACCATTTCTTTTAATTCAGGATACTTCCCAAAGAAGTGCTCACGGGTGTAGGCACCGCCCTTGGCTTTGAAGTTTTGGTATTCACCGTCAACAGTTTCATTCATTAACTGCAACAACTTGCCTGAAGTATCGCGCGCCAATAATGGATCCCAGTAACGACCCCAGATAACTTTGAACACTTCCCAACCAGCACCGCGGAAAGTACCTTCAAGCTCTTGGATAATCTTACCATTACCACGAACCGGACCGTCCAAACGCTGCAAGTTACAGTTGATAACAAATGTCAGGTTGTCTAAGCCTTCACGACTAGCAAGGCCGATTGCACCCAAGGATTCTGGCTCATCAACCTCACCGTCACCCATAAAGCACCATACGCGTTGATCTGAACAATCTTTCAAGCCGCGGTCGGTAAGGTATTTGAGGAAGCGAGCAAGATAGATGGCTTGCATCGGACCAAGACCCATGGATACTGTCGGGAACTGCCAGAAGTCAGGCATTAATTTAGGGTGCGGATAAGAAGACAGACCGTCGCCATTGGCTTCTTGGCGGAAGTTGTTTAATTGGTCTTCAGATAAACGACCTTCGATAAATGCACGAGAATAAATTCCCGGAGAAACATGACCTTGGATAAACAAGTAGTCGCCACCGTCTTTATCGTTAGGCGCCTTGAAGAAGTGGTTGAAACCAACATCGTACAACATGGCAGAAGAGGCGAAACTGGCGATGTGACCACCTAGTTCTAAATCTTTCTTTGACCCGCGCAATACCATCATCATGGCATTCCATCTGATGGCTGCACGTATCTTGTTTTCGATAGTTTGGTCACCAGGCATGGTAGGTTCTTGACCAGCAGGTATGGTATTGATGTAAGCAGTTTCCGTTTTGTGCGGAAGGTGAACCCCGCTTCGACGCGCTTTCTCAATTAAAGACTCGATAAGATAATGTGCTCTTTCTGAGCCATCCTCATCCAAAACGGCACCAAGGGCTTCAAGCCATTCTTGCGTTTCTTGTGGATCCAGGTCTGGTTGCATATTGTCAGCCATGCTGTGTTCCTATTTTGCTGTTGTACACTGAATTTTGCCCATTGCGGGGCAAAATTTGCCAATTAAGTATCGAACAGTGTTGTTCATTTCGCCATTACGAAACGCCAATACCCTTCGAATAATTCAAAACTCGTTTACTGGGTTAATGTGAGCCTTCATCACTCACTCCCAATCGTCTCATCGCTCGTTGCATACTGCTGTTTTGACGATTTATATCCAATAGGGTTTGCTCTATAAAACCGAGGTGCTCATTGCTAGCCCGGCGCGCTACCTCAGGATTACCCGACACAATCGCTGCAACAATTTGTTTGCGCTGTTGATGAATTTGTTTGTATTCATCGGGGCGCTTCTGTAACACAGCCAAGTTACTGGCAATGTTTTCTTGTAAAACGTCTAACAGGTTTCCCATCATGTGCAGCAGTACCGCATTGTGAGAACCTTTCGCCATGCACAAATAAAACTCTACCAACGCCTCTGATTGTGCTTCCACACAATCTTCTTTAACCGCTAGTTCGGTCTTATCCAATGCTCGATGCAGCGCTTCAAAGTCCTCTTCATCACCGCGAAGCGCGGCGTAGTATGCCGCCATTCCTTCCAAAGCATGACGAAACTCCAGAAGGTCGAACTGACTTTCTGGATTCGATGCAATCAAGGCCATTAATGGGTCGGTGACTTTAGGTGTCAGCTTTTTACTGATAAAAGTACCACCACCCTGTCTTCGCGTAAGCAAGCCTTTGGTTTCTAATTTTTGTATCGCCTCACGTAACGACGGACGTGAAACATCAAACTGTTCAGCAAGTTGTCGCTCTGGGGGTAATTTCTCACCTGCCAAAAACTTACCGTCTAATATCATGGCTTCGAGTTGTTCAACGATGACATCGGACAGCTTTTTAGATTGAATTTTTTGCATTATAGATTAGCAACACTTGCGAATAGGTAAAATGGTCTTACCAATTTTGGGTATATAGACTAATTCAAATAGATTTATAGGTAAATATAGATTTTTACTCGAACACCTTAGTAATAGCCCAAAAAACGAAAAAGGCCACGATATTCGTGGCCTAAAGCGTAATTAGTTGAGTGGTCTGACCTTTGTGAGGATTGATCACTTTGTCATTAAAATGCAGCTCATTAATGCAGCCATCCGCCAAGCGTTAATACCGCCATGGCCGACAATAGCATCACCATGTTGCGTTTTCCTAACCGCAATAAAGTACACGGCTCTTCTGTGCAGTCGGTGTCATTGGGTTCAATCTCCTCACTGGCTTTGGCTACTTTAGTTAATACGGTTTGACCGTCATTTTTCAGGTTAGCCGCTTGACTCAACCAAACTGGAAAACCGCGAGTAAAGTCGCCTACCAGCAAAAAACCAAGTCCAGCAACACGTGCAGGCAACCAATTAAGCACAAACATCACTTCGCTTGTGGCGCCATCGCTCCATTGACACACCTGTTGTTGACGCATGTGTCGCGCTAAAACATAAAGCATTGCCCCTGGCGCACCCAACAATGCAAACCAAAACGCAACTGCAAAATAGTGTTGGAAATTGACCCAGAGAATGTATTGGCCAAAAGACAACTCACTGTTGTGTTTATAACCAAGCTGTTCAGCGTAGAGATCGCGCGCGGCAAAATCACCGCGGTTTGAGGCTTGCAAATAGCCTTTGTAATTGTCGCGTAAATGCGGACAACCCACGGCTATCATTAGCAGAACAAGATTAACCACAAGGGTAATCAGCGTGCTATCAAACCACGAAAGTAAATAACCACATAAAAGTGCCGGCACCAAAATCGAGGCATAAAGTACCCAAGGTTTGTCTTCTTGCATGAACCAACCGCGCTCACGCAGCATATTGCTATACCATTTAAGGTAAAACTCACTACGCCAAAACTCAGTTTTGGTGGTCATTCTGTCGGCTGCCAAGACCAACAATAAGCTTATTAACGTCATGCATTTTCCTTAGATATAGCCATACGATAGCGACCCCAATCAAAATTCGCACCTGGATCAGTCTTGCGCCCCGGAGCAATGTCATTATGACCCACAATACGTCCTAATGTAATTTTAGGATAGGTTCGAGTGATTAGCAGGGTAAGCTTTGTTAACTCGTCGTACTGCGCGTCTGTATATTCCAGATCATCCGTTCCTTCTAACTCAATTCCAATACTGAAATCGTTGCAATTTGTTACCCCCTGAAAACTAGACACGCCAGCATGCCATGCGCGATCAGCGAATGACACGTACTGAGTAATCGCCCCCGTTCTTTCTATGAAACAGTGTGCGGATACTCTCATGTCGGCAATCTCACGTAAAAAAGGATCGTCGCCAGGCGAGAGTTCCCCAATAAAAAACGGCGTTACTAAATTAGTGCCGAATCTTCCCGGCGGCAGAGAAATATTGTGTATCACCAATAGTGATACATCTGTGCCATCGGGACGTAAGTTAAAGTGCGACGTGGGCGTTAATTTGGTGTCTGACAGCCAACCATTGTCTATGTTCACAAGTCACTTAATGTAATGTTGCAAATTAAAAGTCGACAAAGTATGCCATCGCGCAGCAAAATTGACATATACAGACCAGTGTAAAAGGTAAAAAAACAGTTAAATGAACAAATTACCAGCGAAAACAAGCAATAACCCCATTGGACGAGGTATGTCTATTCTCGCGTGGGTAATGTCAATTGGGTTGTTGGTGCTGGTCTTTGATGACGAATTAACAAAACAGTTTAACCCCAATGAAGCGCCAGAATCTCGCTTTACGCAATCGGGCGTTGAAGTCGTCTTAAAACAAAATCGCCAAGGCCATTACGTCACAACGGGCAAAATCAATGGTAAAGAGGTTGTTTTCCTAATTGATACGGGAGCAACCGAGGTGTCTGTACCTGCCGATCTAGCCGACGAACTAGGCTTACGAGGTGGACGCAGTGTTCGCTTGCGCACTGCCAATGGCACGGTCACTGGCTATGATACTCAAATTGGTGAACTCAGTATTGGCAATCTAACCGTCTATAATGTTGATGGTCATATTAACCCAGGCATGCGCAATCAGGCCATTTTGCTGGGGATGAGCGTGCTTAGGGAACTAGAATTTACCCAACGCGGCGATACATTGATCATAAGACAACTTTGACCAATATCTGGTATCATTGCGTAAACCATTTTTGATTCCCATGATTAGGCAAGCTGTAATGAATCACACTCCCACTTTTGCAACACTTCTGGCAGATGAAATACGCACCAGCGTGCTTTTTAATCTTGCTCAAGATTTGGGAGTCCCCTCCAATAAGCTTTTCGCCGACGGTGTGGGTTGTATCAGTTTACATACCTTATTAGCACGCGATGTCACTGCCAGCCTAATCGAACCTGAAAAAGACATAACCGCCAACTTAATTACCAAAGAAGATTGCGTCTTTGTCGGGAAAGAGTGGGTCGAGCAAACATTTAAGGCGGTTTCGCAGGATGTTGCTATCGACTGGCACGTAAAAGACGGTGATAAATGCACGTCTGGTGATCTCATTGCCACTTTTTCTGGTAACGCCAGAGCCATATTAATTGCTGAAAGAACCGCAATGAACTTTGCCCAGACACTTTCAGCTACCGCAACTACTGTGGCCTACTTCGTTAACCTAATGGGCGAGAGTAAAACGCGTCTATTAGATACCCGCAAAACCTTGCCAGGCATGCGTTACGGACAAAAATACGCGGTTACACTGGGTGGCGGTGTTAATCATCGGGTCGGGCTCTATGACCGCTTCTTAATCAAAGAAAACCATATTATGGCCTGCGGTTCTATTGCAGCAGCCGTCGATAAAGCTAAATCACTGAACCAAGACATTCTAGTTGAAGTTGAAGTGGAATCGCTGGATGAATTAACCCAGGCAATCAACGCTGGCGTCGATATTGTGATGCTGGATAACTTTGACATTGCACAGATTGAGGCGGCCGTCGCACTTAATAATGGCGCAGTCAAACTAGAGGTATCGGGTAACGTAGATGAGACTACCCTCGCCCAGCTTGCTCAAACCAATGTGGACTTCATTTCATCTGGCGCCATTACTAAGCACGTTAAGGCCGTCGATTTATCACTCAGAGTGCAGTTGTAAACCTGAAACATGCAATCGAACGGTTAATTAAGTGACCTTTAACTTCGAAATTTCTGCATTTTCTCAATAAATTGAGAAACAGTTATCACTTCTCATACTTTCCAAAACATTTAGAAACATCTAATTTTAACGATACAAACTGTGTGGACAGCTACAGATTTACCAAACTGATTAAGTGAAGCTGTAAAGTCCTGAGTATAGATACCAATACTTGCTAGTCGCCAAAGACATTCTATACTCAGTTTGAAGCAGCAATTACCGGTTTGCTTATACTTGGTAACTTGCCTACGCTAAATATCGAAGCTAACAATTTGCCGCGTTTATTACGCAACTGGAGAAGCAAAATGAAACAGAACATGAAACAAACCCAAGGTTTTACCCTTATCGAACTGATGATCGTTGTTGCTATTATCGGTATCTTGGCAGCGATTGCACTGCCGGCATACAACAACTACACAGACAAAGCGAAGTTTTCTGAAACTATTAACGCAACCGCTGTCGCTAAATCGGCAGTAGAAGTATGTGCACAGGTAAACGCAGGTCTTGCAAACTGTGACGAAGGCGCTGAAGGTATCCCAACGGTAGACAATATGACTATTGTTGATGGTGTTATTGTTGCATCAAGCACTACGGTAAGTAGCGCAACTTATACACTTACTCCAACCTATTCTAGTGGCACGGTAACTTGGGCAGAAGCCTGTAGCCCAACAACACTTTGCTAATCACATTTTCTTGAGAAAGACCCAGCTAGCCTGGGTCTTTTTGTTTAACCCCATTTCCTTTTCAAAAACAAAAATAAATGGCTACTAAAGCGCAAGAGCCCATTACCTTCGTTTGGCAAGGCAAGAATCGTAAAGGCCAAACTATTAAAGGCGAAGTCAACGCCAATTCAGTGAATGAGGCTAAGGCGCAACTGCGCCGCAAAGGTGTTTCAGTAGCCAAAATCAAAAAAGCGCCGCAACCTCTTTTTGGTATAGGCGCTAAAGACAAAATTGAAGCAGAAGACATTTGTTTGGTTTCTCGCCAAATTGCCACCATGCTCTCTGCTGGGGTCACGCTTATTCAAACGTTGGAGATGATAGGCGAAGGACATAACAAAAAGTCCATGCGCAAGCTGTTAAACGAAATTACTAATGAGGTGAAATCGGGAAATCCTCTCTCAAGTTCTCTACGCAAACATCCACAAGAATTTGATGACCTATATTGCGATTTAGTCAAGACAGGCGAACAGTCTGGCGCACTGGAGAATATCTACGATCGAATCGCCACATACAAAGAAAAGGCCGAAGCGCTGAAATCTAAAATTAAAAAGGCTATGTTTTACCCCATAGCGGTGGTTGTTGTGGCATTTGTAGTAACAACCATCTTACTGGTTTTCGTGGTACCGCAATTCGAAGAGATTTTTGCCGGATTTGGTGCTGAATTACCAGGATTTACCCAATTTGTTTTAGCAATATCTCAATTCGTACAAGACTTTGGGCCTTACATTGCAGCTGCTGCAGCCGCTTTTGTTTTTGCTTTCAAAAAAGCTTATGCGCGCTCACAGCAATTGCGTGATAGCGTTGACGCCAAAATATTAAAAATTCCAGTCGTGGGGGAAATTCTCATCAAAGCCTCAGTGGCTCGGTTTACGCGAACCTTATCTACCACTTTTGCTGCTGGCGTGCCGTTAATTGAAGCGCTCGAGTCTGCTGCAGGCGCTGCTGGTAACGCCGTTTATCGAGACGCTATTCGCTATATGAAGGCTGAAGTCGCTGCAGGTGGTCAGATGAATGTGGCAATGAAAGACACAGAGGTATTTCCATCAATGGTAAATCAGATGGTCGCCATCGGAGAGGAATCGGGTTCAGTTGATGATATGTTGGCCAAGATTGCCACCATTTACGAACGTGAAGTTGATGATATGGTAGACGGCCTCACCTCTTTGCTTGAACCCATTATTATGTCTGTGCTTGGGGTTGTCATTGGCGGTCTTATTGTGGCAATGTCCCTGCCGATATTCCAGATGGGTATGGTTGTCTAAACTACCTGTCGTTAGCCACTCATCCGAAAGTACATAAGTAGAACAACATGGATCAAACGTTACTGGTTTTCGAAACCTACCCAGCGATTTTTTATACCTTTGTCACGATCCTGGGCATGGTCATCGGCAGTTTTCTTAACGTCGTCATTCACCGACTGCCAATTATGATGGAAAGAGAGTGGAAGCACGACTTTGAAAGTTATTTTGAGCCAGACAAAGAAGTTAAGCCGCTAGAAAAATATAATCTCGCTTATCCAAACTCCACCTGCCCCAAGTGCCAACACAAAATCACGGCGATGGAAAACATTCCTTTGCTTAGCTGGCTCTGGTTAAGAGGTAAGTGCAGCAACTGTAAAACCGCCATCTCGGTTCGCTATCCGGCTGTCGAAGTTTTGACTGGTGTATGTTCCTTGTTTGTTGCATGGCATTTTGGTCTGACCGAACAAACTCTCATGGCGTTGGTATTTATGTGGAGTTTGCTTGCATTAACTTTTATCGACCTTGATAAAATGTTGTTGCCCGATCAAATTACCCTGCCACTGTTGTGGTTGGGATTGCTCATTAATACACAATCTATGTTCGCCTCTCCTACCAGCGCCATTTGGGGCGCGGCAGTGGGTTATCTCAGCTTGTGGAGTCTATATTGGGCGTTCAAGTTAACCACTGGTAAGGAAGGCATGGGCTATGGTGATTTTAAACTTCTCGCCGCATTAGGTGCCTGGTTAGGTGTTTCTTCACTTCCTGTGATAATTATTCTCTCTTCCTTTGTAGGAGCTTTTGTCGGTATCAGCCAAATGATTATTAACAAACAAAAGCAAGGTAAGCCCATTCCTTTTGGTCCATACCTGGCCATTGCCGGTATCATTGCCATGTTTAAAGGCGATTGGATTGTGCAGCAATATTGGAATTATGTTCTAGGATGAACACATTTATTGTTGGACTGACAGGAGGCATAGGCAGCGGTAAAACCACCGTCTCAGATTTATTTAATGCACTTGGCATTACCATTGTTGATGCTGACGTAATTGCCCGCGAGGTGGTGGCGCCGGGAAGCGACGGGCTAAGGGCAATTGTAACGCGCTTTGGCGATACTATATTGGATGCACTAGGACATCTCGACAGAGCCAAGTTAAGAACCATTGTATTTTCTCAAGAACGTGAAAAGCAATGGCTAAACGGCTTGCTGCACCCGCTAATCCGCGAACAAATGGTGGCGCAATGCCACGCAGCCAAATCACCCTATGTGATTTTGTCGGTCCCCCTGCTGATAGAGAATAATCTGCAGACTATGGTGAACCGCACACTAGTGGTAGATGTGAGCCGAGAGAGTCAAATTCAGAGAACAGCCAATAGGGATGGCGTTGGCGTTGAGCAAATAGAAAGTATACTGGCGTCCCAGTGCGACCGAGAGACGCGCCTACAAGCGGCAGATGACGTAATTTCGAATGAAGGTGACGTATCCAGTCTTAACGAGCAAGTCGCTGATTTACATGAAAAATATTTAACTCTGGCGCAAATGTAAAATCTTGCATAAGATATCTGCAAAATACGCTGAAATAATCAATACCAAGTAACCAGTTCATATCACTACGGGTTCTGTATGGCAAATACCGTTTACGAGTTTCCTTTAAATGAAAAAGTCAGAACCTATCTGCGCCTAGAGCAACTATTCAAGCAACTCAATTTTGCCAAAAAGTGTTCAGAAGATTGGCAGTTCGTGAATTTCTTTGATTGCTATTTCACCTTATTAGAGTTGTTAGAGCGTTTAGATCTGCGTACCGATATACTCAAAGATATTGAAGCCCATGAGAAGAACTTGCGCTTATGGGAGCAACACCCAAAGATTGACAAAGAAGCCTTGGGTCACGCGCTTGAAAAAATACTCCAGCTAAAATCAGATTTAAAAGGCAGCCACAAAATCGGCACTGGCTTAAAGAATGAACGTTTTTTGTTATCAATTAGGCAGCGCTTTTCGATACCTGGCGCTACTTGCAATTTTGACTTGCCCAATCTTCACTATTGGCTAAAACAAAAAGCTGAAATTATAGATGCCGATATCGAACGATGGATTTCTGAGTTTTCGTTGATACATCAGGCCATCGAAATCACCTTGTCATTTCTGCGAGAGCGCGGCCGTTTCGAGTCTATTGCTGCCAACAAAGGGTTTTATCAAGGTGTTGCCGATGACAAAAACGATTTAATTCGCATTCATTGCTCTTCTTCGAACAACTATTACCCCACGTTGAGTGGCAACAAATACCGATACGCCATTCGATTTATGCGTTTTGAACCTGACGAGCACGGTCAAATCAATATTGAAGATAGCATCGAATTTAGCTTAGCTTGCTGTTAACATAGCGCACATGAAAGTAGATTGTCCCACCTGTAAACAAAGTATCCAGTACGATACTGCAAGTCCATTTCGGCCGTTTTGTTCCAAGCGTTGCCAATTGATTGATTTAGGCGAATGGGCTGACGAAAAACACGCCATTCCTGAGCGCAACGAACCTGAAAAACTTATTCTAGACCCTGAAGACATAGAAGCTATGTTAGCGCAGCAGGGCGACGATTTTTTTAAGTCTTAACGCGTTACTGACAATCGTTCAAATTAACACCTAGAATCCCAAGCATATATGAATAAATGGCTTAAAAGCGCAGTGTTCACGGCGTCCTTGTTCGACCTTGTGGCTTGCTCCCAAGGTCCGCAATCAGCTGACCCAGATTTTGTTCCTCACAATACCCAACGCACATTCGACGGTATTAACAGCCCTGTGGTGCTGGTTGACGAGGCTCATCATAATTTTCTAACTGCATCAGGACGCTATCGCCCTTTCGCCCAAGTGCTTGAAAGTGATGGTTTTACGGTACGTGAGAACAAACTCGCATTCAGTGCACAATCATTAAGTAATGCCAATGTCGTGGTTGTCGCGAATGCATTGGATAGAGACCGTACCGACTGGAAACCACCTTATGGTAATGCCTTTGAAGCTGATGAAGTTCAAACCCTTACTGAGTGGGTAAGCCAAGGCGGCGCCTTATTACTAATAGCTGACCACACCCCATTTCCCAAAGTCATTGAAAGCCTAGCGGCTGCGTTTAGCATCGAGTTTTCCAACGGCCACGTAAACGATGCAAGCTTTAGCAAATTCAACCAGTCGCTCGCTCAGCACCCCATCACAAAAGGAAACCCCAATGCCCTGTTTTCGAGGCAAGTTACTAAGGTAAAGACCTTCGGAGGCTCTGCTTTTAAGTTATCAGAAGAGGGAGTGTCATTGCTTACATTAAAAGACGGCTATGTTTCACTTGAGCCCGATATTCCATTTCAAGTTACGCGCGAAAGCGTTAGAAACCCTGTTGGCGGTTGGAGTCAGGGCGCGGTTATAGAATATGGCCAAGGCAGAGTCGCTATATTTGCCGAAGGCATGATGTTTTCATCGCAATACGACGCGCAAACTAATAAAAAATATGGTTTACGCTCATCCGGCGCAGAGCATAACGAGCATTTTCTATTAAACGTTATGCACTGGCTGGTAGGCGAGCTGTAGCAAACGCCTGACTTGCTGTTAGGTCTTTATGGACTGTTCTTTTACGAGTTAGCTTTCTAAGAATTAACCTTCCGCCGTTAGGCCTAAGTTTTCCGCATCATCGGCAATGGCCTTATCTAAGCGAGCTAACTGTTCCTTGCGTGCTTTTAATTTAGTGCCGCAATGGGCGCGCATATCCAAACTTTTACTTAGTTGAGTAGCAATCGCCAACGCGGTTGGCATCAAGTGTTCAACAGGTACCACTTTATCCAAAAAACCTGCTTGCAACGCGTCAGCTGGCGCAAACATTTCAGCGCATAACACCGAACGATTAAACCAGGCATCAGGCAATCTTGCTTTAGCTAGCTCTAACCCAGCCCAATGCATCGTCATGCCAATTTGTACTTCGTTCAAACCAATTTTGAAGTCGCCCTCTACACCAATTCGCACATCACTTGCGAGTAGGATAAACGCGCCTTTTGCGACTGCATGACCGCTACACGCCGTTATCACAGGGGTTGGAAACGCCAGCAAGCGTCTAGCTAAGGTTGAACCTGCTGTTACTAACGCCTTGGCCGCATCAGGACCGCTGCCCATGATTTTAAGGTCATAACCACCGGATAAAATACCCGCGCTCCCCGTAATAACCACAACAGCATTGCTGCTTTCTGCCTGGTCTAGTGCATGGTTGATTTCTTCAATCATGATAGGCGTGAAAGCGTTTACCTTACCGTTAGCCAAGGTAATTTTGGCGATGTTATTTTCTAGTGAAAATTGAATTTGTTCGTAGGATGTCATCTTATTATCTATCTTTGTGCATTTATTCATTGTTTTAACCTAGGGATACTATTTTTACAATGAAGCCAGAGGTCAAATTCACGCTTTATTTGTCACTAATGTATACCTGAGAATGCGCCCTATTGTGCTTGCGTTCTTGCCACATTTTGCTGGTTATACTGATAATGCTAAGCGATATGCCTACTGTTCCCATCACGCTTCCGACACTTATGGCATAAATAATATTAAAAGTTTCTGCCACCAAAAAATACCGTCGCATCTGCTGTGTGTTCGAGAGCACAAACGTGCCTAGTGTAAAAATAATGGAAGCGCTATATGCCAGTATAATAAGAAAGCCGTGTTGTAAAACAATGAGTTCAAATAGCAAAAAGGCAATGTTAAGCGCGAGGAATACCAAGACGATATAACCACGCTGAGATACCATCGAAATAAGGTTGCGGAAAAAGGCAAGATAACACCCAATTGCGGCAGCAAGCGCATCTAACAACAAGAAATGAGTCCCCAAACACAACATAGCTATACCACTGATTAAGCGATAGCGATTCATATCTTTTTGCCGGTAACCCACAAAATTAATAAGCATTGCAAATACAGCAAAACTCTCAGCAAAGTAATTCATTAGGTGTCAGTTGTAGTAATGGGTAGCTTATATAGGTGTAGATCGAGAACTGGGATCAAACTATTGCAAACTTGATTGTTAAGACGAATAAAAGAAATTGGAGCGTGCTTAACTCTCGTTTCAGCGATGCCGTGTGGCGGCCTGATGTTAATGTCCGACTAAATGCGTGTAGTGCTCAGTGTCCAACTGAAATCGCATAGTTAGATTATTTTACCAACCACAACAACTTAAACCATCACACCAGATATTGCCTGTTAAAGCAATATCTGGCGTGAAGGTTAGTCTTAATGATGACTTGAAACAACGCACAACGTCATCAAACATTTGATTACCGATGCTCTTTGCCAAACGCCATTTTCATTTGATTGGCGAAGGCGATAAATTTCTCTTTTATTGTCTTTCTAACCGAAATAGAAGAACCGCCCATTAGGGCAAAGCCTGTGATAGTGATGGTTGGCGCATTTCGTTTTGCGACGGAAGGCGCTTTGTTATCTATCCCCCCCATCAAGCAAAAAACTTTGCACACCACATTAACGTTTTCCGGCACATAAATCTTGTCACCGCCCATGATGGCGATGGAGTTGATGGTAACATTTGGGGTACTGAATTGAGCGTCGGTGAAATCGATCGTCGATCCCCCCATAACACTCACAATATTGAGTTTTTTAGGAACGGTCCAGTGCCCGCTTCTGTCGCTTCCGCCCATGACATTTACAATCCAATCTTCATCTTCAGTAGCTTCATGGGCATAGTTAACACTGAAGCTTTCTTCTCTTTGTTGTTTGATCGCATCATCTGGTGTGGCGTCTAAATCTTCAATTTCCTTCATCATCTCGGCGTTGCTTTTGGCATCCATGACAGCGTCAAGTCTTCGCTCAAATGCTTCATTCGAAATAACTTCTCTACTGTAGTTGTAAACCAGAACATCAATCACTTCCTCTTTGACCTGCTCTCTTGGTCTATCTTCTAGTATCACCGGCATGAACATCTCCCCAAAGCCACATTGTAAATCGTCTTTAAACCCAAGTGGTAACGCAAGCAAATGCCGCGCCAGTAAGTAAAGTCTATACTTTTCAGATAGTTACCCTAATAGGCAAATAATCAAATTAACTAAAATACGTACAAATTGGCGAAAATAACAAAAGTTTGATAAGCAAAAGCATGCAAGCGTCATCTATCGAGCTGATAATCTGCGATGACAACAATATTATCAATGAAATTAAAACTTAGCGCTTAAACGGCATGATAAAAAGCGTTTTGTAACTTGGCTGCGTATCGCTAATCCCCGTGTTTTTTGTGCTCGCATCATGGAAGGTACCAAAAATGCGATCCCATATGATGCACACACAACCGAAGTTAGTATTACTTTCAGCTATTACCTGGGAATGATGGTGAATATGATAGCGATTGGTGGTGAAAAACCAACCTACTACCGCAGAGTTGAGGCTAAGATTACTGTGCACCAATATTGCCGTCACAGTAGTTAATGACACAAATGCCGACCCGACGGCTTCACCTCCCAATAAAAAGCCAACGATAGCGCGAGGCAGAATAAGGAATAATGCTTCTATTGGATGGTTAGCTATCGCATTTAGCCCACTTAATTTTTTAAAAGCATGATGCACACTATGACCTGATAACTTCCACAACCAGCCCCAATGATGCGCCGCCCTGTGATACCAATAATTAACAAATTCAAACGCCAAAAAGATAAGTAACACTTGCGCTATCATCGGCCAGTGTGAAGGCCAAATATCTAAATGCAATATATTGCTCAAGCTATTCATCCATGCAAACAACGAGACTTCGTAAAACGTTTCAATAGCGACGTATGCAACCATAGCCACAAACACAAAACCCAAAAGCGCAATGGTCTCAATTATGCCTTTTCGCCATTCTCGTCGGGCGGGGAAAAGTATTTCAAGTGCAGTGATGATACAAAAAGCCGCAACAATGAATACTGTGTGAGTATCTATCGATGCATCTGTATGTGCTAAATACAAAGATATTACAATCAAAAGCGGCTGCAATGCCCAATAAACGGTTTTGCGCAACAGTGCTTCAATTGAAGCGCTGAGTTTGGAGTGAGTGCTTGTCACGTTTCATAATCCTGATTCGCAATGTGAATTTTGCATGAGCGAGTTAATATTGGGAGTTCCAATTAAGTCCATACTTTGGGTTTTCGAGATCGAGCTCCAGTCACTTTTGCAATCATAGTAACAAAAACCTACCGGCCAATTATATTAACCGTAAAATCTTATGTTGGTGAAACCTAAGAAAAGCGGAATTGAAAAATTTTGTTTCTGTAATTGGAAAAAGACGGTGTCTTTGTGTTGTTCTCCGCCTAACATCAGCTGCGTCAGACAAGAACCTAACTACGGTAAACAGTCTTAATCAAATGGAAACCGAATTTCGTTTTTACAGGGCCATGTACTTCCAACAAGGCTTTTTTGAACACCACATCGTCAACGGCTTTAACCATATCACCACGATTAAACTCTCCTAAATCCCCGCCGCGTTTACGAGAGGGACAGATAGAATGCTTTTTGGCCAACTGCTGAAAGTTAGCGCCCTTAGCCAATTGTTGCTTAAGCTTTTCAGCTTCTTGTTTTGTCTTTACCAGAATATGGTAAGCGCTGGCTCGTGGCATAAGATCCTCTTTTAACGACCATTTTTTATAGTATGAGAGTAATCAAGGTGAGCAGTCAATTAGGTGGACTACCGCTTATTGAAATTAGGCATTCAGAATGAATACATTCTTATTGAGGATCGCACAAACGCTTTCCTTCGTAGCTATATCCAAATAAAAAAGTCGACAGATTTGTGCAGGACGAAAAGGGCGCCCCGCGGCTTTTGTAGCTGTAATTACATATAAGCCGTCGGGGGCTTGTTAACCTTGTATATTGACTTTCCATGGTGGTGATAAGCGGTTTTCACCAGCCCAAAACAGTTTGATTTTGTTCCCCGAGGGATCTTTTAAAACGGCCTCTTTCCAAAGATAACACTGGTCTGTAGGTAGCTGCATGAATTGAATGCCTTTCTTTTCCAAAGTTTCCACAAGCGCATCTAGTTTCTCAGTTTCAAAATAGATTACAGCACCATTTTTAAACTCTTCGGATTCAAAAGAAAGAGAAAAAGTTGAGTCACCTTTGGGGCAGGAAAATCTTGCATAGTGAGGCGTATCTACAATTTGTAGTAAAACCAAGAGCGAGATAGAACTGTACGGCTTCTTCCATATTTTTTACTGGAAGGGTGACTTGGTTCATGTCCATGTAAACCTCCAAGCGGCTAACTTATACAAATAAGGGGCGCGAAAAGCTTTCGCTGTGCAAGGTGAGACGCAAACAAAACTAAATAGTTTGCGTCTGATGTTAATTTACTTGCCAACTGTGGTGCTATTTTAGCTTATACAAGGTTTTCTTACCCATTCCGCTTTATCGTAAGTGAGGATTGGGTTTTACAAGGTCTCGTTGAATCAGTTGCTACTATGTTGCACGAATAACTCTACAGCATATCAACTGAATCAGTATGTTAGCACTCACACACCATAAAGCCATTTATTTGAAAAAGAATTATACTATCCTAAGCTAAGAAATCGTCCCCTGAATAGGCTCATGTGGAGCCTCAGTTTCTGCTAAAACCGGATCCACAGCCTTGCATCATCTAGCGGAGTTGCCTCAGGCAAGAGTGGATTATTTAGCTGAATGATGCGTTTTGATTGCCATTGAGTCAGTGGAAAAAGGTGTTTCGTCATTGTGTTTTTTTCGAGTAATTGACGCAGCTCGCCAGAGCTAATCATCAATTCCAGTCCCCTCGCAATTTCAGCGTTGAGTTGTCTATTTTCATGTGCAGTAAAAAAGTATAAAGGATATGGGTAATAGAGCATGACATCATCAAAAAGAGCGAGTTCTGGATAGCTAGTTCGAGCCATAGCCAAGTCAGTCTTACCCTCAAAAATAGCGCGAGGGAAAAAGTCACAGCGTTTTTTGTAAGTTAATTCAAAATTCTTGTGGAAGTCATTCACGGAAGCAACGTTAAATTCATTGCTGAGCAAAATATCAGTATCAGGCCAAAATCGCACTTGGCATGCGGTGAGCGCCTTCAAATCAGTGCCCGGCTGTTTAAGTATTTCAATAGAATCTCGATGCACTATCGATACTCGATACCCCAGCAGGCCTTGCATTAACGGGAGCCTGACAGGCAACATCTTACGTTCCCTTTCGCGACTCGTGGCAGTCCAATAAACGTCAATAACACCTTGCTGAATAAGACGTATCATGCCGCCTCTGGCGGCATCAGTGTAAGGCACATGCTCAATGCTAGCATCGGCATATTTCCCCTTCGCTAGTTGCAACGCACTAAGTAAAATATGCTCAAAATAAGCTTGTCGCTCAGCCTCTCCTACTTGAGGACCTAGTACTGAAATCTCTGCGGCTCCTCTTGCGTTAGCGCAAATAAGTAGTGTTAAGAGCAATAAGCTGTTTCGAATTAGACCGAACATTTTATGGTTAACATCTCAATGATTACCGTTGTGACGCAATTACAGTGTAGCAATGTTTGATGTGAGACACTTTTGGTTTCACGTTTTATTGATAAAACACAGCCAACCATACGGTGGTTTGCTGTGGATCAGTCCAACTGACCTTGTGTTTACAATGTGCAGGAATATTAAGGTGATCCCCCTTTAACATTTCTACTTCCTTGCCATCTTCAAAGCCTAAAATCGCATGCCCTTCTAATACCATTACCCATTCATTCTCATCTTGGTCGTACCAACCGACATCTGGCGAACTATGACCTTTGGAAAGTATGCGTTCAACTCTTATGTTTTGCCCAATGCACAAGTTTTGAAAAAGCTCTTGTGGCAATTCACTGGGCAGTTGGTCAAATATGTTTTGTTTTAGCATGGCAACTCAAAACCTCTAATTTCGACAATATCAGGTAAGGGTTCTTGTTCTTCTTGCACTTTATAGTCGCATATGACCAAGTTGTGGTGAGGGTGTTCTGAATTGAAAAAGTAGCGCTCAGACAGCTCCGCATAGCGAGACACTACCTCCATAATTTCCTTATACATTTTATGCCGTAGCTCTTCGGTGAGCTGCATTGGCTTGGCAATGACAAAAGGTTCATCCTCTCTGGGCGCAATGAGCTTTTCGCTTACATCTATCAACGCTGCTTGGATAGACTTGATCACATTCAGACTGCCACTACCAAAGCCTATGGGTTCCGACATCAATATTGTTGGATTGGCTTTTTCCGAAAGGCTAATCAACTCTAATTCTTCCAGTTTGCGCAAGTACAAATGGGTAGAGGCAGGTGACAAACTCCAGGTTTGTTCAATGTCTGCAGGGGTTTGCCGCGACAACAGTTCAATAAAATACCTAAACAAATGTGGGAAATAGTAAAAAGCACGATCTTGTATTTCGGTAAACACATTGTGTGTGACTTTTCTGTCTTCCACTTGCTTCCAAAGATCAGCAAAATCCACTTGCGCTGCATCACACAAGGCTAACAATTTAGACATAGAGATCTCATCACCATTGAGTTGACGTTTGATTGTCAACACCGACACACCTAATCGGTCTGCCAAAGTCTGGTAGCCAGTGGAGTTACTTTTGACTCTCTCTTTTAGCAACTCCAAACAATATCTAACCTTATTCCGATACTCCATCAAGGGTTTCCAGTAACAAATTTTGATACCTATGCAATATACAGGGTTTTCCCTTTTAAATACGAAAAACTAAATGTAATTTTTAGCACAGCAAAGAAATGGAGACTAACAATGCAACTGAATTTATTAAGTCATGAGACCATCATCGACATCGCCAAACCCATGTGGGACAACCTAATTGCCGCCTCTAATGCGAGAGATTATGAACGGTTTATCTTGCATTTTTCTAAGGCCATGGGACAAGAAGCAACGCGTGAAAACATTGAAGCTCAATGGGAAAACCAGCCAGTACTGTCGAGCCTTATCAAAGAACCTGAGTTGATGGGCTGCCTAAAAGGGAAAGACGCTGTAAGAGTGCTTTGGAAGCAAATGTCCACCTCTACGAACGATGAGTTAATAGGTTATCTAACGTTAGTTGTGGAAGGCGGTGAAATGAAAATTAATGGTGCTCAGATATTCTAGGCAGTAAATAAGTTAGGGCTGTTTAGCCCTAATTTAACAGTTTTTCAATTATGACCTTATTCGCCTCAGGAAAATCCATTTCCGCCAACTTTTTCCGTTCAAACCAGTCACCAACTTGCCCCTCCTGCGGTGTGGGCTCTCCGGTAAAATCATCGACAATGTAAACATCGAGAAAAACCGATTTATCGGGATAGTTGTGTCTTATTTCTAACAACGGCGATGGACTTGCAATGCTAATACCCCCTTCTTCTTGGAGTTCTCGAGCCAATGCCTCGGGCATAGTTTCATTTGCTTCACGTTTTCCCCCAGGAAACTCCCATTTACCACCTTGATGCGAATGCTCCGCTCGTTTGGTCAAAAAGATATGCTCGCCTCTTACGATTACACCAACAGCCACTTCGATTGCTTTTTTTGATTCGGTCATATTCACTGTCCCGTCCTAAAATACGTTGACGGTTTTGAAGGCCAATGAATTTGTTCATTGGCCTTTTTCATTATGCACTTGGTTTGGTGTCTTCATTCCCAAAC
>WKFJ01000005.1 GCA_014872785.1 Alteromonadaceae bacterium
ACGGAAACGGAAACGGAAACGGAAACGGAAACGGAAACGGAAACGGAAACGGAAACGGAAACGGAAACGGAAACGGAAACGGAAACGGAAACGGAAACGAAAACCGAAGCAAAAGCGGAAACACAAACTAAAACCTGGCAGGTGCGATTTACGGCCTCCTATCTTGAGTTGCGAACTGCAACTTTGAATTCAACGTCTCCAAAAAATGCACAATTCCTTTTGAAATGTGCAACATTAGTGGAATGTAGGTGTTTTTACTGGTTATTTGAAAATGATGGTTTTAAATTTATCCTAAACTAATACCGCCAATAACGGCTAATCTGCACATTTGCCGTGAGAGTTTGTGATGAACAATAAACCTCGTTCAAATTCAGCACCTACACCATCGACTAAAGTTGCGAACGCACCTCGTCCCCAAAGTAATAGTACGGGAGGCGGAGCGATGGGGAATAGTCCACGCCCTGCCGTGGGAAAACTCGATCCCCAAATGATGCAGAGATTGAATTCGGCACACATAGCTCAAGGTGCAAATACTGATAAACACAAAAGTAGTCGCTTTAGGCTGCACGAGGAACGCGCTTACATCTATGACAAAATGTCAAAAAACGCCGTTACTGGGGCACTGCTTGATACCAAAGCCAAGATAGCTACCAATTTAAGTAAAACTGACCGTGACACACTTACTCAAGAGGCAGAGTCGCTTAGACCTTTTAAGCGAGAGTTCAAAGCTGACAATAAAGTAGCTGCTAGATACGAAACGATTGCCAAGGGAGCTAAATACACTAAAACCGCCGCAGGGGTTGTTAATCATGTTGGCACTGCTGTCGCCATTGCTAACCCGGCGATTGGTGGTGCTACTAAGCTTGCCGCAAAGGGAACCGGATTGCTCGCCGGTGCTACAGCCGCAACGGCTTATGGGCTGGCAAGTAATGCTTATCAAAAGAATGTCGATGACAAAGCCCAGGGTGCGCGGCCTTATCTGAGTAGCCAAATGGCGCAGGTAAAATCTGACATAAATGCACAAAAACGTAATCACATGGCCGTGACTACAGGTATGAGCGCCGCTTTAGGTGGTGTCGGCGTGGGAGTTGATGCACTGGTTGGTATGGCTGGCGGTGCTATGGAAGTCGCCTCAAAAGCAAATTTTGGAGCCGCAAAATCCACGGCAAGTGCTACTTTGCAACTTGGTCAAGAGATGATGCAGCGTGAGCAAAAGTCTGAATTTGTGAACCTCTTGCAGCACAGACGTTCGTTCGAGCCCAAGCGCATGCCGCCAGTTTCAAAGGCGCCAAGGATTCCAGAGCCACCTACGGCGGCACCGCGACCTCCCACAACGAAAAAGTAGGATAGTTGGCTATCTTTTACTAATACCGCTATTAATCGCGTCGATTATTTTTAGTTGATGGGGAATCTTTTCCAAGATAAATGCCGTAATAATTTCACAAAATGTTAACAATCACGACGTTTGATGCTGTAATGATTTAAAGTTATGCGACAGCATCCTAGTATGGTTAAGGCAAATAATTCTAACTTATTGGAAATCAAGGGCATATGAACACTGTAAACCTACCTCTACCCGCGGAAAAACTCACTTATTGGCTCGTACAAGACGGGAATCGTGATGTGCTGTTTCAGCCACATGAAGGCAAGTATCTAACCTACAACTGGAAGCAAATTGATGATGAAGCAAGACGCTTAACTTCATTTTTGCAAAGCAAAGGTTTAGTGCCTGGCGACAAAGTGTCCATCTTGTCAAAAAACACTGCACATTGGCTCATTTCAGACCTCGCCTTAATGCTAGGTGGTTTTATCAGTGTACCTATATACCCAACTGCCAATAACGAAACTATTAAATTCGTCGTTGAGCATTCAGAATCTAAAGCCATCATTGTAGGTAAACTGGACAACTGGCCGGGGCAAGCTGAAGGTGTGCCAAAAGACATCATTAGCATTGCTATGCCCTATCCAACGATGCCAACTGATTACCAATGGAACGATGTAATTGCTAACAATGATCCTATTGAACAGGTCTATGCAGCAACTCCCGAAGAATTGATGACCATCCTTTATACCTCTGGAAGTACTGGCAACCCCAAAGGGGCAATGCACAGTTTCGCAAGTTTTGTGAATGCTGGTAAAAATGTCGGTGAACGCCTAGGGGCAACTACCAACGACCGAAGTTTATCTTATTTGCCCTTATCTCACTGTACAGAGCGCGCTTATGTTGAGTCAGTGTGGCTAAACTATGGAACTGCTCTTTATTTCGTTGAGAGTCTTGAGACCTTCGCAGACAATATGGCCTATGCCCGTCCCACTGTGTTTGGTTCCGTGCCTCGATTATGGACACAATTTCAGAAGAAAATTCTGACGGCGATACCCAACAAAAAATTACAAACCATGCTCAAGATCCCTATTCTACGCGGGCTTGTGAAAAAGAAAATTAAGAAGCAAATGGGCTTAGACAGTGCCCATCTTTTTCTAAGTGGTTCGGCACCTCTGTCAGAAAAGGTGCTCGAGTGGTACAGCAAGTTAGATATTAATATTGCAGAAGGGTGGGGAATGACTGAATCGTTCGCCGTCGGCAGTCAAATCGGTCCGGGTATGGATGTGCGCTTTGGCACTGTATCGGTACCCATCAATGGTTCAGACGTTGTTATTGCCGAAGATAGTGAAATCCTCATTAAAACCGAATCAGATATGATGGGTTATTACAAAGACGAAGAAAAAACCAAAGAGACCATCAATGAAGATGGTTACATTATGACGGGGGATTTAGGCGAGATTAAAGATGGCTATTTGTCTATTGTTGGGCGTAAGAAGGATATCTTTAAAACTGAAAAAGGTAAGTACGTCGCACCAATTCCCATTGAGTCTGACTTTGGTGACAACGAATACATTGAGTTGATGTGTTTGATGGGGACTCACCTTGTACAGCCAGTGCTAGTGGTAAACTTGAGTCCACACGCCGCATCAATTGACAAAGCTGATCTAGAGCAAAGTCTATTAGAGACAATGAGCACGGTAAACAGCAAGCTAGAGGCACACGCCAAAGTGGGAGCAATTATTGTGGCTCAAAACGAATGGACAACTGATTCAGGCGAATTAACACCAACCTTGAAAGTCAAACGTCACGTTGTTGAAAAAGCGTTTTTAGAAAAAGCTCAAAGCGTGAAAAAAGGCTCGGTGACTTGGGAGTAACAATTGCATTAGTGCACAAGATAATATGTAACAATCCAACGAAAAGTAGGGCTTTTTAGCCCTACTTTTATGTGCATAACCTATTGCTGCACAAAGAAAAAGTAGGATAAATGTGCTTTTTTAACGGAATGTTGTGAATTTGAACTAATTAAGTTGAAAATTTCCACTTCTTGTTTAAATTAGTAATTTAGCTAGGTCTAAAAATAGCCGCTTTAATATTGATTAGATGTAAGAAAAGCGTATAGGAGATGGGTTATGAATCCACGTAGTAAAGCCGGTGGCATGAATCAAGTTCCCAGACAACCAGCGGTGAAAACCCCAGCACCGCCACAGCGCCAAAATGCAACTAGAAATATTAATGCAGGGGCGGGGGCTCATCTAACAAGACAAGATGCTACAACAAATGTACATGCCGGAGCAGGCCCGGCACTCACCCGACAAGACGCGAGTACCAATGTTTTAGGTCGAGATTCCAAAGCTGGTCAAGCGAATATGAATTCCATGATGCCCAAAGCCGGGCCTCGTCCACAAACGCAAAGCGCCAAACCGGCGATGACCAATTCTCCGCGTCAGGGCAACAAAGCGCTAGACAGTATCGGTGCAGCAGCGACTCAGAGGCTGGATACCGCCATTAAAGCGGGCCCTGGCAAAATGCACGAGAAAAGTACTAAACGGTTGCACAAGGAGCGAGCGTTTATTTATGATCAGTCTAAGCGTGGTGCCACCATGCAAAAAATTAATGCTAACAAGCCCAACATGAAAGTAAGCTTAAAGGGCATTAATAAAGACGTCATAAGTAAGGAGGATAGACAAAGCCTTACCGAAGAAGCGCGCGGTTTAAAAGCCTATCAGAAACGTATTAAAGAGAAGAATCCGACAGCAGCTAAACGAGAGAAAATCGGTAGTACGGCCAAGAAAGCTAAGAAGGTCGCTAAATATGCAGATTACGCCGGTACTGCTGTATCCTTCGTAAATCCAGCGGCAGGTGCTGGCGTTAAGATTGGTGCTAAAGCAACCAAAATAGCAGCAGCTGCGGGCGCCACTACGGCGTATCATTTTGCGGCAAGAGCGTACGACAAAAACGTTGATGATTCGGCGCAAGGCGATGCCATGTTTGATAGCCATATCGCCAAAGAAAAAGCCAGCATGATGCGCAATACGCGCAACAAAATGGGGGTTGGTTTAGCTGCCTCAATTGTTGGCGCAGGTATCTCAGCAGGCATGGACGAGGCAATGGAAAACGTTGCCGACAATGTTGCCAATAAGGTAACTGCTGGCTATGACCTCGTGAAAAGGCAAGCTAAAGAAGAAATCAAAAAACCGTTTAAAGAGAAGATTCGAGAGAACAAGTCTGAGTTGGTTAATCTAATGCAGATTCAAAAATCACGTGCCGATTACGCAAAACGCAAAGAGAAAATGGACGCAGCTATTGCCAACCGGCAAATGGCGAACATGGCCAATAAGAAGTAGTTAATTCTTCATATCAGCTCATATCTAAGTATTACAGTATTTATCAATATGTGCTTTTAATGAAGCCAATCTAAATGGCTTTTTGAGCGTATCAACTGCACCTAATTTGAGCATATCTGCCAACGAATTATCTGCAGTATATCCAGAGGCAATAATTACCTTTGCATCTGGATTAATCTTGATTAACTCCAAGAAGACATCTTTGCCATTCATGCTCGGCATAATCATGTCTAATATGATTAAATCTATGTTTTGCCATTGCTCCTTATAGAGATTAATGGCGTCTTCGCCATTTTCGGCAAATACGCCGTTGTGCCCAAGTGCTTGAAAAAAATCACTACAAACTTCTTTTAATAATTTTTCATCGTCTACCAATAGTATTCTATGTTTCCCTGTCTGTTTACTATCTTGCGTTTGTAGGTTATCGACTTTTGCCATTTGTTTTGGCTCAGACAATGGAAACTCAATCGAAAAACAACTTCCAACGCCAACTTCACTTTCCACGCTGATGTTGCCACCCAGTTGCTTTATTGCCCCATAAACCGAGGCGAGTCCCATGCCAGTGCATTTACCTACCTCTTTGGTGGTGAAAAAAGGATCAAATATCTGCGGTTGTATATCTGC
The DNA here is from genome assembly GCA_014872785.1 of Alteromonadaceae bacterium. Lineage (GTDB taxonomy): Bacteria > Pseudomonadota > Gammaproteobacteria > Enterobacterales > Alteromonadaceae > Planctobacterium. The sequence goes on from WKFJ01000005.1 coordinate 5,293, forward strand.
TGGTATTCCACAACCTGTGTCTTTAACGTTTATGCGAATAGAAGATAATTTTTCATTATCTTCGTTAACAGATTCTATGTTTTCAGTAATAAGGGTGAAGGTGCCACCTTCGGGCATCGCATCTCTGGCGTTTAATCCAAGGTTTAAAAAAGCATTTTGGATGATAGACTTGTCACCTTTAATGGTCGCTGCTGGGGCATTAAAATAGCTCTTGAGAATGATTCGTTTGTCGACTGAGCGTTTAAGTAAATCTATGACTTCATGCAGTTGGAAGTGTAAATCTATATTTTCAATGTTGAGATTCTGTTTGCGTGAGAACGTTAGAAGTTGGTTTGTTAAGTTGCCAGAGTGTTCTGCGGCTGATGTTATTTTTCGAACGTATTTTAACAATTTAGGGTCGTCCAGCTTGCGTTCCAATAATTCGGAAAACCCCATAATACTGGCTAGTTGATTGTTGAAATCGTGTGCAATTCCGCCAGCCAAATGACCAATCGCCTCCATCTTTTGAGATTGTCTAAGTTCTTCTTCAAGGTTTTTACGTTCGGTGATATCGACATGGGATCCAATCATTCGAATAGGCACTTGATTCTGGTCAGTTACCACCGAAGCGTGCGATAAGATCCACCGATAGCTGCCATCACGGTGCTTTAATCTAAATTCATCTTCATGACTAGTCGAACGCATCTCTACGCTTTGCTGCACTTTTTCAAGCACCCGCGGAAGATCGTCGGGGTGCACCCGTTTTTCCCATTCGTTAAATTCGTTCTTAAACTCTTCCTCTTTGTAACCTAAATGGGCTTTGTATTCTCGAGAAAAGGTAACGCCATTTGATATTAAGTCCCAATCCCAAATTCCAATATTACCTGCCTTTACTGATTCATTAAGTCGAAGTACTGTTTCTTTGAGTTCTGCTTCGGCTGCTCTGGTGTTAGTGATATCAATATTAGTACCCAACATGCGTATTGGAGTGCCATTTTCATCCCTTATGACTGTACCATCGCCTTTTATATGCCTTACCTCACCTGATGGGCGTACGATGCGAAATTCGAGGCGGTATTGTTTTACATCGTTAAGTGCATCTTCTATTGCATTAAAGGCCATTTTTTTATCATTGGGATGTAAGGCATTTTGCCATATGGCCACCGATTCACTCTGTCCTCGTTCAACACCATAAATTTGGTACATCAGGTCATCCCAATTCATGCTGTCATTTTTGATGTCCCAGTCCCAAATTGCCACACGCCCAGCTTTTACCGATTCAGATAAACGTAAATGAGAGTCGTGCAGCGCCGATTGCGTTTGTTTTAGGTTCGATATGTCAATACCGGTACTGACAAAGTAATCGCCCATTGGAATACTTTTCATGAAAAGGGTTTGGTCAGTGCCAGGAAAGTAACTTTCCCATTGGTGCGGTTGATTCTCTTGAAATATCTTTTCAACGATGGGCATGAAACTTTCGGTAGCGTTTGCGCCAGGGAAAATCTCGTCAGTGGTTTTACCTTGAATATCTTCCAGCGACTTATTCCAAGCCTTGAGTGCTGCGGGGTTTGCGTCTACCAGTTTCCATGTGCGGATGTTTCCTTCTGAATCTCTTATGAGCTCCCATATGTGCACTTCGTCAAGCATATGCTCGAGTACGCTTTTGTAAATGGATTGATTTTCCAGCGTAGCATTTAAATCTTCAATCAAGTCTTTAGCCCTATTTTATGCTCATTATTTTAACCACTCATTGGCCTGCTACAGAGGCCTATGCCCGACTTGTTTTTTTTGAATAGACTCGAGCAAGGTCTCACTTATTAAATATGAATTAGTAACTCCATTATTTACGGGTTAACACGGCTTTTAGATTATTCGGATCCAGAAGCCATTAGTGTGTTTATCTTGCTAATCAGTTCATTGGGGCGAAACGGTTTTTTCAACATGTTTTGATTCAGGTCACTTTGTGTTAGCTCTTCAGATAGGTCACCGGTATAACCGCTCATCAGTTGAATTTTGATATCGGGTTGCATCGCCTTGGCTTTGTTTGCTAAATCAAACCCAGTGCCATCCGGCATGATGACATCTGACACCAGTAGGTCGTATTGATTATGTGTCAGCATTTCCATGGCGTCTTTAATGTGCAAGGCAATATCGCTGGTGAAACCGTTGGATTCCAGTATCTCTCTAGTTATCTCCGCAATTGCTGGTTCGTCGTCGACAATTAATACATGTCCTGTCGCACTGTACTTATCAACTATATTCACTTTCGAGGTGGTTATTTCGACTTCTGCAATGCTAGTAGGAAACATCAAATCGAAAGTAGTGCCAGATTCATTGCTACTTACCTGAATTTCACCGTTCACCCTACGTACAAAGCCATAAACCTGGCTCAGCCCCAAACCTGTGCCTTTTTCGCCTTTTGTTGAGAAGAAAGGATCGAAGATTTTATCTATCTTATCTTTGGCAATACCGCTACCGTTATCTTTAATGGAACATAAAGCGTAATTGTCACCTAAATGCTTGGTGGCGTCTGAGGTCGGTAGATTGTTTTTAATGCGGGTTTCAATGGTTATCTTACCGTCTTCTTTACCAGCTGACGTGATAGCGTGGACGGCGTTAATGACCATATTCAACAATGAGTTTTCAAAGTCGCCCACGTTAATATCAACGTAAATGGGCTCCTTACACAATTGCAGTTTTAGCTGCACCCCGGGAGCAAGTGACTTTTCAAGTAATCTTTTAATGCCTTTGATGCTTTTGTTTAATTCAACATTGGATAAATTGGCGGCGTCTTCTTTAGAAAAAGATAATAGCTTGCCAGTTAGGTCTGCGGCGCGCTCGCCAGCTCTTTGGATTTCCCCTATATAACCTTTAACTTTGTCACTGATATTTTGGTCGACATTCATAAGGTCGGAATAACCCATCATAATGCCCAATAGGTTATTGAAATCATGGGCGATACCACCGGTGAGCTTGCCTAAGGCGTCCATTTTCATAGAGCGGCGCAACTGTTCTTCTTTTTCTTCTAAGTGAGTCAAGTCCACACAGTTGCCGATGAAACGTCGTGTGCCTTGAGGCGTTCTACTGAGTTCACTGATGGATAAGTGCAAGGGGAACACGCTACCGTCGGCGCGTTTACCTTCAACACGTCGACCGGTTCCTATTATTTTGCGAACGCCAGTATTAAGGTACGCTTGAATATAGCTGTCGTGTATTCTGGCAAATGACTCAGGCATAAGCATACTGACATTGCGACCTAGTACTTGGTCAATCTTGTAGCCAAAAACTTGTTCCGCGGCAGCATTAAAACTTAGAATATCCCCGTCTTCATCTATGGTGATAACAGGGTCTACCATAGATTCTAATAGCTCTGACTTTTCGCTTTCTTTTTGTTTTAACGAGTCCAGCATCTTGTGTAGCATTGTGGTATTGCTGATGATAGATGCAAATCTTGCCTGTCCATTTTTGTCGTTATACACGTGAAAACTCTGCCATTCAGTGTGTATTTCAAGTCCGTTTAAAAGGGTTATTTTACTGTGGCATAGTTCCGAAGACTCGTTTTGAACCACCCTGTTCAAATGCTTTATAAGAGGTTCACGCCCCTCAGAGTGCAGAAAAAATTGATCGATTGTTAAGCAAGCACATTGCTCTGAAGAGCAATTAAAAAGCTGTTTGGCTGCGCCATTGCAAAGATGCACATTAAAATCTTTATCCCATTCCATGATAGCTAAAGGCGCGCTGTCTATCAGTTTGCTAATTCTTCTTTGGGTTTGAGCGAGTTCATCTTCTTGTAGCTTTTCCTGCGTGCATTCTCGAATAATTAGACCCAAGGAGGCATCTGATGAGTCCCTGTGGAGCACAGGGAACAAGGTCGTTTCATAAAAATTAGGCGTGCCTTCATAGCTGCCATCTATGATTTCTCGGTAGAACTCCTTGCCTGCGAGAGTCTCTTGTAATCTTGTATCTATAAATTTTGACAATGGTAGCTTGAACGCCTGCGTGTACTTGCGGTGGATGACCTTTTTATCTCTCAATAGAATACTGCTGATCGCTTTTTCATTGGCATAGTTGATGACCTTGTTTTTATCAATGAGTACGACATAGGCAGGACTGTTTTGCAAAATGCTAAGCATTAGTTCTTTATTGCGCTCAGCATACTGTTCCAATTTAAATTCATTCTCGCGGCTCGCGATGATGACCGCGTATTGCGCACTAAGCTCACCGGCAAGTGTAAATTTACTCACTGATAAATTGACGTGTAACCATTTATCTTGGCGTTTTAGCAATACTGGTAATGCGTCATGAGCAGAGTAGATATTAGCGAACTCTATGGGGTCGATGATGTTGTCTTTGTCTAACGATAATGTGAAGTAATTTGAAAGGTGATTTTGGGTATGTACATCTTTATTGGCAAACCAATTGGATGAGCGGTTGTACATCAACACCACCCCCTTGTCATCAATGATAACAACTGCCTGTCCGATGTTTTGAAACACTGATTCAAAGTAAAGTTTCTGCCGTTCCAATTCTGCTTGGCGCGAATTGAGATCCTGCATCAGCTCAATAGATTTGTCGTGAATATCGGAAATCTCATCTTTATATGAAGAGACAGACTGGCGAGGTGTTTCACTTTGTTTAAATGCTCTGAAGTTTTCAAATATCACTTCTAAGCGTTTTTGTACCGAATTGTGAAAGTAAAACGCCATCACCAATACACTGATAAAAAGCACTAGAAATAACGGATAGAATAAGGTTTGCGTGTTATGCATAATTTCCGCCCTAGCACCTTGCATGTTACCCACAAGCAAAAGGTAATAGGAGTTATCTGGACTGTTTGAGAACGCTGAAAAATTGATGGGCGCCATCGCGTAATAAAAGTATTGTTTGTCGTCGTAATGAGTGACTAACTCGCTTTTAGCTTGTGCTAGTTCAATTAGATTTGCTAATGCCGAATTGTGAGCATAACGAGAAACAATCTCTTCTACGTTACCTCCTTGCAGACTGGTGTCGCTTACTACTTGTATCAACTGTTGGTTATCAACAAGTACCGCCAATTCCAAATCTGGCAAGGTCATTAAAAGAGCCATATGCTTTTTAATGTCGCCAATCCGATTTTCCGGCACCATGAATTGCAGTGCGTCTTGTGCCTGCAACAACACACTCAAGGTCGCTTTCTGTCTTGCCTCAAGTGCTTTCTCTACGGCTTTGTTATGGGTATCAAAGTTTAATGTGAATAATTGGATCAGTACGCCAATGGACATCATGACCAACAGTTTCAGTGAAATGGGAATGCGTACTCGTGCGACTTTTTCTGTCATTTCGCAGGCCAGTATGAAGTGGGGTTAAGTAATGTCTGGCTTTTCGCCGCATCAAGAGTCACAGATTGCGCCGCTAAAAATTTAATGACTATGTCTATCTGATTGGCAAGTGTTGGCGATTCACCGTAAAGCATTTTGTTGTTTTGTTCTTTTTCAGGGAACTTTACCTTATTTAGCATGGCCAGAAGTTCATCTTCGGTAACATCGGAACGCCTAGCGAGAAACTTTATTGCGTCTGGGTTTCGATTTGCGATTAAGCCGATCGATGCAAACCAGGCGTTTATCAGTTTTGGTAGATGTTGATGATATTCGACGAGCAGCGATTTTCTGATGACTAATACATCGACGATTTCTTCTGGAATTTGTCGAGAACTAAAAATCTCAATCGCGCCACTACTTTGTATATAGGTTCTAACCGGTTCAAAGGTTGCGATTGCTTCAACAGCGCCACTTTCAAACGCATTTTGATGCTGATTAACATGTAGAGGCACAATGGTAAATGCGTTGTAATCTAGGTTGGCTAATTGCGCAGCGCGATAGAATAAGTAATCACTAACGGCGTCGTCTTCAAGACCAATGCGTTTGCCTTGTAATGATGCCAAACTCGGAAATTCTGCTCTGCTCATAATCGCGTCACCACCGAAGGAGTAGTCGGTTACCAATACAATTTGATACTCGTCGCCGTCTTGCACCAAACGCATGGCCTCATCTAAAGTGAAGGCACCCATGTCTAGTAAGTTTTGTTCAATTGCCTTGGCGACCTGGCTTGCCGACGCCATTTCTATCAACTTGAAGTCAGATTTATGAATCAGATTCTGTTGTTCTGCTAGGTAAAGTGGTTCGTAACCGATCAATTTATTGGTGCCAATACGCAGTGGTTTTTTATAAGGCTCTGCACAGGAAATAATCAGAAAAAAAATGACTGGCAGCGCCAACAGTCGACGTAAAAACTTGAGTGAAGTTGTGCTGATGCATTTTTTAACTTCATTGTTCATGTTGTTTGTGGTTTAGTTTCCTTTGCTTTTTCCAAAAGCCTAATAAGTTCATGTAAAGGAGTAGGCTTTTGCAAACATCCTAGTACCGTGATGTTATTGCTGGTGGCTAAGGTTTCAGCGCATAACAGCATTGATTCATCCATGCCTGAATTGAGTATAACCATTAATTCACTTTTTGCTTCTTTGAGCTTCGTAATAACCTCAATGCCATCCATATCTGGCATGGCTAAATCAAGAATTAAAATACCCTTGGATGGAATATTCCTCGTGAATCTTTTGGCATCCGTATGAACCTGACATTGCCAGCCAAATTGTTCCGCCATTTCTTTCAATAAATTACTGTATTGAGGGTCGTCTTCAACGATGTGAACAACACTATGCATGATAAAACTCCATAATCAGCATTTATGTATTCAGCATAGTTGATGTATGTAGAAGTGCTAGGGAAGGTACAAGAAATAGTGGAGGTATTTGACCTACATCAAAAGATTAAGCTAAGTGATTTAAAAAGGACTAGAATCTAAGGGCTCATTGAACCAATATCAATGAAGCGTATTATTCACGGCTTCGATTATTCCATGCTTGTTTTCTAAGGCTTTTTCGAGTTCTTCAATTTTTTTATGTGCAGAAACAAGGCGCTCTGCGGCCAGTTCCAATGTCTTACCTTCGACAATTTCGCAGTACACTTCTAAGGCTGCACGTACTTGTACATCTATAGATTCGCCGTCCGCTTGAGTTAATCTTTTTAAACGTTCGAGCTGTCTCATGTCCAGACGCAATGTTGTTTCTGTGAAGTTGTCTTTCATCTTTTAGCCACCGGGATTCTGTTTTAAAGCCTAATACTCGATCTATACGATAACTATTGTGATGAGATCAGAAACGGCTCATTACATGAGCCGCTTTGAACTAAAAACTAGAGCGTGTGAAACGTCGACCACAACACGACAGTAAAAGTGCCAGTAACCAAGTAATGCTGCCTCCGCTGTCTTCATTTTCGATACTGATAGTCACTGTGACGGGAGCGCTTTGGTCAATTCCGTCGCTTACTACCAATTGCAATTGAATTGACGTATCTTGGCTTACAGATAACCCATTCATATTTACCTGCATACCGTCAATTGTGAAGGTGGGCATCACTCCACTAGATGTCGCGCTTGCTAAAAGCGAAAGCGTTTCATTGTCAACATCTGAGGCTGGAACCGTAAAGCTAAGCATTTGATTTTTTGAGACAACAAAATCTGAACCTGCGTTTATTTCGCCGATAATGGGTGCGTCGTTAACGGGGCTAATTTCCAGTGCTACGTTTGTAGAGCTAATATGGTCACCCGAAGCATCAGTTACTTGGTAGCTGAACTGGTCAGCGCCAAAATAGTCTGCATTTGGTTGATATAGTATAGCGCCGTTTTCAACTGTAGCTATTCCGTGTGAAGGTTGTGCCATGATGGTCAGGCTGTTGGAATCAAGTCCGCCAGTGGCAGGGATTCTTGCTGAGCTAACCGCGCTAAATATCGAGTCTGCTCCTGTATCAGAAGTAATAGTGGCAAAACTGTAATCACGGTCGTTATCCAATACAGGCAAACCAGCTTCGGTGTCTTCCATTAGGTTATAACTATCGGGTTGAGCATAGTCTTGCTCCCCATGTAACTCGACATCAAATGTAATAATTGAGCGACCCTCAGGCAGAGTAGTGAGCCTCATGGTTTTACTCGATTCGCTCAGGCTGTTAAAAACGTCGTTTCCAGTGCCATCAAAATGGTAGTTAATGCCCACTCTTCCGTCTTCATTTTCAGCGCCAATACTCAACGCCTCTGGTAAATAAGGAATGTTGTAATATTTGAACCAAATATTATCGGTATTCTCTTGGATGATGAGTTGGAAAGTGAAACTTTCTGTCTCGCTATCTAGTGGGTCACCTCCAGGGGGCGGCGAATCAGGAAGATCTGGTGCTGGATCTTCTGGGATTGGATCCTCTGGAAAGGGGTCTGTTGGCAGTTCCCCTTCATCTTCCTCAGGCAAGCTGTACGGCACAACCTTGTCCCATTCAACAATCAAATAATTAACGTCATCGACAACACGCACCGCCGCTCTTAAATAACCGCCACCGGTATCGGAAGGCACATTTTCATCGAGCAAATCAAACTCTGTCCAAAATGGTGCGATAACATTATTGAGTTGATCCTGCTGCGGAAAGGGCTGATTAAACAGTGCGGTAATAAAGCCAAAACTTTGCTGTCCCGGCACTACGAAGCCATTATCAGATAAAGTGAGGGTCTGGTAATGGTTACCGTTGAATTGAAAGTCAAATTCCACTACAGCATTTACAAAACCACAACCTTCGTCACACGCAATAGGGATAACCTCTTGCTCTGATAACAGGTAGTCGTCCCACAATGAATTGTCTTCTAGCAACATTGCCCCTTGCGCTAAAACACCTTGCCATTGAATAGAGTTATCACTAGCGGTCAGTGTTTGGGTTTCACCATTGCGTAGCTCAACCGCTTCGGAGTTTACTAGCAGTTTTGCGTTTTCAGAGACCTGAACATTCAGGTTTACTTCATCTAGTTCGCCTAAATTTCTTGTGCGCACAGTGAAAGGGACTGACGTACCAGATTGTAAGTCACTAGCATCGTGAAACACTAACAAGCTGCCTTGGTCGGAACTGTCATTAGCATTGGCTACTAAAGGCATACTCAGTTGCAACCCGTTCGTTGATGTTGCTACAAGCCGGCCAAACTCCCATTGGTTGTAAAGGGGATGCGCCGGGTCTGCATTACTAACATCGACAGTAATATTGATTACCTGGCTTGCTTCGGCTGAGAGCGAAAACGACGCAGGGCTCACCATTACATGTACTAACGAGTTGTTGAAGTCTGTGGTTAATGTCCACTCTTGATTATCTGAGGTGAGGTTGGTTACCGTAAATTCGAATTCACAACTTGCGATACAAGCTGGGTCGGAAAAGGAAACTTGAGAAAAGCTTAAGGTGGGTGCCATGGCTCTTTTGAGATCTAATCGGCCTGCACCTTTTTCAAATGGACCTGCAATTTCACTACCCAACAAGACATTCGATTCTGCCGTATTTACTAACGCCGATTTGATTTGCGCTACTGACCACTGTGGGTGTTGTTGCTTTAACAATGCAGCGGCACCGGCAACATGTGGTGATGCCATACTGGTTCCGGTAAGCGTTGCAAATACTGGGTCATTATTTACCGCTCCTGGTAGTTCATCGTCACCGAATGGGAATGGACCGAAACTAAACTCGTCGGGAGAGTAGGCGGATAGAATATTAGTGCCTGGTGCTGCCAAGTCCGGTTTTAAATAATTGGGATTATTATTCGGGCCGGTAGAACTAAAGGGGTTGATAATATCTGCATATTGGCTTTCAACATTCGCCTCAACAAGCGATGAAATGTCTACTGTAGTTGCACTATTTGCAGCGATTGACGCTTCTAATTGCAACCCTACAGTTTGTGATAAACCTAACACCTTAATGGCGTAATCATCAGCAAAAGGAAGTAGCGGTTCATAGGTGGCTTGGCCGAAAACATCATCAAAGTAAGCTAGTACTAACTTTGCTCCAGCATTACTAGCATGTTGCACCGACATACTTAAAGGACACAAGGGGGTGTACGCGATAACCACGGCCGCACTATCTGGAATTGCCTCTGTGATAGGGGCACAACCATTGGCATTATCTGGTTCTAACAAACGCAGTGCCACTGCATTTAAGTTGACATCTTCTCCCAGAGGTTCAGCTTGCCCTGGGTAGCCATAGACCGTACCTTCTGACGTGGCAATAGCATGCCCGAAAAAGCGACCATGGGTACTGTTGGCAACGGCTATACCGGACTCTATGCAGGCGGGACAATTGATAGTCGCTCCGGGGTGCCCTGTATTGCCTGCGGCATTAACCACAACAATACCGAGAGACTCGGCGTTGTTAAACACCGTTTGGTAAACCGAGCTGTCCGGGTCTTCACCGCTGCCAGCTCCCCAACTGTTGTTTATCACGTCGGCGCCATCGCTGACAGCCCACTCCAATGCTTGCAACAGCATAGTGTCAGTTGCGTATGCGCCGCCAAAGGGGCTGGTATAGAGCGCTTTATAAATCATCAAGTGGCTAGCTGGTGCCACACCTAAGATACCTACATTGGCATTATTAAAATTAACTGACAAAGCTCTACCTGCTGCAATCCCGGCAACATGGGTACCATGGCCATCAAAATCCATTGGACTCATATATTCTTGCTCATAAACATCGAGTCCAAAAAGAATCGGGTCTACCCACCTTGCGACCACAATTTTGTTATTACAAAAATCGGCCGAGCCTGTCTCACTGCGACAATAGTCAGGATTATTGTTCAGATGCGTATTGCCACTTAAATCGAGAGGCGTTACTCCCTCATCGTTGAACATAGGGTTGTTATTGCGAATGCCGGTATCAACAATGGCTATTTTGATACCTTCGCCCGCTTTTGACTGGCCACCAACGGCCTCCCACGCCGCTTGTGCCTTAATGATTTGCTGACTGGCATCCAAGCTTAGATATCTTAATTTGACAGGGTAGACTCGCTTTACGTGTTTAAGGCTTTTGAGAGCTTTAAGATGCGCTTTTTCGATTTCAACTTCGACACCATTTAACAGTTGAGTAAAGCGTTGGTTGATACGAAGAGACGGCAGCTGCTTTTGCAATTGTTTAATGTGTTCTTCTTGCTTGCGTAATATTGTTTGTTGTTTGGCTTGTTTTTGGGTTTTATTCAATCGGTTATTCGTTTGAACAGTTTCAAATTCTGCGAATGACGGCTCATCAAATTCGATCAAGTATCGATTTTGTATCAAATGGGGTTTTGCCATTTCGAGAGGAGGAGCGGGATGTGCCACACTTTTTGTTGCTTTCAGTATCACTGGTTTTATGTCGTTAGCGACAGAATTGTCAGCGGTAGTTAAGGCAAAACTGTGAATCGCGACGTTGGCTAATATCAGTGTCAGTACTCCCTTCAAAATGTTTTGTATCGAAAAGAGCTGGCGCTTGACGTAATGTTGAATTCCTTGTTGCATGTCGGCCTCATTCTAGTGTGAGCTAAGTATGTTTTTTGACCATGCAACTATGCATGCTAACCATTAAAAAGACCGGTAAACATTGTGTAGAAATGTGAAAAAGTGTAATCAAGTAAACGACTTAGCTACATGAGCTAAGCCGTCATAAAGGTGCATTGAAATGCCGCTATGGGGTTAAAAGTTAAGGATTTCTGATGTGCTTGTATTAAAATCAAACTTGTTAATCTTGCCGCATTGAGCAAAGTGGTTATTGCTCGCATATGGCGTATTTGTTTGCGGTATATCGTTCTCCCAACCTTGCCCATTTTTGACAAAGGCCTTAAGTTCGAACCACCCATTTACCGCCTTGCTGCAATCCATCATTACATCGAGCATCCAGTAGTGTTGCCCCCAGGTATTTAGAGGTTCTTCACCATAACCATCTGTGGCAACGGTGCGAACTACTCCCCAATTTGACGGCCACACATCCGTTGTCCAGTCTAACGCGGTTCCCTCTGCCTCTGTGCTCTGAGCGCTTTCAATACCATACCAATCTAGATAATTGTCGTTGCTCTTCCAAGGGCTAGTTGTGCCATTGAGTAGGTTATTGTGTTGAATTGGCATCGCACAATCAAAGTTGCTAGTGTTGCAATTACGTCCCAACGAGCTGTTGGCGTAGTTGTGGTCTATACCACCTCGAATGAACATGTCTTGTCCACTATGGGTTTGCGCGCCAATGAATATGACCGTTCGTTGCCAGTCAGCGCCACCCGTACCGGACGATGTTTTGGCATTTTGATGTATGGCAATAGCATCCCACGGTGCTAGAGAGGTATTGATGGTGCCATCATTATTGACTGTAATGGCTTCACCCGTGCAACCGCTCTCATCAGCAGTTAATTCACCTTTCAATACATTACAGTATTGTCCAGGTGACATGTCGGTTTGAAGCGTCACGTTCATCGTGAAGTTTTCTTTGTTGACAACAACATGACCGGAGCTGCCACGGCCAAAAGCGATTTGGTTGTTGCCATTGTCCCACCAGTTAGTAACGTTCCAGTTATCATTGGTGTTATTGCGAAAATCAACGCCGCCGGCAATGTATGACCAGCGGTGTTCGCATTTCCAGTTATTGCCGTAACATTCTAAATTACCGTTGTTATGCACGGGTACAGAAGGTCCACCGGCGTCAGTGTCGCCATGGAAGTCGTAGCTAGACATCACTTTGGGGTAGCCATAGGGGTAGGCCAGCATGAATACGTTGGCTAGATCATAAAGTCTGCCATCTTCAAAGGTAATAACATTACCAGCGCCACCATGACCGCGTTGGTTGTCGTGGTTATCTACAAAAACCACAGCCTGATAGCTTGGCAAAAAGCCCCAACCTTCACCAAAGTTACTTAGCCAGGAGAGTGAACCGTTTCTAAAGGTGTTACCCAACTGCACACTATATTTAAACTCGGTCACCAGGCCAGTACCCGTATACTCAGCTGCAGATATTGCTTCTCCTCCTTGGTCTATCACTTCTTGAAACACAAGTGGCGTACCATTGACTTTAGCCAATATGCCTTGAATATCGGCGACCGACATATGTTTGGATGCGTCAAACCGGAATCCTGCGACCCCAACGTTGACTAAGTCATTTAAATAGCCCGCGAGTGTGTCTTGCACATAAGTAGCACTGGTATCTAAGTCAGCAAGACCAACCAATTCACAGTTTTGCACTTCCCAGCGATTGCCATAGTCGTTGATGGCGCACGTACTGTGGAAGTCTTGCGGGCCATAATTTGGATATTGCTTATTCGCGAACGCGTTGCCGGCAATACCCGTGCCGCTGCCCGCTGCCATATGATTGATGACGGCATCTACATATATATCCACACCCACCGCATCACATCGGTTGACCATGTCGATAAACTCAGTGCGATTGCCACCTCGACTTTGCAATTGATAGGTAACCGGTTGGTAACGCGTCCACCATTGGCTTCCGGTGATATGTTCATTGGGTGGGGATACCTGTACGGCGGCAAACCCCTTTGGACCCAAAAACTGTTCACACTCTGTTGCGATATCCTGCCAATTCCATTCGAACAAATGTACGAATGTGGTTGGGTCTGCATTGGAGTGAGCAGTTATGCCAAGGCTCAATAATATACTTGTAGCTATTCCTGATGTTTTTATTTTCATGAGAAGTTAACCCTTTGTTTACTCTTTGTTTACGAAAAATTAACGTAAAGGTATTTAACACTGGTAATTATATTTATCGTTATGAATACGTATGCAGCTACAATTCCATACGTATGCATACGTTTTGCACACAGCTGCAAACAGGTGTGAAAGCAATATGAATTCGTGGGTATAAGAATATTTAGGCCATAAAAAAAGCGCCACTAGGGCGCTTTTTAAAAAGATTCTCGCTTATTTAGAAACGTTTCTTCACGGTAACACCGTAAGTTGCAGGCTCGGTTACATAAGCATTTAACTTACCTGCTTGTAGAGGTGTGTTGAAGTTTGTGCGGTTGATGTATTCTTCATCCAACACGTTACGACCCCAGATTACAACGTCAGTGTCGTAGTCTTCAAAGTTCATGAAGAAACGCACGTTCATCACGTTGTAAGAATCCTGAATCGCTAATGGGTCGTTACTGCCGTCAAGTACGATTTCACCGGTGTAGCTGTATTCACCCAATACGTATGCATAAATGCCATCGGCCAATTCGAAATCTTTCTTGACCTTAACAATCATGTAATCTTCTGGTTCACCACCAGGGCGATCACCAGTTCTATTACAGTAAGGGTTGAGGTTAGCTAGGTCTGCTCCTTCTTGGCCTGGGTCGGCAGGAAAGACACCATCAGGCGTGTTGTGGAATTCATAGGCATTCCAGCAGTTACCACGTTCAAACGATTCGTACTCTGCATTCACTTTAGCATAGGCCACATTCACTTCAACCGTGTCCATTGGCAACCAAGTCGCTTCTAGCTCGAAACCATTGATTTTGTAGTCACCGGCGTTTTGAAGGTTAAAGCCGTTACCGGTAAAGGTATTCGCTTGGAAATCTTCAACTGTAGTGTAGTGTGCCGCAGCATTAATACGGAAGTTTTGGTCTGGGAAGTCTTTCTTGAGACCTACTTCAAATGACTCTGAAGTTTCCGCGTTAAATATCGGGTTAAAGCCATTTGCAATACGGTCTGTATTGGTACCACCCGACTTATAACCTGTGCCGTATGAGGCATAGTACATAGAATTACTGTCTGGCTGGTAACTAATTTTTACGGTACCAGTAGTTTGGTCATCATCAAGCGATTCAACAATGTCAGGACGGCTCGCGGTCGTCGCACCCAATGGCTGGAAGCCCCAGCCAGGTGTCTGGAAAGGTACTAATGCTTGAAGTGCTGCTTGTCCTTCTGGCGTAGTAATATCTATCGCACCGGCACCAATTCCCTGCATAACCGCAGTTGCCACGCCAACGTTATACAATAATGAAGTTGGTGTCAGTGTTTCTGGTACAGCAGGGTTGCCGATTGAATCAAAGAACGGTACATAGGTTGCACCGCCCGGTAAGTTCTCGCTGTATGTAGTATTTAGGTCTTTGGTCTCACTGGTGAAACGGATACCTGCTGTTAATGTCCACTCATCTGTTAGCTTGTAATCAAACTGGCCAAATAGCGCGTAGCTTTCATGTTCCTGAGCCGCTAAATGATCGAATCCCGTACCCGCTGGTGCTGGTTGCGCCGACGGTGCAATCAAACCGCCTGTTGCCGCACTTAATCCGTCAATAGCTGCCAAGAATGGGTCAAGTGCCCCACCGAATTGCGCTAGATAGAATGGGTTGAATAAAGTGTCAGTGTACAGGCTGTAATCAAGGTCTAGCTCTTGAGTAAAGTAGTACGCACCCAAAATCGCATTAACTTGGTCACCCGTGTAGTCTAAGCGAAGCTCCTGTGAAAACGAGCTTTGCTCTGCATCATTGCTGGTACCAAATAGTGGTGCGTCAGTAAAATCTGTATCTAGATTGTCATACGATTCGAACGCTCTGTATGCCGATACGGACACAATCGAGTATTCATCATCGATACTGTAGTTAATTTCCGCAGAAAGGCCTTGGTCTTCCATGGTCGACTCAGGCAAGAAAGAAACCGCAATTTCTCTGTCGTAGAAAGAGTCTCCACCAGGGAATACCGTTGCGCCCAACGCCGGTAGCACTGCATCAGTACCAAATCGACCAGGGACGTTTTGAGCGGTAAGGTTGCTCAACTGCACTGGTGCACCACAGCAGATTTCATCGATTTCCGCGTAGTCAGCAATGATACGCATAGTGAAGTCGTCGTTCGGTGTGTAAAGAGCCTGAACTCGGGTACCCCAACGATTTCTATCGTTAATCTTATCTTCGCCTAAGTTAACGTCACTGATGATACCGTCGCGCTGACTACCGAACGCGGTAACACGAAATGCCAATTCATCTTCAATCGCCGAGACCGAAAATGCACCGGCATAGTTAAATAGATTGAAGTTACCCGCAGTTACTTCGAAGAAACCGTCATCACCATCATGGCTGGGTTGAACGGTTCTGACTAACACTGCACCAGATGGCGTGTTTTTACCAAACAGCGTACCTTGTGGACCACGCAGTACTTCAACTGCTTCTACGTCCACTAGGTTATTAATCATTGAATTTTGTCTTGCTCTGTATACGCCATCTACATATAGACCCACGGAAGATTCTAGACCGAAGTTCTGAGACGAAGTACCAACACCGCGAATCGAGAAGCTTGAGTTAGTTGCGCTTTGGCTTTGGAATGCGCCCAAGCCAGGAACGTTAGCTTGTAAGTCATAAAGGTCTTTAATGACCGCCTCAGCCATTTGGTCACCGCTAAATGCCGTTACTGCAACAGGCACTTCTTGCAGGTTTTGCGCACGTTTTTGAGCGGTAACAGTAATGAGTTCGAGGCTGGTAGCTTCTTCTTCAGCGTCTTCTTGAGCAACGGCTGCTACCGAGGTCATGCCCAAAGCAAGACCGACAGCGAGCGCTAGTGGTCTGTAGGATTGGTTGAGTGTTGTCTTCATAACTTTGTTCTCATTTTATTATGGGTACAGGTTTAATAATGTCCTGAGATAAGGTGATGTTGTGTGTTCTTTTCATCATTCTTATCAACACCGCTTGCCAGAAATGGAGTCGTAAGTAAACGGCAATCAAAACAAACTGTCCAAAAGTAAATCATATGCTAACAAAATGTTAAACATGTATAAGATAAAAAATGCTTTTATTTTCATTATTTACCCTATTTTTACAAACGAGCGTTTAAATTAGTCGTTTTAGGGCGAAAATTCTGCTTGTTCAGTCCGTGAATATTGATTTACTCCAGAAATAAATTTCGGTTTGGTATGTGTTGAATTCGAAAATAAGTGTAGACGAAACAACATCAATTGCCAGGCAGTGAAAAAAAAATTCATCATATTTTTACAATTAGCCCTATTCTGGGATTGCAATTTATCATCTTGATATCTATGATTTTTTTGATACTCACATTGAAACGTCCCACATGCCAATAAAGTCAGGGTTGCAATTAACAAGCGTTCGCTTGGACAAAGACACCTATTATTTTCTGCCTAGCGATTTTGCGCTAGAGCATGGGCGTGACGAAGCGGCGCTGCGTAAATTTATTAAAATAAACATTTTTGACTACAAAGACGGCGCTTACTTACCGCAAACGATTGGCTTTTGGAATATCCTAAATTTTGCTAAGCAGTACTTACAAAGTGATCAGGAAAAGCTGTCTAAACTGTATTTTCACAATTTAAATCACACCTTTCATCCTGTGCGCGGTGTGATTGCTGTGGCACTAAAAATGGCAATTATTGACGGTACGCCACCTGATCAAGACAACTACGAATGCATAGGCTTAGCCGCGGCATTGCACGATATTGGTAACATAGTGCAACGCATGAGGCACGAAAAGATAAGCGTTGATACAGCCAAAGAAAAACTGCGCGAGTTGGAGTACGACAGCAAACTCATAGACTGCATAGAAAATTGTATTTACAGCACTGCTATTGAATATAACGACGATGTGCCGAGCAGGGTGGTTGGGTCTCGTGATGCAAAACTGCTTTCGGATGCAGACTTGAGTAACCCAGGTTTCTTCGATGCCCGCTATTTTGCGATGGAGTCGATAAAGTTGTGGCTAGAGCTGGGCAATTTTGATTTAGAAGCGTATGCAACTGAAGGTGTTAAGTTTACTCGTCAGTTTTTTGAAGACATTGGCGATTATCACACCAGTGTTGGTAGATTTTTGTTTGGCGAACAACGTCGCAACAACATGAAAAATCTGGAAGCTGCCACCTTAGCAATATTGCAAGAAGCCGATTATTCAATGGAACAACTTAAGCGCCTTATTGAACTAGAAGATGAGCGCCTACTAAATATTTAGCGGGCGCCTCGCCCAGGCCTTTTTTCTTGCAAAAGGAATTAATGTCCGTGGTGGCCATGCCCGTGACTGCTCGCCGCTTCAATTGGTTGGCCTTTTTCATTGTAGAAACCTGAGGCGCCGTGTTCCACAAATCCCAGATTAATCATCTGCATTAGGAAGGGATCCGATTCATTGTCGCCGACATCAGCATAATCAGTTAAGTAGTAGTTATCCCACTTCGCATATTGCTCTGCTACGTCTGCTTGCTTGAAATCAATTGATAGCAGCTGCCAGGTCATCGAGTGTCCACCTTTATTTACCTGCATTTGCTTGATCAAATTGTGCTCGGCCAACCACACCAACGAGAGGTCAACATCATCTTGGTGAAAACGGAAATAACGTTCTTTGCCAAATTTTCCTTGTGTACTTGCTTTGCTTTCTGTCATTTTTGCCAACAGTTTACTATCTAATAACTGGTGCTTTTCGCTCCAGTCTTTCAATTGGTGCCCAGCAATTTCTGTCGCCTCATATTCAATTCCACGTTTATGCGCGTCGAACAACTTAATCAGTTTTACTCGGTGATTTTTTTGCAGAGTCCAATGTTGAGAAACACCGGTTTTGGGATATTGATGGACGACTTCATTATCACTGATGCGCCATAGCGAAAAAGGGCGTTTTCGCTCGGGATGCTGTGAATGGCCATTAGCCTCGGTAATCTCATAATGAGCCTGTAGCGGTGCGGCGTTAGCAAAAGTAAAACTGCAAAGTAAAAGGGAAATTGAGACAAATGTAGGTATCTTCATAGTGGCGGTCGTCTTTAATATGCGTATTAATGTTGGCAACATAGGCGCCAAACTAATTTGGTCATCTGCTGAGCGGTCACGTTAGGTGATTGCGATGACAGTAGGTTTAAGCTTTTGTGTAAAATTGGTGTCTTTTTTCACTTTTCACACGAGAAATAAAAAGCGCCGAGCATTTACTCGGCGCTATGTCCGACTATTTAGTCGAGAGCTTTGTTGGCATCGCTAACCATGTTGGACGCGTAGTCCATGACATGGAAAATGATACTTTGTTCGTTGGTACCGGTGACAAGGTGTGCCCCGGGTCCGCGAGCGTAAATACCCACATCTTCTGCAGCGTGAGTCTCTGACGATAATGGCACCAACGCTTCTTGGTGGAAACCAGAAGCCGTAGTGTCAACATCGGTCAGGTCAACACGTCCGGTTACTTGCGGTGAACCGTATGCTAAATCCGCATCTGTTGCATTGCCGAAGTCTTGGAATCCACGTCCGTTGGTATAACCCAATGTAGTATAAGGCATGCCATCTGCGGCTAGGCTTGGCTCGGTCGAACCAACTGATACCACTTTGCCTAAAATCGGGTTACCGCGTTTTGGATACCCGGCAATGGTAAACACGTGACTGTGGTCGGCAGTTACGATGATAAGGGTGTCTTCCTCATCAGTCATGCGCAAAGCTGCTTGAACAGCCTCATCAAAAGCAATGGTATCCGTCAGTGCGTTGTAAGCGCTGCCTGCGTGGTGACCATGGTCAATACGACCAGACTCCACCATTAGGAAGAAACCGTCTTCGTCGTTGTCTAAGATTTCAATCGCTTTTGCGGTCATTTCAGCAACGGATGGCTCACCGGCAATATCATTGCCACGGTCGGCTTCATAACGCATGTGAGATTCGTTGAATAAACCAAACAACTTAGTTGTGGTCTCGGTATTTACTGCGTCAAACCCCGTCTGGTCGTATACATATACACCGTCAGGATAAGTTGCTTGCCATTCAGCGGTTAGGTCGCGATTGTCGGTGCGGTCACCTTCAACACTGCTAGCCGCATCTGGGCTGTTAAAAGCAGCGTCTTTTGGCAAGAAGTGACGACGACCGCCACCCATTACTACATCGATTCCATCTACGTCTACACCATCAAAACGCGCCTCAAGGTTCGATTCGAAGTTAACGAGTTGAGAAGCGATATCCTCACATGCGATCTCCGTTTCAGGCATATCCGAAACATCTTCCCAGTTGCGGTCTGCTGATTTTGCATACGTGGAGGCCGGAGTCGCGTGAGTAATACGCGCTGTTGACACAATCCCCGTTGCTTTACCTACCATTTCTGCAAGCTCGAGCGTTGTAACAAGCTCATTACCGGATACCGATGCGCAGCTGCCGCGCTCAACTCCTTCACCTACACCAATTACGCCTACATCTGTTTTTACGCCTGCAACCACGGCGGTCATGGTTCCCGCCGAATCAGGGGTTTGTGCGTCTACGTTGTAGGTCTTAGATAATCCAGAAAAAGGCATATTATCGATGGCAAGTACGTTTTCTTCACCGTCCATCCCTTTGTTTTGGCCGTCTAAGATACGTGCTGCAGTCACGGTGCTAATTCCAATGCCATCACCCACGAACAAGATCACGTTCTTCGCTTGACCTCGCACGTCAGCGATTTCGCTCATTGCAACTTTTTCAATGACGAGACCTTTTTCGTCGTTAGATTTGGCACCAGTTGCCGGATTAGTAAGATCGTTCCAGATCTCTTTTGCTTGTTCCACTTCTGCGCGGCCCGCGACGAAGTAACTATTAGTGCGGCTTGTGGCTAAGGCTGAAGCTGGCAGTTCAGTTAGTGTTGGCGAGCACACATACTGGGTATCTGTGACTTCATCAACATCTAGTACGCCGTTACCATTGCTATCTAAACCTGAGTCAATTTGTACGCCGCCATTGCGACAGTTTTCATTGCCTACTGCCAGTGCTGTTTGATTAATTAAGCTGTTTAAGCCGTTGCTACCGTCAGACCCATCAGTACCGTTGGTGCCATCTTGACCGTCTGCGCCAGCCGAACCTTGCTCGCCCACTGAGCCGGTTGGGCCTGGAGCGCCGTCGTCACCATCATCCACACAACCGCTCAAACTGATGACCGAAGCGGCGATTAATGTATATACGAAATTTTTCATTTTAATCTTTCCCTTAGTCTACAAGATCAAGCGCTTGATCAATTAGGTGGAACACTACGCTTTGCTCAACAACACCCTGCGCGAACTGTGAGCCAGGTCCCATTGCGTGCAATGAGATATCCTCACCTGCGTGAGTCTCAGAACTCGTTGGGATTGTGGCTTCTTGGTGGTAGCCTGACTGAGTCGTGTCAATTGCTGAGGTATCGACACGACCAGCAACAGGATCTAAGCCATAAGTAACGTCGGCATCGGTTTCTGTGCCTAAATCACGAAAACCTCGGCCGTTGGTGTAACCAAGAGTAGTGTAAGGCAAGTTATCCGCAGCTAACGAAGGAGTATCTGAACCGACAGAAACCACATGACCTAAAATAGGGTTACCGCGTTTTGGATAACCTGCGATAGTAAATACATGGCTGTGGTCAGCAGTGACTAAGATTAATGTATCTTCGGCACTTGTCGCGTCTATTGCTGCTTGTACGGCTTCGGCAAACTCAATAGTGTCTGTTAATGCATTGTAAGCGCTACCTGCATGGTGACCGTGGTCGATACGGCCAGACTCAACCATCAATAAAAATCCATTTTCGTTATTATCTAGAACGTCGATGGCCTTGGCGGTAATTTCGGCTAAAGATGGTTCGCCCGCAATGTCATTGGCGCGGTCAGCTTCATAATTCATGTGTGATTCGTTAAACAGTCCGAAAACGCGCTCGGTTGTGTCAGCGTCTATCGCGTCAAAACCTGCTTGGTCGTAGACATAAACACCATTTTCATACTGTGCTTGCCACTCTGCCGTTAAGTCACGACCGTCTGTGCGGTCACCTTCAACGTTACTGCGCGCATCTGGACTATTAAAAGCCTCGTCTTTTGGCAAAAAGTGACGACGGCCGCCGCCCATTGCCACTTCGATACCGTCAATATCTACACCTGGATATCTTTCTTCTACATAGGTCTCAAAGTTAACAAGTTGATCGGCGATGTCTTTGCAGCCACCAGTCACGGCATCTTCCGGCATATCAGATACATCTTCCCAGTTGCGATCCGCAGACTTCGCATAAGTCGCCGCAGGAGTTGCATGTGTAATACGCGCGGTTGATACAATACCGGTTGAAAGTCCTTTGATTTCGGCCAATTCAATGGCGGTTACCACTTCGTTTCCTGCAACAGTGGAACAGTTACCACGTTCGATGTCTTCATCAACACCAATAACACCTACATCAGTTTTCAAACCTGAAATCATGGCCGTCATGGTGCCAGCTGAGTCAGGTGTTTGTGCGTCGACGTTATAGGTTTTCACCTGCGCACTGAATGGGATGGTTTCAAAACTTAAGTATCCTTCTTCACCTGAGTTGCCTTCTTGTTGTCCTTTCAGTATGCGAGAGGCAGTCAGGGTTGATATACCCATACCATCGCCTACGAATAAGATAACGTTTTTCGCTTTTTGTTTAGGGTTTCTGGCTAACTTGGTGGCGATACTCGCTTGGCCATCTGTGTACAAGCTGCTGTCAGTTTGCACGCTTGGGAACACTTGAGCCTGAGTGGCCGCCGATACAGCAAGCGCCACCGCGCTTACAGAGGCAATCCAATTTTTCTTCATGGCTAGTATTCCTGGTTGTCGTTTTTTTGGAGGTTTATCCAACCGAATGTGGATAAAACTGTGGGGGAGGATAGGCAGGTTCAGTGACTATTTTTTTATACTTTTTCTACGTAAAGGTGATGACTTTTATCCGCTTATTTAAAGACTGTTACCGAATTATGAACACTGGAACGAATGGTGCTGGTTATCGAAAGCGATGCCTGTATCATCTAATTTGATGATAAAAATATGTTACAACATAACTATTTTTGCCCAGAAAAAATGACATTAAAAAGACACACCTGTGACAAATGTGACAGTGATAAAAAGAGTCTGTGAATAGGTCGAGGTCGTACCAGTGATTTCTAAAACACTTGGATGACCTTAAGTGAGAAGGAATCCTGCTCATATTGCTTTACTAAGGACTTTTGGTTTACCAGATTCAATGGCAAAATAAAGGGCTTAATCCTCTTGCGTTTGTTGGAAGTAATGCATTGCTGGGGGCACATTCATCCGCCCATATAAAGGTGGGTATCAGTCGCGGTGTATAAAGGAACAGTTCGACGATGAGTCAAAGCATTGATTTAGAAAAAGCAAAGAAATTAACTCGGGGTATCACGATTCCGCCTCGACCCGCAGCATTACAGGCTGTGATGAAAGAAAAACAAAAGGAATATCCAGACTTAAACAAGATTGCTGAGGTTATTTCACAAGACGTGACCTTGGCAGCCAGCGTCTTAAAATCTATAAATTCTCCGATATTTGGTCTGCGCCGCAAGGTCACCTCAATTAAACAGGCGGTCACCATGTTGGGATTCGCCGCAGTATCAAACCTTGTCACAGGTATTTCTATACGCACCGCAACCAGCGGCTCTAAGTTAAGACTGGAGAGATTCTGGGACACGGCGACAGATGTGGCCATGATGGCATCTCGCCTGTCGAAACAGCTTTTTATCGGTGACTCCGAAGAGTCCTATCTGATTGGATTGTTCCACGACTGTGGCATACCAATGATGATGCTTAAGTACCCCGATTATAAAAAGGTTCTGATTGAGGCTAATGATTCGCATCAGGTGTTTACCGATATCGAGGAAAAATACTATCCAACGAATCACACGATTGTGGGCTATTACATCGCGCATTCGTGGGGCATCAACGATAAGGTGTGTAATGCCATATTGAATCATCACGCGCCAGACATGCTGAATTTATCTGACCCTGAGGTCAGCAGCTTATTGGCCGTGATGAAGCTAGCTGAGCACATATGCCATACCCATAGGCGTTTAAGCCAGGATAATGAATGGGATGATCATCAAGATGAAATCCTTGAGCATTTGGGTTTAGACGAAGATGGCTACATTGAGCTTAGGGAAGAAATGACGTCGCTGTTGGACTAGAGACTGTTGATCTTTTCAGTATTATTTTGCTGCAGTTTGTTTTGTATTTATTTGTACAAGGCAGAGTCTTTATAGTGCAGTTGCTCTACATAAAAAGGCGATAACGTAGTAGAAATACAAAACAAGCGCTGCCCGAAGGGTTCTTCCTGAGCGCCTCCTGCTCTTTGTTATTGCTTTTGGACTTAGTCCACTAGGCCTGCAAAGCAATGCCGCGATCAGAAAGCGCTCAGATTGAACAAAACTTATACCAGAAAGATAAACAGGCTCTAACGTAGAGCATAAAATCTTATGAGTTGAATGCGATAGTATTTGCTCAATTGCCTGAATGTCCTACAGTATATAGTTGATATTAGAGGGAAAAAGATGATTCGCATTTTGTTGGTTGACGATGAGTCAGCGGTAACCTCAGCACTTAAACGCGTTCTGAGAAGTAAAGATTTAGACATTAAAACTGCTGGCAACGGGGTTGAGGCGTTAGAAGTGATGTCTAACTTTCCCGTGGACATTATGATTTCTGACTTGAGTATGCCGCAGATGGACGGCAACCAGTTGTGTGCAGAAGTGGCGAAACTCTACCCTGAAACTATTCGAATTATCCTAACAGCGCACACTGATTTAGAACGTGTGCTTGAAGCTATCAACAACGGCAAAGTCTGGGGCTACCTGCAAAAGCCCTGGGATAATAATGAACTACAAATACTGGTTCAGCAGGCCATACAGGCACAAGAAATTCTAGCAGAGCGCAGTTTGTTGCGCCGTATGGTGGAGCGCTACCAGCAATTTCAGCGCCCGTCTTTCCAAGGCTTTATCGGTGATTCTGTGGCCATGCAGTTTGTTTATAACGCAATTGAACGTTCCGCGCCCAGTAATGCTTCCGTATTTATCACAGGTCCCAGTGGTGCGGGTAAAGAAATCGCAGCCAACGCTATTCATCGTTTGAGCAAACGCAAAAACAATCCTTTTGTACCAATTAACTGTGCAGCAATACCAAGCGAGTTGATGGAGTCCGAAATTTTTGGCCATATTAAAGGAGCATTCTCTGGCGCGGTGAGTAACCGAGATGGTGCTGCGCAACTAGCCGACGGAGGCACCCTGTTTCTCGACGAGATTGGTGAGATGGATATGAGCCTGCAGGCGAAGCTGCTGCGCTTTATTCAAACGGGAACCTACCAAAAAGTGGGTAGTGATAAAACCGAGTCGGTTAATATCCGTTTTATTTGTGCTACCAATCGAGAGCCACAAGAGTCCATCAATGAAGGTTTATTGAGAGAAGATCTATATTATCGTCTGAATGTTATTTCTATTGATATGCCGGCGCTCACTGAGCGCGATGGCGATCCACTGCTTATCGCTAAACACTTTTTGAATCATTTTAACGAAGTGGAAGAAAAGCAATTTGCGGGTTTTTCGCAAGACGCAGAAGCCATCATCAAAAACTATTCTTGGCCGGGGAATGTCAGACAACTGCAAAATACCATCCATAGCTGCGTAATAATGTCGGATGGTCCGCTGCTTACTGCAGATATTCTTGGCACCCAGTTAAAGCTGGCACAAGGCGATATTAATCAGCTCAGCGTTGCTAAAGTAACCCCAGTTTCTGTGAGTCACTCAACTGAGTCAGCACCAGCACAAGTATCCGCACCCGCGCCGGTCTCATCGCAATCAGATGTTACCATTGAGCCTTTGTCCGTGGTTGAAAGAAGAACCATAGAGAATGCCATTGCCTTTTATCGAGACAACGTTGTTCAAGCGGCCAGTGCACTCGGGGTAAGCCCTTCAACGCTTTATCGCAAGATGCAAAATTGGCAGGATGGCTAGGCTTTTTTCGCGTTTTCACTTTGCAAAATGAAGGCTGTTTGCAGAATGCAAAAATAAGAAAGTGTAAAAAGGTATTAAAAAACAAAGACTTATTTTAATTTTAAAGTTGGAATACTTCTTGTAACAACTAGGTACGAACCTCAAAAACGTACCTGGAAAACAAATGAAGCTGTTCCGCAAACTTGAAGCAAAATCTAAGCAACTAGTCGTCAATGTGATGTGGTTGCTTGGAACTGAAGTGACCGCGCGAGCAACTCGTCTGTTAACCATCATTGCGATGGCATTTTATTTATCTCCTACCGAATACGGTATCGTCATGTTGACGCTTGCGGCAAATGATGTGGTTCGTCTTGTTTTACGCTGCGGCGCCGGTGCACAAATTGTGCAATGCGCCGAGGAGGAATTAACGCGTTACTGCCGAAACGGCATGTCAGTACAGTGGATCGTGTGCAGTTCATTGACCCTGATTCAAATCGCTGTGTCACAAGTATTCGGGATGTTTTATGACTCGCCACAAGTGCAAGAGCTTTTGTTTGCGATGTCTTTTGTATATCTACTGTATCCCTTGACTAGCGTGCAAGTATATTTGGTGCAGCGCGAGGCCAAGCTAGATTATTTCAGTATACGCAACGGCAGTTGCTTGTTAGCAGAGAACCTGAGCATCCCGGTATTTTTATGGTTGGGCGCTGGTTTGTGGTCCATCGTATTGTCTAAATTCTTGTTCGGTATCTTGTGGACAATCTTATTCATCAATGCACCGGTTAAGCGCTACAGCCCAGTGTTCGAGCCTCAATTTATCGTACAGATGTTGAAAAACTCTGGTCGTTTGGTGACCACCGAGCTTAGCAGAGCATTGCGTTTGCACTCTGATGTTTTCGTTGCGGCAAAGCTAATTCAACCTGAGATGTTTGGTCTTTATGCATTCGCTAAGAGTGCTGGCATTGGCGTAAGCCAGGCCATTAGCAATGCGTTCAACGCAGCGTTGTTCCCGTACTTGTGCCAGTCACATCGCGATGGTGTAAGCACTAAGGCAGTGCGTAATGGCTTGTTCTTAATGGTGGGTGTCGCATGTTTATTCTTAGTTCAAGGGTTCGCGGCACCGATATATGTACCAATGATTTTTGGTGAGAAATGGTTACTTGCCGCAGATGTCATCACCATCTTATGCACGGCCGCCATTTGCTTATTAATGTTAGACACCTATTGCAACATCCAACGTGCAAAAGGGCAGTTTCAATCTGAGTTAAATACGCGCTTTGTATTCAGCTCATTAGCTGTAGCGACTTTCTTACTATGGCAACCCGATTCACTTGAGCAGTGTGCTTATGCAGTGCTCGCTGGCAGCGCAATTTGGCCTGCTTACTTCGTAATTTGCAAACTAACTCAATTAAATACTACCAATTCACGGACTGTAGTCTCCGAGGAGGAAAGATCATGTGTTACCAAAGCCCAGTAGTTTCAGTAGTCATCCCTATGTACAACGTTGTAAAGTTCATTGCCAGAGCATTAGATTCAGTGTTGGCACAAACTTACGAACACTACGAAGTAATTTGTGTTGATGACGGCGGTACTGACAACACATTAGATATTGTCAACAGCTACGAAGATACGCGTATTCGAGTAGTTTCTCAGCGTAACCGCGGATTATCAGGCGCGCGCAATACAGGTATAAACGAAGCGCGTGGACGGTACGTGGCGCTACTGGACGCAGATGACTTTTGGGCGCCTGAAAAGTTAGAGCTGCACGTTAAACATTTGAACCGCAATCCAGATGTTGGCATTAGTTACTCGCCTTCGTTGTTTGTTGACGAGGATGGCAATGAATTGGGTATTGGCCAATTTCCCAAATTGACTGACATTGATGCCAAGCACGTGTTTTGCCGTAATCCAATTGGCAATGGTTCAGCGCCTGTAATCAGACGCAGCGTGTTTTGGGAAGTGTGCAAAGAAGTACATGAAAAGCATTCAATCCGCAGAACTTACTTCGATGAGAACATGCGTCAATCGGAAGATATTGAATTTTGGCTGCGCGTGGCTCTTGAAACACCTTGGAAATTAGAAGGTATTGAGCAGGCCGTCACTTTCTATACCGTCAATGCAGGTGGCTTGTCAGCGAATCTTGAGAAACAATTTGCTGCCTGGGAGTATGCGGTAGAGAAAAACCGTGCAACGAATCCACAGTTTTTCAAGCGTTGGGAACCTCTTGCTCGCGCATACCAATTCCGTTATCTAGCAAGACGTGCGGTACAGTCCGGTTCAACCACAACGGCGTTACGCTTTATGGTTAAAGCGTTTGCCTCAAACGCCAACATACTTGTTGAAGAACCCAAACGCACCATTCTTACTCTTGGTTGCACAGTGTTATCCGCTTTGCCAAGAAAAAGCTATTTAGCACTTGAAAACTACTTCATGCAGCGTTCCTCAAGAATAGCGCTGGGTTCTTGAGAGAAGCTAAGTAAGCGGGGAATTGCGAAGTTTACAAACGCCCAATCCATTCCCCGTTTACTGCTAATCAAGATGTTGATGATTCGTGTAAATGCTAGTTATTTAGATTCTGCGCTAATTGACCATCAATAGTACCTTCTTTGTAGGTACCTCTGGTCAACTGCTGCTGTCCCTTCACCTTCACAGTACCTTCAAGTCGCGTATTTCCTGAGATATGTGCCTGTTCGAAAATACGCACTTGGTTGCCAATTACCTTCGCATCGCCGTCTATACGTGCATTGCCATAACAGCTGCCGCCTTCCATTGTGCTATTACCTGTTACCGTACACTCACCAAAAATTCGGGTGTCACCCGTCACAACTGCACTGCCGCACACTTTAGCTGAAGCTGCAATTAGCGCATCTTTTCCGACCGTGGCATTGAGGCCGACGCAGCCACCTGTTCTAACCGCACGGTTTTTCACATAAGTCCAACGCTCACCTGTTTCTCCCTCACAATCACAGCTTTGTGCGCTGGTTTGAGGTATAACGAGCATGGTAGTAAATAGTGCGCTTAACAATAGATAGGTTTTTGTTTTCATGTCCACGTTCCGATACTTCAACTTTGTTTATTTGTTCTTGGAAGTTCACTCTTAATTCGATGAGTTGCACATCGCGAGTCTTTTATCCTTTCCCAACATTCGTCTTTGATTTTACGGATTGAACAAAGAATTAAATGTTGTTTATTTGTGAATGGAATTAACACTTTATTAAATGATTTATTTGGGTCGTTTTATTACTCGAATAGACTAGGTGGGAACTTTTATAAAATTGCTTATGCAACAGATGGTTAAAACAATATAGAGGCTTTATTTACACATTTTTAAAAGGTATTTAAAGTTACCTTGTGCGCTCTTTGGCCAGTAATTACATAGCGTGAGGCGTGAACAGTCCTCTAAGTAAGGCAGTGAACAATTAATTTACAATACGATAAGGCTTACAAGCTTAATAGTTAATATCTTACATGCTTATGGGTGTTGGATTACAAGGTTGTAGTACTAAACCTTAATATTTTTTTGATTACTTTTGCTGGCAAAAGTTAAGTTGTTTCTCAATGACGCTACCGATGAATAATACAGCACAGGAATAACTTTTTAGTGGCTCTAGGTGTATCAGGGACATGAAAAGGAAAGTCCTGCTCTTGCGTAGACGGGGCGTTTATTTGCATTGGCCTTGCTCGGGTAAAAATCCTGATTTTGCAGCGCCTTCGCGACCAGATTGTCCATCGGTATCTCGACGTTAGATTCGTAAATTTCAACGTTATGCACATCGCCGTTCGAGTCAATTAAATATTTGGCTTTTAGTTCTATATTTTTACCTTTCAATACTCGACGTTGCTCACGGGTTAAGAACTTAATTGGTTGTACCTTGTTATCTGATAGCCAGTAGTCTGAAAGAGAGTCATAGCGCGTGAGTGGTTCACCGTTAAGGTAAGGCGTTGACGGTGTGGTTGAGACGCATGCGGCTATTAAAATAGTTAAACAAAGTAAAACAACTAATTTCATGTTAAATCCTTTTATCAGTCAGTAGGTAGAATGATAGTTTTCACGTGTTGATGGCTTTGCAGCCTAAGTCTAAGTGTCGCGCCTTTGCGTTGAATGGTATATTAAATTACCCCATAGACAAAGCTCTTTGTCTTAAAATGTTTAGATGATTGATAACAAACATGTTAGAAGCTTTGCTTGTTGAACTTATCTAAAAAGGGCGAAGACGTGGTCTCTGAATCCTACAGGGACCACTTTGATGTCTACGGAGGGAGTTGGGAAGGGCGGGCTCTTGGAGACAAAGCCCGAATGGTTGGTAGGCTTACGAACGAAGTAGTTTAAACGGCAGTTGCAGCACGTTTTTAGTTCGCCATTGCACCCAGTAGCGCAATTCGTTGGCGAAATACTTAAACTTGTCATACGCAGGGAATTCGAATTTGCCGTCATTGTTGTAATAGAACATGTCGTCGGCTTTCTTTACCCAGCTTTCAGCTTGCTTATTCTTGATATGAAAAAAGCTGTACGGGTTGTTTATGCGCATTTGATTGCGCGCAATGAGTTGCTCGGGTGTGCGCTGAGCGTAGTGACGGCAAATCGGAGAATCTTGATAAAACTTGCCACAATGCGGTGGGATCCTACCAGTGATGTTCTCAGACCATTTCTCATTTGGATTGTTGGTGAAAAAACGCACTTCACGCCAGTTGATTCTATAGTAGCGGCGACGCTCAGTGGTGGGTTGCGACAGGTCTTCCATGTGATACTTCTCCTGGTCTTTATCAGTGAAGTAGAACTGTGCTTGCCAAACATGCATGGCGTCTTTGCCTTTTTTAGCCGCTTTTTCCAAACGAGGTTTTGGATCTTCGGTTAGCATTTCGTCTGCGTCTAAGATGTACCACCAGTCTTTGTCGCTATATAAATGGTTATATTTGTTGTAAACCCTGTTGCGCAGTTGGTTTTTGAATACTTCATAGCTGTGGAAAGCGACTTCGATTTCTTCATAGGTATTTGCCAGGCGTTGTACCGTTTCCCATGTGCCGTCGTCAGATCCATTGTCAAAAACATAAATGCGATGGCAAAACTGTCTTGCATTTAAAAGGGTTTCTTCAATTACGTCGCCTTCGTTCTTTACCATGCATATTGCGTTAAGTTTCATTTTTTTACTCCAAATTTTAACTGTTTAATTCATGCGTTTGCGGTGTTATTAGCCGTACCTGAAAGACGTTGCTTTACACCTTGTAGTTGCGCAAGGAGTGAGAAACACACTCTATGCAATGGTTTACGGTTACATCTGTTATCCAATAAAAGCTGCTTAGCATAGTGAGGCTGTTGTGCCTTGATGTGTTTCTTTGCTAAGTCACATAAATGTGCTGCTGAATAACGCTCTATGTCTCTTATTGTGCGCGCGTCTAAAGCGCCACTTTCTACTTTTTCTTTAAGACGTTCACTAAACGGACACTCCGTTTCTGGTACCCAATTGATAGTGGCTTTGTTTTCACTGTCGCGGCGGTACAAAAGATTAATATTCGAGCAGTAAGCCAACGGCCCTGCAAGTGCAGCTCTGGCGAAAAAGTCTTGATCCTCGCCAATTTTTTCCCCCACCGGAAAGTCTCCAATGTCTGCTGCTAAGGTCTTGCTCACGACGGTTGATGAAATCATGAATGGCAAATCACCTTTACTCGCTATTTCGAAATAGTTCTCTAGTAACTGACCCTCAGGCTTCATTGGCGGTAGCGCGATTTTGGCATCCGAGTATTGGTTCTCTCCGTCTACGCACTGATAGCGACTGGCATAAAAACCGACAGTCGGGTAGCGCATAATCAGGTTGTACATTTCTTCTAAAAAGAACGGCATCCAGATATCATCGGCATCTAAAAAGGCAATGTATTCGCATTTTGCTTCTTCGATTCCTGTGTTTCTTGCTACCGACACACCTTGGTTATTCTGGCTCACTAGACGGATCCTAGGGTCATTTAATTTTGCGACTTCTGCTGCGCTGTTGTCGGTTGAACCGTCGTCAACGATGACGATTTCAGTAGCGGCTAAGCTCTGCTGAAGAACGCTATTGACGCAATCAGCAATGTGCTTTTCTTTGTTGTACAAAGGGATTACGACTGAAAATTCGATGTTCTTCATGTTTGAAACTCCAATTCTTAAGTGAGTTGTTTACTGCTACTTCTACGTCTAGGGCTTGGTTGCCTGAATTAAGTAAAGTTGATTCTTCGATGGCTTCGACTAATTCGACTTTGTCGAACTGCTTGGCGTGAAACTGATATTCTTCTGGAATACCTGCTTGGTCACACCACTGCCAGCATTTGCGGTGATAATTAAGCGCTACGGTTGGTACACCTGCTAGGTAAGCGAAAATATTGCCGTGCAAACGCATGCTAACCACCGATTTAAAGCTCGAGATTTTGTTAATTACCTGCAAAGGGTTGCTGTTGTAAGGGATAACTTCTAATGGAACTCTGCCAGCTAATTTTTCGCTAAGCGCCGTGCTTAGCTGCCAATCGCCGTACAAGTCATGTCCATTCATGTCCATAACACTGATAGGTTGTCCCGTGTTTTTATGCACCGCTTCAATCACTTGCGCCATGTTGCTTACGCGTTTTGCCTCGTTCATTGAATCGGTCATACCAAATGCATTAAGTGCTAATGGGCATAAGTTAAATAAGATGCCTTCGCGCTTTTGAGCGGTTTTGAACTCTGGGTGCCATGACAGTAGTGGAGCCAAATCAAAGCTGTTGTGAAGGTTTGCGTTAGGCGCAATTTTCAAGGCAAGTTCATAGCTTTGCTGGTCACGAAGGCCTACAAAGCCACATTCGTTTAAAAACTTAGCGCAACTGTTTTGCGCACGTTTGTTCTCGAACGGACCGATACCGATGCCAATCGCCATGCTTTTGGACTTACTCGATAACTTCATCAAATGGCGCTTCATTTCAATGTCTTTTTCAGTGTGAAGCACTGAGCCGCCACCGAAGATCAAGCGATTGCTTTGCGTGGCTGCCAAGTAGTGTTTTGCTCTGTGCTGTCCTCTGAACTGAGGCGGAGTAGGTAATAAGTTTTTTGTCCATTCGACGCCTAAATCTGGCGTATGTTCACTGCAAGCAACCTTGACGCGGTTAAGTCCCAACAATTTTTGTGCGCCCCAAATAGACGCCAACATCAATGCATCGTCGCCGCTATTGCGCATGCCGTAGTAGCCAACAATATATGCGTCATACCGCTTAAACATATTTCGCTCCTCAAAAATACTAAAAGTTGAAAGGTGGTGAACCTTGAGTTCGTATGACTTACTAGAGCAGGAGCTGTGCCAATTTTTATCTCATTGAAATTAAAGGAAAATTTTAAAATGAGTGAATTAGGCTTTGCATTTTGAAAGAGTTGAATTTTGCAAAATGCGAGCGCTTTTCGAATTGCAATTGTGAAAAAAGTCCATTTTTGATTGATTTAATGACTATTAAATGAAGTTCATTAATGATGTTTGGACAAAAAAAGGCGACTCGAAGAGCCGCCAACATCCTAGGTCATGGATTTGGAGAAGAACTAGACGAACACGATCTGATTACTGAGCCATAGCGATTTTGTTTGGGGGACGACGTCCCGTTTTTGCCTTAACGCTGGATTTTGTTTGCACCCCATTCAACAAGAGTTTAGCGGTAGCTGATTTTTCCACCACCAGTAAGTGGAAAAGTAATGATGCTGCGAACACAGAGACGATGAGCAATAAATATTCGGTCATCGCGCCCAAACTAACGCTGTCAAAGAAAGCCACATAAAACAAAATTATCAACGGTTGATGCAGCAGGTAAATGGTATAACTCGCATCAGAAAACAGTTTTATGACACGTGACTCTCTGTCGCCAATGAAGTTAAGGAACGAGAATGCACATACCATTAGCGGAAAATGAGATACCTGTTTAATGAAATCGATTTGCGCCAAAGTCAGTCCAACATCTATTTTGGCAACGCCTTGCATTACTGCATAGGCGGCTAAGAAGAACGGCAATTTTTTAATAGAAATGAGACTGTAGAAGTGGTTCTTAGCAGCATAAGCCACAACGCCCATCAAGAAAAAGGGATAGAAATAGAATAGATACCCAAAATTAATGAACAAGACCGTAGACCAGCCGAAATGTTTGGCTGCGGCATTGCCAATGAGTGCGACGGTAATTAACCCGCCGATCGCTATATAAAATTGGGCTGAGGATAATCTTTGTGCCTTCTTAGCAATCAACTTGGAGACTGGAATAGACACCATAAAGTACACGATTAAATTACCTAAGAACCATAAGTGCCCAAGCCACTTGCCATTAATAAAATAATTTACGCCCCAGTCGTACGTCCTGTTATCACTCAGATGATTCATCATTACGTTAAGCGTTAGGCCAATCACTAGCATGGGTATAAGCGCTCTGACCAGTCTGTCTTTGAGAAAACTATCTCTTCCTTTGCTTAGAATCAGCAAATAGAAAAAGCCCGACACCAAATAAAATGCTTCCATCCGGAAGTGATGAATAAAATTGGCTATAAACTTAATAATCGACATAGTTTCATCTGATACAACCCGCCAGTCTTGACCTGAGCCGTAAATAAGACCGCAGTGGAAGAATAATCCCAATGTCATTAAAACGGCTCGGCAAAAATCTAAGCCGTGGAACCTATCTTTATTCATCTTACTTCCCCTATTTATAGTTTCCTGAAACGGTCTTCCTGTAGAAGGCCGAACCATATGAAGGGGAAGCATAAACTGAGCCAAAAGCTAAGTGATTGTTTTTAAATAATAAAATATTGGTGGGGCGTGTGTGGTCGCAAATTGCTCAGCTGTTTTTCGCAAATTGAAAAAGCAACTTTCAAAAACAAAAATGATTATTAAGCCTATCCAGACTTTGCATGGTTGGGGTTGGCTGGATTCAACGCCATTCCAATGATCAGCAGTGCTGGCCAATAAAGGTAAGACAAGATCTCTAAATTCTCGAAGAAGCTGTAGCAGACAAAAACTGCCATCATACACAAGGCGCAGTGAGCTAATTTACTGGTTTGGCTTTGCCAAAAAAGGTAAACGATGGTGACAAACATGGGGATAGCAAGAGCCAACAAGCCGGTTAGTCCTTTAACAAATAATAATCCGTACCAAGAGTGATGGCTGCCGATAGGCATACCTTCTACCAGTTTTGGTCCTCGCTCGACTATGCCATGTCCAAACCAATAGGCCTCGGCTTGCCATCGTTGCCAGGCGATATTCTCAAGTGCCGCTCTTACCCTAGTTGACGCGGGACGAGCTTGTTTGATTTGTTCGTAACTATCCATCACGAATTCGTAAACTGGCATCCCCAATATCAATAAGGCAGGTATCAGAATTCCTGCGGTCAATAGAAACCAAGGCTCTTTAAACTTGTCGGCCAACAGTACCATGGGGAACAACATCACGAAGATAACCCAACCGGCACGGGATTGAGACAGCAGTACCATCACTGCACAGCCAAACACGCCCCATTTGCGAAATTTTGGATCTTTTTCATGCAGACACATTACTAATCCAAGGCAAGCAAGCAGACCGGCAGCGGGTGCCCAAGGACCGTAGAACTGCCAACGACCACCACCGGTTTCCGGGTTAAGACCATAAAGAGACACAGTGAAGAAACTGGGGCCAGGGCCGCCAATAAACTGCAATGGTGAGACATAAATATCACCAGGGATACGGACGACGTAGGCGAATAGGGTAATGATGCTAAATATAAGTGTGTGCTTACTTAAAATACAAACAGCTCTAATAATGGTTTCGTAGCGGATTGGAGCAACAGCACCTAAAAACATAAACAATGCCATTAGCGCCCAACCTTTAGCCCAACCGATACTGGATTTGATGGTTTTGGCGGTGCCTAATCCCCAATCGGCGTGCCCAATCCAAAGGATAACCAGCATGGCGAACATAGAGATGATCCAAAGCCAGACAACTGCTGGCACAAAATCAGTTTTGCGTTTGCCTTCGATGAACCATCTGGTGAGGAGAATACCAAGGAGTAACCAACCAAGAACGCATCCGACCAGGTACAAACTACCCAAAAGATAGATAGGGTAGGTACCGGTCAGAGTCGTGAAGACTATCCTTTCTTCAAGATAAGATTGATGATTGATTTGCGTTGCCATAAAACTACCAATGCAAAGGTAATGAAGAACATTCCAGCAAAACCAGCAGCGATAGCGATGACCGGGTTAGGTGAAGATTGCTTCACCGCAAATGAAGGGGTTGCCAACATTTGGATAACAGGGTAAGACGCAAATACATCCGCTTTGTTTGCTTCTAGTCTACCAGCAGCAGAAGTAAAGATCGCCTCTGCCATATCAAATTCTCTTTGCAGTCTATCAAGCTCGGCAACTTCACGTGAATACACCTTTAGTTGGTCTTGCATGTGTAAAGACGCACGTTGTAATTCAGTGTATCTCGCTGACTGACCTTCTTTGCGCGCAAATGCACTTATTAAATCAGCAAATAACTGTGCGCGTTTTGGGTTGTTATCTAAGTTAAATGAAGTAAAGAAGGCAGACACATCTGCTCCTGTGACTTCTTGACCGCGAGAAATCAAAGACGCTTTGGCGATTTTTACGCGCTCTTGTTCAGCAATCACCTTTGGATGACCTTCGCCCCAGCGAGACTGGTACTCAGATAAGATACCTGACGCTGTGTTTAGTTCTTGGTAGTAACTTCTAAATTCTGGGTCAGATTGTAAAATCAAAGCTTTACCTGCAAGTGCTGGAGATACATTCAACGATATGCTTAGCTGCTGAATAAAGTCTTCGGTTTCTGATAACTCAGATTGGATGTACATTTTTTTCTCATTTACTGATGCCAAACTGCCTACCAACTTGTCCATTTGGTCACTGCTAACCAAAATTGAACGCTGTTGAAAGTCAACAATATTGGCACGTGCAAAGTTGGAACGTTCACGATACTGCGCCAATACATTGCGGATACTGTCATCACGACGCGCTACTTCATCGGCACGCAAGTTATCTAGCTCCGCTTGCAGTGCTTCATACAATGCCCACGCTTTCATCTGAGCTTCATCGGCAGACTTACCAGTAATGGTGATATTCAAAATAGACGTCTGCTCAGTTAATTTTACTTTTGGCTTACCAAACTTAGGTGTTTCTAGCCCCATCGCTTCCGCTGCACGGTCAAGTACGCTGCGGCTTGATAACATTTCTTTGTAGTTAACACGCGGGTTAAAACCTGCGCCGAACGGCGTACCTGTTTGAGATACGACTTGTCCCACTTCACTTAGGCTTACATTACTGGTGTTGCCTGTACCGGGTAGGACTAAATCCATCTCACTCTTAAAGGTGGGAGACTTACCTAAGTACAATAAAATTAAGATGAAAATAAATCCGTATGCCATTAAACCTGTGGTCATATATGGCCACTTAAGGATGCGGTATACCCAGCCCCGGAATTTGTCGTAGCGACTTGGGATAATCAATGGGTAGCGCAATTCGTTATGACTTTCCATGACGTTTCTCCGTAATTCTCTAACTGGTTAAAGGATCTTAAATGGTGCAACTATTTGTGTTATCGCGCTGGCAACATCACGTAAGTTGGTTACTGCCGAGTCGTAGCATGCAATAGCGTCGCTTGGCATCAAATAAGGGTTCACTGCTTCTCTAGAAGCATAGCGCATTAAATGTTCAACTGAGCGCTCAATGACTTGCGTTTCTCCGGTAATTGGATGCTTGCTTGCAAGCAATACCATACGTGGTGCATTCGTCCACTGCATACCGCCGATACAGTTGGCGGAAACCGCTGCTTGCAACAAACGCGTTCCGTAAGGAATGTTTGAGGAGTAGCGACCCACACCAGCAGGCGAATTACTTTTGGCACTGTCAGTAAGGTTTGACATGAAAATTCTGAAACCCTTCGGCGTGATCTGGCTCGGTCTGACTAAGTGATGTTGGAAACAGCCTGTGCTTGGTACGATGATCCTATCACCTGAGATTAAAGGGTAGTCTAGTACCTGATCTCCCGTCAAAATACCGGTCATATCAACTTCAACTTGCCAACCTTGACGAATCAAAACAACTTGATCAATTTTAGCGTCGGGTCTAACACCTGATGCGGCACGCACGGCTTCTGAAAGTAAACGTTTCGGAGCGAAGTCACCCACGGCATCCAATACATCGCCTGAGATACTGCGCGCACTTTTGTTATTTATTAGCACACGTCCTGGTTGGAAAACCGCGCCGCTTACACTGACTTCGATACCTGCCCAGTGCAATACCTGAAGGGTTACCTTAGCGGTTGAAGGTTTGAAAATATTGGCTTTTATTAAACCTAACTCTACGCGCTCAGCAACTTGAAACACTGGAATACCTGATGCAGCGATAGGGTCTAGCAAAGGAAAATTGATGAAACCATTTGGATCAACGACGTAGCGGCCATTGAAGCCTTCACCGTTTTCTATGGTTAATTCCACCATATCACCCGGGCTTAGCGGCACTGCTAACTTTTTAGTGTCTGTTTTTAAATCTTGGATTGGGATCACGTTTGAGTTTAACGCTAATGGACGATCTACACGGTAGTGCAGCGGTGCCGCAAAGTCTTGACGGTCAGCACATTCTAACTCAGTTGCAAAGACGTACTTCGGTGCGCTGCCTTGCTCGAAATGGGTGCCATTATTACCAGGTTGACCGTAAAAAGGATGCGGTACATTATCCGGTGAGGACAAACTATGATGTTGCGCACAACCCATCGCCGCTACGCCACACGCGATGATAACGGCTTTCTTAAGTGTGTTTAGTGAATTACCTAGCATAGTTAGCTCCGTAACAATAAATGATTAAAATTGGATATAACAAGGTTTAGCGGGAACCGTGCCAATTCGTAAGTTGTTGAATTAATTGGTTTTATTGTTTTTGGGATGAGCGCTTTTTGCAAAATGAAAGGGGAATAAATTCGCATTTTGAAAATGCAAAAACGAAAAAAGCCAGTGAATGACTGGCTTTTTATGAGAAGAGCGGGGAACAAATGGCTCTTTCTAAACGCTAGAGGTGTCTAATTTTAGTAGGCGCCTTTTGCTCCTAGTACTGCTGGAACTGTTGCTATTAGAATTTTAATGTCGTTAACAAAAGACTGCTGCTTGATGTAACGCTTGTCTAGCTCTAACTGCTCATCAAAAGTGGTGTCTGCACGACCTGATACTTGCCATAGACCTGTGATACCCGGCTTGCTGTAAAGGCGAGGTAAAATATTACGGTCGTACTCATTATATTCTGACACTAAATGTGGACGAGGACCAATAAGCGCCATGTCACCTTTTACAACATTCCATAGCTGTGGTAATTCATCTATAGAGTATTTGCGAATGAACTTACCGATAATTGTGATGCGAGGGTCGTTGTAGTACTTCTTGCACACGCCTTTACGATCACTCTCTGAAGCTTCCGGTTCACGAAACTTGGGATCTTCTTTCACATACATAGAGCGCATTTTGTAACACTGAAAGCGACGACCGAATTCACCTACACGTGTTTGTTGAAAAAGCACAGGGCCTTGGCTCTCTAATTTAATCAGTGAAGCCACAAGCAATAAAAGTGGGCTCAACATAACAAGACCAATAAGTGTCACTGAACGTTGTAACCACATTGGTAGGCCTTTGTGAGCAAAACCAGTCTGGGCTTTTTGTTGCTGCTGATTAACGAAAAATAATTTGTTGGTTAAGGTAAATGACATCATGGTTGTTCCCCTATTAATGTGCTTGTTTCAATAAAAAAGTTCTGATTAAAAATTCTGGTGTACCTACAACATAGCGATGAAACTTAGTCATAGGCTCTTGCATTAAGCGCCAAATCCACTCTAAACCCATCTCGCGCATCCACAGTGGGGCACGGGCGATGGCATCTGCGTAATAATCGAATAGTCCACCCACCGCCAACACTGAAGAGCAAGTAAGTGAGGCTTGATTGTTCACGCACCATTTTTCTTGATGCGGTGAACCTAGTGCCACTAACACGATGTCTGCGCCACTCTCATTGATGTGTTCGACTATCTCTTCGCTATTGTCATGGTCGAAATAACCGTGCTGTGCGCCAACAATGCGCAGGCCTGGATATTTTTTGGTTAGTTTACTCGCGGCTATATCTGCTATGCCTGGTTTGGCACCCAAGAAATACAGACTCTTGTTGTTCTTAACACATGCTTTGCACAACTGCGGTAGCATATCGGTACCATTAATATTGTCGTTCAACTCAAAACCAGCATGTTTTGCTGCTAAACGCATACCTGAGCCATCAGCGAATAACTGGTTAGCTTTCTCTAAGTTGCCGCGCATGCTTTCTTCGCGGTACAAAAGATTAATTGAGTTAGCATTAACGAAAAAACCTAATTCAGGTGACGTGTGCTTGCGTTCGGTAACCGCCCACTTGAGGGCTTCACTCATTGTGATGTTATTAATCGCTAAATTAAAAATCGTTAAACGCTTTTTGTTTATTAGTTGATTGCTTGAACTGAAGAATGCCGTGTTGAACATGAACTTGCTTACAAGAGACAAGTATTGCGGCAGAGTTTGTGAGCACTGTGCCTCAACTTGCTCTTTCACTGACATTTCTGCTAAACCAATAACGTCGTGTAATTGGCTTACGCTGTATAAGCCAGGACGAACGTTGTATTTTCGCGTCATGAATGCCTGATCATGCGGCTCCAACATGTGTGTCATAGGCACACCGCACAACGCTATATCACCTTTTAAGACGTTCAAAACCTTCGCTGAATTTTTTAGTAGGCCTTTTGTGAATGTTTGGAACTGCACGCGTCGACCAAAAGCGTCTATCTTAGTAGTGGTTTTTGTTACTGGGTTACCACTTACAACAGCAGCAGCGGCATTGATTAACCAAATAGGCGCCATCGCTGTGGCAGCTAGTGAAGACAATACAACATCAGTAGCTCTGAAGTCTGCGTTGCTTTTTATGCCACCTGTGTTTGTTTGATTGGCATATTGGTTAAACATGGTTTGCTCCTGTAAATCGTTTCTATGATTACTAGAGCGGGAACTGTGCCAACTTTTAAAAATGTTTTAAGCTGTTGATAAATATAGATAAAATATAATTTCGTTTTTTTGTGTTTATTTTCCCGAATGAAAAATCGCAATCTGCAACACTCAATTTTTATTTTGCAAAGTGAAAATGCAAAACCGAAATACTTCAAATATGAACGCCAATTAGTACCTATTATTATTAGCCTTTATAAATATGCATGAAATAAAAAGCCGCCCGAAATGGGCGGCTAATCTTGCTTAATTTTATTGACTGCTCGCTATGCTAATTGGTTGCGCGTATTCGGGGTTTAATCTCAGGTAAATTACTGTTTAGTTGACCGAACATTGGGTAGCGTTTTTGTATTCTGGCTAAATCTTTTTCGACGAATTTTTTTATCAGCGTCGATTTGTTTTGTCGTTGCACTAGCATGTTTAATTTGTACCAATAGTCAGATAAACGGCTCACCAGTTTGTGCCAACCATGGGTAAGCACAAATGAGCGCATGGGGCCGTGGTTGTAATGCCTTATATAGTCGGCTTCACCTAGCTCTGCCGTTTTGTTCCAAGCGTCATCCAATAGCGAAAAACAGTCTGAGTGCTTCAAGACCTCGATAACATTGCCATTTTCTCCCCAGCCCACGTTACTTCGCTTTGCGATACCTGTTCTTATGGTGCTAATTACGCTTGTTAAAAACCAACGAGTTTTCGGATGATTACGCAACAGCATTACTCCTGAGTTAACCTGCCCCGAATATCCACGCGCCATATAGATATGCTTAGCATTTTTCACTTCGTCAAAAATACTGGGTGCGGATATTTGCACTTGGGTATCAGCATCTAGAAACACTACTGCACTATAACCCGCAGACATTGCTTGTCTTGCTAAAAATAGTTTTAACCAACAACACTCAACACCTGCCCAACTAAAAAAAGGTGTTGTTATTGCTCTATAGTCAGCGCCTATCTTTCGAGCGTATTGCTCGTGGCTCTTGAGGCACTTTGCGTATACCCACTGATACCCGTTTAGTGCGACACTAAATATCAGTGTTTTTGCTGTATTGCTCTGACTCATCTTTGTACCCATTTAGAGAAGACTAACTTTATCTCTATGTTGCTGTGTGATGGACACTGCAGATTTCACGCCAGCTTTCATTGCTCAAGCGTGTGATTTTTTAACCGGAATGTTCGCACTTTGCAAAAACATTTTTAATTTGCAAAGCAATACAAAAAAATTCCGCCTAGAAAAATGAAATTTAGCGAGAAGAAAGTATAAAGGCTATACAAAACAATGATTTAAATGTTTGGCATGGTATTCGCTCTAATGTTCGCAACTTCAATTCGAAATGCGACAAGAGGCGAAACTTATGAAGAAATCAATATTAGCCACCGCGTGTACTGCGATGCTGCTTGGCGGTAGCCTTGTTGAAGCACGAGACATGGTAAACGGTGTTTACCAATGGCAGTTCTTATCTGGACAAGCGTGGCCTGGCGGTTATAACCAAAACACTGGTAAACCTGATGATATGATTTGGGCGCGAAACGAATATTCAAATGAATTTTACGAGCGAATTAATAATGCACTTCCAGAGTCACAGATTAATGAAGCGTTTTTAACAGACGACAGCGGTTCGACCATTTCGCTGGTGGAAGATGCAGAGGTTTTTGTCACTTTCATTCACGAAGGCGCTGGTTACAGAAACAGTTTTGGTTTTTTTACTTTTCCTACGGGCAACCCACCTACAACAAAAGATGAAGTTGATGTAACTATTGTATTTCCTAATTTGTCTTACCCACATATGGCTAATGGGCACAGAGTAAGCTTAGGCAATCACTCTGCAGGCACGACCATTGGGTTCTTTATCGCCGCCAACGGTTACTCATGGTGGTCGGGTGTTAAGGAAAACCGGATTCCTTATTACTACTCGTTAAGCGACCTCAACCCCGAACATACTGCTGAGCTGCGTCAGCACGTGGTGCTTCTTTATGATGATGAAGTGCAAGAAGTCATCATGGGATTTGAAGACTTGCCGCGAACTTGGGGTGACAATGACTTTAATGATGCAGTATTCAGCGTAAAAGCGACGCCAACCACGGCAATTGATACTGACGTATTGGTTGAGATCCCAGAGGTGAATGACAGCGACGCAGACGGTATTCCTGACGAGCAGGACGAGTTTCCTAATGATTATCGCCGCACGTATAGCACTTACTACCCTAACGCAAATGACTGGGTAACGCTTGCCTTCGAAGATAACTGGCCGAAGCTTGGCGATTACGACATGAACGACCTAGTGGTTCGTGAGCGCATGCAGACTATTTACAGTGCCGATGGCGGCATCTCTGGTCTTAAGATTACAGGGTACATAGACGCCCGGGGGGCAGCCAATGCCAACGGTTTTGGCGTTCGCTTCCTAGACCGATCGCCTGACATTTTAGAGTCCGCAACATTTACCATTGATGGCAACAATTACAACAAATCAGCTGAGGACTACCAATCTGATTTAGTTATAACAATGTTCTCTAACGCTAAGGTGTATACGCAGACAGGGCAATCGGGCAAATGTTCGCTGTTCAATACCAATGAGAGCTGCGCCTCATTTGATCCGGTACCTTTTGAGTTAGATCTCCGATTCGAAAACGATATCAGTGGTTTATTACATTCAGATTTGGACTTCTTTATCTACAGAGCGAACAAGCGTGGCCATGAAATTCACTTCGCAGGCTACCCACCTACAGATTTGGCAAACCCTTATTTGTTTGGCAGGAATGCTGATGATTCAGATCCAAATGCTGACCGTTATTATGTAAGTGAACAAAACCTACCATGGGGTCTGAAGTTAAACACTAATTGGGATTATCCAAGAGAGTATATCGATGTGTTGTGGGCATATCCTGCCTATGAAGATTGGGTCGAGTCTGGTGGTTCGCTAGCACAAGACTGGTACATCGAAGCGGGTCGTCAAACTCACGTGTATAAGAAGTAAGGAGAACAGTTATGTTAAACCCAAAAAACAAATCATTTAATTCATTATTGTCTGTTTCTTTGTTACTCGCGATGTGTGCCTTCCACAATATGAAAGTTGCTAACGCTGAAGAGACCAACACTAAAGCGGGTCGCTCTACACACTTACAAGTACCTGAGGATTTTAACTTCAATAGCTCTAAGCAAGTACGCGTTGATGTGTCGGTAACCGACGACCTAGACGTTCCAAAGGCAGGACAGCTTGTACAAATCTTCTCTATTGATAGTGTTGAAGTGGACGAAGAAGGCGAAGAAGTGATGCAAACCACGCTTATTGCAATAGCAAAGACCGATGAGGCGGGTTGGATTACGACCAATATAGAAATCCCTAATATCGTGGGCTCCATCCTCGTCAAGCAGATGGCGATGGAAATGGATAACGCGAGAGTTGTAGACCTAAACCTAGAGGAGGATATTGTCGTTAGTTTTTAATTGTTAAAGTTCCTCAAAACCATAAAACCAACACAGCAGACAACTTCGGGTCACTTTTAGTGGCCCGTTTTTTTATAAGACTTTAGGCTTATTGGCAGGTTTTGTTTCAAAAGCTAGTATTATTACAATGTATCAAAATAATGTGTTTTTTCTGTGACTGACTTAGTTACCCTTTCCGTTGATGAGCTAAAACCTGGCATGTTCGTGCAAGAGGTCACCCAACAAACGGGCGAGTTCACTATTAAGACGCAAGGTCGTGTCAGTACTAAGCAAGCTATTCAAGCCCTCAGGCAAAAAGGCATAGCCGAAGTTATTGTGGACATGAGCAAAAGTGAC
Organism: Alteromonadaceae bacterium; assembly: GCA_014872785.1. Lineage (GTDB taxonomy): Bacteria > Pseudomonadota > Gammaproteobacteria > Enterobacterales > Alteromonadaceae > Planctobacterium. The sequence continues at coordinate 49,567 of WKFJ01000005.1, forward strand.
TTAGGGGCACAAGAGGAATTACCACAACATCAGGCCATTGTTGCGCAAGAACATATACCCTTTGAAGAAGAAATAAATAGAGCAGCGTCTTTGTATATACAAGCCAAAGACGTGCAACAGCAGCTTGTAAATTCGTTTGCAGATGGTAAGCCACTTGATTTGGAACCTGCGCGGGAAATAAGTGGCTTATTTGTCGATTCTATTCAGCGTAATCCCAATGCCATGCTGTGCATGACCCACATTAAAGAAAAGGACGACTATTTACTTGAGCATTCGTTAAATGTGGCGATTTTGCTTGCCAGTTTTTCAAAGTTCTTGGGCTACGACGAAGAATCTGTGATGGAAATTGCGTTTGGTGGCCTGTTGCATGATATTGGCAAGGTGGATATTCCAGATGAAATACTGCACAAGCCAGGTAGATTAACGCCAGAAGAAAAAGCCGTTATGGACGGGCACGTTCAAGCCGGCATCGAGGCGTTAGAATATATTCCCAATGTGAGCCAGACGTTGCTCGACATAGTGGGGCTGCATCATGAAAAGCTGGATGGCACGGGATACCCCAATCAAATCAGTGGTGATGAGATTTCACAGTTTGGTCGTATGGTATCTATTGTCGATTGTTATGACGCCATTACCGCTGAACGTTGTTACAAAAAAGGTATGGCGGCCAGCAGTGCAATGAGACTACTTTTGAAGTCTGTCGGCAGTCATTTTGATGGCACCTTGGTAAATCAGTTTATCAAGTGTTTCGGGGTATATCCGGTTGGGACGCTGGTTAAACTTAAAAGCGAAAAGTTAGCCCTCATAACAGAGTTAAACGAAGCACAGCCCTTAGCCTCTAAAGTGAAAACTTTCTATTCACTGCGGTCTAACCATTTTTTACCACCGAAAGATATTGATTTGGGCGCGGGTCAAGATAAGGTGTTAGAGTCGATAAGAGCAGAAGACTGCAATATTGATTACAAACGCTTTTTCGCAGAACAAGTAATGGGGTAGAGGTGAAAAAGTGCTTTTGAAAATAAAAGAACTCTGTACACTGTGCATGAAATTCGTCCACAATTTATTTGCCCGGATGATAAAACACGTAATGAGCGGCAAACAGTATGAATGAACAAATATTCGACTCCGTTATTTCTCTCACTGGCAGTGAAGACATTGATTCACTGGAAGTGAGCCTACTGTCGACCATTGCGGAATATGTGTACTGCAAATATGCCCGTATCTATGAGCTAGCAAAAGACTATCCCAATCCTCAAGTGGATATGAAACTGCAGCTGCACGTAAGTGAACAAGAGCCACCCTTTCAGTGGCAAACCAACTTTCGAAACAGCACGCCTGATACGGCTCTCGTCAGCAACGTTCAGACCAATAGACGCAAGCAAACTACTTCGTCGGGAGGGGAACATGAACTCTGGTTTCCCATAAAAGGAAGCGAAAATAAACTGTGTTTGTATGTATGCAGTCCAGAGTTTACAGAAGAAAGCAAAAACTTAATTGCTGGCTTTGCCCGAGTTTATGGCAATTACGTAAAAGTCTTGGATGAAAGTGAGCGTGACAAGTTAACAGGCTTACTTAATCGCAACTCGTTCGAACGTCGCCTTCGCAATATGCTTACCAAGCAAGCCGAAGTGCAGCAACAACTGCAAGAAGAATTCCCTCAGCGTACAGCGCAGGACGATGCCTGCCCATGGCTGGTTATTGTTGATATTGATCATTTCAAGAAGGTAAACGACTTATTTGGTCACGTGTGTGGCGATGAAGTGCTACTAAGCTTGGCTCAAAAGCTTGAAGGTTATTTTCGCTCTACCGATTTTGTTTTCAGGTTCGGCGGCGAAGAATTTGTCGTCATTATGGAAGCAACAACTCGCGCAGACGCATTCAAAAAGCTCAACGATTTCCGCATGGAAATTGCAGCAACAAAATTCCCGCTGGTCGGCTCAATCACCATAAGCCTTGGCTTTACTAAAGCCGCCAACGAAGACTTCGAGCAGCTCATTCTCGAACGCGCGGATAAAGCCCTCTACTACGCCAAAGAAAATGGCAGAAATGCGGTGTACTGCTACGAGCATCTTGTAGAAGAGGGCAAACTCACTGGCGACACAACACATGCCAGTGACGATGATATTGATTTGTTTTAGAGGTAGCACCTATTAAGCTTGAATGATGACGTCTATTAGATAAGAATATACTTAGCCTAATCAAAAGCAGCTTACTTAATTGCTCCTCTAATAATGCAAAGATTTTCCTAAATGTTCTTATTACAAGATACTTACAAGGGTTTAATGGTATGGCCTGACCGCCCCAAAGTTTACTTATTCGAAAACTTTATTACCGCTAAAGAGGCCGATGACGTTATTCAGGTGGCAAAAAGTAAGCTCGAAGTAGCTCGTGTTACTGATGGTCAAATAAAAGGTGTCAACAGAAATACCCGCAACAATATGTTGTGTTGGCTCGAGCACGATACTACTCCCACCATACTAAAAATTTGCCGAAGTATTGCCGGTGAGGTGGGGTTGCCACTTTCAAATGCCGAACCTTTGCAAGTAAATAATTACAAAACCGGGCAATATTTTGAGCCTCATTATGATGCGCTACCGACGCCGGAACAGAGTGGTGCATCTGGTCCTCGATTAGTTACCGCTCTTGTGTATCTCAATACCGTCAAAAAAGGTGGGGCGACATTTTTTCCTGCTCTTGGTTATAAACACCCCCCTAAAGTAGGAGATATGCTTTTGTTTCATAACACTTTGCCAGAGACTTTAGAGAGAGATCTAAACTCCCTACATGGTGCTGACCGAGTTCTAGATGGCGAAAAATGGGCTATGAATCTATGGTTTCGACAGAAAAGGTATGTCAAATAAACAACGTTATTTGTGAGAGAATTTGTAATTTTGTAGTTGGAATCCTACTTTTCACGTATTCCTTTTCTTATAGTGAAAAAGCGCTTGGCAGCGCGAAAGAAATACCTATCGAATTATCGAGCGGAACTTGTTGGTACAAACATCCGAATAACAGACTCAATATAAGCGATAACGTTAGGTTGTATAATAGTGAGTGCTTTCCGAAAGAAGTGTTAATGAACAAAAGCGTAGTCATCGAAACGCTAAATGACTTGAGCGTAGAAGAATCAATCAAAATACTAGGTTTACAGGAGCAAATTACAAACGATATCAGTATTGAAACTTTGGTAAATTACACTTTTCAACAAAACTTAATTAACGTTTATTTGGCAGAATTCCGCCATGAAACTGCCGTTAAGAAGTTGCTAGAACACTGGCATTCTTACAAGCAGAAACCCAACAGAGACAAAAGAATATCGAGTATATCTCCGGATTTAATAATCGTCCAAAGAGATAGGTTAAAAAAGAATCCGTTAGCTTTGAAGTTAAAGACAGAACCTTTGAACTTTGATGCAAACTCAGTCTACTTAAATAAAAATTTATGGGGGGACTCGCCTGGTAGAGGCGTAAATGTGGCAATCATAGATGATGGCTTTTATCTGCATCACCCAGCATTTTGTGATGTGGACATCCTGGAAAGTTGGGATGCTGATATGAGAATTCCCGGAGCAGTGCCTGAAAAAGATTATTCCCACGGGAGCCAAGTTGCAGCAATTGTTGTTGGAAAAAAGCCAAGAAAAGACTCTTGCTATCCAACGTTTTCGGGTTCAGATGTTAACACTACACGCAGTATTGTGGGTGTTGCTAATAGTGCGAACCTTATTGCCATTAAATTAACTGAGGCTCGTTTATCGAACATCATTAGTGCGTTTGTTAGGGCTGAGAAGAGTAAAGCTCATGTTATCAACATTAGTTGGCTTCTTGATGAAGTAATGTTGCCACTAAAAACTTACCTAGAATACCTAACAACTAGCACTAACAAAGGGAAAGGTATTGCTATTGTCGTAGCGGCAACACCAAGTTATCAAGAAAACAAAGGTCTGGCGGCCTGTTGTAATCATATCACTGCAACAGCGATTGATTATAAGGGAATGCTTGCGAATGCTTCTGCTGATGAGTACGTTGACATCTCCGAACTGGGCTTCGTTTATACGACCGATTTTTCTCGGCGCGCAAATTATTCGTTATTTTTAAAAACATCTGCTGCAACTCCCATCGTAACAAGTTTTGTCGCTATAATAAGACAAAGATTTCCGAATAAAACTGCTATAGAAGTCAAAGATGTACTGGTTAGTTTCACTAAAGGTCACTCTACTGAATATTTAAATACCGTTATCTCTTGGCAAACATTGGATCATGCAAAGCTTGGCGCATTTTTGCGTAATGAAATAACTAATTGATATTTAGAGTTTTGGCTAGGTATCATGTGCCCGCGAATCTAAATCTCAAAAACATCTGCTACTAAAACATCTGCTACTAAAACATCTGCTACTTTCGTATAACTACATAAAAAAATTGGTATTTTAAGTTGGAAAAAATGTATGTAAATACTACACTTTTTGCAAATTTTTAGCTTTTTTGCGTATTCTGTCAAAATTATTAACAAATTTGTTAAGCAAATAAGAGCAAAGGAGCACCTAACAACAAGCTCTCCGAACAGCTGGATATAAGTAATGGAACTTACAAGAATCACAAAATTGGTCAAAAGACACTCGCCACTCTTATTGTCATTGAGTTTGGTCCACAGTACTTCCCAAGCCGCCCAGGCACCCATCGAGAATGCAGCGGTGAAAGTTAGCTTAGCGCAACTGACCGAGACTAATGAAATTAATATTCTGGAAAAAGAGAGGCTTGTAAGTGAAATATTATCTAGCCCTCTCCCAAGACTTGAATATATAACGGGAAAAGTCCTGTCAAAGGCCTGGGGTACGGGAAGTCAAAATTTAGGGTTTGGTTCTGCTAGCACACGGATTGATTTAGTTTCAACTTGTTCCGCTTCTTTCTGCCCAGATTTTACCCCCCGTAACTCGCCGAGTGATTGTAGTGGGGGGAATAGCGCCCCCACAAGTATTGCGTTAACCACTACTTCAATTAGTGATTCTTCAACTGGTACTGACGCCACTGTAGCTACTGCCAGCTCAACTGACGCTAATGGGTCAGATAGTCATACCTATTCGCTGGTAAGTAACGGAGCGTCTGGCAACGGCTCGTGCGGAGCATCGGGAGACGATAACAATAGCAGTTTCAATTTTAGTGGTAGCACGTTAAGAACCGCCAGTAGTTTGTCGGCAGGTACTTATAATATTTGTATTCAAACTAATGACGGCCAAGATACTTTCCAAAAAACTTTTGCCATTACTGTAAACGGAACCGCTGATGCCACAATAGCCACCGGAAGCGGCGTCTCAGAACCTGTTGCTCTACCCACAACGCTAAATGGTTCAGGCAATGCTGTAAACGTATATGATTTTACCGTTACTAACCCAAGCAGCAGCGGCGGTTCGTTTAGGATGGATAACATCACCCTAAACCTCAGCGGTTCGGCCAGTGGTAACTTTTCTAAACTTAGGTTTTCTATAGATAATTGTGGTGGGGCGGGTACCGCGGTATCAGATGTTACTGGTGGCAGCACGGTAACATTTACCGGTGCAAATGCAACGGTAGGTGACAATAGCTCAGTAACCTGTACCGTTTCTGCCTATTGGAATGACAATACCGGCATCACCGACAATCAGACCGTTGCTATTTCAATGGATGCCAACGATGATATTACCGTATCCAATCAGGTTAGTAATGGCGGCTTTTCGGCCGTCAATGCCCTGACTTCAGGAGATATGTCTACTACCGTGACCGCGACCGCTTTAGCCTTCACGACACAACCCTCGGATCCTGTCTCTGGTATCGCCCTAAGTACGCAGCCTGTGGTGACAGCGCAAGATGCGGCGGGCAATACCGACGCAGATTATACCTCGACGGTTACCTTGACGGAAAACGGTTCAGGTGCCTTGAGTGACGGTGATGCCACGGTGTCGATTGCTGCGTCTTCGGGAGTGGCGACATTTAGTGGTGTGCTATACACATCCAATACCGATGCGGATGCTAATTTTACGATCACAGCGTCTGACAGCAGCATAACGGATGCTACATCGAATTCTATTAATCCAGATGTTGTGGCGACCCAGCTGGTATTTTACGCAGAGCCTGCGCCAACATCTATAACGTCTGGGCAAAATACCGACTTTACTACCGATCCAGTAATTCAGGCACAAAATGCTGCAGGGCAGTTGGATACTGGCTACACCAGTAACGTTACTTTATCTGTGGTGGATGCAGGAGGAACTTCACTCACTGGCGGTCATACCGTGAATAGCTTCTCATCGGCTGCGGATCCCGATGGAGGTGCTGAGACAGATGTAACTCAAACAGCCTCAGGTGGTATAGCCACTTTTTCTGGATTGGCACTTCAATATACGTTGAGTGGCGCAAGCGATACCATAGATATTAGAGCCACTGATGGCGGTGGTAGCTTGACAGCTGCAAATAGCACGACCATTACTGCAACAGTTAATAACACACCAACGATATCTGTAGATGGAAACCCCACTTACAATGAGACCGGCGCTGTTACTCTAGATGGTTCTGTAACTATTGCCGATGGTGATGGCGAAAGTGATCTGCAAGATGGTTACATCAGTTTCGCAATCACTGGTAATAACACCGCCAATGATACACTGACAATGGTGCAGTCAGGATCGTTATCCTTATCGGGGGATAATGTTCAGATATCATCCACTACGGTAGGCACACTTTCTGCGTCCAATGGCGGCGTGGTTAGCAACAACACTGCACTACAGATTAATTTCAATTCCAACATTACCGCCGCGCATGCGCAAACTATCGCGCAGGCCATACAGTTTGATACGACCGGCGATAGCCCAGGTAGTGATAGAACAGTAACGTTCACTATCAATGATGGAATAGCGGATGGTACTGATACGGCTACTGTCACTATATCGAGTTTAACTGCAGACAGCACCAATGCTGCAGATTTTAATACTACAACCGGAGCAGGGCTGACGACTGGGCTTATCTTCGATGGTTCGGATGAAACTCTCACCATTAGTGATGCTACCCACATTAGTGGGTCAAGCACTGCGGTTGCTAACGGCGCTGACGGTACCGACACTATAGTCATTGCTGCGAGCGTTTCTGCCGATTTAACCGATGCTAATCTGACATTATCAAATTTTGAAAATCTGACACTAAATGACGGCGCAACCGTAACATTAACAGAAGAGCAACATGATACTTTCTCTGCGAATGCTATTGCTGGTGGAGCTGCAACTGAAAGCATCATTTTGGACACTCCTGGAGGAACTACTTCCGGCGCGTTAACTGGTGATGCAGATATCGAAAGTTATACCTTAAATGGCGCTTTCACATATACCTTGCCTTCTGGTGCAACCACTCAAAATGTCACCGGTTCAGACGCTGCCAGCCAGACAATTAACATAGGGTCACAAACGTTGGTTTCTGGTGCTGCGTTGGACGGTGGTTCAGGCCAAACTGATGAATTGCAAATGGGCACGGGCGCTAGCATCAGCAGCGCAACAACCATTACTGGTTTTGAAACTGCCGATATAACGGGTTCGGTTACTATGACTGAAGCCCAGCATGATAGTTTCACTTCTGGTATCACTGCCTCAGGTGGCTCCGACCAAATCACACTTAGTTCCGCAGATGGCGATGCTGCGTTTAGTTCTGATGCTGATGTTGAAACTTATGTTTTAGGTGCTGCGTTATCCGTAACACTAGGCACTGATGCCGGGCATTTGGCTCAGAATATTACTGTGTCCGGCACGAATGATGACACAATTACACTAGGAAGTGGTTCATACACGGGAACGTTGAATCCAAATGCGGGAACAGACACGTTATCTTTGGTAAATGGTTCAAACGTATCTGGGGCGACGACGTCCAACTTCGAAAACTTAACACTTGCCAACGACGCTTCAGTGACCATAGCGGCATCCCAGCTGTTGGACTTTGACGGTACTATCACGGCGGCAGGAACAGAAACTATTAATGTTAATGGTGACGGCGATATAACAATAAATAGTACATTAATTGAAAGCTATGTGATTAATGACGATTCTACTAATACCAGAACAATTACTGTAGCCGTAGATACTAGCACGACTGTCTCTGCGACCACTTCAAACGATGCTATTACCTTTAATGTCGGAACCCAAAATTACTCAGGTACCTTGACCGGCGAGAGTAGTACTGCTGATACTGTCCAGATGGGTAACGGCAGTAGTATTACCAGTGCAACAATTTCAAACTTCACTAATTTGACCCTAGATTCGGGTGCTTCGGTCACCATGACAGAAGCCCAGCATGATGGATTTACCGGCACAGTTACAGCCTCTGGTACCGAACAGATCACCATCAGCGCAGCAACCGATGGTTTTACGGCTAATGGCGACGTAGAGACGTATGTGTTAGGCGCTGCCAACTCAGTAACATTAGGAACGACGGGTGGTTCACTTTCGCAGACTATAACAGGGTCATCTGGTAATGACACTATCACCCTAGGAGCCGCTAGCTACACAGGTGCATTAAACGGCAACGGTGGTACGGGAGATACCTTAAGTGTTGTCGATAGCACAAATGTCTCCGGCGCAACCCTCAGTAATATTGAGAATCTAACCTTAGCATCTGGTGCGACATTAACCCTGGCAGCATCTGATGTGGCAGATTTTACGGGTACAATCACGGCACCGGGTTCAGAAACCCTGACCATCAGTGGTGACGGCGATTTTAGTACATTGAACAGCGCAGCGATAGAAGCGTATAGCGTCAATGACGATTCCACCAATACCCGAACCATAACCCTAGGCGCGAACGATACCGCCACGAATGTCAGTGCTACCTCGACTACAGACGCGGTTACATTCTCTGTGCCGGGTATTACTTGTACCGGTACTTTGCAAGGCCAAACTACAACAGGGGACATATTGTTACTGGCTGATTCGGCTAATGTTTCAGGCGCGACCCTAACGAATATAGGGTCATTGTCGCTGGCAACGGGTGCAAGTGTGACGGTGAGTGCGGCTCAGTACAATACTTTGAACGATGCGACGATAGTTGCGGCAGGTACTGGAACTGATGGTGAAACTATCACGATTAATGGTGACGGTGATGTTACGGTTAATTCGACGACAGTCGAAACTTATGTGATTCAAGACGATTCCACTAACTCCAGAACCGTAACGGTGCAATCGGCAAACAGCAATACCTTTACAGCGAGCTCGACAACAGATGCGATGACCCTAGATATCGGCTCTAACGATTTTAGTGGCTCTTTTACTGCCAACACAACGGTGGCCAATACGCTAAGTGCAAGCGGCACCGTTGATATTGCCTCTGCAACCTTGTCTGGTTTTACTAACCTAACGCTAAGCGGCGGTACTAATGACATAACGTTGACTTCCGCACAGTTGGATGCCTTCAACGGTACAATTACAGCCTCTGGTACGGATACGGTTACATTTTCTGCAACTGGCTCTGTGACCGGCGGAAATCTCACAGCGATTGAAACTTTTGCTACCGGAACGGGTGGCAGCATTACTGTAACCATGTCTGCGACGGACGTTAATGGCAAAACGCTAACGGCTACCACACCTGCCAGTGACAGCTTTACGATCAGTGGTGCCGATGATGCTCAAACAATTAATGGTAGTGCCGGTGGTGATACGCTAAGTGGCGGTAACGGTGCTGATACCATAAACCCAGGGGCAGGCACAGACTCCATGACCGGGGGCGATGGTAATGATATATTCTCTGGTTCAGCGAGCGACCTGAATGGCGACACGATAACCGACCTAGCCGAGGGTGACACTGTTAAGTTGACGGGGGTGAATTCCCTTACGACGTCCAACGTTCGATTTAATGGTTCGGGAACATTACAAATTGATACTGACAACACAACGTTCGCGGTGCCTGAAGTTGCACTTACGCTATCGAACAGCGCTGGTGATGATTTAAATATATTGGCAGTGACAGACAATGGCAGTGATACTGATATTACTTTTGAAAAGAGCAATAACCCTGCGAGCTTCTCCAATCTAAGTGCATCAACACCTGTGGCGTACACAGAAAATGCTGCGGCGATCACCCTCGATTCTGATGTCACAGTGTTTGACACTGAGCTCAACGCCAATTCAGATAATTACAGTGGTTCAACACTCACAATAAGCCGCAATGGTGGTGCGAGTGCCAATGATGTATTCAGTGCTGATAGTACCTCTCAACTTTCATCGTTAGATGCCGGAACCTTAACATTTAATGGTACCAGCTACGGAACCGTCGCTAATGCGAGTGGAACTTTAACCCTGACTTTCAATGCGAATGCACCTAGTGCGGCGACTTTAGCGAGCATTATGCAGGCAATTCAATACAGTAATAGTAGCGAAGCTCCGGCAAGTAGTGTCACCTTAGATTGGGTGTTTAATGATGGGGTCGTCAATAGCACTGTCACTACTTCAACGCAAACAGTTGTTGACATTACTGCAGTTAATGATGCTCCAGTACTTGATGCTGCTCAATCGCCAAGCTTAAGCGCAATTGATGAAGATGCTGGTGATGATGATAGCGATGCCGCTGATAATGATGATGATGGGAGCAACAATAGCAACAACCCGGGCACCGATGTGGGCACGATGGTGGTCGATAGTTCCATTACTGATGCCGATGGTTCTGCGGTTGAAGCGATAGCCGTAGTCACCGTCGATAACACCAATGGTGTATGGCAGTACAGTACCGACAACGGTACAACTTGGATTGACTTTTCAGCTACCACTGGTCAGTCAGTTTCTATCGCAAGCAGTGCAAGATTACTAGACGGTACATTGTCAGGCGCGGCTACCCAAAAAGTAAGGTTTGTGCCTTCGCAAAACTATAACGGTACCGCCACGATTACTTTTAGAGCATGGGATAAGTCTACAGGTTCTGCTGGCGGCACGGCTGATACCTCAACCAATGGCGATACGACGCCTTACTCTAGTGTGAGTGATACTGCCTCGGTAACCATAACAGCAGTGAATGATGCGCCGGTTGTATCGACCAATAGCGGCGTAACTGTAGAAAGAGGTAGTAGTATTGTTATTCCAAGCTCTGCGCTGACCACATCTGATACCGAGGACGGTGCCTCAAATATTACCTATACGGTTACTCAGATACCTACTTTAGGTGCGCTGCAAAAATCAGATGGTTCTAGTTTCAGTAATATGAGTGTCAATGACACCTTTACGCAAGAAGACATCAATAATAGCCTAGTACAATACGTGCACGCGGGTGCAGTCAATACCGCCGATAGCTTTACATTCAGCGTATCGGATTCAAACTCTAGTCAATTGACGGGCCAAACGTTTAGTATCACGATAAGTGATACTACTTCTCCAACGGTAAGCAGTGTCACCATCCCCAATAATGCACATAAAGTTGGGGATACCGTAACGGCTACGATTACTGTGACCAGCGACAGTGATAACTACACTACAAATAGCGGTGGCATTAGCGGCACCATTGGTGGCTATTCATTGGGTGGTTTGAGCAAAGTAAGCGATACCCAATATACCGCGACCTTTACAATCACTGACAATGGCACGGATGTGGCGGCAGGTTCTGACGTTCCAGTGAGTATTGTATTAACCGATTCGACTGGAAACAGTGCCAGCGCATTCACAACTGCAATATCTCAAGCCTCAGATGCCATTTATGCGAACTTGCCAGAGGTGGTGCTATCTGTCGATCAAAGCACAATCGCAGAAGACGCTGGTGTAGCGACGATAACGGCCTCGTTGACGGGCTCACTTAATAATATGTGGCCGGACGATGTTGGCATTGACTTGTCATTTGGCGGTACAGCCACTAATACGAGCGATTACACCAGAAGTGCATCGTCGCTTACCATTTCGTCTGAGACACTATCAGATACAATGACAATCACTTCGGTGGCCGACTCCATTTATGATGCCTTGGCCAATGAAACAGTAATCGTTGATATTAATTGCATCGTCACCTCTTCAGCGAGCGCAGCGAGTAGTCAGCTGCAGACTATCACCATTACCGATGCTGAGTCGGCGCCAACGGTTACCCTTTCTGTTGATAACACGACGTTAACTGAGAATGTGTCAACTCCAGCCACGTCGACCCTAACT
>WKFJ01000004.1 GCA_014872785.1 Alteromonadaceae bacterium
TTGGTATTTGTACAAGGCAGAGTCTTTGTAGTGTAGTTGCTCTACATAAAAAGGCGATAACGCAGTAGAAATACCAAACAAGCGCTGCCCGAAGGGTTCAATCTGAGCGCTTCCTGCTCTTTGTTGTTGCTTCTTGACTTAGTCCACTAGGCCTGCAAAGCAATGCCGCGATCAGAAAGCGCTCAGATTGAACAAAACTTATACCGCAAAGATAAACAGGTTCTACCGGCAATCAATGACAATATTTTTACTTACACAGCAGTAACATGCATTTTTTATGCAAGAAAATACTTGCTATCTCAGCCCCGTTGCTTACGATCCCACGCCAATTCATTATTATCTAACTGATTAACTTCGCTTTCTATGTTCAAACCAACAGGTTTCACACTGTTAAAAAATGCCACCGTATACGCACCAGAAAAATTGGGGCTTCGGCATATTTTGATTTGTGGTAGTCATATCGCTTACATGGGTGAAACACTGCCAGCGCTGAGCGACAACCTTGACGTGAATGTTATCGATTTAGACGGCAGAAGTGTTCTACCCGGTTTTATAGACGCTCATACTCATGTTACTGGTGGCGGTGGTGAAGCAGGCTTTTCAACCCGCGTTCCGCCAGTACCCCTAAGTCATTTTACGCGAGCAGGTGTCACATCTGTTATTGGTCTCTTGGGTACCGACGACGTTACGCGTAACACCCAAGGCGTCGTGGCGCAGATTTACGCTCTCAGAGAAGAGGGAATTTCGGCCTGGTGCTATACCGGTGGTTACCATTTACCACCGACGACCCTTACCGGCTCAGTGAAATCCGATATCGTATTTATCGACCCTATTGTTGCCGTAGGCGAACTGGCAATAAGCGACCATCGCTCTAGCCAGCCAACCCTAAACGAGCTGCTAAAGGTAGCCTCGGAAGCCCATGTTGCAAGGCTTATGACAGGAAAGGCGGGGGTTGTTCACCTGCATCTTGGCGATGGCGAGAGAGGTTTAGAGTTAGTGCGTCAGGCTATCGCAGGTTCAGAGCTGCCTGCTCGCACATTTAACCCAACACATGTGAATCGACGCAAAGCCTTATTTGAAGAAGCTTGCCAGTTAACCAAACTTGGCTCATGGGTTGATGTGACTGCGTTCGAAACAGGTGATGTTGGTTACGAACCGGCTGAGGCACTTGCGAGATACATCGAACAAGGATTTGATAATCAAAAGCTAACCATCAGCTCTGATGGCGGCGGCTGTTTGCCTTGTTTTGACAAAACTGGCCGAATTACCAAGATGGACTTCGCCAGTTCCGTTGAAATGACCAAGGTCTTTTTTGAGTTATTGGCAGGCACCTTCACTATTGAAGAGATACTGCCCTGCTTCACCAGTAATGTCGCGGACTTAATGCTACTTAATCGCAAAGGTCGTCTTAGCACGCAACACGATGCTGACTTAGTCGTGTTAGACAAAGAAAACAAACATATCGAGCATGTTATGGCACTAGGCCAATTTCACATGTTCGAAAAACAATTAGTAAAAAAAGGTACGTTTGAGGACTAGTTATATGCCTTCACCCTCTATTGACGGACTTCAGCGCGGATACGTTATTCCTATCGGCGGCGCTGAAGAGAAAATCGATAACCCAGAAATACTGCGCAAGTTTGTTGAGCTTGCCGGTGGACGTGACGCCAAAATATGCGTTATTCCAACCGCATCACGCCTAGAAGATACTGGCGAACGCTATGAAATTCTGTTTAAAGACTTAGGTGCTGGTATCGCTTATTCTCTGCCCATTGCTGAACGTGCAGACGCACAAGATGAGTCCCATCTAGACCTAATAGAACAAGCAACCGCAATATTCATCACCGGCGGCAACCAACTGCGTTTATCCACTATCTTGGGGGGCACCCCGGTCGCCAAAGCCATAAGACAGGCCAATGCGCGTGGTGCACATGTGGGTGGTACTTCTGCGGGCGCCGCAATCATCTCACAACACATGATTGCCGGCGGCAACGTGGGTATCGTGCCAACAGAAGACGGCGTTAGTTTAGCACCGGGCATGGGGTTAATTAATACGGTGGTTGTGGATCAGCATTTCAACGAGCGCAATCGACTGGCAAGGTTGCTCAGTGCCGTATCTTATAACCCATTTTTAGTTGGTATTGGCCTAGATGAAGACACTGCTGCATTCATTGACGCAGACAATGTATTTACTGTTATTGGTAGCGGTGCAATCACTGTAGTCGACCCGAGTAATATTGAATATTCGTCAATGGCTGAGGCACGACGTGGTGAGGCACTCACCCTACTCAACTTAAAAGTGCATATACTCGCTTCAGGTGCGCGTTACGATATAAGTAATCGCGTTGCTCATATCGATTAATCGCAACGATATCGGCTGTTCATATTGTGGAACAGCCACCTAAAAATATCCCCAACAAAAAAGTGGCACAAGCCACTTTTTTTGTATATAACCAATGATACTCGATGGGGAATTTGACCCGGCGTTTAGGCTTTCAATTGCTAAACTCGGCTTCACAATTTGTGCTTCCCCACTCTAGATAAGTAACTGCTTACTTTCTTCATATAGCTCTTATTTAAGAGAATATAGGACATTACTACAAGATGAAAATTACCAGTACCAATGTATATGTGGGTCCCAACGTCTACGCCAACTTTCCCGTCATCCGTCATCAAATTGATCTAGGCGAACTTGAAAATTGGCCATCAGTAAAACTTGGCCAAGGATTTATTGATGGACTACTTGAAGCTGTGCCAACCCTTCACTCACATGGCTGTTCTTATCGTGAAGAGGGTGGCTTCGTCAGGCGCCTAAGGGAAGATGAAGGCACCTGGATGGGGCATATTTGGGAACATGTAGCGCTCGAACTACAGGAAGCTGCCGGCTCAGAAGTGACCTTTGGTAAAACACGAAGCACTGGCGAAGTGGGTTGTTATGACGTGATTTACGAATACAAGCAACGTGATGTAGGTCTTGCTGCAGGTGAACTTGCCCAAAAGTTACTGATGCACTTATTACCAGATGAAGTCCAAGAAAAAATTGACTACAGCATCGAAGAAGATTTCGACTTCGAGGATGAGTTGCGCTCATTTGTGCGAGCTGCACAACGCAAGGAATTTGGCCCAAGTACCGGCTCACTAGTGAAAGCGGCAGAAGAAAGAGATATTCCTTGGATCCGCCTCAATAAATACAGCCTTGTACAGTTTGGCCATGGTAAATACCAACAGCGCATACAAGCAACGGTAACCAGTGAAACTAAACATATTGCCGTTGAAATTTCTTGCGACAAAGAAGATACCCATAACTTACTCAGTGATCTTGGTCTCCCCGTGCCAATTCAACGCATGATCTACAGCGAACGCCAAGCTATTCAAGCGGCTCGTCGTATCGGTTACCCTGTTGTAGTTAAGCCATTAAATGCCAACCATGGAAGAGGTGTAAGTATTAACTTAACCTCGGACGAAGAAGTCAGTGTTGCGTTTGCCGAAGCCCAGAAATACGGTACCAGTAGAGCTGTGTTGGTGGAGAGCTACCTGACCGGTTTTGATCACCGAATGTTGGTTGTAAACGATGAACTTGTCGCGGTAGCTAAGCGAGTACCAGGTCATGTTGTTGGTGACGGCAAGCACACCATCGCGGAACTTATAGACATCACTAACGAAGATCCCCGCCGTGGTATTGGCCACGAAAAAGTCCTCACACGCTTAGAACTAGACCATCAGGCGAAACGCTTGATGGAAGAGGCAGAGAAAACCGAAGAAACCGTGTTAGAAGAAGGGGAAGTATTTTACTTACGTTCAACCGCCAACCTCTCTACGGGCGGCACAGCAATTGACGTAACCGATGTGGTGCACCCAGACAATCGAGACATGGCCATAAGAGCCATTAAGGCAATCGGCTTGGATGTCGGTGGAGTAGACTTCCTGACCGATGACATCTCACGTTCATATAAAGATATTGGGGGCGGTATCTGTGAATGTAATGCAGCACCCGGTTTCAGAATGCACGTCGCACCAAGCGAAGGTACACCTCGAGATGTTGCTGGAAAAGTGATGGACATGCTATTTCCTGCAGGGTCACAGTCGAAAATACCCGTTGCGGCGATAACTGGTACCAACGGTAAGACCACAACATCTAGAATGCTAGCCAGTATTATGAAAGCCTCTGGTTTCACTACGGGCATGACCTCCACTGATGGCGTATACATCGACGGTCATCTAACGGTGAAAGGTGACATGACTGGACCAACGTCAGCTCAGATAGTACTGAGAGACCCTAATGTTGATTTTGCCATTATGGAAACTGCTCGTGGTGGTATTGTTAAACGGGGTTTGGGCTACAACCAGTGTGATGTAGGCGCTTGTCTAAACATATCAGCCGATCATTTAGGTCAACGTGGCGTCAATACGTTAGAGGATTTAGCCAGAATCAAACGAGTAGTGGTAGAGGTTGCTAAGGATTGTGTTGTACTCAATGCCGATGACAACCTAGTACTGCAAATGGCTGATTATTGTGACGCTAAACGCATTTGTTATGTCACAACAGACAGTGGCCATGGCCTAGTGCGCGAGCACATTCGATCAGGAGGTATGGCTGTTGTTTTAGAACAGGGCATCAATGGCGACATGATCACTATTTACGACAATGGTGCACATATTCCACTTCTCTGGACCCACCTGATACCGGCGACCATCGAAGGTAAAGCTATGCACAACGTGCAAAACGCCATGTTTGCCGCAGGTATTGCCTATGCCTTTGACACATCACTGGACGATATTCGCCAAGGTTTGCGCACCTTTAACAACAGCTTCTTCCAAGCGCCAGGTCGCTTGAATGTATTCGACGAGCACCCCTTCAAAGTAATCTTAGATTACGCGCACAACCCTGCCGCAATCCAGACAATTACTGACTTAGCGACGCGACTAGATGTTCGAGGTAAACGCAGAATCGTTTTAGCAATGCCAGGAGACCGCAGAGATGAGGACGTCATAGAAGCGGCACAAATAGCCAGCAAAGGGTTCGAAGTTTTCTACTGTAAAGCCGACGATCATCGTCGTGGCAGAGGGGAAGACGAGATTCCGCAAATGCTTGCACAGCAATTGCAGCAAGAAGGCATTGCCCAAGAGGAAATAAATGTAATTCCTGACGAACAAACGGCAATCAATGCCGCACTTGAAGCCTGCGCGGAAGGAGATTTACTCGTCGTATTAGGCGACAACATTTCAAGATGTTGGAAACAAATCGTTCATTTCAATGAAGACCAAACCCGTGAACCTAAGCCCACTGCTAAACCTTCACAAGATTTCCCAGAAAAGCTCTATCAACCTGTAGAGCACAAGTTTGAACTTGGTGAAGGTCAACGCATTGTTCAGGACGAACGTGGCGTGCGCATTGTTATGGAGCACGACGAAGATTCTGACTAATCTACAAGCTAATTTAAAGATTAGTGAGTGTTATTTGTGGTTCGAAAGAGACACCTATGAAACTTGAATTTGATGAATCCAGGCGCTTAACTGGGCCTAACCTTTTATGGCAGCATCCAGGTGCTTTAGTCGATGTATTTGTCGAAGGCTATGACAAAGAGGAAATAGCCAAACGTTGGCAATCTTGGGTGGCAAAACTGCTGCCCGTAATCGGTTGGCAACAAGAACAGTCTACGTACCGAGTACATACTCACGGCATTAGCCTGGCTATCAGCGCGCCAATGGATGCGCTCTATACAGCATGCGAATTGGCGCAACACGCTTGGGAATTTACTGAAGCTGAATTAACGCAGGCAAACGCCCCAGAATGGCAGCAAATTGAAAGTAAACTAAGGGAGGAATTGGACAAAGAGGTCAATCCTCGGTTAATGCAGTTCATCCGCACTGCCACTGAAAAAGGGGTCACCTGCATCACAGATGATGACTACTTAAGTTTGGGAATGGGCGCAACTGTCGATACCTGGGAAGTGCGACAACTCCCCTCCCCGGACGATATTGATTGGGAAAAATACCAAGATATTCCTCTGGCACTAATCACCGGCACCAATGGCAAATCCACCAGCGTGAGGCTTGCCTCTCAGATAGCTAAAGCTGCCAACAAGTCAGCTGGCGTGACCTCAACCGATTTTATCAAAGTGGGTGAGCATATCATTGACACTGGGGACTACTCTGGCCCTGGCGGTGCTCGTATGCTAATTCGCGATGCTCGCACTGAAATCGCGTTTTTAGAGGTTGCCCGAGGCGGTATTTTGCGCCGTGGCTTACCAGTCACTAATGTCAGAGCATCTCTGGTAACTAACGTAGCCGAAGATCACTTAGGCCAATACGGAATAGATACCGTTGAAGAGCTGGCCGAAGCTAAGTTCGTGGTGTCCAAAGCCCTTGACCAAAGCGGCACACTGGTATTGAACGCAGACAATGAGCTGGTTATTGAGCAATCGAAATCAGTTGATGTGCCCATTTGCTGGTTTAGTGAAAGCCACAATAATGCGCTTGTCAGAGATCAAGTTCAGGCCAATAAACCAGCTGTATTTGGTCATGAAGGTGACATTGTGTACTTTGACGGACAACAAATGCACAGGCTTTGCGCTATCGCTGATGTGCCGATGACCTTCGCAGGAGCAGCAAAACACAACGTTCAAAATGCCCTCGGCGTTGTTGGTTTGTGTTTTGCGCTGGGTTTCACGCAAGCAGAGATCGTTTCGGGATTAATGTCTTTTGGCAGTAATCCTGATGACAACCCCGGTCGTGGCAATCAATATCAAATTGGCAGCAACCGCTTCATCGTCGACTTTGCTCACAATGAACACAGTATGCAGGCGGTAGTAAATATGACATCCAGCATGCCGGCCAAAAAGAAAATCGTCATGTTTGGTCATGCCGGCGATAGAACTGATACAGAAATGCGGGACTTAACCCATGCTGTGGCTAAGCTAGATGCCGATGTTTATATAACATCTGAGGTAAGTAAATACTTGCGCGGCAGGGAACCGAAAGAAGTCACAGACTTATCCAAGAAGTTTCTGCTAGAGAAGGGCGTGAACGCCGAAAAAATCATGTACGCCGATTCACCAGTGTCAGGAGCAAAATTAGCAATGGAATTAGCTGATGACCACGCTGTGGTGCTATTGTTTACCTTGTCTGAACGTGAAGAAGTGCATGAGCTGCTATCTCAGTGATATTTAGTTAATCCTTCTTTTTGAAGCAAGCTTTGAATACAAGAGCCACTGAAAAGTGGCTTTTTTGTTTCCCCAAAATCGACAAGATTACTCACTAATTATGCATAGTCGGTCGTTTGCTTTTATCAACATTCGGTACTTTCTGATACACTACTTCGCGGAATCAATAAAATAATAAATAAGGAGCTGTTTTGAGCGTTAGCAATAGTACCCAAAACACCGCCACAGAAAAACAAAGCGGCGCTTTTTCACGTTTTCTCGCCACGGTTGAATGGTTAGGCAACCTTTTACCCCACCCTGTCACGCTTTTCGCCATGTTTGCAGTATTTATTGTGCTTTTAAGCGGCATTTTGGGCTATTTCGATGTCAGCGTTGCCGACCCAAGACCCGTTGGCGCCAAGGGACGTGAAGCAGATGGTGTAATAGAAGTCATATCACTGGTGAGTGCCGAAGGTTTGCAGCGCATAGTGACAGGTCTTGTGACTAACTTTACCGGGTTCGCACCGCTGGGGACTGTGTTAGTCGCCTTGTTGGGCGTGAGTGTCGCCGAGCACTCTGGGCTGCTTTCAACGGCGATGCGCTCCATGGTAGTCAATGCGTCACCAAGAATGGTAACCGTGGTGATTGTGTTCGCTGGCATTGTCTCAAACACCGCCTCAGAGCTTGGTTATGTGGTTCTCATTCCATTAGCCGCGATGATATTCCACTCATTAGGTCGCCACCCCTTGGCCGGTCTTGCTGCTGCATTTGCCGGCGTCTCAGGTGGTTACAGTGCCAACTTGTTGCTCGGAACCGTCGACCCTTTATTGGCGGGTATTACTGAATCCGCCGCGCACATGATAGACCCAGAATATGTGGTTGGTCCAGAGGTAAACTGGTACTTCATGATAGTCAGTACCTTTGTCGTTGCCTTTATGGGCGCGTTTGTTACAGAAAAAATCGTGGAACCAAGACTAGGTAAATACGATCCATCAGAAGCCGGTGAAGATTTGCCTGAGCCGAAAATTGAAAAACCAACAGCACAAGAACGCAAAGCACTTAAAATGGCGGGTCTAGCATTTGCAATCGTGTGTGGTTTGCTGGCTTACACTATTGTTCCAGAAGACGGTATCTTGCGTCATCCTGAAACCGGCTTGGTCGCGGGTTCACCGTTTCTTAAAGGCATAGTGGCCTTCATCTTCATTACCTTTGTGGTGCCAGGATTCGTATACGGCCGCGTAGCAGGCACGATGAAGAACGATAAAGACATTATCAATGCAATGGCCAAGAGTATGAGCTCACTTGGCCTTTACATAACTTTGGTATTTTTTGCCGCCCAGTTTGTGGCCTTCTTTAAATGGACTAATTTGGGTACGGTGCTCGCGGTCAAAGGTGCCGCGTTACTGCAAGCCATTGGCTTAGACGGTCCAGCTGTATTCGTGTTCTTTATCCTGATGTGTGGTTTAGTGAACCTTTCACTCGGCAGCGCATCTGCACAATGGGCGGTTACCGCACCAATATTTGTCCCCATGCTAATGTTAATTGGATTTTCACCAGAAGTAATTCAGGCAGCCTATCGTATTGGTGACTCCACCACGAACCTGATTACTCCAATGATGAGTTATTTCGGCCTAATTCTAGCTATCGCTACTAAGTACAAAAAAGATATGGGAATGGGTACTTTAATTGCCACTATGCTGCCTTATTCCATGGTATACATCGTGGGGTGGACCATATTGTTCTATTTATGGGTATTCGTTGCGGGCTTGCCAGTAGGTCCTGGTGCAGCAACCTACTACACGCCTTAGTAACACAAGTAATACCACGCCTTTGTTGAATTATTCGGCAAAGGCGTTTTAGTTAGCAATCCAAACCCAGCGCCCCTGCGTAGTGTCTAAGTCACTTAACCGAATAGTAATTCAATGAAATACACCAGCCAAACGCAATTCACTCATGCTCAAGCCGATAAACTTGGCGTCTTGATCACTAATTTAGGAACACCCGAAGCACCTACTAAAAAAGCGCTACGTCCCTACTTAAAAGAATTTTTATCAGATCCCCGCGTAGTCGAAGTTCCAAGATTGATTTGGTGGTGTGTACTGAATCTCATCATTCTTAATATCCGCCCTAGCCGTTCTGCCCACGCGTATGCATCGGTTTGGTCAGACGAAGGTTCACCGCTAATGGTGCACACTAAAAATCAGGCAAATGCGCTTTCTGAAAAACTAACGCAGGAATACGGTGACAATGTGGTGGTCGACTTTGCCATGCGCTACGGTGAACCTTCGGTCAGTAAAACCATAGATAAAATGCTTAACCAAGGCGTGCGAAAATTACTGGTGCTGCCACTGTATCCACAATACTGTGCTTCGACGACCGGCAGTACCTTTGATGCTATTGCCCATGACTTTAGCAAACGCCGCTGGTTACCCGATTTTAGGTTTATCTCCCACTACCACGACAATGATCAATACATCATTGCTATGACTCAAAAAATATTGGCGCATTGGGAAAAAAATGGCCGGGCAGACAAACTGATTTTCTCTTATCACGGTATCCCAAAACGCTACCTGCTTAACGGTGACCCCTATCACTGTGAGTGTCACAAAACGACGCGCTTAATAGCCACTAAACTTGGGTTACAACCAGATGAATATATGACGACTTTCCAATCGCGTTTTGGGCGTGAGGAGTGGTTGAAACCATACACAGATCACACCCTTATGGCATTACCCAAAGAGGGGGTCAAAAGTGTTCAAGTAGTATGCCCTGGCTTTTCGTCAGATTGCCTGGAAACTATAGAAGAAATAGGTATTGAAAACCGCGATTACTTCTTAGAAGCAGGTGGTGAGTCCTACCAATATATTGAGTGTCTCAACAGCGATGAAACTCATATTGATATGCTGCATCAGCTCATAAAGGACAATCTAGTCAATTGGCAAATCGCCAGCAGTGACGATATAAAAGTGCGCGACGCCGAGGCGAGCAAACTAGAAAAATAAGCTTCTGATTCGACAGTAAATAACCGCTGGCTACTCCGATTTAGTTTGTAAATCACGCATGTTAGCCAGCTTATCCAAGAAGCGTTGACTACTGTTTTGAAACCAATGTGCCCACCAATACACTAAGCCACCGACTACGGCCAAAAACACGCTGGATTTGAGCATCGAAATTAGGAATTCGTGCATGGACAGCTCTTTAACATAAGCGAATATTGGGTACCAGATAAAAAACGCCAACGTCATAAACACAATCAGTTTCTTGCTTGTACGCGCGATGGTTAGATCACTTTGTTTTTGCTGGGTGAGCAAGTTCAAATAATCCATAGTTTGTACATTAAATCTAAAGCTAAAACGCCTTAGCCAATTGAAGTAAATGGTGTATACAAACCCCAAACCCAAAAAAGTGTAAAGCCAAATTTGCTGCATTATATGCAACTCGTTGGTCACCATTTTGGGAAAAAACCATATTACCGCCAACCAGGTGATAACATCTAATGCAACATATCCCCATTGGTTCCATAAATTCTTGCGCCAAAGCGCCTTCACCTCTTTTTCCGAGGGCACATAGCTCGTTTGAGTTTGCCAAATCTTTTGCAAATCATCAGGTGTTTGCATGATTTAGGGCCTCCTGTAATTTCGTCTTAATTCTATTGATCATCACGCCCACATTACTCTGAGTATTCCCCGACACTTCGGCTATCTCTTGATAGGAAAGGCCTTCTAGATAAAGAGTGGCTACCTGACGTTGTGAAAGTGGTAACTCTCGTATGGTTTTCATCAGAATGTTGAGTTGCTGGGCTTGCTCTGCCTCATAGTCGGCGCCGGAAACAGTCGCGGAGTCTTCAGTAATTAATTCTGGCTGAATACGTTTAACTTCTTTGGAAACATGTTGTACGCCGCGATTGTGAGCGATTTTCAACACGTAGGTTTTGAGTTGGCTGTCGCCGCGAAAGTGTTTTAGCGACTGCCACACGTGAAAGACGATTTCTTGCGTTAACTCTTGTCGAATTGCAAAGTTCGCTTCGTACGCTGCGGCAACACGGTCAAATAACGCGCCGTATTCCTTTAACAAACTGGCCATGTCTATTTGCAATATCGTCTTACCTATGTGGTTCAAATTAAATCGTTACTGTCTTGTGAATCTATAGTGCCCCTAAACAAATAAAACTTACATGACCTGTAATAAATTTTTCCAGCTTGATACTAGCTCAATGAAAACGCAATTTTGGAGGTCTCATGTCTGTACTCATGTTTATCTGTTTATTCGCCGCTGTCATGGTCTTTTCTCTGGCTCTGCATTGGATCGACGCAAAAAAAGGTTGGAAGTTAAACGCTTGGATGATGGGCGACACGCACTCCCCCTTCCCCAGCGAAGTAGTGCAAAGAGATTCAGCAGAAGAAACTACTGAAGTGTCTCAATTAAAAGAGCGCGTTGCGGTTTTGGAACAAATCGTCACAGAACCTGTTTACGAATTAAACAAAAAACTCAATAGCCTAAAATAATTCGCGTAAATAGATTACCACCACTCGACTAAAGTGTGAGGAAAATTAGGGAAAATGTCGTCGACACACTTTCACAATTAGTGTTAAGTTGACTATGTTTATAGCTATTGTTGACGACGCACACCTAAGAGACACACATAATGCTGGTATTAAAGAGCACATACGATGACTTGGCAAACGAGAAGGAACGTTTACTAAGGGAATTACAATCAAGCCTTGACGAAAATGACGCCATTCGCAAGGAGCTGGAAGAACTCAAAGACGACCTCGCCAAGGGCACTGTTAAATCAGTTGATAACTCACAAGACATTATGCTCAAGTGTGCTATTGACTGTATTGGCCAAGTTGAAGGTATTAGAGAAACGGTTCTGGCGGGTTACGAGAAGATTGACGCTGAAAGCCAAGCTGTTGAAGAAATAAATAGCCTGTTCGATACCTCAAGCAACGCACTTGGCAATATTGTTTCTGGTGTAGGTGGCCTGGCGGGCAAAATGTCTACGATGACCGAGAACATTTCAGGTCTTTCCGAGATGGCTGACAATATAAACTCATTCGTCACCACCATTTCCAGTATTTCAGACCAAACCAACTTATTGGCACTTAACGCCGCTATTGAGGCAGCTCGCGCAGGTGATGCAGGTCGAGGCTTTAGCGTGGTCGCCGATGAAGTGCGCTCATTGGCAAACAACACCAGTGAATCAGCAAACGAAGTCGCTGAATTGGTTCGCCAAATTATCAGCTCCACCAATGAAACAGTTGACGCGGTTGGCGACATTCAAAATAGTAACGAACAACTATCTGAAGGCGTCGACAAACTCAACGAATATTATGGCTCTATTGTTGAGCAAACCAATCAGATGAAGGCCGCGATCAGCGAAACATCTGTAGGGTCATTTTTACAAACCGTGAAATTAGACCACATAGTTTGGAAAGGCGATGTGTATGCTGTTGCGTTTGGTTTCAGCAACAAAACCGCAAGTGATTTTGCAGACAGCACTAGCTGTCGGTTAGGTAAATGGCTATTGAGTGATGGCCGCGAGCGTTTTGGTAATAGTTCAGCGTATCAACGCATCGACCGACCCCACAAAGACGTTCACGAAGCTGGTGTAAAAGCCCTCGATGCCATCAAAAATGGTGACCAAGCAAGAGCGGCAGAAATGCTCACTAAAATGGAAGAAGCCAGTAATACCGTCATGGCATGCTTAGATGAAATGGCTAGCCAAGTAGGCTAAATAAATTTTCTCTGCAAAAAGGCGCGATAAAAACATCGCGCTTTTTTATTGCCCCGACCACGGAATACAATAACAACAAGGAGGTCAAAACATGTTCCGTTATGTTTTTTTCTTTAGTCTTACCTTTCTAAGTAACGTCGCTTTCGCCGAGACAACGTTAATCCCCACCAAAGCAGGGTTATATGATGCCGGTGGATTTAAGCTTTATTTAGAATGCTACGAAAATGACAATCCAACCTTGATACTCGAACAAGGTTTTGGCCGAAGCGGCTCTGATGGTATCTGGCTTAGTAACATTTTGGCATTGCAGAACGACTATAGCATTTGTTTGTATGACCGAAGTGGTTTGGGTAAAAGTGAAACGGGTGAGGTTCCTTTTACCGTGAATGACGCTGCAGAGCGGTTAGTCACATTGCTAGGTTCTGCACAAATCAAAGCGCCCTACTTTTTCGCAGGTGGCTCATATGCCGCCTACATAGTAACCGCGTTTAACAAGCAATATCCCGAGCTTGTTGCCGGTGCGATGTTTTTCGACCCTCCGCCTTTTGGTTACTTCAAAACCATGGCCACGCGCTGGCCGGAAAACTTCAAAACAGATGTGTTACCGCTGCAACGCATGTATGAATTTGAACAGAGTGTGCGTAACCCCCTATTTGAGCGCGTGCCTGAAAAAGTCGACCATCTCGCCAGTTATGAGCAACTAAAAAGCGACCGAAGTTTCGGCAATAAACCAGTGTTAACGCTCTTTTCAGCGCCCTCTGAACGCTCACAAGAGCCGCCATTCGTCCCCGCTGACATCGCTGCACCTATGAACAAGTTGTATGACAGTGCTGCTACACAATATGCAGAACTGTCGACGAACTCAGAAGTAATTTATTCAGAATCCACAAAGCACCATCTACATATTCACGATGCTGATTTGGTTGTCGCGACGATTAAAAGACTCAAGGAGCTTAGCAAGTAGTCTCTCCTAGGGCTGGTAAAACTAAGCTTTTACCAGCCGGAAAGTGGACAGTTTTAACTTACCCATAGCAATAGCGTTACCTAATAACACCACCAATACCCCAACAAAACCGGTCCAGTGCCACTCATACCCTTCATACAAGGTAGATAAGATAAGCGCAACAATAGGATACATAAGCACGACGTAAGCCGACTTATCAGCTCCCATTTGCTTCACCAATTTCATGTACGCACCAAATGCCAGTACCGAACCAAACAAACTCAAGTACAGCAGTGATACCCAGTATGAAGTGCTGGTAGGTAGAACAAATTCAGCGCCACTGAAATAGCCATACCCAAAGGAATAAACGAGGCTATAAAGCATTGCAAAGAGATTAAATTGAATGACGGGCGCACCAATATCAAACGCATTCTCTGCGATGACATTACCAAATGAAGCAGACACGAACGAAGCAAACGCGAGCGCTAGCCCCAACAAAACCATGTTTTGTTCAGCGTCAAATGTTTTCAGTTCCTTCCAGAACAAGAATGCCAAACCAATCACGCCAACCGCAGCACCGAATACGACTTCCATGTTAATGGCTTTACCAAAAAACACTTTGCGCAGTAAGACATTAAAATAAACGATAGCGGAACTTAACAACGCCACTAGCGCACTCACCAAATAAAATTGACTGTGGTAGACAAACATATAATTGAGCATGTACAAACACAGCCCAACCGCTGCCATACGCAGGTGCACCCGTAAGGGAAACACTAGGTTGAGTTTTTTGAATAGACAAAAAGCGCCCAGAATGACGACCGCAAAGAAAAAACGCAGCCCCACTGAATAGGCAGGGTCAACCTCACCCAGTTGGAAGGTAATCGCCAACCAGGTCGAGCCCCAAATAAAAACGCAGGCAGTGAACAGCCCATTATTAGACAACGTCTGACTCTCCAGTGTTTTGAGTTTCGTTTACCTAAGCGCGAACTTGACCGTCGCCTAGCACCACAAACTTCTCAGTGGTGAGCTGTTCGGCTCCCATTGGCCCATAGGCATGTAGTTTACTGGTAGAAATACCAATTTCCGCGCCTAAACCTAATTCGCCACCATCGGAGAATCGAGACGATGCGTTTACCATCACCACAGAAGAATCAATACTACGCACGAAACGCTGTGCTTCTGAGTAATCTTGAGTCACGATGACGTCAGTATGACCTGAGCCATAAGCTTCGATATGGTTCACAGCGTCATCAAAGCCGTCAACCACTTTAACGGCAATTTCCATCGCTAGGTATTTGGCATGCCAATCCTCTTCCGTGGCAGCTGTGGCGCCTGCAAAAGCTTCAATTGATTTGGCACAAGCATGCACTGTGACATCGTGTTGATTAAATAATGCCGCTACTTTAGGTAAGAAAATATCAGCAATTGCAGCATCAACTAACAAGGTTTCAAGCGCATTACACACGCCCGTTCGCTGGGTTTTACCATTTTCTAAAATGCTAAGTGCTTTTGCCTGGTCTGCTGCTGCGGCAACATATAAATGGCACACGCCTTTGTAGTGCTGAATAACAGGAATTCGACTGTTTTCAGACACAAAGCGTATCAGGCCTTCACCACCTCGAGGAATGATTAGGTCAATATACTGATTCAGTGTTAGCAGTTCATTCATAATGGCACGATCGGGGTCTGGAATCACCGTCACTGCGGCTGAGGGGATAGCAAACTTAGCCAGTGCTTTGTGAATACAATCAGCTAGCGCCAAATTAGAATGCAGTGCTTCTTTACCTCCGCGCAACACAACGGCATTACCCGCCTTAAAACACAGTGCCGCCGCATCGATAGTCACGTTAGGACGTGACTCATAAATCATGGCTATCACGCCCAAAGGTATACGCATTTTACCTACGTCAATGCCGCTAGCAAGGCGTGTCACGCTAGACATATTGCCGACCGGATCCGGCTGCTCTGCTACTTCTTTGACTGCATCGGCAATTTTCTGCAATCTTGCGTTGTCTAGTTTCAGTCTATCTAGCATTGCGTCAGACAAACCGTTATTAGCACCGGCATAAAGATCTTTGGCATTTGCTGTCATGATTTCCGGCGCTTGTAGCATAAGTTGTTCGGCAATTTCCAACAGCACAGCTTTTTTCTCGCTGTCACCTAACTTAGCTACTTTTCTTGCTGCTTTTTTAGCGTCTTGTGCAGCAGTTACGACCGAAAAACTCATTTTTGTCTCGTCCTATAAAAGAATTAAATCATCGCGGTGGATCACCGCCTCTCCAAGCGTAAAGCCTAAAGTATCTGTAATTTTATCGCTGTGTTTGCCTTTGATTAACTGCAAATCATCGGCACAGTATAAAGATAGTCCTTTAGCAATTGCGGTGCCGTTGTACTTTATGGTCACCGCATCGCCGGTGTTAAAGTTTCCAGCAACATCAGTGACACCTGATGGCAGTAATGATGCACCACGACTGAGAAGTGCGTTTTTAGCTCCTTCGTCCACGTGAATATCACCAGCAGACTGCAAAGCATGTTGCAACCAACTCGCCCTCGCACCTTTTGCGGTGGCCTTTGCCGTGAACAAAGTACCGGGACAATCACCACGTAGTAGCTGCTCAAAGACGTCACTGTTATGACCATTGACAATCAGTGTTTGAATCCCACTAGACGTGCACTTCTCTGCCGCCTGTAATTTCGTGCGCATGCCGCCTGTTCCCACTTTGGAACCCGCGCCGCCAGCAAGTGCATGAATTTCTTCGTCGATTTCATCCACCTGAGGGATTAGCTTAGCGTCTTTATGTTTGCGTGGGTCTGCAGTGTATAAGCCGTCGATATCTGAACAAATAATCAAGGTATCAGCTTGGGAAACCAACGCAGTGTATGCAGCGAGATTATCGTTATCACCGACTTTTAGCTCGTTTACTGCCACACTGTCATTTTCATTTACAATAGGCAGTGCCTGATACGCAAGCAATTCTCGCAGGGTGTTTTTAATATTTACGTAGCGAGTACGATCCCTTAGGTCACCCGAGGTCAATAAGATTTGCGCGCACGGAAAATCAAAAAAACGCGCCCAATTCGCCATCATCTGAGATTGCCCAATCGCAGCCATGGCCTGCTTTTCAGCTATGGTGGGCTGATGAGTGACTTTAATGTGCGCTCTACCCGCGGCAACACTGCCGGAGGAAACTAATACAATCTCTTTTCCTTGTTTGCGACACTCAGTAATGAAACGGGCAATGTTGAGCACATACTCACCACTACACCCCTCTCCGTCGGGTGCAACCAAAGCACTTCCAATTTTTAATACTGCGCGCTGCCAACTGATTTTTTGCATTCGTCACTCTTGCCTTACTCAAAGTAGGGCAGAGTTACAAAAAACGCGGCAAGACTCAAGGTCGATTTGTTATATTCAATAGCCTAAATCATTGCCATTGAGTACCCAGCAACTAATCTCCCGCACTAGTCTCTGTTACGCCCGTATTTGTCATGGCTGGTTACCCAATCGCCCGCAATGACCGCACAGCCAAGCGATATATCTCCCGCCAATACAGTAGCCGCAACAATTTCAGCAAATTTATTGGCTTTGCCCTTGCCGTAACAGTCCATCAAGTTGAGACACTCTTTTTGCGTCGGCAAGCCAGTTCCACCGCCATAAGTGGCACAGATCAGAGAAGGCAAAGTCACGGAAAGGTACAAATCACCATTGTCTAACAATTCATGAGACAGTACACCCGCGTGAGACTCCACCACATTCGCTTCATCTTGACCGGTGGCGATAAATAGTGAGGCTATGCCGTTTGCACTGTGCGGACCGTTATAAGCTGCGCCGGCCATCATCGCCCCCGTATTAGCCATTACACACGCGCGCGCCATCGCAATGGTGTCGGTGTGCATGAACTTTTGCAGAACCTGTCTTTTGATTGTGACTTCGGCAATAACGCGCTTACCGCGCGAGTTGAGCATATTCAAATGCGAGTGTTTTTTGTCAGTATCCATATTTCCAGACAACAAATAGCGCGTTGGCTGAGGATAGTTAGCGACAATCCATTCACACGCAGCGAGTGTAGCTTTGCCCACCATATTTTGGCCAGCAGCGTCACCTGTCGTGTAATTGAAACGCAAATAACGCATCTTAGACACGGACCACTGCTGGATGTTAATTAACTTGCCAACGCTTGTCGTGGTTTCAGACACCGCTTTGATGTGCTCAAAATTACTTTCAATCCACTGACCAAATTGTTTTGCTTCTCGGGCATCATCAAAGATAAATGCTGGCGCACGCTGCATATATTGCTCAACCACGGTGGTTTTGCAGCCACCAGACTCAGTAATAACACGCATACCACGACTGTAACTGGCGACCAAAGTCCCTTCTGTGGTTGCCAAAGGTACGTAAAAGCTACCTTGTGCATGTTCGCCATTAATAAGTAGAGGCCCGGCAACCCCCACAGGCATTTGCACGATACCAAAGAAGTTCTCGACGTTTCCCTTAAGGCTGTCAATATCGATAGAGTACTGCCCACTATGTGCTAAGGGCTCACCTGTTTTCTCAGTAAGGAAATCCCGACGTTTCTTGGCCATTTCCTCCGTATAATTCTTAGTTCCATTTCTTGGAATCCTATCGGCAATGTTCATTGCTCTTCTCCGTTTAAAATTGAATTAATGGTGTATATGCCCTTGATTGACTCTCTGCAGGAGCCTCCTAGCATTGTGTACCAATGGCGGTGTCAATGGGATGACAAAAGCACAATAATTACGCTGATCAGACCTACCTAAGACTGACCTCTGATGAGCGGATATAAAACGAAAATTGTGATACTATAACAATTGAGATTGTTTGGACGATGAAATTGATTTCGTAAATTGCGATGAAATAATGTTAAACCTTTCCATTTCCATGTAACCTCTATTAACTACAACAAGAAGCATCTGACGACACGCAACGTGCCTTTCAGGAGATAACAATGAAAAAAGCAGCCACTCTACTTTTGTCTGGATTGTTGCTGAGCACTGCCTTTGCTGCCAGTGCCGCAATTAAACAAACAAAAGGTGATTTCGAAGATAAATTCCGCCAACTTGATGAAGTTCAACCAACTGCAAACGTATACCGTAATGCAGCAGGTGAGCCTGGCCACCAATACTGGCAACAACAAGTGGATTACGTGATAGAAGCCAAGATGAACGAAGACAAGCGTCGCGTAGAAGCTAAAGAAGCTATCACTTACAAAAACAATTCACCCGATACCCTAAGATATCTTTGGGTTTACCTTGACCAAAACCGTTTCCGTACCGACTCCATGGCCATTCGCAGCCAAACCTTTGGTGGTGTAGGAACACGGGGGCCGGTAACTAACGCCGCCTCAGGTTCTAAACCAGCCAAGATGAGCCTTAGCTATTTGCGTCAACAATACGCACTAAATGACGTTCCGCTTGGTTTCGATATTAGTAATGTGAAAGACGTCAATGGCAACGACCTGAAGTACACCATCGTTGGCACACTGATGCGCGTCGATTTGCCCAAACCATTAAAGTCTGGCGAAACCTTCAAATTTTCACTGAACTTTGACTTCAACGTATTAGAAGAAAACGCAGTTTCTGCTCGTTCTGGTTACGAACACTTTCCAGATGACGAAAGAGAAGGTGGCAACGATATCTTCCTATTCGCGCAGTGGTTCCCACGTTTAGCGGCTTACACTGATTACGAAGCTTGGACGAATAAAGAGTTTTTAGGCCGAGGCGAATTTACGCTTGAATTCGGTAACTATGACGTGACAATGGAAGTACCTGCTGACCATATTGTCTCCTCAACTGGCGTTCTGCAAAACCCAGATGACGTACTAACCAAAACGCAAATGGCGCGTTTGGAAGAAGCCAAAGATGCCAAGCGACCAGTATTCGTTGTGACTGAAGAAGAAGCACTAGAAAACGAAAAAGAAGGCACGAATAAGAAGAAAAAGTGGCGATTCACTGCTGAAAACGTACGTGACTTCGCATGGGCTACTTCACGTAAATTTATGTGGGACGCCAAGGGTTACCACCAAGGTGGCGAAGATCAGCCGTTCGTAATGGCTATGTCTTTCTACCCTAAAGAAGGCGGTGATTTATGGAAGAAGTACTCCACTGAATCCGTTATTCATACCATGGAAGTGTATTCACGCTTTTCGTTTGATTACCCTTACCCGATGGCTATATCGGTTAACGGTCCTGTAGGTGGTATGGAGTATCCGATGATCACCTTCAACGGTCCTCGTACCAAGTTACAAGACGATGGTAGCCGCACCTACACCCAGGCAGAAAAACGCTTCCTTATCGGCGTAGTCATCCACGAAATCGGTCACATCTACTATCCCATGATTGTTAACTCTGATGAAAGACAATGGACCTGGATGGACGAAGGTATCAACAGCTTCTTTGACGGCGTTGCAGGACAAGAGTGGGATCCTAATATTCCTTGGGGTGTGGAACCACGCGATATCGTGGGCTACATGAAAGGCCAAACTCAAGTGCCAATTATGACCCAGTCTGACAGTATTTTGCGCTTTGGGCCTAATGCCTACACCAAGCCAGCTGCAGCTTACAAAATTTTGCGTGAAACCATTCTTGGACGTGAATTATTCGACTTTGCTATTCGCGAATACTCTCGTCGCTGGAAGTTCAAGCGTCCTACGCCGACTGATTTTTTCCGCACTATGGAAGAAGCCAGTGGTGTTGACCTAGATTGGTTCTGGCGCGGTTGGTTCTACTCTACTGACCACGTAGATATCTCGATTGATAAAGTCTCAAAACTTCGCTTGGATACTAAAGATCCTGACATTGATTTTGCAAGATTGCGTCAAGAAGAGTTAGATAAGCCGATGCCGGTAACTGTTGAGCGCAACGCAGAAGAAGGCAAAACATGGGTAGAGAGAAATCCAGACATTCGCGATTTCTACGACGAAAATGATCGCTTCACCGTCACCAATAAAGAGCGCAATAGCTACAAAAAATGGTTAGATGGTTTAGAAGATTGGGAGCGTGAGACCTTCATTCGCGCGGTTGAAGAAGACAAGAATTACTATGTAATGGAGTTTTCGAATATCGGTGGATTGGTTATGCCAATTATTATCGATGCGACCTTTGCCGACGGTTCAGTTGAAAGACATGTTTACCCAGCAGAAATCTGGCGTCGTTCACCAAAGGCGGTGAAGAAGTTGCTGGTGTCTGATAAAGACTTGGTAAGTGTGGAAGTGGATCCTCGTTGGGAAACCGCTGATGTAGACGTAGATAACAATCATTATCCACGCAAGATCATTCCTTCACGTATCGAGACTTATAAGTCGAAGAAGAGAACAGGCAAGGTTTATCGTGATATCATGCAAGATATCAAAACCGAACTTAAAACTGACGAAGAAGATAAGAAGGACGATTAAGGCTTGAAACGTCTGTTTTTATTTATATTACTAGGGGCGCTCAGCGCCCCTAGCTCTGCCCATCAAATTAAGAGCGCGATAACCTCAGTCTTGTTTAACCCGAACAGTCAGAATCTCGAAGTCATGCATCGATTCTATTTGCACGATGCCGAGCACGCGGTACACCATGTTTTCGGTAAAGATGCTGATATTATCTCCAGTGAAGCAACTCAATCCGAGTTTGCAGAGTATGTCATGGAGCGCTTTTCGATTCAGAACGATGGCGAGGCGGTGAATTTATCCGCTGTGGGACATGAAGTTGAAGGTAAGTTTTTCTGGGTATACCAGGAAACTCCCTTACTGGAAAACGTCAAACAGCTTACGTTCACTCACAACGCACTTAGAGACATTTGGTCAGGGCAAATCAATACGTTAAATGTTGAAGGGCTAATCAATGGTGAAAAGTCGTTGAAAACACTCACCTTTAAAGGCAACACAGAGCTTCTTAAAGTAGAGTTCTAATTTCCCGAGGGCACCTTGTCTGAGGTGTCCTTATTAAATGGCATTTGTTTTTTCAACATATCCCCAGTAGTTAACTCTCCAGCTATTACTTTGGCAATAGAGTACTTGTTTTCAACACTTATTATTTCAATCACACCACCCGACTCAGATGCTGAGCTTGTCCCCAAGACATCGCCCGTGGCAGGATCTCTAATCACCTCTCCAACTTCAAAGCCAGCCCAGCGACTTCCCACTACTAAGCCACGATCTTTTCCACCGGTAATGTAGAGTTGCTCATTCTCAGTATAGCGAGCATGGGTATCAGTATGTTGAGCGACCGTTGGATGCCAGCGCTCTTTTGGGATCGCGTTTACAATATATTCAACCGCTTGCTCAATGACGCTCTGTGTCGCTTCACCCAACGGAGTTTTAAAAAAGCTACTACCGCCAAAAGCCAATGCATTGTAATTGACCTGAGTCGCACTGACAGATTCACTAATGCTGGTGCTAGCGATAATCTGGTTAGCTTGCATATCTTCGACATAGAGATTAATTTGTACCACTGCAACTTGCTGGTCTGCAGATAAAATACTGTCTTTGATAAATCCCCATACAGAAGTGTCATTGGTCTGTTCGAATGCGGTTATTGCCCCGCGCACCACATAACGGGTGTTACGAATATTGCCCAACTGCATTTTTCCCTGTTCACGGGTTAATCCCGTTTGCTGCAATTGCAACTCTGCAACCGCGTCAGACACTTTTTCGCGGTTCAGCACATGAAAATAACGGGAAGTCGTTAGCCCGTGAATCAGTTGCTCTTGCAGGCCATAACTCAAATTCCAGCCGTACACCCTACCAGCTTTATTGGTGAACTCTCCTACAGTCAAATTAGGGATCTGATAATTAATAACATGCGATGGCAAGCGAACTTGCTCGGTGTAGCGAACCGAAGATGTGCACGCGTTGAGAAGCATAACCAATGATAAAAATAAAATCCGTCGCATTCGCCTTTAACATTCTCCAATTGTTTGCCTTACATTAACATCATCGCTCGAGTGGCGTCATGGCCTAGTTGAGAAGATATTGCCAAATTGGTAGCGTATAGAGAAACAAAAACAACATAGGGCTACTCATGATCCGCTTCTCGGAATCCCAGAAACACACCTTAGTAACTAAGCTACAACGTTATTTTGAGGACGAATTAGACAGCGAAATTGGTCAATTTGATGCGGAATTTCTACTCGATTTTATCTCAAAAGAAATGGGAACCTATTATTACAATCAAGGTGTTAAAGATTCCCAGGCGGTGCTTGCCTCGCGCATTGAAGATGTTACAGAGGCAATTTTCGAGTTAGAGAAAATCGAAAGCTAATTCGACTCGTTTATCAGCTCGCAAACAACATCTAATTGTTTTTTCTTATCTTCACTTAACGGCCAACCGCAATTTAATCGGAAGTAGTCTCCATAAAAGTCGCGAGTACTAAAGAGATTGCCCGGGCGAATGCCAATACCGTGAGCCGCGAGCTTTTTGGTTAGCTGATCCGCGTCCATCCCAGTTACCTGACACCACAACACCAAGCCACCGACGGGGCTTGAGACCGCTAGAGGGGCTTTAATGCGCTTGAATAAATATCCTCGATAAGCGGCTAGCTGTCCTTGCAGCATCACTTTTATTCTGGACAAATGTTTGGCGTACTTGCCGGTATTGATGAAATCGGCAAGGATGTATTGCAGTGGCAGGTTAACCGAAAGGGTTTCCACTTTACGTCGCATTTTCATTGCATCAAAGTGACGTCCGGGTAGGCACCACCCCACTCTAAAGCTTGCACTTAGGGTCTTAGAAAAAGAGCTGCACCAGATCACATCTCCAGCGCGATCCCAATATTTAATAGGCAGAGGTAAATGACTTGAGGCACCCAGCTCTGCGTAGACATCATCTTCAATAATCGGAAAGTGAAATTGATTGGCTAATTCAGCAAGCGCTTGCTTTTGCTCATTACTTAAGGAACGTCCGAGTGGATTTTGAAAATTGGCGGTCACCAACAGCGCCTTAATTTGACCATGACGAATTAAAGAAGTCAGCTGCAGCAGATCGAGGCCGCCTTCAGTGGAAGGGATTTCCAATATTTTGCGATTAAGCAAACGTAAAATATTCAACAAACCGGAAAAACAAGGCGAAGCAACTGCGATAGTATCTCCCTCATTACTTATGCACTCTACGGCCATTCGCACCGCATCTAAACAACCATTTTGAATTAACAGTTCATCTGAGGTAAATGCGAAACCCTGCTTAGAGAAGTGTCCCGCAAGCGCGCTTCTCAATTCATCGCTGCCCAATTCGTTTCCATACTGCAAAGCGCTGGGGGTCATAGTTTTAGCAAAGTGACTAAATGATTTTTGCATGTCCTGTGAGGGCAACAAGGCTTCTGACAATTGAGCGGTCGCAAAAGGGTGAAAATCGACAGGCGTATCAATACCATCGTTTGCCGACACTTGACCCACAAACTGGGGCAGTGCAGGCTGCTGCTGTACCGGTATTGGCTGTTGTATGAAATAACCCGACTTTGGTCTGCTAACCAAGTAGCCGCGATCTTGAAGATAATCATAACAATTGACGGCCGTGGTCATACTGACTTGATGCTGTTGACTAAAGGCTCTAAGCGACAACATTTTATCGTTGAGCTGTAATTTGCCTTCATCAATGGCACCGATAATCGTTTCTGCTAAAGCTTTATAACGTGACACAGGATACAGAGTTCAATAAATTAATATCTGCACATTACTTTAACTGTTTTAAATGTCAATTCTGTACCCTTCAATATAAATTTTTCTGTATCTGTTATTTATTTTACGATGTGTCACCATGAGGTTGAATTTAATAACTGGAGATGAAAATGACACATGCTATTTGGGAAACATTGCTGCAAAACTTTAGTGATAACGCAAAGCGCTATTTAGAAGATATGCCTAAAAGAGCGATCGCTACTTTATCTCCTACATTACCAAGTGCTGATTTACCCCAAGGCGTCCAGAACCTGGATAGCACTTTTGCACTCTTGCAAAATCAAGTGATACCGCAAATGTCTGCAAGTGCGGGGCCGCGCTATTGGGGTTTTGTCACCGGCGGTACCAATCCCATAGCGGCATACGCTGATTGGTGGGTAACACTGCTGGATCAAAATGTTGCCAAAGGTGGCGACTCCGCTGCATCTGATATTGAACGTCAAGCCATTGAAATGTTAGTGGAGCTTTTCCACTTACCTGCGGATTTTAAAGGCTTATGTACCACAGGCGCAACGGCTTCCAACTTACTTGCAGTGATTGTGGCTCGCCAATTCGTTGGCAATCAGCAAAATATTGATATTGCAAAAGAAGGCTTAGCTGCACTGGACATCGAAGTTTTTAGTGCCTGCCCACATGCCAGTATGATTAAAACATTGGGACTTGGTGGCATTGGTCAAAATCAAATCAGCTATGTAAAAACCCTGCCTGAAAGCGAACAGATGGATTGTGATGACCTCGCCGTTCGTTTAGCTGGGAGTAACGCTAAAAGCAAAATCGTCATTTCTAGTGCGGCAACCGTAACGGGAACCAGCTTTGACGATTTTACGAGTATTGCCAAGTTGTGCGCGCAGCATAACGCCTGGCTACATATAGATGCCGCCTTCGGTATTTTCAAAAGACTGATAGCACCTAACGACCCATGTCACCAGGGAATTGAGCTAGCTGACTCAATAACCCTAGATGGCCACAAATGGCTAAACGTCCCCTACGACTGTGGCGTTTTCTTAACTCGACACCAAACGATATTGCAACAGTCGTGTCACGTTGACGCCCCTTATCTAAAAAACAACAGCCCTGAGCCAGATTTCATGTCGCTTGGGATTGAAAACTCTCGCCGCTTTCGTGCACTGCCGGTCTGGCTGACCCTAAAGCACTATGGTCGTCATGGGATAGCAGAGTGGATATTGCGCAATGTGCAACAGGCCAAACAATTGGCTCAGTTTATTGATGGACATCCTGACTATGAATTAGTCCACCCCTGTCAATTAAACGTTGTTCTGTTTCGACCGGTATTGGCGGCAACTTCGGACGACCTGAGTCAAGCTTGTTTGGATATGATCAATAAGGATGGTCGACTGTTTTTGAGTCCCGGGAAATGGCAAGGAAAGTCGATTATCCGGGCTGCACTCAGTAATTGGCAAACCCAATATGAAGACATGATAATCGCAGAACAGGTGCTTAACGATGCAGCATCCAAATTGAGGAAGGCGTATTCAGTCTAGAGCCAGTTGCTCTAATACGCTTCGGTCATATTCACTGGAATAACCAGTTTGTTATCAACGCGTTCTGGGTTACCCACCATTTCATCGTAGGGAGATTCATGAATGAGCTCAGCCTGCATCACTTGGCAGTGCTGCAGCTCGTCTTTGACTTGCGTCACGCTTTTGAAACGCTGAGGCCTGCCAGATGCATCCTTAATCAGACCGTCATACTTCGCCGTTGTAATGTTGACTAGATAAATGTTCATATCAAATGACATGATTTGAAGTTTCTCTATTCGAGTTTGAAAGCGTAACAAGTCAGCTATTTGCATCTCTTATCTCAAAGATTAAGTAGTTCATTACTTACGCTGAGGCGAACATTGAAGATCAGACCTGTTGCTGTGAAGTTTGCTGTTTCGAATGAATAACCAATAGCCATATCATGCTAATACTGGCAATAACGACGAGCACTACACGCAAATAATTTGGCATGGGCAGCAAATAAAGTGATGTGAGTAACAAGCAATGCTTTGCCACTTCACTGGTTGAAACATAATCTACACCAGCCAAAATAAGGCAATTTGCGACGGCGAATACCAACAACAAACCACCAGTCAGCAAAATCACTGGCGCGTCAAGCGCGCTAAAACCCAGCATAAAGGCCAATGTGAGAACGATGAGGCAAACGTGTTGAAATAGCACATAACCAGCGAAATGGGGCGGTCTTTGTGATTCAAACTTTTCGAAATTTTCGAGATCTGTTTTTTGTAGCGGATATTTACGAGCCACATCATCAGGTCGCCAGCCGGTGGGTCTAAACCAAATACTCAGTTTGTCTTGCCACCGCTTTGCATGCCACGCGTCAATTATCAACTGTCTGTATACCTTGAGATTAATGAATACCGGATCCCAGCTATTGAAGGCAACCCTCACGCCGTACACCACTGGCTCATTTTTGTCTTCATCAACAAAGGTGCCGAACATTCGATCCCAAAGAATAAACACCCCACCGTAATTACAGTCTATGTACTTGTCATTCTGAGCGTGGTGCACTCTGTGGTTTGAGGGGGTGATAAATACATATTCCATCCAACCAAGTCGGTCGATATGCTGAGTGTGTACCCAAAATTGATACACTAAATTTAATGCTCCGATGCTTATGAACATCTCAGGAGGCACACCCGCAACGGCCATGGGTAAAAAGAAAATCCAGGATACAACACTGCCACTGGTTTGCCTTAACGCGGTTGTGAGGTTGTAATCTTCACTAGAGTGATGCACAACATGCGCGGCCCATAACACGTTAATCTCGTGAGAAAAACGGTGTAACCAATAGTAAAAAAAGTCATAAACCACAAAGGCAATAACCCAGACAATGGGTGAAGACGGCAGCTCCAACAATGAGATGCTGTCAAAGACGACGTAATAGACAGTAAAAGGAATTAGCCGTTTTACGATATCTACCAGCCGGCTTACGATCCCAAGAGTAAGGCTGGCAATCGCATCGTTTAGCCGATAAAAACCTGTATTACGTCGACGATCCACGACAAATTCGATGGCTATCAAGATAAAAAATAACGGGATCGCTGCGAGTATGACATTCATGCTTTATTAATAAACTATTGCTAATCTACACTGCCAGAGTCTAATAAAAATTACTAAAATGGCAAAACGTCGCACGACTAATGCGATTTATTTACACTTTTTCCGACCAGTTTTCTCGTGCAAATAACGGCCACATAAAGTAATTTAAAGGTAAGAACTAGAGGATTATTAGTAAGCATGTCAGAAACAGATTCAAACGCGAACAACAACGCCAGTTTTATGCCCTACATTATCGCCGTCGTGGTCGTAGTGGCCGTGTTGATTGGTGCCTTTTTCCTCCTTTCAGACAGCGAAGAAAAGCAGCCGGAGCGTTTAACCATCGAGCCACCTGTTATCACTGAGCCAGATCCAGAGCCCGTTGTCGAAGAGCCCGAAATTGTTGAGCCAGAGATAGAACCTGAGCCTGAATTTGTTGAACCCATCATGCCGGAACCCGAGCCGGAGCCCGAACCGGAACCGCTTGATATTTCAGATGGTGCCGTCAAAGCTGCGATAATGGCACTGACAGAAATGCCGTCCATTGGTCGTCTGTTAGTGGATGAAGAACTGCTGCGCCGGTTTGTTGTATTTACCTATAACCTGGCAGATTCGCAGTTAGCCGAAAATCACCACCTACTGCAAACACCAGCAAGCAGTTTTCGCGTGTACAGACAAGCCAATAAAGAATGGATAGATTCGGCCAGTTATCAGCGTTATACCGTTTATGCCGAAATGCTCGATAGCATGAGCACAGAGGCATTACTGTCACTTTATCAAACCTACAAACCAGCTATTGCAGAGGTATTCGCTGAGATTTCAGAACCAGATGCAAACTTTGACGATACCTTACTTGATGCAATAGACCACTTACTGGATACACCTGAAATTCCTGTACCTGTAGAGGTGTACACAGACAGCGTAATGTATAAGTACCGTATTGAACGTATCGAAGATCTAAGCGCGCCACAGAAACAGCTATTGCGCACCGGCCCGGAAAATATGCGCCTGATCAAATCAAAGTTACGCGAACTTAAAGATGCCTTGTCAATCTAACCAACTAAATGTGCCTGCATGGACTTAGCCAGTCTGCAGGCACAACTTGACCAAGTTGGCCACAAACATCCTCCGGTTGAAAAATGGAACCCCGACTTTTGCGGAGATATCGACCTAACCATTAAACACGACGGTCAGTGGTTTTATATGGGCACCCCTATCGGTCGAGCCTCCTTGGTCAAGCTTTTCGCTTCAGTATTGAAAAAAGAGGATGACAATTACTTTTTAGTGACCCCAGTCGAAAAAGTCGGTATCGAAGTTGTCGATGTGCCTTTTTTGGTGACACAATGGCGAGAAGAGAATGGCTATTTGATATTTACTACTAATGTTGATGACGAAGTTATTGTCTCAGCTCAGCACCCTGTTGTACTCGCACAAGACAAATACTCAGGTGATACGCTTCCCTATGTCTCTATTCGCCGTAACCTCATGGCGCGCTTACATCAAAACGTATTCTACCAACTTGCAGACATAGGGAATGAGGTGAGAATTGATGGTGAAGATCATCTTACACTAGTGTCGGGCGACTACCAGTTCAGCCTGGGAATGCTCTAATACCCCAAAGACATTACGGTCAAAAATGCAGATAAATCATGCAAATAGTTGTTAAATAGGCAGAATTTTGCATATTTTCTGCAGCTGACGCAGAATAGCAGCTCATTGACAACTAAACTTCCAGGGGGCGCTTGTGCCACTTACTCCACTCGGTATTGTACATACAGTAGTAGGCATTGCTGCAATCATCAGTTTGATCATGTGTCTTGTGAAATACAAACACATCACTTTGAAAAGTCGCGCTGGAAAAATTTATTTACTGGCCACACTCATAACAGCAGCTTCCGCCCTGGGTATTTTTCAACACGGTGGGTTTAATGCGGCCCACCTGCTGGGCATTTTAACCCTTCTGGCCGTGATTGTAGGTTGGCTGCTCTCGTTCTTTCGATTATTTGGCAAACTCACCCCTTATTTTCAACTTACAGCATACTCCAGCACCATCTTATTCCACGCTCTACCAACGGCTACAGAGATTATGACGCGTTTTCCGCCAAGCTCCCCTATTGTTAGCGGTCTTGATGATCCACTATTACAAAAAACCTTTTTAATCATTTTGTGCGTATTTGTAATATTCCTGTTATGGCAGCTAAACTGGTTGCGCAACAAAAGAAAATACGAATAAACCCAAGTTGTTAGATAAATCACGACACTAATCAACATTCAATTAGGAAAGGCTCAACATGTCTCGAATCAAATTTCAGCAGCCCGGCAAGGCGTCTTTTAGATTGGCAAAGGCACTCTTTGCTTGCACGACGTTATTGGCGAGTGCCGCACAAGCGGCAACACTGATTCATGCAGGCAAACTCGTTCCTGCAACGGGTGACGAAATCCTTTACCGGTCAACGATAGTTGTTGAAGACAACAAAATAGTAAGTGTGGATAGTGGTTATACGGCGCCGGATTTTGGCGACACCCTGATAGATTTAAAAGACGCGACCGTCATGCCTGGCTTGATGGATATGCGTGTGCATTTGTCATACGAGTACACTGCGAACTCTTATCTCAACCGTTTCGTAAAAAACGAAGCTGACTATGCCTTTTTAGCGGCAAAAAATGCAGAAAAAACCTTGATGGCAGGTTTCACCAGTGTGCGCAACCTCAATGATCGGTTTAATGAAACGGTTGCTCTGCGTAAAGCCATTAACAATGGGACGGTTGTCGGTCCTAGGGTGTATACAACGGCAAAAGCAATCGCAACCACAGGTGGTCATGCAGATCCTACTAATGGATATAGTGCACAACTAATGGGTTCACCAGGCCCCGAAGACGGTGTTATCAATGGTATTGCGCAGGCTAGACAAGCTGTACGTCAGCGTTACAAAGACGGTGCTGACCTTATAAAAATCACCGCCACTGGCGGAGTATTGAGCTTAGCGAAAAGTGGTCAAAACCCTCAATTCATGGACGATGAGCTCGCTGCAATTGTGGCAACCGCCAACGATTATGGCATGACTGTCGCTGTGCATGCCCACGGGCAAGAGGGCATGGAACGTGCTATTAGAGCCGGAGTAAGCTCCATCGAGCATGGAACCTACATGGCAGATAGCACCATGGACTTGATGAAGCAATTCGGCACTTACTACGTGCCCACCGTTATGGCGGGAAAATGGGTTGAAGAAAAATCGCGTATTGATGGCTTTT
The DNA here is from genome assembly GCA_014872785.1 of Alteromonadaceae bacterium. Classification (GTDB taxonomy): domain Bacteria; phylum Pseudomonadota; class Gammaproteobacteria; order Enterobacterales; family Alteromonadaceae; genus Planctobacterium. Next base: position 30,816 of record WKFJ01000004.1, read on the forward strand.
TCCCTGAGCTAGTACGACCCAAAGCGGCTGCAATCGGTCCATTAATTCAAGGCACATTTGGAAAAGCCTATGCTGCAGGTGTGAATATTGCTTTTGGTACCGACTCAGGTGTTTCTGCGCATGGCGATAACTGGCAAGAGTTTGTATACATGGTTGAGGCAGGTATGCCGCCGCTTGCAGCGATTATCAGCGCGACTTATCACGGAGCTAAGTTGCTCCGAGTTGAAGACCAGCTTGGCACGATTGAAGCAGGTAAATTAGCCGATATCATCGCGGTGTCTGGCGACCCCATTCAAGATATAAGTACAATGCAAAACGTGGTCTTTGTGATGAAAGACGGCGAGGTCTATAAAAATAACACAACCAACTAAATTTACTTACTTAACTTACCTCGCTCTCAAGCGAATGAACCGCTTGAGAGCACTGTAACTCACCAAAAAAATGACTGTTACTCACAAATTGTAATCTCTACTCTTGTTTTGCTGTATCCAGAACTACAATTAACAAACAAAATTCAAGGTTAATCAGCTGGTAAGCTGCGGATCTTAGGGCTATCTTTATTGTGTGGAGTGACAGTTGCCCAACCGCCTTAAAAAGGCCGCATTTTGTGAGCGTACCAAAGTTAAATGGAACCAGAAAACGAACAAATCCAACGTTTAAAAGCCCGCATTGAAAGGGAAAAAGCCGCAAGAAAGCAGGCTGAACAGGTATTTGAGGAAAAAAGCCTCGAACTGTTTAAAACCAATCAAGAACTGACCAAACTCACCGAAGACTTAGAACTTCAGGTCAAGCAACGCACCGAAGCCCTACAAGTGGCCAGGGATGAAGCGTTACAACTCGCCCGCACTAAAAGTCAGTTTTTAGCCAATATGAGTCACGAGTTCAAAACGCCGCTCAATGGCATATTAGGTTCGTTGAGTTTGCTAAAGGAAAGTCAGCTCAGCGAAAGACAAATCTACATGGTTGATACCGCAGAGAATTCCGGCGAGAACCTAGTGCGGTTAATTAATAATGTATTGGACGTAAATAGTCTCGCCACCGATAACTTTTCGTTGCTGAATGTCTCATTCAACGCCAAAAAAGTGTTTCAGTATTTAGTAGACAGCTATCAAAACCACGCATCAAAAAAGAAAAACACCTTGAAGTTACACGTCGATGGTGGCTTTCCCGATGTTCTTAAGGGTGACCCCACGCGCGTAAAACAAATCTTAGAACACCTGTTATCCAACGCCTTAAAGTTTACCGAAAACGGTAAAATAGACATTCATCTCGCTTATAACGACCAGGGCATGCACCTCAAAGTAATTGATACAGGTGCCGGTATTCCCTCTGACAAGCAGAACAATATTTTCGATATTTTTACCCAAGGTGATACCTCATTCACACGTGACTATGGCGGTATTGGACTCGGGTTAACCCTCTGCCAAAAACTCACTACGTTGATGGGTGGTATCATCACACTGAAATCACAATTGGGCTCAGGTACCGATATTGAAGTGGTGCTGCCATTAGCAATTGAAGAAAACTCCTTAGATTTAAACGACGAAAACGAGGACTACCTCGACGATAATTTCTTTGATGACGATGAACACATTCAACGAGACTTTTCCCATGAGCACGTGTTGCTTGTCGAAGACAACGTTATTAATCAAGAAATCGCCCGAGATATGTTGCTCAGTCGCAACTTAAAAGTCACCATTGCCAACAATGGACAAGAAGCCTTAGCGCTCCTGGCATCAAGTTCTTTTGACCTCATTTTAATGGATGTTCAAATGCCGGTAATGGACGGCTTAGAAGCCACCAGACGCATTCGAGCCTCAGACAAAAGTTACGCACAATTACCCATTATTGCGTTAACCGCACACGGCCTGCCGGAGGATAGAGAAAAAAGCCTTGCCGCAGGTATGAACGCACACCTAACCAAGCCAATTAACTTGGCAGTACTAACGCGAAAAATAGCGCAATTCCTAAAAGCACAAACGCATGTAGTGGAAGAGATCGAAGAAGTCGCTGAACCAACGCCAGCGGAAACACCCGTTGCCATATACGGTATCGACTTCGCTCAAGCACTTGAGCGCATGATGGAAAATAAAGAACTTTTAGAAAAAGCATTGCAAATGTTTGTCGGTCAATATCAGGAATTCGAGCAAAATGTGAATGCTGCGATTGATGCCGACGATGGCGAGCTCACAATGCGACTTTTTCACTCTCTTAAGGGCAGTACGGGTAACATCAGTGCTACGACTCTATGGGAACAAAGCGCGGAACTTGAAAAATCCATCAAGGATCACGCCTTAACCAGTGACTGGCGCACTCAATATCAAGAAAAGCTCACCTCTCTGTGCGCAGAATTGAATAAGGTGATTGAGAGCATCAACCAGTATTATGAGCACAAAGAAAAAAGGTCTGAATGCAAAAAAGACGTTCTTTCTTCATCAGACCTTCAGCTTAAAGTCGAACAACTCAAACAGGACATCTATCAAGATTTAGACGCAGTGCAATCAAACTTAGAACATTTGCAGTCGCTCGCACTGCCGGACGCGGTGAGTAAAGAGCTAGTGTTATTTGAACATGCATTGCAAGATTTTGATTATCAGCAAATGGAGGTTTGCTGCGACGGTATTATGGCTTTCATAGATAAGGGCTAACCCATGAGCGATAAGAAATACACAGTATTGGTGGTAGATGATTCGGCCGCAGATTTGCAAGTTACCATGTCAGCCATCAGCAATGATTACAAAGTATTAGCTGCTAAAAATGGGCAACAAGCTTTACTTATGCTGGACAAGGTAAAGCCTGACGTCATTCTGCTTGACGTGAATATGCCAGAAATGGACGGCTATGAGGCTTGCGAACAGATCGTTGCTAAAAATGATAAAGTTGACGTCATTTTTATCTCTTCAAACGAGAGCACTGAAGAGATCATGAAGGGTTATGAAGTAGGTGGAAGCGACTACATTGTAAAACCCGTCATGCCAGACGTACTCGCAGGTAAAGTTAAAAAAACCATTGCGGTAAAAGAGCATCAGTTAGCGCTACGCCAAGAGATAGATATGGCCTCTAAGGTTGCTATGACCGCCATGTCGAGTTCAGGTGAGTTGAGCGTGATACTGGAATTTCTGCGCAATAGTTTCAAATCAAAATCCCAACAAGAACTTGCCGCTCTGATGCGCAATAGTCTGCTCGGTTTTGAGATGCAGTGCTCTTTTAATTTTCAAATATTGGGAGAGAATTATTATTACGGCACTTCGGGTGACGTATCTCCGCTGGAGCGAGAACTTTTAGGTCGTATTTCGACGATGGAGGAGCGCATTTCCGACCATGGTAAACGTCTTTTCATCAACAACGATTACGTTAGCCTATTGATAAAAAATATGCCGGTAGAAGACCCAGAAAAAGCAGGACGCTTGAAGGACTACTTGGCGATTTTAACAGAAGGCGCAACGGAAAAGCTCGAAATCATTACGCAACAAGTTCAGGCTGCAAACCAACGCTCAGTATCAATGACGGCACTTATTGAAGAGGCCAATGATTCACTGGCTTATATTCATAGCACTCAAAAGCAAATTGAAGAGCAAAACATTGCCGTACTCGACGATTTAGTCAAAGGCGTAGAAGAGGCCTTTGTTGGACTTGGACTCACTGAAGAGCAAGAGCAAAAAATCATGGATTTACTCTCGCAAGCTCAAGATCAGTCCACCCACCTTTTCCATAAAAATGCGCAGTTAGAAACAGAACTTGAAAACGTGGTAGCCAAGTTTAAGCAATTTATAAATTAACTATGCCAATAAAGCACGCCAAGTAATCAAATTGAAGTTTCAATTGGGCAACAGAATCTTAACGAAAAAATAAGTTAGCGAAATACCGCATCAGCGAAAAATTTTGAGGCCGACGCACTGGCCATTTTGCAGTTTCTACTCCATAGTTTGACTCATGACAACATGGGCAGGAACGCGGTAATGCAAAAGACCTTTCATAAATTCGACAACGATTTTATGGGTAGAGAGTTCTACATTTGGAGCTATGGCCACTTTGGACAGCCGGTATTGGTCTTCCCTTCAGCTGCGGGTATGGCGCATGAATGGGAGGCAGAAGGCATGATAGAGTTGCTCGCACCACTCATTGATACCGGTAAAATTAAACTCTACTGCCCTGAGAGTAATGTTGCGCAAACCTGGAACAACAAACACACCCATCCTGCCGATTTTATTAAGTCTCACCAAGCCTACGAGCATTTTGTGGTTAATCACCTTGTGCCATGGATCTATTCTGACTGCCAAACTGACTATTTACCCTTAGTGACCACAGGAGTGAGTATGGGTGGCTATTACGCGGTGAATCACACATTAAAGTATCCTCATATTTTCCGCGGCTGTTTTGCCATGAGTGGCCGCTACGACATAGAGAGTTTTACACATGGTTTTATGAATCAAGACCTGTACTTCAATAACCCGCTTGCCTATTTGGCGCAAATGGATGGCGAACCATTGCAGAACATTCAGAGTTTAGCGCGGTTTGTTCTCACTTGCGGTAAAGGCGCCTGGGAAGACGGCTGTCTGCAAGAAACCATTAGGTTGGGCGAGATGCTGCAGCACAAGCAAATCAACGCTATTTGTGACATTTGGGGAGAGGACTCGATTCACGATTGGGACTGGTGGAAGCAGCACACCATGAAGCATTTTGGCCATATTCTTGAATAAAGAATCTATTTATCCCGTTCTGTAGTACAAACCACTTTATTTCACGGAATAAGAACAATGCGCCACTTGAAAAAAAATAAAAAAGTCGCGGCCTTAGCCTGCACGCTAGCACCATATTTGTTTCTGGGTAGCCTAACCCAAGCCAGCGAAGATAACACTGAGCAAGTAAATGCGTTGCACCATATCGCAGCAGCACCATCGGCACAAAACATAGAGCGGGATATTACTAAGCTGGTCTCATTCGGCACTCGCCATACAATGTCAGAAACGGAATCGGATACACGCGGCATTGGCGCTGCCAGGCGCTGGATAAAGTCAGAGTTTGACGCTATTTCTAAGGCATGCGGTGGTTGCTTGGAAGTCTTTTACCAAATCGACATTATCGAAGGTGAAAGTCGCATCCCTGATCCCGTTGAAATCGTTAATGTCATTGCTATCCAACGAGGCCAAACCGACCCAGACAGATATGTGATTATGTCTGGGGATATCGATTCACGGGTAACAGATGTTATGGACGCCGTGTCTGATTCTCCGGGTGCAAACGACAACGCGTCGGGTGTAGCCGGTACACTTGAAGCTGCCCGTGTATTGTCCAAATATCAGTTCAATGGCTCAATTGTATATGCCGCACTTTCAGGTGAAGAACAGGGACTGTTCGGTGGAAAAATCATGGCTGCTCAAGCCCTTCATGACAACTGGCGAATTAAGGCAGTACTGAATAACGACATGATAGGCAATATTGAGGGAGTGAATGGTGTTATTAACAACACCACAGCACGTATTTTTGCAGAGGGAACTCGTGTTACCGAAACCCCGCAAGAAGCGAGACTAAGACGTTTCACGGGCGGTGAAGTTGACTCCCCCAGCCGCAATTTAGCGCGTTACATCGACAAAGTTGCCGACGACTACATTGAAAACCTAGATACCATGGTTATTTATCGACTAGATAGATTTCGCCGCGGTGGCCATCATAGGCCATTTAATGATTTAGGCTTTCCCGGTGTACGGATTATGGAAACCAATGAGAATTACTATCGCCAGCACGAAAACATTCGCGTTGAAAATGGAATCAAGTACGGCGATACGCTAGACGGTGTTAACTTCCCCTACGCTGCCAAATTAACCGCACTTAATGCTGTTTCGCTAGCGGCTATGGCCTGGGCACCTTCACCACCTGCTAACGTGCAAATAAAAGGGGCTGTTTCACCCAGCACAACATTAAATTGGGACGCATTATCCAAAGAACAAAATCCACAACTCAAAGGCTATAAGATTTATTGGCGTTACACCGATGCACCGCAATGGCAATTTAGCCGAGAAGTAGGAAACGTTACTGAGTTTACGCTAGAAAATGTTGTCATAGACAATTACTTTTTTGGCGTCGCAAGTGTGAATCAACAAGGTATTGAAAGCCCTGTGGTATATCCAGGTGCCGCCGGCGCATTTGGCGAATAGTAACCACTTTTTTCAATCTGTAAGCAGCTGTTAACACCGGCAGGAAGCAAGCTTTTTTTTAAGTTTTTTTCCTGCTTAGCCGCCCCTGTATTATTCCAAAATACATTAAAACAATTTGGCACTTTTCTGGTCTAATTTTGCGGAGTTGAGAATTTATCTCGATATCTGGTGTGCGCTAAAGAATAATTGAAAATTGTTGAGAACAACGATGAAAAAAAAGTTTTCCCTACGCAGAGCTGGTATTACTAGCAAAAACCTGGCGAAGAAATTAGTTCGCCCCTTCAAAACCTACCTGGTTATTAATCGCGACCGCATAGAGTGGTTGGCAGCCTATCCACACGTGTTGCTTAAACTTACGGATCAAAACTTGTTGCGAATATGCAAAGGTTGTAAAGACGTGAAGATTATTCGCAAACTGCTGAGCCAAGCGAGAATGCAGTTTGCGATGTAGCTGATTTGGCTTAAGGCTCATCAACGGCAATAAAAAATCCATCATCGCCCTGTTTCTGGTAGCAGGGCAATACTACTCGTCCATTGTGAGGAGCTCTTACTTCGCAGCCTCTATCAATGGCTAAGAGTTCATTGACCGCGACATCTTGCAAATTACTGTAGCCGGGCTGCATTTCAAAATAGCCTTGATTGACAATGTGATAGCGGAAGTTAACTCGGGTAAATACGTCAGAAAATTCACCAACGATCGTTTTAAGATGCTCTCTGGCACGTTTAGCCAACGCATAGTTATTCAACACACCAACGATATCCAAGTAGCTCAAAAGCGCTGCATAAGCATTTTCTTTAGTGATTTCAGCGACATGTTGGCCACACTCCACCACCATTGTTGAGGCAAGTTTATCTGCAAAGTACTCGGTCAAGGTGCCAGGTAATATTTGCACGATATTAGCAATCGCAGGCAGCGGAATACGACGAGCGATTTTCTCATTTTCATCCCTGTGTGGAAAGCAACTAAATGGCAGTCCTTCACCCGACATAGAGTGCACATCCAGCAAATGCACCTCACCTTCATGGTCGTCAATAAGCGTATTTATCGTCTCAATAAGAGTATTCGCTTCGGCAACTTCTCGCACTTTACGTGGGCATTGAGATAGTCTTTCAGGCACAAAAATGCGATTCAGATCCGCTTCCAAATAACGTTGATTTTGCAGATAAGCACCTAAGTTCCCCACGACCCCGACAATTTTACCGGTAAAGTCTTGCGCACTAAGCGCATTTTGCAGTCTAGACAGCGCGTGCACACCTGCATGCTCATTACCGTGTAATGCCGCAATAACAATCACTAAGGGGCCGGGACGACCACTACTTAATTCAGCAAAAACTCTTTGCAAATGAACCTCAAACAAGAAACTGGGAATTACCTGCGCGTGTTTGCGCAGGCTTGATTAAGTGGGGGGAGCTTTGGCTTTTTTCAAGCGCACGGTAAGACAAAAACGCGATTCAGATTTAACCGCGTTTTTCTAACCATTTTGAAAACTCATCCATTAGCTCAGCTTCGGTCAGCATACCTACAAGCCCATTACTCGATAGCACAGGCAGGCAGCCCACCTTATTTTGGCGCATAATACTCATGGCGTCTTCAATACTGCTATCAGGGGAAATAGTCACCGGATTTTCATTCATGACTTCACGTACGGGCACTAAGTGAACCTCACCACGACCAGCGTACTTGCCATAGATTTGCAAAATGCTGCGGTAAGATACAATGCCAATCAAGTCCCCTTGCGTGTTTTCTACCGCAAGATGGCGAATGTGATTCCAATGCATAATTTTTGCAGCTAAATCAATTAAGTCATCTGGGTCAACGGTGAAGATATCAGTAGACATCACCTGTTCTACCGTTTGATTGGTTTGCTTGATGGCGCTTATTTCCGGACAGGAAATATCAGCCCATTCATGCACAGGCAAGCCACTTGCCTGACGATTCAACATGGACGCCGTCAGTAATGTACTGGCATTATCGCTCTTAAAGCCTTGGTCTAAAATGAAGTTGTAATTCTTCAACATCCAAGTGGCGCCATTTTGATGCTTTTTAACTCGCTCTTCTACCAGGTCTAAATAGCGGGTGACATCATTGGGATCTATACCTCTGCTCACCAATCCACGCCTCGCTAGCGGGATTAACTCCTCTACCATTAAGTCCTCAAAGCGATGCTTTTTACCACCAAACCACACCATGTGACATTCCATTGAACGCATCGCGGCATTGTTAAAGTTGTTTTTGGCGTCAGAGAAGTCCAAATGCTGAGAAATATCCCCTATTTCATCGGCATAACCACACAAACATCCAAGGTAAAATGCCGCATTGGCCATGGTATCGATAGGCGTAGGGCCTGCCGGCAAGATACGGTTTTCGATGCGCAAATGTGGTTTATCACCATCAGCGCTTTTAGTAATGCCATAACACGCCCGATTCCAGCGATAAACCGTGCCATTGTGCAAACACAAAGCCTGCAATTTTGGAATATTGCCGTTGTCTAATGCATCAAAAGGATCGTCTTCAATCTCTTGTGCAAACAGCACGCGGAAACGCGCAATGTCCTCTTGGTATAACTCAAGTACAGACTCTTTCACCCAGCTGTTACCAAACCACACTCTTGGTTCTAATTCACGATTGGATTTATTTGCCGAACGCGTATCTATGGCTTGCTGAAACAAAGCTATTCTCGACTCATGCCACAAACGTCTGCCCATGAGTAATGGGCTATTCGCAGACAACGCCATTAAAGGACCGGTTATCGCTTGGGCAATGTTGTAATACATGGCGAACTTTTCTGGTGACACTTGAAAGTGCAGCTGAAAGCTCGTATTACAGGCCTCAATGAGCACGTTGTCGTGGGTGAACATCAGCTCATCTAAACCTTTAATATTGAGGCGATTGTCTTCACCACGCATCCCACAAAGTACATCATTCAACATTCGATAGCGCGGCTTCGGGGTTATATTATCTAGGTTCAGATCCGACTTTTTGATCGTAGGTAAGATGCCTGTTTGCAGCACGTGTGCACCTAATTTAGATGCCTTTGCTTTTAACTGCCCCGTCAGGTCTATCAGCTGGTCTTCTATTCGACGTAGACTCGAACGGTCAAACTCTTGTGGGTCGAGGTTGGCTTCGAGATTGAAAAGTGCCAACTCTTCGGTGAAATAACTGCTTTGTAGCTGCTCCATCAACTCCACGGCAATCGAGGCCGGACGCATGTTTTGATTGACTAAAAAGAACTCTTGTTCAGCCCCGATTCGGCTGACGTTCTTCTCGAACATGTCATGGTCTAACATGTGTTCCAGTGCCTGGATATCACGCAGAAGGTGACGCATAAACAAGCGCAATTCCGAGGCGGTTTTGCTCGTGCTTACATCGTGCTGGCCCATTCCAGCCCCCTTTTAATTTTCAGTTGTAAATCCAATATCGACTATTGCTGCTAGGCGTGAGCCTGTACCGCAGTAACATGAAAATTCGTTAATTTGACTATACGCGCTAAAAATTGGTTTGTTAAATTTTTTATAAGCTGTTGTTTTCCCCCTTCCTTGGCATTGCAAAATAGCCAAAATAAGACTAGAAAATGAATAGGAATGTGCCAGCGCTTAATAATGGGAGAGCAATAATGGGATATAAAAAGGTAGGTTTACTGTTAGGTGATGAGGAAGACTGGCCAAGAGCCTTGGAAGGGTTAGCCAGACGCATGGGCAAACACTATCACTATCAAAACAACAGTATCGACGTCGATGTCGAACGCGTGCGCATCCATCCGTTTAGCCTGCAGCACGGCACCAGTTACTCGCTAGTAATAGACCGACTTGCCTACTGGCATTTCACACCTCGTGAATGGCTAAAAAAAGCAGCTCTAATGAACGACCTCTATCTTCTCAATAACCCATTTACTTTTCAAAGCATGGAAAAACACAGCGCGTACTGTGCCATGATGCGATTGGGTATGAACGTTCCTGAGACCTGGTTCTTGCCGCCCAAAATTGGACCAGATAACAAAAAATACGGCACCACAGCGTCCAAATATCACGACCTATTTGATTTACCTGAGATTGCTAAAAACATTGGCTATCCAGTATTTATGAAACCGTTTGATGGCGGCGGGTGGCGCGGCGTCACCAAAGTAGATAACGAAGCTGAACTTCTCGCCGCTTATGACGCTTCAGAAACCGAATTAATGCACGTACAAAAAGGGCTGGATAATTTCGATGTATTCGTGCGTTCATTGGGCATAGGCCCTGATGTACGCAGCTTTAAATACGATCCTGATCAGCCGCAACATCTGCGTTATGTGCTAGAAGATAACTTTATTGACGATGAAACCCAGTGGGAAGCGCAAGTCACCACCAAAGTTATTAACGCGTTTTTCCGCTGGGACTTTAATTCCTGTGAAGCGATATATAAAGACGGTCGTTTGTGGCCAATGGACTTTGCCAATGCCTGCCCTGATATTGCCATCACCAGCCTGCATTACTACTTCCCTTGGGCGATATCGTCTTTGTGGGCGTGGAGTGTGTTCTGTATGGTAACCAAGCGCCCTATGCACGTGACCATGGACATTCGCCCTTTTATCGATATTGCCGATTCTGACCGGAGCTACAAAGAAAAGTTAACCGAATACGGTAAGCTCGCCGATCAGCATCTGGATACTGAACGTTACTGGGATTTTCGCCACACCGCACTCAAACATCTTGACGAAGTCATGTGGGAATTTGTGCGTTCGCCCGAATTCGACAATATCATAGTGACCACCGTACAAGAGCTGTTCCCCGTGCACGAGCATGAGCAATTTATCAACCATTACCGAGGGCTTTTAGGCAAATGGGTGCAGGATAATAACCGCTGAGTGATTTTTGCGAAAAAATGCTTGGTAGACGCTTATTTCTGGGTATGATGCCAGTGAGATTAAAAAGTAGTATCGAGCAAGAATGATAGAAACCAGCACCATCAACTTTGAAGTGACCTGTAACACGCCCCCGATGTCAGTATGCATCACGGGCAATCACGAGACGTTGGGTAATTGGCAACCCGAAGGCTTGCCTTTACGTCACCGCAATGGTGTGTGGCAATCATCGTTAGATGTACCCAAAGGCACTTGGTTAGAATTCAAAGTTACTGACGGCACCTGGGAAAAAGAGGCAGCCATTGCCAACAGTTTGGAAAAAGAAAATCTGCGCTTATTTGCAGATGAAGACAAACATGTGCAGTTGCACATCAATGACTGGTTACAAAACCCTCAGCCAATGCAAGATAATATTCTTGGTCATGTTGATTACTTAGGACACTTTTCCGGTGACGGCATTCGCGACCGCGAAGTTATCGTGTGGTTGCCCACCCAATACTTCGCCAAACCAAAGCAAAAGTTTCCGGTGTTATACATGCACGATGGACAAAATCTGGTTGACCCTAATACCGCATTTCTCAATAGCGATTGGGGCATGGACGAAACTGTGGAGCGCTTGGCAGCCGAGCGCAGAATCACCCCACCTATCATTGTCGGTCTTTACAACACGTCTGATAGGCTAGAGGAATATAACGATACTCAACTGGGTAGAGACTATCTAAAATTCATCGTTGAGAAAATCAAACCGCTAATAGACGAGCGTTACAGAACCTATAAAAGTAAACAGCATACCGCCGTTATGGGATCGTCGATGGGTGGCTTGATCTCATTTTTAGCAACCTGGTATTACCCAAATGTCTTCGGCAAAGCTGCGTGTTTGTCTCCCATGTTTTGGGGCAAACGACACGTCAAAGTTAACGCCTGGAAAATGGTAGAGGATAATAAATCCTCAAGTTTTGACAGCAAAATATATCTAGATAACGGTACCGTAGCCTTGGAACGCGCATTGATGCCGGGATGTTTAAATATGGTGCGCGTTCTAGAAGCAAAGGGTTATCAACAAGGTGACAATCTTGAGTGGTTCAAAGACGAGGGCGCATTGCATGATGAAAATGCGTGGGCTCAGCGTGTTTGGCGACCACTGGAGTTTATGTTTGGCAAGTAGCCGCTGACGTATCGGGCGGCAAATCTGATACGGTTTGTTCGAAGCGACAACATGTAAAAGGGGAAGTCATGAATTTTATCTTTTTATCACCACAGTTTCCGCCCAACTATTACCTCTTTTGCGAGGGTTTAAAGAAGCGTGGTGTCAAAGTGCTAGGGCTCTCTGACGCACCACTGGAGAGCTTGTCCCCTAACCTCATCGCTAACATGACCGACTACTATCAAGTACCATCATTGGAAAAATATGAAGATGTCTACCGAGGTGTTGCGCACTTTATTCACAAGCACGGACGAATTCACCAAATTAATGCCCACAACGAACACTGGTTAGAGCTTGAGGCGCATTTGCGCACCGACTTCAACATTCCCGGTATTAATCAGAGCATGTTGCCGGATGTAAAAAACAAGTCCGACATGAAGCGACGCTTTAGACAAGCAGGATGCAACGTAGTCGAAGGGGCAACGGTCGATACCAATGAACAGGCTTACGACTTCGTTAGTAAATTTGAATACCCAATCGTAGCCAAGCCCGATAAAGGTGTCGGTGCTTCAGGTACCTATCGCCTTACCAATCACGGTGACCTGGAAGAATTTTTACGTGTGCGAGGCGAAGGCACCTTCTTTTTTGAAGAATTCATTGAAGGTGACATATTCACCTGTGATGGCATGGTTGATTACAACGGCAAGCCATTGTTTATGATGTCCAGTACCTATTCAACTGGGGTGATGGATATTGTTAATAAAGACCTTGATATGTACTACTACTATCAAAAAAATACCCCTGAAGATATTGTCGCAGAAGGTATGAAGCTGCTGAAAGAGTACGACTTGCGCATGCAGTTTTTTCATTTTGAATTTTTCAGGCGTCATAAGGACGGTAAGTTAATCACCCTCGAAGTGAACATGAGACCACCAGGTGGCCGTTCAATGGACATGTTCAACTTCGCCACAGATATGAATTTGTACGACGAATGGGCGAATGTACTTTGTCACAACAGTCTAACTCAGCCATTTTCCATCAATTACTACTGCGCCTACGTAGGACGCAAGAGCCGCTATCAATACCTGCGCAGTCACGAAGACGTAATGCAACAGTACGGTCACCTGATGCGCTACCAAGGGGAAGTGCCACAGGTATTTTCACGGGCGATGGGGCAACACTGTTACATACTTTGCACGCCTGACAAAGACGAAATGTTAGGTGTCTGCAACGCGATATTAGAACACCGATAACGGAGACAAACATGCATATCGAATATCACAAATGGTATAGCGAGCGCTTGGGTCGCGACATGGAATTGAAAGTCTACGGTCACTATGGCAAACCGGTATTGGTGTTCCCTAGTTCAGGTGGTCGCTTTCACGAATACGAAGATTTTAAAATGATTGAAGCAGCCGCGCCTTTTATCAATGAAGGCAAGGTGAAATTCATCTGTATCGACAGTATCGACAAAGAAACCTGGCTCAACAAAGATGCCTCGGACGCCCACATCGGTGGTCGTCACGAAGCTTTTCATCGTTATGTGACACAGGAAGTCGTGCCTTTTATCTATGAGCTGTGTGGTGGCGCAATCGGTATTTGTACACACGGTTGTAGTATGGGCGCTTATCACGCCGCCAACTTCTTCTTCAAAGACCCTGAAATCTTCGATGCGGTACTGGCGTTTAGTGGCGTCTACGATGTCAAACGCGTTTTGCAACGGGATTACAATTCAGAGCAAATCTATTTCAATTCCCCTTTGGATTACTTGCCTAACATGGGAGATCCCTGGTTCCTCACACGTTATCAGCACAGTAAAATTGTTATTTGTGTTGGGCAAGGAGCATGGGAAGACGAAATGCGTGAGGATACAGCACAACTGCGCTCCATATTAGAGGCTAAAGGCATTGATGCTTGGATTGACTTTTGGGGTTACGACGTTGACCACGATTGGCCTTGGTGGCGCAAACAAATCGTTCACTTTCTACCGCATATTACCGACTAGGTTAGAGTCTTAACAATACTGCCGCACAAGTTGTTCCAACTCGGTTCGCTCAAAGGGCTTGCCGAGGTGGCCATTCATGCCAATTTCTCGATAATGCTGAACCTCAGTGTCAAGCACGTTAGCAGTCAGAGCGATTACGGGTAGCTTTTCTTTATCATATTCGCTGCGTATCGCTTTAGTAGCGCTAACGCCATCCATTACCGGCATCTGAATATCCATCAACACCAGTGAATAATCTTGCCGTTTAATCTTTTCAATTGCTTCTTGGCCATTTTCAGCCATATCTACATTAACCGGCAACGACTCCAACATTTGCGATGCAATCAATCGATTGATTTCATTATCTTCCACCAATAGCAGTCTTGAGCTTGCCTCTTTGGTCGTTCTGTTGATTTCGGTAGTATTATTTGTATTGTCGTTGGTATTGCCTTGTGCGGTCGAGATGTCTTTTGATTGGTCACCATTTAACGGTAATTTTACTGACTCCCATGTGCCTGACATCACCTGTTCCAGCGCGCGCCTGAAATCGCACAACAACAATGGTTTGTTCAAAATAGGGAGCTCGTCGACACTTTCTAACTGTTCGCGAATAAACTGCGAATCAAAAGCGGTGAACACAATAGGGAAAGCCGGACCAGATTTAGTGGCGTGCCATTTCTTTAGTAACAACAAGCCATTTTGTTTAGGTAAATGCCAGTCGATTAAGCCGAAGTCAAAATCTTCTGCCGCCGACAACCTTGCAGCATCAGGCACCGTGCTAACCCATTTGGCTTCTATGCCACAAAGACTCGCCATTTTTAAGGTAATTTCCGCGGTTAATGGGTTGTCCTCTAGCAATATTAAACGTTTCCCTTGCAGTGCTGTCGATCGTCCTAAACCAGACGCATCTACGTTATTGGCAGCCGGTTCGTAGGGCAAACGAACCTCAAAAGTAGAGCCGGTTCCCGCTTGACTGCGCACAGAAATGGAACCGCCCATAAGTTCGCTGAGCAACTTAGTTATGGATAAGCCAAGTCCAGTACCACCGTATTTACGCGTGGTGGACTCATCTGCCTGAGTAAAGCGCTCAAACAGTGTACGTTGCTGCTGTTCAGTAAGGCCAATACCGGTGTCGGTAACACTTAATAAAAGCTCGTGCTCGTGTTCTTTTGCATCCAATGCTGCGGACACAATTACGTGTCCCTGTTCGGTAAACTTGACCGCATTGGAGACAAGGTTGGTGAGCACCTGACCGATACGCACCGGGTCGCCCATCAGTCGCTCAGCAACTGCTTCGTCTAGGTCAAAAATAAGCTCGACCCCCTTATCTGCTGCGGATTTACCCAGAAGCGCTTTGATGTTGTGAAACAACTCTTTGAGCTCAAATGGAGTATGTTCAATATCAAGTTTTTCAGACTCTATCTTTGAAAAATCGAGAATGTCATTGACGATGCGAAGTAAAGATCTAGCAGAAAATAAAAGTTTATTCACATAATCGCGCTGCATCTCATTTACGCCAGAGGCGAGTGTTAAATCGGCCAAACCGATAATACCGTTTAGCGGCGTGCGAATTTCATGAGACATGTTGGATAAAAAGGCCGATTTTGCCTCTACTGCTGCATTAGCCAGCTTGTTTCGGTGAATAAGCTCTCTTTGATGTCTAAGTAGCACTATGATAACTAGCATACCTACTGCAAAAAACACCAATAACAAGTAGCTATTTTGCAGTTGTGAATAATGCCGAACATCAGCCGATTTGCGATTGAGCACCTGGGTAAGTTGATTAGATAATTCAACGTTGCGTATCTCGGTTAAGATACGCTGACTTTCCGGAAGGTTAATCAAAATAAACTGTAGATGTTCACGAAGCATTGGCCACTGCATACCTTGTTCATTGATAACCGATAACTTTTCTTCGTGTTCCTGCACGAAGTTATTTAGTTGCTGTGCGCTCTGACGCGTAGGAAACTCCATGTAATACAAGGTTTTAGAAACCATACTGAGTCCTAACTGCCCAGCATCGCCGCCAATTTCTAAGTAGAATCCGCCGGCAGACGCGACAAAGCGCTCGGATACTGTCAGTACCGTGCTTAATTGCAAATATTGATTAACAAGATTGTTATAGTCTTGCGCGGCTGATTGCAGGGTAGGCAAGGAATTGGTTGTTCGTAAAAGTGCTTCCAAATCAAATTGCAATTGAGCATGACGGTCATAATTCGAATGCACCGATTTGCCAATCATCAGAGATTCAGTGGTCAAATTGGAGATCGCATTCTCAATTTCAAAAATATGAGCAACGTCCAGCTCGGCATTTTCGTAGGCGCGTTTAGCGTCGATATAAGCGATACCGGCACTTAACATGCCTAGCATAACCAATAGTTCAATGATGAAATGGTGATACTTATTCATAGGTCAGACGTGTCACCGGTAAAGCTTTGCAATAAGGCAACAATATCGTCGGTATCGCGTTGACTTATTTCGCGCCCCAATTGCATCTTTGCCATAATTTTCACAGCCTCAGAGAGCTCGGCAACCGCTCCATTGTGAAAATAAGGGCCAGTGAGCGCCACGTTGCGCAATGAGGGAACCTTAAAAACGTATTTGTCATACTCATTGCCGGTAATGGTAAAACGTCCAAGGTCATCGGCTAACACCTCTGGAATTTCGCCAATACGACCAATTTTCTGGAATAGATTGCCGCCGATATTGACCCCTTGATGGCATGCCACACAACCGAAGTCAGTGAACTTCTGCAATCCTCTTTTTTGCTGGGGATTCAGCGCATTCTGATCACCTTGAATGTAGGCATCAATAGGTGCATTAGGCGTGGTCAAGGATGTTTCGTAAGCCACAATGGCATTGGATATAGTTTCCTCATTGATTCCATCTGGCGTAACCGACGCAAACATACCCACAAAATCCGTCGAGTTTTCCAATTTCGCCACGATTTCCTGCCAACTAGACCCCATTTCAACCGGATTGTGAACCGGTCCTGCAATTTGCTCTTTTAAATCAAGGGAACGTCCATCCCAGAACTGCCGGAAGTTAAACACCGCGTTGAGCACGCTTGGAGAATTACGGCTACCCACTTTATTTTCAATGCCCGTAGACACTGGAAAGCTGTCATCGCCGCCAAAATGCACTAGATGGCACGAGGCACAAGAAATCGTGTTGTCTTTAGATAACAGTGGACTGTGGAATAGCGCCCTACCCAGGTTTACCCAATCAGGATCAAGATTTTGCACCGACGGAATAGGCTGCAACGGACTGTCAACCGAGATGTATTGCCAGCTGATATCTGCAGAATCAGAAGTCGATTCCTGCACCGGAGCACTGTGAAAAAAATAGGTAGCCAATATCGCGGTAACTAAAATCACCCCTACCGCTAAAAATATATAATATGACCTTCCTATCATTTTTAAACTGCCTGCATTACTGATACTTTTACTATAATAGAGATACTCTGATTCACCAGCCCATCATAGCGGAACTCAGAATATTAAAGTGTGAACAAATGCGTATGCTACTTGTATGAAATGTGAATCAATACGCACCCTAATGATTTTCATTTCTTCAAGAATACAATAAACTAAATTTGGTATTTGTATTCACACTCCAAAGTGTTGTTACCAGGTTCGAGGAAAACCCGCTACGATGTTTGAACAACCCCAAGATATATTGCTCGCACGACAGCCCATATTTGATGACCAACTGAAAATACATGGGTATGAGCTACTATATCGCGCCCGCGCGGAACAACGAGCTAGTATAGACAATCCAGATCAAGCAACGTCTGAACTCCTTTTGAATATTTGTACTGGTCTGTCTGACGATGAGCTCTATGACGAATACCCCATGTTCTTCAACGTCAGCCGAAACATTTTATTGTCGGAATCCTTCACCTCAGTCACGCCCAACAGAGCGGTAATTGAGTTGGGAGCAGATATTGTTGCCGATGAAAAAGTGGTGGGTACTATCTATCGCTTGAAAAAAATGGGGTTCGAGTTTGCTATTGATGGGTACGCCTTCAACCGCAGTAACAGCCAGCTGCTAAAGATGGCTAAGTACGTCAAAATTGATGTATTAAGTCACAACCCTGCCTTGTACCAAGAACAAATACGCCGACTCATGGCCGACGGCAAAACCGTCATCGCGTCAAAAGTTGAAGACTTACAAATCTATTCTGTGTGCGAACACTTGGGCATCAAATACTTTCAGGGCTTTTTCCTTGAAAAACCTAAAATCATCCAGGGCAAACGTATCAGCAGTAATGAGAGCCTCGCCTTACAACTGATTACTGAACTGCAAAAGGCGGACGCGAGTTTCGAAAAAGTGTCTTACATGGTGTCACAAGATCCGAAACTTAGCTTTCAATTGTTGAAAATACTCAATAGTCCCGCGCAAGGCCTTAAGCGCGAAGTGAGCTCACTAAAGCAAGCCGTTGTATTTTTAGGCCTTAATACTCTTAAGAAATGGGTAGTGTTAATCTCCTTGGTGAATAGTTGTTCTGCGCCCATGTCATTTTTTAATGTATTGTTGGCGCGCGCGCGAACCTGTGAGTTGTACGCATTGGAAAAGGATTTACGGGATCCCGATCAGTTTTTTACGGCTGGCCTTTTCTCAGCTATTGATACGGTTTTAAGTCTGGAAATGAGTTACATCCTAGAGCAAATTAAGTTGCCCACTACGCTTGAAGCTGCCCTTCTGCACAAAGCAGGAGAAGTCGGTGAAGTGCTAGATCGCACTATCATGATGGAAAAAGCCAAATGGAGTGAATTAGTCGAAGTGGGCAGTTGGTACGACAACTTCCTTTTATCCACCTGTTATAAAGACTCCGTTATGTGGGCAAACGAGTTAATGCGCTCACTTGCATCGCCAATGAAAAGCTAATCTAATCAATAAGTCGTAATTAGCGGCATTGTGGAGCCAAAGCATTGGTAAAAAACAAATAATCGACACTATACTGTAACTCACTGACAAATTACTGGAAGCAAACAGTCATGAAAGGTGTGGTATTTACAGAATTTATGGACATGGTGGAAGACACTTTCTCAGATGAAGTGTTAGACACGATTATTGAAAAAAGCGACTTACCCAGTGGGGGAGCCTACACGGCAGTGGGAACTTACGACCACACTGAAATTGTCAACTTGGTAGTTGCATTAAGTGAAGAAGTGAATATCGCTATTCCCGATCTTCTCACCACTTTCGGCGCACACTTACTCGGTCAGTTTGCCAAGGGTTACCCTCACTTTTTTGAATCGGCCACTGACTGTTTCGACTTTCTAAAAAACATTGATAACTACATTCACGTAGAGGTACTTAAACTCTATCCAGATGCAGAATTGCCCAAATTCCATCACGTACAGCACAGCGACAATCACTTAACTTTGTATTACTTATCGAGTCGTCACTTAGAGGATGTCGCGATTGGTCTTATTAAAGGCACATTGAACCATTTTGGCAGTGAAGGTGTAGTCACCAAAGAAGAGTGCCAATACGAAGGACAAGAAGCAGTTCAAATCGACATCAAGCTTGCCGCTTAACACCGCATATTCCTACTGACAATTTTTGTCACTCACCTTATGCTAGTTATAATACTTGTGTAACTAGTATAGGGTCAGTGCGTGACCAAATCAGAACGATTATTTAACCTCGTCACCTTACTTAGCAGCAGACGGACAGCCATTACCGCGGAAAGTATCGCCGATGTCATGGAAGTATCCGTAAGAACGGTGTATCGAGATATTCAGTCGCTACAATCGGCAAACATTAGCATTGAAGGTGAACCGGGCGTTGGATATTTATTGGGAAAACGCAATCATCTGCCGCCTTTGATGTTTAAAACACAAGAGGCACTCGCGCTATTACTTGGTAGTAAAATGGTGCAAGCGTTCACGGATCCACAGCTTGCTAAAAGCGCACAGTCAGCCGAAGAAAAAATACTTTCGGTATTACCGGAACGGCAAAAAATAAGCCTGGAACAACAGCCTTATCGCATTCCACTGCTTGATAGTGACAATCATTTTCGGAACACACACCTAATTTTACGACAGGCCTGTGAGAACAAATTAAAAGTTAAAGCTTTGTACAAAGACGGACGTGATAGAACCACTGAGCGGATCCTCTGGCCGCTGGGCGTAATTGGTTGGTTTGGAAAGTGGACGTTGCTGGCTTATTGCGAATTAAGACAAAGTTATCGCAATTTTCGCTTCGATCGTTTCGCTCAAATCGACGTTTTAGAAGAGGAGTTTTTCGCTAGCGAAGAGTGCAGCCTTGAGCATTACTTAGCGAGCATTCCCAAGGACTGCTAAACGCTTCTATGCACTTTTTTGCAAGCTAAAACCTTCATCTAACCAACCACAAACGCCCCCAATCATCTTTTTGACAGGACGCCCCAATGTCGCCAAACGGATAGCGGCTTTCTCAGTTGCGTTACAGTGCGGACCGGCGCAGTAAACAACAAGTAAGGTGTCTTTGGGATATTGTGCTAATGTCGCCTCATTTATTTTTTTATGCGGTAGATTAGTTGAACGTTGGATATGACCTTCTGCAAACAAGGATTCAGCTCTTACATCCAGCAAAACGAAGTCCTGACGGTCATTGGTGATCGCAAAATGTACATCCCAACAATCCGTTTCAAAACCAAGTAAGCCTTCAAAATGTTTCAGTGCTTCGCTGCTGCTGGCAGCGGGAACACGAGCCACGGGTGACGCCATATTCTTTTCTCCGATGAATGAATTCAATAAAAGTGTACTCATTAAAAATGTTTACAATACTGGCTTATCTGCCAATATTAGATAATATCCAGCCATTTTTCGGACCGTTATTTTCATGCACAAGGTTGCCATACTCGCGAATCAATACACTTCGCTATTTGAGCTAAGTTGCGCCGTTGAATTATTTGCCTTGCCGCGTCCCGAATTTGCCACTTGGTATCACACGGACGTAGTGACCTTTGAAGACGACTGGTTGCATGGAACCGGAGGCTTACTTTTAAAAGCGAAGACAATTAATAACTTATCTGGTTATGACACTGTAATAGTGCCGTGCTGGAATACAATTGAGCCCACTGTACCCAAGAAGATAGCATTAGCTTTTCAACAATTTTATCAAGCCGGTGGCCGCTTATTGTCATTTTGCTCTGGTGCGTTTTTACTCGCCGAAATTGGACTACTAGACCACAAGTCAGCCACCACCCATTGGCGCTATGCAGAGAATTTTGTTAAGCGCTACCCCATTATCCAATATGTCGATAACGTTTTGTATTTACTTGACCACAAGCTGGGCACATCAGCAGGCAGTGCCGCTGCAATCGACTTGGGGCTGGCTGTTATACGACATGATTTTGGCAACAAGGTAGCAAATAAAGTAGCACGCCGAATGGTATTAGCAGCACATAGAGAAGGCGGTCAGAGCCAATATGCCGAAAAGCCTGTTAGTTGCTCAACCAATCACTTTAGCAATGCATTGGACTGGGCGCTGAATCATTTAGACGAAAGGATCTCCGTTATGGAACTTGCCAGACGCGCCAATATGTCACGCCGTAGCTTTGATAGGCATTTTCGCAATAACTTCAATGTCAGCGCTCAGCAATGGCTTATTCAGCAGCGTATTGAGCGAGCAAAGGAATACTTAGAAGACTCAGAAAGAAATATCGATCAAGTCGCCTTTGCCGTAGGTTTTGAATCCGCATTGACGCTAAGACATCACTTTCGCAAATTACTTGGTACTAGCCCCGGAAATTACAGAAAACAGTTTCAGTGAATATAATTAACACTTTTTACTGTATATAAAAACAGGTCTATGTTACTGTAAAATTATTGCTAATCAGAGGACATAATTATGGCCGTTATTACAAAGTATGTCGTAGAACATAAAGGAGTTGAGAAGCTCGTGACAACTGATAAGAAAGAGGCAGATCAATACGACAAAATGCTGGACGTGGCAGACAATTTGGCCATTTACATTCAGGCCAAAGGCATAAGCCTAGATGAGCAAGTACTTGAAGACCTCACTATTGTCTTATCGAAAAACAAAGATAACTTAGGCAAATTACTCAAAGGCGTAGACGCAGGCGTAATTCTAGAGAAAGAAAAGGCGGATGTTGTCGCCATTGACTCTAAACAAGCTTAGTAACCCCTCATTGGCGCATTCAAAAAGGCCTTTTGAGAATCAAAGGCCTTTTTTAATTAAGAATTGATACGGCAATTGTTCTGTTTGTGCCGACACCAGTTGGTGATCCATAAACCGACAAAACGCAGGTATATCTCTTTCAGTCGCTGGATCATCAGCTTCTAAAAATAGCGTTTCACCGTCCTGCATCTTGCGAATTTCAAGGCGAACCATCATCACAGGCTCAGGACAGCGAAGTCCAAGCGCATCTAATTGCCGGTCGCCAGAATTAGGAACCAGATTGCTATTTGACACTCAGCTATACACCATAGTCTTCGCGATATTGGCGAATATTTTCTAAATGCGTTTGCATTTCTGGTTTGTCTGATAAGTACTCAATCAAATCGAGAAGACTCACAATTGACACCACTTGCGTATTAAAGTCACGCTCGACTTCCTGAATAGCCGATAGCTCACCTTTACCGCGTTCACGTCTATCGAGAGCTATGAGCACACCAGCGAGTTGTGCGCCTTGTTGCTCCAACAGCACCATAGATTCCCTAATTGCCGTTCCAGCAGTAATCACGTCGTCCACCAGCATGACTTTGCCGGTAAGCGGGCTACCCACTAGGTTACCGCCTTCGCCATGATCTTTCTTTTCTTTGCGGTTGAAGCAATAAGGCGTGTCTACGTCGTGTTTGTCGGCAAGTGCCACTGCTGTAGTTGTTGCAATGGGAATACCCTTGTAAGCAGGACCGAACAACACATCATATTCAATACCAGAAGCCATAAGTGCTGACGCGTAAAACTGCCCAAGTTTTGCCAGGTCTCGGCCAGTATTAAACAAGCCAGCATTGAAGAAATAAGGGCTTTTGCGTCCCGACTTTAGGGTAAACTCGCCAAATCTGAGTACTTCACGCTCAAGCGCAAATTCAATAAAGGCTTTTTGATAATCTTGAATCGTCATGAGCCTCTTAGTTTAACGCGGTTTTTTGCGCATCGAATATCTCTACCAAGCCGTTTTTCGCCAGCTCTAACATTTCGTTCATTTCTTCGAAACTAAATGGTTCACCCTCAGCAGTTCCTTGTACTTCAATAAGTTTCCCAGTATCGGTCATCACAATGTTCATGTCGGTTTCTGCGTCTGAGTCTTCAACATATTCTAGGTCGACAATGGGCTCACCCTTGTAAATACCTACCGATACCGCACCAATCATGCTTTTCATTGGGTTAGTGTTAATCATGTTCTTACTGCGCATGTAGCTAAGTGCATCGGCCAGTGCCACACATGCACCAGTAATTGAAGCGGTACGAGTGCCACCATCGGCCTGAATAACATCACAATCTAAAGTGATAGTGTTCTCTCCTAAAAGAGATAGGTCCAAAGCCGCTCTTAGTGAACGAGCAATTAGACGTTGAATTTCCATGGTGCGTCCACCTTGTTTACCACGAGCAGCTTCACGCTGCGAACGGGTATGCGTTGAGCGTGGCAACATGCTGTATTCTGCAGTCACCCAGCCTCTACCTTCACCTTTCATGAAGCGAGGCACACCTTCATCCACTGTGGCATTACATAACACTTTGGTGTTGCCCATTTCGATCAAAACAGAACCCTCTGCATGACAGGTAAAGTTTCGAGTGATGGTGATGGGTCTGATTTGACCGGCAGTTCTGCCACTTGGACGCATGCTTTTCTCCTGATACTGGTGGTTGCCCTTTTGTAAACATAAAAGGACTTCCTTGATGAGTGCGACGGTTCTGACAAACAAGAACCGTCGATAACAATCTATATTTCGCTGTATTGTAGCGTGAACTGACCGATTACTTTAAGCCCCCTGACCCAAAAGACAGCTTTTTTTACACAATAAATGACGTGTTTCTTCGAAATTCCCAACAAAGATAGCTCCATGGTGAAAAGCTATTGCAGAGTTCTGGGATTCGGCTAGTATGAGGACCACTTTGTGCTAGCAATAAGAAAAGACCTATGATCCACAGTATGACCGCGTTTGCCCGTAAAGAAATCAAAGCCTCCTGGGGTACCGCCATTTGGGAAATTCGCTCTGTTAATCAACGTTACCTCGAGACATTTTTCCGTCTTCCCGAACAATTTCGTGGATTAGAACCGATTCTTCGTGAGCGTTTTCGCAGTAAACTCAATCGCGGCAAGGTGGAGTGTAATTTGCGCTTTAGCACTGAAAACGCCGAAGCCGGTAAAATTACATTGAATCAGGATTTGGCTAAACAAATCCTAGCAGCTGCTGATTGGGTGCAATCTCACGGCCAATCAACTGGTGTTAACCCAGTGGATATTCTGCGCTGGCCTGGTGTTGTTGCGGCAGAAGAAGCAGATAGCGATGCAATTCAAAAAGATTTACTCGCGGGATTAGACGGTGCATTAGAAGACTTCTTGCAAGCCAGAGCAAGTGAAGGGAAGTCACTGGAAAGCATGATTACCAGCCGCCTAGATGCGATTTTGGTGGAAGTGGACAAAGTTGATGCGCAAATGCCAGAAGTACTGAAATGGCAAAAAGAAAAGATCGTCACCAAGTTTGAAGAAGCCAAAATAGAGCTTGAAGAGAATCGCGTCGAACAAGAAATGATCATGATGGCGCAAAAGCTAGATGTTGCTGAAGAGCTGGATCGCTTAAAAGCACATACCAAAGAAACCCAGAAGATCATGAAAAAAGGTGGTGCGTGCGGCAGACGTTTAGATTTTATGATGCAAGAATTCAATCGCGAATCGAACACACTTGCTTCAAAGTCTATTAATTCTGAGGTCACTCAATCTGCGGTTGAAATGAAAGTCCTGATTGAGCAAATGCGCGAGCAAATTCAGAATATCGAGTAATCAGCTCGTTAGTCACAACAACCCAACTTTTAATAGTTAAAAAATACTTCGCAAAAACATGATAAAGAGACGTTTAAGTCTACTCGCTTTTAGTTTGCTATTTGTTAGCAGCGCATTTGGCAGCTATTTAACGTGTCCCGATGGCAGCCAGATAGAAACCGAGTTAAAAGGCTCTAGAGAACTTCGCAAAGCCACTGAGGGTTTGAAGATTGAAAAGCGCCAGATGCGCTTTGATGACTTACCCGGTTGGTCTGAAAAAAGCGATCCTGAATCGCTATATCAAGCAATGCGCAATAATTGCCAATCGAAACGTTTACCCGTCGGTTGGCCACCGGTCTGTGACTCATTGGCAAAGAGCTCACCTGCGAATATACACGCATTAATCGAATCGCACTTTACTCCCTATCAAGTTGTGGTCGAAGGCAGTGAAAAAGGCAAATACACTTCTTATTACGCGCCATATATCAATGTGTCGCGCAAAAGAGATGAACATTATCGGTTTCCCATTTATCGCAGTTCCGGCGCTGCTAGAAAACTTTCGCGGAGCGAATTAGATACTGGTGCACTGCCGGATCAAGAAGCATTATTTTGGTCCGACAGTTATATGGATACCTTTTTCCTGGGTGTACAAGGTAGCGGCGTTGGTAAACTGCCCAGCGGCGAAAAAGTGTCTATTTTGTACGACAGTAAAAATACTCATAACTATGTTTCCATCGGCAAAACGTTGATCAAATGTGGTGAGGTACCCGCTGAGATTATGTCGATGCCTGCAATTAAAGACTGGGTTGCTAAAGCCACGGCCACACAAGTGAGCAGACTAGTAAACAACAATCAAAGTTATGTCTTTTTTCGAGAGCAAGCCCACAATGGAAATATGCCCTTTGGCGCCCTTGGCGTGCGTTTAACCGCAATGCGCTCGCTCGCAGTGGACAAACGCTACGTGCCTCTTGGCTCATTGACTTATATCTCTGTGCCCCATCCTCTGGGCGAAGCTCGTATTCAAAGGGCTTTTTTGGCGCAAGATATCGGAGGGGCAATAAGTGGCGGTATCAGAGCTGACATCTTTGCTGGTGAAGGTGATGAAGCTGAGAAATTCGCGGGAAATATGGCGCACAACGGACAATTCTGGCTGCTTGAAGCTAATGTACCGACATCGCGCGACTAAAGGTACCCACTATGATGGTGGTAACCGTACTTAAATCATCTGCATTCAGGCTTTAGGTGTTGAATTTAAATGTTTGTTTTTATTAGAGTCTGTTGATTTTTGCGGTATAGGTTTTGTTTAATCTGAGCGCATTCTAAACATCAAATAAAGCAAAAAAATCCAATAAACAACAGCTCTGATTTCCAAGACAGGGTAGCTTTGGGTAAAATAGGGAAATGAATAAAAGTGACCTATTAAGAAGTCACGACAAAGTATAAGTCTCGTTGATGCAAGTAAGTGGCATACCGCCGAGAAAATATCGACGTTAAAAGCCTTAACGGCTCACTGAGCAAGAGACACATAAATGCGCAATTTTATAAATACTTTTACGTTGGAAAACCTACGCGGAGATATGTGGGGTGGCGTTACTGCCGCAATCGTATCATTGCCAATGGCCTTGACCTTTGGTGTAGCCTCAGGTGCTGGCGCTGAGGCAGGCCTTTACGGGGCTATTTTAGTCGGTCTATTCGCTTCACTGTTTGGTGGAACACAAACCCTTATATCTGAGCCCACAGGTCCTATGACGGTGATGATGACCGCGGTTATCGCCAGTCTTATTGCTTCAAATCCCGAAACAGGGCTCGCCATGGCCTTTACTGTCATCATACTGGCGGGTATTTTTCAAATACTGTTCGGTTTTCTCAAGCTAGGGCGCTATATCACCCTCATTCCACAAAGCGTTATTTCCGGCTTTATGTCGGGAATAGGGATCATTCTCATTATTTTACAGCTCGGCCCTTTGATGGGTCAGCCCACCCAATCTGGCGGTGTCGTCGGCACCCTTATCGCACTACCTGAGTTATTCGCTAATATTGACACCATTGAACTATCAATAGCCTTTATCACCCTGGCAATTTTGATTTTTTATCCCGCAAAGTGGAAACGCTTCTTACCCCCACAATTGCTCGCGTTATTGCTGATAACCGTTTCAGTTGCGTTATTCTTAGGTGATGCTGATATTCGACGCGTAGGTGTGATTGATATTTCTATCCCCGTGCCGCACTTGCCTGTCTTCACCCAAGAGCAAATGCTGTTAATGCTAGTCGACGCCATGGTGTTAGGCATGTTGGGCTGTATTGATTCTATGTTGTCGTCTGTTATCGCAGACAATCTGACCAAAACCGAACACAAATCGGATAAAGAGCTCATTGGTCAAGGCATGGGGAATGTCATGTCTGGGCTTTTTGGTGGCTTGCCCGGTGCAGGAGCTACCATGGGTACCGTAGTTAACATTCAGGCGGGGGGGAGAACCCACTTATCCGGTGTCATTAGAGCGACGGTGCTTATCATTGCCGTTTTTGGCGCTTCAGGCCTATTACAATATATTCCGCTGGCTTTACTCGCCGCTATCGCAGTAAAAGTAGGCATGGACATACTAGATTGGAGCTTTATCAAGCGTGCTCATCGCGTGTCTTGGCAAACAGCAATTATCATGTATGGAGTGATTGGCCTGACGGTATTTATCGACCTTATCGTCGCCGTTGCTGTGGGAGTGTTTGTAGCCAACATCATGATTATTGAAAAGCTTAGCACCGCTCAAGAAAGTAAAATCAAAGCCATTAACGCCTTTGATGAAGCAGCTAAATTGTCATTAGAAGACCGTCAAAGTCTAATCAAGTGCCAAGGCAAAGCATTGCTCTTAGAGTTAAACGGACCGATGATTTTCGGTGTCGCAAAAGCGCTGTCCAGACAATTAAAACAAATCACCGAATATGAGCTTATTATTCTCGATCTAGAGTACGTTCCGATGCTCGACGATACCATGTGCTTAACCATTGAAAACGCGATTCTGCAAATTAAAGAGGCCGATAAACAAGTCATCATGATTGTTCGCAATCGCAAGTTATTGGAAAAGTTCAAACGCATGGGAAGCTTCGAAGACTTACCGGAAAATATGATTTTTAAAACCCGTAGCGTCGCATTAGAACAAGCGTCAGAGCTTTTGTCGGCAAAAGATTAATTTATCGGTATAGCCCTTATTAGGGCTTTACCGACTTTTATTCCGCCTCAAAGACAATTTTACCGGCCAGCACGGTCATAAGAATGTCGGTTTGTTCAATCTGACGAGGGTTTAGTCGACTAATATCATCAGATAACAAAACAAAGTCGGCTGACTTTCCAACATCTAAACTGCCCGTTAGATGTTCAATTCCCAGTGCTTTCGCCCCATTGATTGTGGCCGCGTCAAGTGCCTGTTCAAAATCGGGTAATCCTTGTTTTTTCCGTTCTCTTAAAGAGTTAGCAATGGCAATTAATGGATTTAAATCATTGACGGTCCAATCGCTACTAAAAGTAATATTTGCTCCAGAGTTATAGGCGTCACGCATGGGCAATAGCTTTTTGGCTCGACTGCGGCCGATATAGTCTTTTGCCCAGCTGTGTTCAGCAAAAAACACCGCGCCTGCCTGAAAGTCAGCATGGACATTAAAGGCGTTAAATTTGGGAACATCTTTTTTGGCCAACATTTCTAAATGGGTCAGACTGAACAGTTGTTTATTGTTGGCTTTGCGCTCTTGCCCTATTGCATCGAGTGCCACCGATATTGCTTTATCACCTACAGCATGAATATGTGCACCATAACCAATATTGTTAAGTGCTTTTAACCATTGCCCTAGTTCAGCAGGTGCAATGTAATATAAGCCTTTAGGCAGGTTGTTTTGCCAGCTCCAGTCATACGCTCTATCGACCTTTGCAGTGCCGAAATGCAAAACCCCATCAACATATAGTTTAACCTGATTACTAAAAAGCAAGCTGTTGCTAGGTGTGCTTTGCATTTGCTGAAGTTTTGCTATTTGCTTGGCAATGGGTAACTCAGGATATATCCAAGGACGCAGTGCAACCCTTGCGCTAAGCTCTTCCTCTACAAGAGCTCTTTGCCAAACTTGATACCACCCCCTTCGCCAGTAAAGACGACCATCACCGGCCGTGGTAATGCCATTTTCTGCAAGCGCTGCTAGACCAGCTAACAAACCGTTGTAGCTGCGCTGCATCACCCGCTGCTGAGCATTCCAGGCCAGCTCCATAACCATATCACCTGCATTATCGAATAAAATACCATTAAGCGTGTTGGAGCCGGTTTCATACATCAAACGACCACCTACCGGATGCTCTGAGGCTGCATTGATTCCGGCAAGTTGCAAAGCGCGACTATTCACCCACATAGAGTGGGAGGACTCTTCCATAATAATCACGGGGTTAGCGGGAAATAATTCGTCTAAAACATTGCGAGGTGAGAAAGGAGTATTACCCGAAAGTAATGCATCCAATTGATACCCATAACCAATTAACCATTGGCTAGGAGTGTTGAGGTATTCAGCACACTCTTGAAGTAGAGGTATCTGCTGCCTAAGAGTGAGCGCCGGATCCAACTCACAATCAGCGCCAATTTCAGATGCTCCTTCGAAAACATGGACATGTGTATCAATAAATCCCGGGTACACACTCAGCCCCTCAGCATTTAGTACTTGAGTACTAGTACCGATCCACGTTTTTATCGTAGAAGCATTGCCGATATGAACAATGTTCCCATTTAATACGGCCATCGTAGTGTTATGGGCAAGTGCTGGATTTTTTTGATAAATTTTGCCATTAACTACCACCATATCTGCTGTTTCTATGGTTGCTACAGGCTGACTTGATGCACTAACGGTAATGGCTATCGCGCTCGTCAGAATAAAGATTAGGAGTAATCTGATCACTTTCGATTATGCTCGCTACATGTCCAAGAAATTCAGTGTCGATTAAACGAAGTAATGGACGCCATGTGTGACCTGATCTTAGCACTAAAGTTGAAGGTTTCAGGCTATTCCTATTGAATAGCCTTAGTTTATTACAATGATACCAACAAACTGGAATCACACGGAGGTGCATCAAGCGTGTCGGGACATAGCTCGATTGCCCAAGGCGCGTTGACCTCTTTACCAACGAAGTTAGGTAACTCGTCCGTAAATTCTTTGTCATCGAACGGGCCGGCAATCACGCGATAGACATTGCCTGAATCCGTTTTCACCATCACAGTGATGGCGTCAAAGTCGACATAGAGTTTTTGCCTTTCAAGAGCAAATTGTTGATTAAAGAAACTTCCAACCACTGCATAGACTGCCGCGCTATTAGATGCTTCTTGTGGCTCAATTGAATCAACAGGCACGTCCAATTCGGCTACAAAGTCTTGGGCAAGTGCCGATATCCTCGCGTCTTGAACATCTGAATTGTCGACACCGTTGGCGGTGAGTAAGGTCGAACTTTCGGCTGAAGTTGCCGATTCACAAATTGACGTCTCAGTTACGATCCGATGCAGCGCGCAGTCCTGACCTGACACAATTGATACTGCATTATCAGTAATGGATTTGCCTGTTATGAGATAACTCACACCACTTGCCGCTAGCAGCTCCAACGTCGCACAACCGCTAGTACAAGAGGTTATCAAAGTGACTATCGCCAACTTGTAGGTTTTGTTCATATTGCCCAACTTGGCTTAGGACGACGGAATGTCGACACTATTTGCCGTGTTTTATTCGTTGAAAAACTAAAAAGCAAAGAACGCGCCAGAAGATATGTAACGAAGGTTCTGGTATCCTGACGAACATGCTATCGACCTTATTTAATTTCTCCCGTAATAAAGACAACCAAGCGCCTTACGACATTGATTTTATGGGCATGGCGGTGCGAGTCACCCCAAAAAAAGTCAAAAATCTCCGTTTAAAAGTTGATTTAACCAACAAAGATATTTCGGTAAGTGTGCCTTTTTATTTATCGCAGCAAGACGTCATAAATTTTTTGCACAGCAAGCAAACGTGGTTGCTACGACAGTTGCAAAAGTCTTCGCCTGTCACCGAGTCTCTAGAATATAACGAGGGAGAACGGTTGCCGCTTTGGGGAGAAATGTTGATTATTCGACACGAACTTGCCGCAAAGAAAAAAGTCTATAGAGACGATAGCCAGTTTTTCTTTTGTTCCCCTTCCCCACTCGATGTAAAAACCAAGCAAAAATTGCTAACCGATTTTTACCGACGTGAAATGCTTATTGAGGCCAATCAGCTCTTAGCGACATGGCAACCGAGAATTGGCAAGCATGTGAACTTTCTCGGTATCAAAAATATGAAAACCAAATGGGGCAGTTGTAACATCACCAAAGCGCGAGTGTGGCTTAGCTTGTATTTGGCTCAATACCCCAAAACATGCATCGAAATGGTATTAGTACACGAGTTGGTGCATTTACTCGAAGCATCACACAATAAAAAGTTTTACGCCTTAATGTCAGAGTTTCTTCCATCGTGGGAACAAAGCGATGCCATATTAAAAACTCAACCAATGCTAAAAATGTGATCTCACAGGTCTCAATAAAAACTAACGCTTGTATCAAATTGAGAATCACTTCACACTGGAATCATTATAGCGTTCGATACGTTAGGTCGATACAGGATACAAAATCAGCATAAAGACCATGTGTTCCGATTATTTGAGATATTGAGTGAGAATTGTGTGACAATTTGATGCATAATCACAGTCACAATCCAAATAATCCGATCAGTTTGAGCAGTATTGGTCTTATAAACGGCATGCAGGTGAAATCTTGTGTCAGATTTAAACAATCAATATGAAGTGAAAGGTGTGGAATATTTAGATAACTTCCTATCGCAATGCATAACGAAGGAATATCGCCGTCACGCGGTTGTCGTTCGTCAAGGTGAAGAAACCAATAAGCTCTATTTTTTGCTCAAAGGCTCGGTGTCAGTCATCAGGCAGCATGAAGGCGATGACAAGGACATTGTCCTTGCGTACTTAAATCAAGGGTCGTTTTTCGGAGAAATGGGACTGTTTGACGAAGCGAGTGTTCGCAGCGCAACCATCAGAACGCGTTCTGTATGTACAATCGCTGAAATCACCTATGAGAAATTTGAAGTGCTTGCCAAAAGTCGCCCAGATATACTAATGGCAATTTCAAAACAGCTAACGGCTCGCCTGCGTAAAACCTCGAAAAAAGTTGTCGACTTGGCATTTCTCGATGTTACAGGTCGGGTGGCAGCTTGTTTATTGGATCTCGTTAACCAACCCGACGCGATTACTCATCCCGATGGCGTAATGTTAAAAATTACGCGGCAAGAATTAAGCCGTCACGTAGGTTGTACCCGTGAAATGGTTGGCAAAGTTTTAAAAAGTTTAGAAGAGCAAGGGTTGGTGCACTTCGAAGGGCACAGTATTGTGGTATTGAGTGATTAACTTGGGTTGATCACTCACCTGTTCATTTTCCCTCGCCAAAGCTCCGCTAAAAAAATAAAACTTTTTTTAGTCGATGTGTAGAAATTCACTTTTCTGTTTCGTCTTAGTTAGGAAAGACAATCCTAACCATCCAAAATACGGAGACGAAACATGAGTGATATGACAACCCCAGGACACCTTTCTTGGTCAGAATTGATGACCTCTAATCCCAGTGCTGCTGCCGAATTTTATGGCAGCTTATTTGGCTGGACATTTTCAGTCATGGATATGCCTGATGGCACCTACCATGTTGCAAGCAATGGCGATAACAAAATTGCTGGAATTATGCAACTCCCCTCAGATTCCCCTTCGCAACAGGCAACGTGGGGACAATACGTCACGGTTGAAGATATTCATGCGACAGCGGCCAAAATACAACGACTTGGCGGCGATCTGCTAGTTCCACCAACGACAATACCTGGTGTCGGTGAGTTTATTTTGTTTACCGATCCACAAGGCGCTGCACTTTCTGCTATACAGTATGCAAGCGAAGGAGAATAAATCATGCAATACCTAATGTTAATTTACGACGAAGAAAAGGCTTGGGACAATTTTTCTGAACAATACCAAGGCGAAGTGTTAGATAAATACCACCAGCTCGGCGAATATTTGCAAGGTGAAGGCATACTGTTAGGCGGAGAGCGATTGCAACCCACTGATACCGCCACCAGTGTGAGGGTTCGCAACGGGGAAACCTTAATTAGTGACGGACCATTTGCCGAAACTAAAGAGCAACTGGGCGGTTTCTATATGGTTGAATGTCGCGATCTTGATCACGCCAATGAAGTCGCCGCTAAAATACCCAGTGCCGAATTCGGCACCATAGAAGTACGACCAATTTGGTTGATGCAAGACATGTAAATTAAGAAATGTCTGAAAGCCTACATCAACATATTAATCGGTTATATCGCCAGCATTCCGGCCAAATGCTGGCGTACCTATGCAGTATTTTTTCAGACATCGATTTTGCCGAAGAGATATGGCACGAAGTCATTGCCGAGTGCTTTGACAAATGGCAAAACGGACTGCCTGACAAACCCAGTGCTTGGTTAAAAACGGCTGCGCGTAATAAGGCAATAGACAAATTGCGACATCAGCAAATGTCTTTACAAAAAGCGGGGTTAATTAAATCATTGCTTTGCGAAAGTGATGGCTCAACATTACAAGAAATTGACTTCGCTGACGAACAACTCAAACTCATCTTTTGTTGTTGTCACCCCGCTTTAGAACTAGACAAACAAGTGCCCCTTACGCTCAATATAATATGCGGACTTAAAACACATGAGATTGCAGCGGCGCTTTTGGTCAATGTTAAGTCACTGGAACAAAGACTGACACGTACCAAAAACAAAATAAAACAAGCCGGCATCCCTTTTTCTATCCCTGAGCCAAAGGAGTTACCTCAACGACTCAATGGTGTTCTGAAAACCATTTATTTGTTGTTTAACCACGGTGTCAATCACCCAAATGATGAGTACAAACTACAAGATGCAGCCATTAGGTTAACCCAATTAATGAATCGCATGCTACCTCATCACGCTGAGCTAAATGGACTTCTCGCGTTGATGATGTTTCATCGGGCAAGAAGCGAAGCTCGATTTGATGAGGCTGGAAACTTCATTCCACTATCATTGCAAGACAGAGCATTGTGGAATACTGAGCTAATTGGTAATGCCGATAAACTTTTACAACAAACGATGAAGCAACAACAAATCGGCAGCTATCAATTACAAGCAGCCATTCAAGGGCTACATTGCCTGGCGACAACACCAGAAACCACCGATTGGCAGCAAATAGAAGGGCTCTATGGACTATTAGTTCGAATTGAACCATCCCCCGTCATTGAATTAAATGCCGCTGTGGCTGCAATCATGGCCGGACACCTATTAAGGGCAAGGGAGCTTATCGAACGTCTTTCAAAGGTTAAGGAAATTCAGCAATACAGCGCATTGTACGTTGCTAAAGCCGAGCTGTTTCTTAAATTAGAAAATATTCCCGATTCCATTCGCAATTTCGAAAAAGCGATAGCGCTGTGCCAAGTCATTCACGAGAAAAACTACTTAAACAGCAAACTTGCTTCGCTTAAAAATACTCTAAGTCACTGATTTTCATCACTAAGCTACAAATTATCGCAATATTGGAACGAAATCTGCTGTGTTACAACTGTGTTGGTAAATATGGTTGTAATGGGAAGCCGGTTGGCAAATAAACCCGTAGACAGGTTTAATTAAGCGGCAATTCATTGAACATAATTTACTTTAGAAAATACCTAAAGTGGTCGAAATAATTATTGAGCCCACTTAAGAAAAGTAAACGAGGTATGTTTATGGCTTGCTTAACAAGAAATTTGCAGAAACAGCTACAGGCTTACATAAAAAGACATGTCGCGACTAAATGGTTATCCAACCCTGCGCCCCTGCGTGACGATTTAATCGACAAGGGGATCTGCCCCTCAGATGTCACCTACGACCAATTCGAATTTTTAGTCGAAACTATCGACTAAGCCACTCGTTTAAAAACGTAACTTGTGCAATATCTCCGACAAGTCAGGCTGCCAGCCAAACTCTGACAGCTTGACGCGATTATTTAGCACCGCTACACCTTCTTCTTGCAATAAACCCGTTTGTTTTTGAGCCTGTTCAGAGCCTTTCGCAAACGCTAGCTGACCGTTGGAACGCAATACTCTATACCAAGGAACGGTTAATACTGGTGGCACAAACCCCAAGCTTTTACCGACTAAACGCGCTCTTCCTGGCAGCCCTGCTAAATCGGCTATCTGACCATAACTCGCCACCTTACCTGCAGGAACTTGCTGGACGGTATGCCAAATTTGTCGATATTTTTGGTTCTCTTCGAACACCTTAAAGTCTCGCTAACACTCAAAAGAAAATTAAAGATACAATCCTCAACACCTTAAGTCGCACACTATTGAAATGACTAAACGAAGTTACTGTCCACACTGCAATTTCCCAAGTAATACTTGTCTGTGCGCGCACGTGAGTCGGATGTCATGTGATTGTGAAGTCACCATACTACAACACCCCAATGAAGTGAATCACGCCAAGAACACTGTGCGCTTAGTACAACTTGTGATGCCTAAAACACGAGTTCTCATAGGAGAGACAAGCACCGATTTTCAGGAATTAAGCAATGACGTCAAGGCACACCCAAATGACTATGCGTTACTTTTCCCCTCTGATAAAAGTCGCGTTTGGCAAGCTGCGGGCAGTGATGCTCGTTTGCCTCATTTATTATTTATTGATGCCACCTGGAAAAAGGCCTATAAGATGTGGATGCTGAATGACTGGTTACAGCTGGTGCCTCAAATGCATTTGGACATCAATGAGGATGGCGCTCAATATCGTATTCGAAAAGCCAGAAAGCCAGGCCAGCTGTCTACGCTAGAAGCAATCAGTAGTGTGCTATCAGTTCGTTACGATACGACGCCACTTGATAATATGTTTGAAGCCTTTCAAAAGCAGTTCCAATCTTTTCAAAATGATTCGTCCAATTAAAGAGGAAATCCTAGATTTATTTGGGTGCAGAATTTACTCTTTTTCAATTTAAAGTCTACATTTATTAATCGATGTATTGTGGATTAGAAAAACTCTAATAAACTGATAATTGTGCTTTGTCGCTTTCGGGGATCCCTTAACAAATGCGAAAAAACTGGCTAAAAGGATTTTTATTGCTGTGTTTCTTGTTTTCACAGCTGCTAGGCGCTCAGGAGAATCCGCTACAAACGATAGACCTTAGCCAAAGTATCAACATAGACAAACAAAGTCAGTTCTCATTTTTCCATTGGCGCGATGGCAATCTTCCTCAGTCCCAGGAAGATGCCGAGATTTGGTTAAACAGCTTGATACCATCGCATCAAACCAGGGCTTCTGGAAAACAGTTTGTCGCCGCGGTCAGACTGCACAATACCAGCGACATTGATGAATGGTTCATTTATCCCTCTCATTCTATTTCAGAGACGATTAAACTGCTCCACTTTTCCAATGCAGGAAAAGACACTTCAACTTTTGGCTTTTTGCATCAAAACCCGCTTAATTTTCATTACGGCGACAGCGTCACTATTGAACCTGGTGATACCAGTTTGCTTATTCTAGTATTTGAAAATACTTATAAATACCCAGCGATGCAGCTGCGTATGATGCCCGCAGCGGAGGCCGCAACCAAATTCAACATCGAGAATTTGTTGATTATGCTTAGCCTTGGTATGTGTCTGGCACTGTGTCTATATCAGTTGTATTTGTTCTCGCGAACTGGCGATAAGGCCTATTTATTTTTCACACTTACCGTTAGCAGCCTCGCACTGGGTTGGAGCAACTTATTCGGGGTTTGGCAAATTTTTGGACTAACGCCACTGCCAGAAATATTGATGCCAATGTTCTTGCTTGGCGCAACATTTTGCGTTTTCTTTGCCAAACACTTTTTGCATCCGTTTGAAATCAGTACAAGCGCACAAAACGCGCTAAATATTACTCCATGGGTTTTTATTACGGTGCTTCCCATCACGGTTTTTGCCCCGGGAATTGGCACCCTTATCTCATTTCTATCGACCGGCATATCATCGCTTGTCATGCTTTATGCTTCCATAGATGCCACCCGCAGAGGCTTCAAACCAGCACGGTATCTAAGCGTAGCTATGTTGATTATTCTGTTCCCGTTTATTTCTGGCCTAGTGGTGATGTTGGATATCACAGAGAATATTCACTCCAATCGGCACTTCTTAATGCTGTTTTGTACGACACTTGGTTCACTTATCATGTCCTTCGCACTTGCAGATAAACAGCGACTCATTACATCGGAAAAGCAAAATTTAGCGACAGATCTAGAACAAAAAGTGTATATGCGCACCGAAGCATTAGCAGAAGCTAACGTGGCGCTAGAACATTTAATCAGTGAGTTACAAGAGGCGAGCAGCGCAAAAAGCCATTTTCTCGCCAATATGAGTCACGAAATTCGCACGCCATTAACGTCGATTATTGGCTACGCCGACAGTATTTTAATGGGAGATATTGGCGGCAAAGAGCAAAGCCGCGTCATGCGCATAATCTCTGACAGCGGCAACCATTTGCTACATATCATTAACGATATTCTAGATATCTCAAAAATCGAAGCCGACAAATTAGAATTCGAACTTTTGCCGACGTCCCCGTTTGATGTTATCGGGCAAGTTGAGTCAATGATGTCGCAAAGAGCCCGAGACAAAGGGTTAGAGTTCAACTTGGAATTCGACTACCCCTTTCCTTCTGAAATCATTACCGACCCAACCCGATTTCGCCAAATTCTGTTTAACCTGATCAATAACGCGATTAAATTCACCGAAATTGGCAGCGTAGATATCAAACTTACTTACGCCGATGAGAGTATCAAAGTGGTGGTCAGGGACACGGGGATAGGTATGGATTTAGAAAAAACTCAAACCTTATTCAACCCGTTTGAACAGGGAGAATCCTCAACCACCCGTAAATTTGGTGGAACTGGATTGGGGTTAAGTATCTCTAAACGTCTAGCCAACGGCTTAGGCGGAGACATAAGTGTAGACAGTACCCTTGGTGCAGGCTCGGTATTTGAAGTAACAATCGCTGCACAATTAACAGAAAACTGTAAAATGGTGCAGTCAGCCGCTGAGGTGTGGCAAGTTGCCAGTGAACAGCCGCGACATGTGGATTTGGCTCCCGATTTCTCTGGAGCCAAAGTGCTACTTGTCGATGATCACCCCAACAATCGCGAACTAATCAGTATTTTGTTGAAACGCATGAATATTGAAGTAGACGAGGCAGAGGATGGTGAGCAAGCGCTGACAAAAGTATTTTCAAAAGAATATGACTTGGTATTGATGGATATTCAAATGCCGACCATGAGTGGTGATGAAGCCACGGAGCGTATTCGCCAATACGGCTATCAGCTCCCTATCATTGCGCTGACGGCAAATAATATGAAGCATGAAATTGAATTGTACATGCAAAAAGGATTTACCAATCATTTGGCCAAGCCTATAGTAAGGGAAGCTTTTATTGCCACCCTTGCAAACTATCTAAAATCAAGCGGGAGTAACGACAGTTTGTTTGATAATGAAGAGATGTACCCATTAGTGGCGGCATACTACACAGATCTTAAAAAAGACGTGGTGGTATTCCAGCAGCTATGGGAAGAACAAACATTAGATAAACTCATTGAGCTCGCCCATCGTATCAAGGGCGCGGCAGGGTCTTTTGGTTTTGCGGGATTGGGTGAAAAGTTTGCGGCGGTGGAAGAGTCTCTAAAGAAGCAAGAATTAGAGCCACTTCCGGGATTAGTTGATGACGTTATCACTTTTGGCAAAATGTGCACCGATTTACCTGGTATCGATATCCCTCGAGGCGTCACCAACTACGATGTAAGCGCTGATAGTTTTTTACCTGCGTTGTCGCAGTTTGTCTCAAATGTAAAAAACGAGCTAGAGCAATTAAATGAGCTACTGGACAAAGGCGACGCCAGCATTGGCATTTTGTTGCTCAACAGGATGCTCAATCAGGCCACCAAGCTAGCTTGGGAAAACATGGTGAAGATTCTTCAAGAACTCGATAAGCAACTAAAAATTAACGCAAACGATAATTCTGTTGCTAAGCAACTTGTTGTACAGGCACGAGAACAAGCAGATGATATCGCCAATAGGTTAAGCCACTCATAAAAGCGAGTGGCTTAATTAGTTCTATCGCTTAGCGGCTGATTGTGATGCCCGCGTACACTGAGCGAGGCTCTCCAACAAAGTATCGATAATTACCAAACGCAAAATCCGCTCTCTCTGCATATTCTTCGTCAAGCACGTTCATTACTCGAAGTTCTAACCTAACCGCTTCACTGAGTTGTAAAGCCTGTCTGAGGTTAACTAACTGATGACCTTTGTATTTGGCGCTGTTACCAGGATCGAGAAAATACTCATCCATGTACTGCCACTCAATGCTGGCTTTAGCCATAGGTGACCATTGCCACCCCAAATTAACATTGGCAATCACTTCAGGAGAAGTTTCAATTTCATTACCTTTGATGCTATTGGCACTAATTTGAATGTCATTGCTGTACTCGTGCTGTGACCAGGTCAGCACGCCACGCACATCAACATCAGGCGACAGGCTCCACACGCCGGCAAACTCAATACCTCGATGTTCAGTTTCACCGTTGCTGATATTTTGACGTTGCGTGTCTTGGAAGATGTAATTGTCTTTAGTTTGGTAATAGGCGGTAATTTCGTAACTGACATTATCTAACGCGCTACGTATACCGAATTCGATACTGTCGCTTTGTTCTTCTTCAAGTGACGCAACCGTTTGTCCCGCTTGTAAACGGAATAGCTCTGTTACCTGCGGCGCTCGAAAACCCTGACGCCAATTGGCAAACAGCGAGGTTGCATCATTTAAGCGGTAGTTTATGCCAAGTTGCATTGATACCTGGCTAAAATCTACCTGAGCATCAGCAGGTCGGGTAAAACGACAATTGTTTACTTCAGGAGCACAGGCAGAACCATCGCTCAATCGGTTGTCATAATCGTAGCCGATGTTGTCTACTCTAAGACCTGACTCCAATGATAAGCTCTCGTTCAGCTGATAATGCATGTTCACAAAAGCCGCAATTTGGGTGGCATCAACGTTGAAATCATAGTGGTCACCCGCGGGCAAATGCGGCGCAAATGGTGCGTCTTGAGTTTGTATCAAGGTGCCATCAGTAAGCTCGGTTTCCACACCAATATCCGCTTGCCATTGGCTATCACTATACGACCAAAGCCCTTTCAAACCAGTGCTAAAATGACGGTTCTCCTCCAGTGGTTTCCACGGCACGAAATGCTGAAGGAAAGTCATATCGTGATATCTGAAGTAAGGCGTAATAGACCAAGAGCTTTTATCAGTTGCAGGGATTTGCCAATTTGCGTACCAACGCACTGATTGAGCATCTCGATATGCTTCAGGGTTGGGGTTTTGTCGGCGCAACGCATCGTCTTTATAGGCCTCAAAGCCTTGAATGAAACCTGCAGTTTCTTGATTTAGATTTTGATACGCTAGAACCGATTTTAATGAGTAATGATTATTTTTGTCCTGATAAACTAGGTTCAACTTTTCCTGACCAAAGCCGCTATCATCCTTGTAACCTCCATCAGAGGAAAAATTACCGTAAGCAGCAAAACCTGACTCAGTCGACTCACTAGATATGTAAAAACGTGCTCGCTGGTACTCATGTGGGCCTATCTCAAATCCAATATAGTCAATTTCACCCACGTCAGGGGTAAACACATTGATAACACCGTGGATCGCGTTACTCCCATAAAACACGCTATTAGGACCGCGCATGACCTCAATGTTTTGTGCTTGTTCGCTATTTATGGCAAATAGCTGGTTGATATTACAGAAGCCTGATGCGCGCACACCTATACCGTCTTCTGCCATAACAAATGCGCCACAAGAACCGGCGCCAGTTAACACCGGAGAACGAATGGCGGTTAAATGCTCCTGACCATTGCCGCGGCTAATCCAAGTGCCGGGCATTTGTTGTAGTACTTCGGTAATGTGAGTTGCAGACGTTTCAGCAATTTGTACTGCATCTAGCGAGGCCACATTCGATGTATGCTTACGGACATCCGTCGCGCTGTAAGTGGATCTAACTTCGATGGTTTCAATGTCCTGCTCTTGAGCAATCAAAGGACTCGATGCCAGTGCGAGTAGAGGAAGATTTATGGATACTGTTTTGATTTTCACTTTATTACTTTTTACTTCGTTTTAGCGGTTCGAATGTCAACCTCGATATTTTCTACTATTATCATCTGACACCAACTGATTTAGCCCTGATGTAGGATTTGCGGTGCTTGATACGTTAATAGTGACAAAGCGGATTGTTGTAATTACATGCTTCTTATTAGTAGGCGTGCACGCTAACGTAATTGCGCAAACGACACAAGCTACAGAAGTTAAGTTTTGTTACGAGGAACAAGAACTTACGCCATACTTTATGGGTTCCAGTCGCTTCCCTGCCAAAGAATCACCTGGCGTGCTAATTGAGATGCTCTATCGGCTAGACGAGCAATTTCCAGGTCTTAAGTTCACCTTCTACCGCGCACCTTGGAAACGCTGTTTGAGCGATGTTAGCCTGAACAAAGCCCATGCGATAGTATCTAGCTACAGCCAAGAGCGCGCCTCCATGGCAGTATTTCCAATAGAAGACGGACAAGTCATCTCACAATATGCCATATCGGTATCAAAGTATTGTTTATTTACTATGCGCGACAGCAAGTTGCGCTGGGATGGCAAAGCCTTTTCTCGGCAACCTCAAAAACCTATTGCCGTACCGCAAGGCTATTCCATCGTTTCGATGTTAAACGAACACGAGCAACCTTTGGTGTTTACCAACTCCTCCATCTCTGCAATGGAATTACTCAAAAAGAAGCGTGCCGAGGCCGCGGTAACATTCTGTGATTCAGGCGCTCAGTTTCTATGGCGTCAAGATGATCCCAGTTTAGGCATTATTGCTCAATCTCCAGCACTCAGTCTGCGTCGTGGTTACCTTGCCTTCAGTAAGCCATTTTACCAAGTCAATCAAGATAAGGTGGAACAGCTCTGGAAACAGATAGCGCTTATCCGCAATAGAGAGTTTCACCTTTTGCTAGAAAAATATGATTTGCTAGCGTTAGGAGATCAGCTAGAAACTCGCTAACGTATTGCAACTATTAAATCGCGAAGTAATACGTGAATCCGCGTTAGCAATTCATTTGGGACGACGGTTTTCATTTACGGCTCCTCAATACTGCAGCTTCAATGTAGCTCAAGGCGAGTTGATAATGTTTGCGCTCTTTTAACCACTCCTTAATTGAACCTTAAGCGCGGAGAAGCAGAAGATAGTAGCGGTAAGGTTGTTGCTTTTTCAACCTCTACATAGTTAAGTATATTCCCCCCTTGAGCTGATCATTTTAATTATTCAGTGAGTAAGTAAAGGGTAACAAAGCAAAGGTTATGTGGACGGAAACCATGAAAACGAGAATATCGATAACAGTGCTATTAATGGGTTTAATTACTCTGTTCGCCCACGCACAAACGGACGAACCTCACTTCGAACTCACCTCTGCTCAAGCGCAGCGGCTCATGCAAGAAGGCAAGTTAACTAGCGAGCAATTGGTTAACTACTACCTGAATCGAATCGCAATGTACGATGACGGTGAAAACGGCCTAAATGCCGTGGTTCAATTGAACAGTAATGCCATTGCTCACGCAAGAACGCTGGACAAAGAGCGCGCATCAGGCCAAGTGCGCAGTGCGTTACACGGCATTCCCGTATTGATAAAAGACAATATAGACACCGCCGACGGTATGGCCAATACCGCTGGCTCCCATGCCCTTGCCAAACACTTTCCAACAAACGACGCACCGTTAATTTCCGCATTACGGGATGCTGGCGCTATTATTTT
This sequence comes from Alteromonadaceae bacterium, assembly GCA_014872785.1. GTDB lineage: Bacteria > Pseudomonadota > Gammaproteobacteria > Enterobacterales > Alteromonadaceae > Planctobacterium. The sequence goes on from WKFJ01000004.1 coordinate 73,803, forward strand.
GGGAAAAACTAATTTAAGTGAATGGGCAAACTTCCGCTCTGAACGAAGTTCAAGCGGCTGGAGTGGTCTATGGGGGCAAACCAAAAACCCTTACGATAAAACGCGCAGCCCATGTGGTTCAAGCTCTGGCACGGGCTCAGCAATTGCCGCTGACTTCGCCATACTAGGTATTGGCACCGAAACCGACGGTTCCGTGGTATGCCCCAGTGCATTCAACGGCATCGTAGGCTTCAAACCGAGTTTGGGAGTGGTAAGTGCCTCTGGAATTATCCCGATAGCACATAGCCAAGATACCGCAGGCGCAATGACCCGCACTGTTGCCGATGCCGCACTGTTAATCAACTTGATGGCCAGTGAAAGCGAAGACAACCAACAAACAACACTGCCCGACTTGACCAAACACTTGCGAAAAGACGGCCTTAAAGACAAGCGAATTGGCGTTGTGCGCAGTTTGGCTGGTCGACACGAGGTTGTGGATGCACGCTTTAATGAAGCCATTGAGGTGTTTCGAGAGCGCGGCGCGGTTGTTGTTGACGACTTGTCGCTGTCAAGAGGTGACATGGGACAACATGAATACACAGTTTTACTTTACGAATTTAAACACGACTTAAACGCCTATTTGGAAAATGCAGGGTTAAACCTCACTCTCACTGACCTCATCGCATTTAACCGCAAAAACAAAGCCATTCAAATGCCCTATTTTCAACAGGAAATATTCGAACTCGCCAACGCTAAAGGCAGTCTGCAAGAAGAAGCCTACTTAACGGCTTTGGCTGAATCAAAGCGCTTGGCCGGTAAAGACGGTATTGATGCCCTGCTTAAACAACACAACTTAGATTTGTTAGTAGCGCCCACAACGCATGCAGCGAGCAAAATAGACCTTATTAACGGTGAAAAATATCTAGGTGGTGCCAGTAGCTTTGCGGCAATTGCGGGCTATCCCCACATAACTGTGCCCATGGGCTATGTACATGGCCTACCAGTCGGTTTGTCTATGTTCACGGGATACTTGGGTGAGCCTATTCTTGTTGAAGCAGCTTACGACTTTGAGCAGGCTTCCCAGTTGAGAAAAGCGCCCAATTTATAAAGTGGGAAAATAGAAAGAAGTGAGAATTAAAAAAGGTGGTGGTTGCTAAGCGAGCGCTTAGCAACCCAAATCCAATGTAATTAAACAGCTAAAAACTTAACGTTTTGCTCTGCATCAACCAGGCAGTTGTAGTTTTTAGCGCGAGACTTCTTCTTAAGCTTCACTTTCACTACTGCACCTTTCAATTTACCGTTCCAACGCGCCTTTTTAGCAATCTTCTTCAGTGACTCTTCACCGTAGAGAGAAACAGCTTGGCTCTGGCATAACTCGACAGCTTGAGCTTTGATATCATCTTTACTCATCTTTGCTGAAGCTGGACTTGCTGCAATCGTCATCGCTAATAAAGCAGAACCCATAACAAGGTTTAACTTACTGTTTTTCATAACACCCTCCAAACTAACACGGTTGTTTACTGATACTCACGAGCCTGTCGTGCACAGTGCACAAATATTAGACATTTCACTCGATTGGGCGTAGTGTACTCGTAACATATATATAACATCTACAAATCATTTAATACATTGCGTCTCATAATTGAGACAAACCAAATCGAGTGTAGTGCGTAGGAGATGAAGTATGGAGTGGGACGATTATCGAATCTTTTTGGCATTGATTCGCACAGGCACCGTGCGCGCCGCGGCGCAGCAGCTCAATACGAGCCACTCGACTGTGGCACGTAAGATTGATGCCTTCGAAACCCGCTTTGGCGTAAAACTGTTTGTGCGCAGTAATGCGGGCTACGCGTTAACGCCTGCTGGTGAACAGCTTATTGAAGCGGCAGAGGCGGTGGAGACAGAGCTACTCAATGTGCAACGCCGAGTTAAAGGCCAAGACCAAAAAATAGCGGGGGATATTCGTCTTACCTTACCCAACGCATTGGCCAGTCAGTTGCTAATGCCTGAACTGGCAAAGTTCATGGAAGTCTATCCAGAAATCAATCTAGATATTATCGCGACTTACGAGTCCTTGGATCTCTCGCGACAAGAAGCCGACATTGCTTTGCGTTTTGTGCAGAGCCCACCAGAGAACCTTATTGGTCGACACCTTGCCGATGTTGCCTTTACCGGTTACGCAACGAGATCCTACATTGAAAATCACGATTTAGAGGACCCGAATTCGGCCAGCTGGATCGGATTTAGTAAAATGAAAGTTTTTCCAAATTGGCGCAAACTCACCGGTTACCCTCATTTACCTGTGAGGGGTATTTTCAACAGTGTCTACTTAATGTTAGCGGCGGCAAAATGTGGCTTGGGTTCAGTGGTATTGCCTTGTTATGTGGGCGACCCGGACCCCGAACTGGTGAGATTGCCCAAATCTCCTGTGAGGTTCATAGAGCAGCTATGGTTATTGCGACATACAGATTTGCGTACCACCACCAGATTGCAAATATTCTCTGAGTTCATCACCGAAGCAATTGCGCGTAACGAGGCGTTGATACGGGGGGAAATGCCGGGAGAAACCGCTGTCATAGATGACGTCTCCGTTGCTAACTTGGCGAAGTAAGCCCCACTTAGAGAAGTAATACCATGCTGCCAACCTATGCTTTGCTAAAAACACGATTAAAAGCCATCTTATTTGATAAGAAACAACAAGGATTCGATACCAAAGCAGCACTCGCACAGTTCAAATCGCTGCCCGATGATTATCAGGTACTAGATGAATTTGCTCGCAGCTTAGAACACCTCAACTACCGCTCAGATTGGCCTTACGCGGAACCGGATGCGCTCGATGACATTTTACGCGCGTGCGATGTGACGGATGCACAGCAAGTCAAGCAATGGCAACAGCGCATTCCACATGATCTTACCAAACGTATCGAAACCGGTTTTTTGGGCTCGGTTTGTGGTTGCATATTGGGCAAACCAATTGAAGTAGACCCTACCCTGGCGCAACTGAAAACCGCTGCGCAACCCCTTAATCAATGGCCAATCAACGATTATATATCGCGGGATCTACTCGATGCATTAGGCGCAAGACATGAGCAGTGGCGTGAAACCATTCGTGAAAATATAAGTTATGTGGCAATTGATGACGACATCAATTACACCCTAATGGGTATGCTTATCTTGGAACAATTTGGTGACAATTTTACCGCCAATGATATTCGTCAGCTTTGGCTAAAACACCTTCCTGTCGCGACGACGTTTGGACCAGAGCGCACCGTTTTGACCAAAGCCGCTATAGACTGGATATCTGAACAAGCTCCTAAAATAGATAGAGTGCATAGTTGGGGTAAAAACTGGAATCCAGGCAGTGAACTTTGTGGTGCGTTAATTCGTGCTGATGCTTATGGTTACGCATATGCCGGTGACCCTCTTGCTGCCGCCAAAGCAGCTTATACAGATGCAGCATTCACTCATGTTAAAACTGGGGTGTACGCAACAATGTTTGTTGCCGCCGCCATAGCCGCAGCACCTATCGCTGACACTGCCTTGGATATATTTAAAATAGCGCTTAAGTTCGTGCCCACTCGTTCACGTTTTCATGAAGTTGTGCATGATTCGCTCAACAAAATTGAAAATGCCGAGAATTGGGAACAGGGTTATCAAGCGATTCACGGTAAATACAAAGACTACACGCACTGCGCCATCTATCAGGAAATTGGTACCCTTATAAATAGTTTACACTTCGCCAAAGACGTGGGCAGTGCCATTTGCATTCAGGTGTCACAAGGTAACGATACCGACAGTTTTGGCGCAACCTGCGGCGCCATCGCTGGGATGTATTTTGGAGAAACCGGATTAGACGAAAAATGGCTCTCCCCATTTAACGATAAAATCTATTCTGGACTTGCCGGTTTTACCGAACAGTCGCTGACAGCTGTTGCAAAACGAGTTTCGAATTTACCAAGCAGGGTAAATAATCAGCCTAAAATCATAAGCAATTCAAAATAGCTGACAAAAACACCAAAATTCCACCACGTAAGCGACGGGGAATATACTCCCGGCCCGAGAATTTTTGCACTCCCACTACGGTAAGCATATCTACCTAAAATAACAAAAGACTAATAAAACAGCAGTCACTTAAATTTATTTTCTATATTTTTCAATGACTTAAAAAAGAAGTTACAAAGTCGTAACATTGTAAAGATTTGTCGCTGTGATGATAACCCCTCCACATTTGTGAGCGTAAAGTAAACGCATCGCTTTCAGGAAGAAAACAAAACCGAACGGGCAACTACAAGAATTATAGTCCTTTCAAAACAGGGATCTGACCAGTACAACTAAGTTGAGAAGTAAAAATGAAAAAATTAACAGCCTCACTAATTGCCGCATCTATCGCAACTGCATTTACGGCACAAGCTGAAAACGACAGATACATCATTCAAGTAGACCCGAGTAAAAAAGGTGTAGTAAAAGCACTTGCCAAGCAAATGGGTGGTGATATCAATGTTGATTCTAACGGCTTTTTCGCAGCAACGTTCAGCGGCAAATCACTAGAAGATGTGAAAGGCCTTTTGAACAACCCACACATTACATTAATTGAAGAAGACCAAATTCGCCGTCCAATGGCCGTTTATGCCGACGACGCTGGCGACCCAATGGTGACTCAAATCACGCCTTACGGTTACTACCAAGCACAAGCTGACCAAGTAGCTTTTGATGCTAACGCAGGCATGAAAGTTTGTGTTATCGATTCAGGTTTAGATTCAACTAACCCTGACTTCGTTTGGAGCCGCATTACAGGTGATAACGATTCAGGTACGGGTAATTGGTACGACAACGGCGGTCCTCACGGTACTCACGTAGCAGGTACCATTGGTGCAGCTGACAATAGCTTTGGTGTAATTGGTATGGCACCGGGTGTTGATATGCACATTATCAAAGTCTTCAACGCAGAAGGTTGGGGCTACTCCTCAGATTTGGCCCATGCAGCTAACCTATGTTCTGCAGCTGGTGCCAACATCATCAACATGAGTTTAGGTGGCGGCGGTGCCAACAGCACTGAAGAGAACGCATTTAAAGCCTTTAGAGATGCGTGTGGTTTATCGCTTGCTGCAGCAGGTAACGATGGCAACAGCGTTCGCTCTTACCCTGCAGGTTACAACTCGGTAATGATGGTAGGCGCAGTAGACGCAAACAACACTGTAGCTGACTTCTCTCAATACCCGACTTGTACAACGGGTCGTGGTAAGCGCGTTACTACTGATGAGCAAATCTGTGTTGAAGTATCTGCAGGTGGTGTAGACACCCTATCTACTTATCCAGCAGGTACGGCGACAGCGTCTAGCATGTCTGTTGACGGTGCATTTGTCGCTTCTTCAGCAATGGAAAACTTCGGTAACGCATCGGGTTCTGTTTACTACATGGGCATCGCCGATAGCACAGACGCTGGCGCAGCTGGCAAAATTTGTGTAATTGACCGCGGTACGGTTTCTTTCTTCGATAAAGTTAATAACTGTGAAGCCTCTGGCGGCATCGGTGCAGTTATCGTAAACAACGAAGCTGGCATGCTTTACGGCACGTTGGGCGATACTAACACGACCTCGATTCCTGCCGTGGGTGCCGCTTTAGAAGACAGAAGCCAACTATTAGCAGCAGGCAATATTGACATCAGCATTGCAAACAACGACTACGGCTTCATGAGCGGTACCTCAATGGCGACGCCAACTGCAGCTGGTATTGCAGCACTCGTTTGGTCAAACCATCCAAACTGTACGGGTGAAGATATCCGTGCAGCGCTAAAAGCAACAGCGCAAGACCAAGGTGCAGCAGGTCGTGACGACTTTTATGGCCACGGTATTGTGAAAGCAGCAGATGCCAACGCATACCTAACAGCAAATGCCTGTGGTGATGTTACGCCTCCACCACCTCCTCCAGGTGGCGACTTAACGGCAAGCGCTTCTGGTTATAAGGTTAAAGGTAAACAACGTGTTGACCTAAGCTGGAGCGGCGCAGGTAGCTCAGATGTAGATATCTATCGCAACGGCGCAGTTATTGTTACCACTGCTAACGACGGTGCTTATACCGATGACATCGGCGCTAAAGGCGGCGCTACATACGACTATCAAGTCTGCGAGGCGGGCACCTCTACTTGCTCAACCACAGTAACCGTTGTTTTCTAACGATTATATTCTAAACGACGACGCTAATTAGAAAAGGCCAGCAATGCTGGCCTTTTTTGTTTCGAAAGTATCAATCCCTCGCCGCCATATACAACCCCGTGCCAATCAATGTCGTTCCTGAGGCCAGATTAAAAATGCGGCCTCGTTTTGAGTCCATCAGTACGCCTTTAGTTTTGGTAGCAATGAAGGCGTAAGCAAAAGTGACTCCGCCTATTGCTAGCGTGGCGGTGGCATAAATGATAAATGTCTCGGTTAAGGTCACCTGGTTTAGGTCTAAAAACGCAGGGAAAAAGCTCAAGTAAAACAAAATGGCCTTGGGGTTACCAAGGGTGGTTACAAGCCCTGCCGAAAAACTGGCAAAATGACTCGGTGCTTTGATTTGGTTGGCTTTGGCCTGCTGCGGTTTGCTCAACAACATCGAAACCCCCATCCATATTAAATAGGATGCCCCCAGGTATTTAACCACAATAAACATACTGCCCATTACCTCAGTCAGCGCTGATAGCCCTAGCAGTGCAAAGGCAATAAATACAAAATCACCGGCAACGATGCCTAATGTGGCGGAAAAACCATGCTTGAGACCGGCACTGCATGCTCTGGCGACAACGGTAAGCACGCCCGGGCCTGGAATAAGCGCCAATACGATCATGGCGAAGAACAACGCAATTATAGTGGTTAAGGTCATGACAACTCCTGAGGTAAATGCCATTGCACCTCAAAAGAAGAAAAGAAGTATTGGCTAGCTTACTTCTGGCAATGGTGCCTTAGCGGTTGGCACTTGATCAAGCGTTTGATGTTGCAGGGATTCTATGTCATTTAGCAGCGCAACCAAACGTCTGCCCACCGCGTAACCCAAATTAACTGGCACAGCGTTGCCAATCTGTTTGTATTGCGCGGTCAGTGGGCCTGCAAATTCCCAGTCATCGGGAAAGGTTTGAATGCGCGCATATTCGCGCACGGTTAGCGGCCGGGTGTCTTCTGGGTGGCAGCGCTCGGTTTGTTTTTGCGCTGGCGCACAGGTCAGCGTCAGGCTTGGTTCATCCCAGGCCAAACGACGCGCCATACCAGTCTTGCCACCACCTAAAAAGAAACTTTTTTTCATGTATTCACGCTGTAATGCATCTGACAAGTCACGCCAATAACCACCTTGTGGGACATGTGCGAGTATTTCGGCTTTGCGTTGCGGGTATGTCTGCCCTGGCGCGTCCGGAACATCCGAGTCGAACAACTCGCCTTTTTTTAAGGCGTCTTTTAACGTCATGATCCGCGAATACGGCGACGGCCAATGAAACTCTACATCGGGTGCAAGATCCTTGCGGATGCCAACTAAAATCAGGCGTTCGCGCTTCTGCGGCACTTGGTAAAAGATAGCCTTTAATACCTTGGGACTGACCAGCTGATATCCCAACTCATCGATGACATTCGATATGGTCTCAAGGGTCTTGCCGTTTTCGTGCTTTAACAAACCTCGCACATTTTCAGCCACAATTACCTTGGGACTGGTTTCCTGCACAGCCCGCGCGAATTCGAAAAACAACGTCCCACGGGTGTCTTCAAAACCCAGTTTCTTACCGGCATAAGAAAATGCCTGACAGGGGAATCCGCCCGACAGAATATCAACTTGGTCTTTGTATCCGGTGAAATCGACATTGGCAATGTCGCCCTCTATCACATTCCATTCAGGGCGATTTATGCGCAAGGTATTGCAGGCGTGTTTGTCGAATTCGTTCAACAATACCGATTCAAACCCCGCTTTTTCCATGCCCAGTGCCAAGCCACCCGCTCCGGCAAACAACTCCATCAACTTGTAGGGTCTAGATGGCGTTGTTTGCAACTCTTCATCCCAATTGCTGTTAAATAGCAATTGCGCCTGTTCGAAGTGGGCGATTTGGTCTCGATGATAAAAGCGATAATTGTTTTCCTCGTCACGCTGTGGGACGAGGGTGCCGTTGTTGTCCCAGCGTCTGAGGGTTTCCTTGGAAACACCCAAAATATCGGCAACTTGCGCTATGGAAAAAAACTCAGGGGACATTTACAACTTCAGGTGAGGGTTACAACATTGATCATGGTTACAACTGTACATTTGACCAGTAATCATGTCAAAACAATTCATCAATCATAACCACTAAAAATCAAATTGATTTTGCGTCGCTGCGCTGCCATACGCCGCATTGAAATAGCGCTCGAACTCGGCCTTGTCGGGAAAGCAAAAATCCGCCTGTTGATAATCGTTCTGAAATATCTCTTCAATCACAACCGGAAGTGCCAGATAAAACTCGCGCAAGGCAGACTCTTTACCCGTGACTAAACTGTAAAAGCTGGCACCGTCGATAATTCGAATACTTTCGTTAGCGCGACACTTATTACCCGTTTCTTTATCAGAGGGCTCAAAGGCGAGATCATACCGTTGAGGTTTTTTGGGTATCACATTGACGAAGTAGGCTGTGTAACCCTTGTACTGGCTGGCCTTAGGCATCACCAGTCGTTCAAGTGAATGGTATTGGTCTGCCAATTTACCACCGGTCACGGTATTAAACTTATTTTTCACTTCGGCAATGATTTTTTTGTTTTGGCACACTAAATCGACATTCGCACCGACGCCCAAATCTTCCCAACCAGCAACGTTTCCCAGTACTTTTTGATGCAGGTTGCCAATGTGATTGGTTAACGTCTTTTGACATTGACGTACTAACTCTGTTTGACGCCAAGTTTCATGATCGACACCAGAAACCGCCACGTCGAATAGGGATGCAAAGGGATCAATCACATTCTTTTGAAACTCTTTCGCAGCAGCGACCTGCTTGGCTCGGCCAATGTCCAAAACATCCTTTACCAACCCATAAAAAACATCGTCAGGTAAATAAGACAAAAGCGACATATACAATTCCTTTTATTAAAGCAAACGCGAGCGAGCCAAATTATACAATTTTCGATCGCTTGAGGGACTCAATTTCGTCGACAGACAGCCCCAGTACCTCGCCCAACACTTCACTGTTGTGACTGCCAACGTCTCCACCTGGCCAATCAGTGCGTCCCGGCGTGTCTGCCAATTTGGGCAAAATTGCAGGAATTTTTAAAGGTTTGCCATTAATTTCAACCTCTTCAAATAATCCGCGTTCGTTGAAATGTGCGTCCGCCAGCATATCCTCGACATTGTAAATTGGGCCTGCTGGCACCTTGCTGGTTTCAAGGTTTTGAAGCACCTGAGCAGAGGTTTGATGCTCACACCAGTGTTTCAGTACCGCATCTATTTCAGCTTCGTGTTGAACGCGACCCGCGTTATCACTAAGCCTTGGATCTTCTGCCAAGTCGTTGCGCCCAACAGTTTGCATTAGGCGTTTAAAAATAGAATCACCATTGCCGCCGATTACAACAAACTTGCCATCGCTACAGCGGTAGGTATTAGTGGGTACAATGCCGGTAACCGTCGTACCAGACGCTTCGCGCACCACCCCTGCGCCCGAATATTCTGGCACCACCGCTTCGAGTAAATTAAACATAGACTCATACAACGCCACATCTACCACTTGCCCATTGTTTTGTGGGTCATTGCTGCGCTGAATAATTGCCAAAGCTATGCCTAATGCGGCATGTATGCCTGAAATAGTATCGCCAATACTCAGGTTCTGTCGTACTGGCACTTCGCCGGGAAAGCCATTTAAATAACGAAAGCCACTCATGCCCTCACATACTGAGGCAAAGCCGGGACGTTTGGCATAAGGGCCGGTTTGTCCGAACCCAGAAATTCGCGCATAAACAAGCTTTGGATTGCTTTTTTTTAACTCTTGCGGTCCTAACCCCCATTTTTCCATGGTGCCGGGACGAAAGTTTTCAATGATGACATCGGCACTGTCGGCGAGCTTGCGCGCCAATTCTCTGCCTTGTGCTTGCTTGAGGTCGAGGGTAACCGACTTTTTATTGCGGCCTAAACTGCGCCACCAAAACGAAGTCCCTTCATCCACTTCGCGCCAACCGCGAATAGGGTCACCACTGCCGGGGGGTTCAATTTTAATCACTTCGGCACCGAAATAAGACAAAATTGAACCGGCAAAAGGGCCTGCGAGAAGCTGACCAAACTCGATAACACGAATGCCATCCAATGGGCGGCTGGCAGTGGCTTTACTCATTTACGTCCTCGGGATTTAATCGCTCAGTTTGAGCGTCATTAGATGATATTTTTCGCGAGCGGTGAAACCGGCATCATTGTAAAGTTGCTTAAGTTTACTATTGCGCTTATCTATTTCCAAATGCAGCGCTTGTGCGCCCAAGCCGGTAACAATCTCTTTGGCCAATAGCAATACTTGCTTGCCAAAGCCGTGACCACGATAGGACTCTAATAAGAAGAATTCATCAACAAATGCGTCCTTCCCACCCATTTCCAAACTGAAACCTAAGGTAATAGCGATGTAGCCAAGGGTTAAATCGTCCTGTTTTATCAGCCATATACCGCCAAAGTGATTGTCTTTTTGCAGCAAACAGCGAATAGCCTCATTGCGCTTTTCATCGGGTAGTTTAACCCCTTCAAACTGGTGATAAGCTTCTACCAACAGCTGGAGAGACTCATAGTCTTTGTGCTCTGCGCGACGCAAATCAAGTTTCACAATATTGAGTTTCCTTAAAAGTTGAGGCTTTAATGTCGAAAATTCAAAATCTATACACAAATAATCAGCTGAAAATTGTGACTAAAACGACAAAAACTGTTCGTAAAACACACTTATTATTCAATCAATTATGACGAAAAAGTATAATTTATACCCCGCATAATGGGAATTCATAAACTTTATTCATAATTCCTGCACATTTGCTGCATAATCTGCTTGCTCTTTAGGACGTCGTATCGCAGTATCCACACGCGAAAAGTGATTAATAAAAATAATAAAAGCAAATTCTCAAAATGATAGTGGATGTTTATAAAATAGTGACAGAAAACAGCAGAGGCTCGAATCAAGAGTACTCGCTTTCTGTTGAACAAAACACCTGCCAGTCTCTCGTCACTGATTTATCTATTTCTTGGTTGGCAAGAAAAGGCAAGATGGCGGCACTGGACAAACCCAATTTTCAATATTGCTACACAGAGTTAGCTCCACAATTCGTTAAGCGTGTGGTAGCGCGCTACGGTTTTTGTGTGCTCGACCCTGAACAGGAAGAAAAACGCTTAGTGTCTTAATGCCTTTGTGCAAACTATAAGTGCGTAGCCTGCGCGTTTCGGGCGACCCGCAACAGTCCAAGACAGATAAATGCAACAGCAATAAACGCAATCGACAGCGGATACAGGCTTACATCATAGGTGCGACCTACCAATAGGCTAAAGAGCACCGCAGTTGTGCTGGACACAGCCCCCACAACAGATGCACCCACGCCTGCCATACCGCCCAGCCACTGCATTGACATTGCATTAATGTTGCCAAAAACAAAACCTACGCCAAACAAGATCATAAACAAACAGACAACAAAAGAGGCGAATACAGGTACCCCCTGTCCCAAATAGGTAAACACCAATAAAATAAAGGAAAATACGAGCACCACCAATAATGCGGTGCGGGAGATGACTTGCATACCAAAGCGCATCACCAGCTTGCCATTGACCAGTGCAGCGATGCCCACACCAAACGCGAGCAAGGCAAAATAAAGGGGAAACTGCTCTGCTCTACCATACAAACTGGCGAACATATCTTGTGAAGTACTGAGATAAACAATCATGACGCCAAAAACAAGGCCAGAAACGAAGGTATAACTCATCACTTTGCCATGCTTAACAATTTGTTTGGTGCAACTAACAATGTTGCTCAAAGATAAGGGGATTCGCTTTTCTGGGGTTAGCGTTTCTCGCTGACGAATTGAAAACCAGCACAAAACCAATAACCCCATAAGCAAGAAGCTAACGAAAATAGCCTGCCACCCCCAGATATTCAAAACCACCTGCCCCATTGCCGGCGCCACCATCGGAATCAAAATAAAAATGGTCATGATAAATGACATCACTCTTGCCATTTCTTCACCTTGATAGAGATCCCTTACTAACGCACGTGAACCTATTCTAGAGCCAGCTACTCCAGCGCCTTGTAACATGCGGCCTAGCAGGAGCCAGAGGTAGCTGCCCGCAAATATGGTCAGCAAGGTGCCAGCGATGTAGCCAATAATGCCGGCAATAACAGCAAACCTTCGACCATAGGCGTCAGAAATAGGCCCAAACACCAGCTCACCAAACACAGTTCCCAACACAAACAAGGACAAAATCAGTTGTGTGTCGTTAATGTTTTCTAGTTCAAACGTGTTCGCAATGGCAGGTAACGCGGGTAGCATCGCATCAATAGACAGCGCAGTTAACGACGTGATGAGTGCAAATAGTAAAATAAACTCAACACGCCCAAGTGATGCGGGTTTGCTCAAGAAAAATTCTCCAAATTGAAAAGTAAAAGCAGACTTAGTTGGTCAAGTGACAATGATGAAATTGCAAATGTGCTTCAATAAACGTTGAGATGAAATAGTAGCTGTGATCATACCCTTCATGGGCTACAAATTCGATGTTATGTTCACTTTCATCAGCCGCATTTAACAATGCGTAGGGTTTAAGTTGCTCCTGAAAAAACGGATCCGCTTGACCCATCTCAATACGAATAGGGATTTGCCGTTTATTGTCGAGCTGTTGCATCAACCAAGTAGCATCATATTGTTGCCAGCTATCCTGGTTATCTCCAAGGTAATTACTAAAGGCTTTTTGCCCCCATGGACAGTCCATCGGATGGCATATTGGACTGAAAGCCGAGATTGAAGTGTAGCGCTGTGCGTTGCGCATGCCGATAACCAAGGCACCATGACCGCCCATTGAGTGACCCATAATACTGACTTTGCCATTATTCGGATAATGCTCATTCAGCAATTGCGGAAGTTCCTGCACTATGTAGTCGTACATTTGATAGTGCTTATCCCATGGAGCCTGTGTCGCATTCACATAAAAGCCCGCGCCTAATCCCAGATCGTAATTGCCCTCAGGGTCATCCGGTACACCTTCACCTCGTGGTGACGTATCGGGGATCAGCAAAATAAGGCCAAGTTCAGCGGCTGTTCTAAAAGCACCGGCTTTTTGGGCGAAATTCTCATCGGTACAGGTTAACCCAGATAACCAATAGACTACTGGACAAGTTGTACCTGCTAATGCAGCGGGAGGCAGAAATATTGAAAAGCGCATAGTGCAATGTAATACGTCAGAGTCATGCGTCACTTGACGAAGCTCTCCGCCAAAGACTTTTACGCTATTTTCAATGTTCAAACCTTACTCCAATGTGAAACTACTGTGTATTGACTCAAACTCTGGTTAAAAGTGAATCACCGAACGAATACTCTTACCTTCATGCATCAAATCAAATGCGTCGTTCACCTCGTCTAGCGACATGGTGTGAGTGATAAATTCTTTTAACTCAAAATCACCATTGAGGTATTGCTCGACAATATCGGGAAGCTGCGAGCGGCCTTTGACCCCACCAAATGCGGTGCCGCGCCATACACGGCCGGTGACTAGCTGAAACGGTCGGGTACTGATTTCTTGACCAGCGCCAGCAACACCAATAATAACAGATTCGCCCCAACCTTTGTGACAACACTCCAGCGCTGAACGCATCACATCAACATTGCCAATACATTCGAATGAATAGTCCACGCCGCCGTCCGTTAATTCGACGATAACTTCCTGAATCGGCTTGTCGTATTCCTTAGGATTAATACAGTCGGTGGCGCCCAATTTTTTAGCGAGCTTAAACTTACTGTCATTAATATCGACGGCTATGATACGTCCCGCCCCTGCCATTGTGGCACCAATAACGGCGGATAAACCGATACCGCCCAAACCAAAAATAGCAACACTAGCTCCGGGCTCTACTTTTGCGGTATTGAGAACTGCCCCCATACCTGTGGTTACACCACAACCGAGCAAGCATACCTCTTTTAACGAGGCCATGGGGTTTACCTTGGCCAGCGCAATTTCGGGTAAAACCGTGTATTCGCTAAAGGTGGAGCAACCCATGTAATGAAAAATCGGTTTACCATCTTTATAGAAACGGGTGGTGCCATCAGGCATTAGCCCCTTGCCCTGGGTTTCTCTTATTTTCTGACAAAGATTAGTTTTGCCAGATGTGCAAAACTTACACTCACCGCATTCAGGCGTGTATAAGGGAATAACATGGTCACCTACCGACACACTGGTTACGCCTTCACCGACTTGTTCAACAATACCGCCGCCCTCATGACCCAGTACACAAGGAAAAATGCCTTCAGGATCAGCACCAGACAGTGTAAAAGCATCAGTGTGACATACACCGGACGCCACTATTTTCACCAAGACCTCACCGGCCTTTGGTGGCATAACATCAATTTCTTCAATGCTAAGCGGTTGTCCCGCTTCCCACGCTATGGCCGCACGCGACTTAATCATTGTCTCAGACATAAGTGACCCCGAACTAAATTTATAAAAAGGATAGTGAACCGCCCGTGTTTGGCAAACTTTTCCGACTATCCAAAGCGCCAAATTAAGAAAAATAAACTAAATCCTGCCAGCGCGAGCAAACAAACCCAAGCGTAAAGGCTTTGCCCTTGCGACAACCTCAGTGGCTGGGGCACATTTGGCAGCTGCATTGCCCTAATATTTAAATAGGCAAAAACCGGAGCCGCCACAAATGAAATAGTCGTCGCAAAATCAATCAACGACTTCAAATGACCACCAAAGAAGACGATGACAAGCGCCCCACCAATGGCGATGACGGGTAGCACCGAACGATAACAAAGGTTGTGCTTTTCCTTGGGCAAGTTTAATTCGTGCTCGGAAAAACGCGTGATGACTTGACCAAATCCATCGGCCACTGCCAGCACCGTGGAATACATAGCGATAAATATAATGATACTAACGACCGGAATACTCCACTGCCCCAAGGCTTCTGAGAATATGCCCACTAACTGCGACGAAAACCCTACCGCACTATCGCTTAAAGACAATCCACTGCCGTGCATCACCTTGGCACCTAAAATCAAGAACACCAGTGCGAATAAAAAACAAAATACATAACTGACGTTAAAGTCGAGTAGCTTATTTTGGGTAAACTGTTTTTGCTGCTCGAGCGTGGTAAGTTCCAATGCGTCTTTTTTGCGTTGTTCAACCACCCAGAGCGAATGCCAGATAGACACTTCTACTGTAGTGGGCATCCAGCCCACCAACGCCACCATAAATGCAATACTGGATGCCGATAAATAGTCCACTTTGGGAGGCGTCATTTCGGGAATATCAACAAAGAAGATGGCTATAAAAGTGACTAAGCACATAACGGCAAATAACAACATCATCAACTTAAGGACGTTGTCCAAAAGTCGATAGCCACCACCTAATAAGATAACTAATACTGACACTAGGATGATGGCCGCACTTGCCACTATGTGTAGTTCAAATGGCAAGATAAATGCGAGTAAACCTGCCGCGACAATTGTCACGGCTGCTTGCACAATAAACATCGTGCTCAAGGTAAACAACATGCAGAAGTAATACACCGGTTTGCCTATTTGACGGTAGGCGTCTAATAAACTGGTACCGGTTGCCGCAGCGTATCGAGGTCCAATTTGAAAGAAGGGTAATTTAACCAGGTGCGCTAGCAAGACCAATGCAATTAAGGCATAGCCAAAATCAGCGCCAGCTCGGGTTGACTGTACCACATGTGAAACACCAATACTGGTGGCCGCAAATATGATTCCAGGGCCAAGAAAAGAAACGATAGAACGTCGTGACATAGTGTTTTTTTAATTATTGTTTTGCATGAGTATGGCGTTTGCCAGAGGCGATGTAAATTGACATTTATGACTTCACTGGACAGACCAAGCAAGTTGCTCCAAAATGAACGAAATCAAAATCGTTTAAGTGCAAAATGCCACGTCGTAAGAAACCATTAAATCTAAAAGAAGTCTCAAAGTTACTTGGCGTGTCAACCGCTACCGTATCTAATGCTTTTAACAGACCTGATCAGCTTTCTAAAAAGTTAAGAGAAAAGATCTTAAAAGAAACCGCTGAACTGGGCTACTTTGGACCAAACTTAGCAGCCCGTTCACTGCGTCGAGGCCAGTCAGACGTAATTGCCGTCGTGCTGGCAGATACCTTGAGCTATAGTTTTTCTGACCCTGTCGCCAGTCAATTTTTACAGGGTGTGTCCGACGTTATTGCCGAAAACAAAAAGCAATTGTTGCTCTTATCCAGTGGAATAAGCTCAACTGAACAAAGCAGCGCAGAGTCATTGCCCGATGGTTTTATCTTTTACGGCGCTCCAAAGGGCGATGCTTATCAACGAATACAACGAACAGGCAAGCCCATAATTGCCGTCGATTTTGATCCGGGTAACGCGCCGGCTATCAATATTGATAACAAGGAAGCCGCAAAAAAAGCAGCATTACATGCGCTGCGTGGCAGTGATGATCGCGTTGCCGTGATTTCACTCAATTTATTGGACTCAGATCGCGTCAGCCGTCTTACTGCTGAAGATCTAGAAATTGAACTTTCTGTTATTGCTCACTTGCGCCTTACCGGTTACATGGAAGCCTGCAAGGAAAAATCCGTCGAAATACCCGCAAACATGATCTGGCACACTCCGGTAAATACACCTGAAGTTACAGAAATAGCGGCCTACGAAGCTATCACTAGTCACCCTCGTCCAAACGTAGTTCTGTGCATGAGTGACGTTATTGCCCTGGCAGTATTGCGAACCGCAAATAAATTGGGCATCAACGTACCAGAAGATTTACGCGTTGTCGGATTCGACGATATTCCAGAGGCGTCGAGAAGCAAACCGACACTCACGACAGTTTGCCAACAAAGCATAGAAAAGGGTCGAATGGCAGCAAAAGCCTTACTAGATCCTGATGCTAAAGTGGAAAAACTGATGCAAACACAATTAATTGAGCGCGAAACGACTCAATAATAGATTGGAGCTAAAACAATGCGCCTGATTGCTATTCTACTGGCTGTTTTCACATTCAATGCTCTTGCCGACACGCCCGAGCAACGCGCAAAGTCTCTCAGGCTGGTACTCAATGAAAAGTCAAAACCGACTTCGCGATTTGTCTATGCAGTTAGAACTGGCAATCTATTGTTTATCTCCGGGCACATCTCTATCGATGCCAAAGGCAACATCATCAAAGGTAAATTAGGTGATAAGCTTACTACAGAACAAGGGGCTAAGGCGGCGCGAATGGCGGGCGTGTCTATCTTGGCTACCATTAAGCAAGAATTAGGCTCACTTGATAAAGTGAAAAAGTTTGTCAAAGTCACAGGCATGGTTAACGCCACACCTGACTTTACAGAGCATTCCCAGGTAATGAATGGATTTTCTGACCTCATGCTTGAGGTGTTTGGCGAAAATGGGGAGCATGCACGTGCAGCAGTAGGCATGGCCTCTTTACCACTGGATGCCAGTGTCGAAATTGAAGCCATTGTGGAAGTGGAATAGTTTCAACACACGCAACCATGGGTAATAAAAAAACCTAATCTTATTAATAAGTTAAGTAATTAAATTTTTTTCCTCACACGAAGATTTTTTCGTAAATCCGTTGTTATTTTGCGCCTTTCCCAATATGACTGAGTAAATCTCGTATGTACGTACTTGGCGCAGATCTGCGCAGAATGAGAACTAGAGCAGAAAAGACCACCACACAGATGGCAGAGTTCGCAGGTGTAAAAACCAGAAAGACATATGAAAATTGGGAAAAAAGCAACAGCAGCCCAGACGTTAACCAGTTTATTGATATGGCCAAAGGGTGTGGTTATGACCCGGCGCAACTTATCCAGTTATTTACCGAGCGCAGTAACAACAGCACCCCTGTGGATGTATTAAGCACTCGGGTGCCGGCTGACATCGCCTGAATCTACATCAGAGCCTATTCATCTTTGCGGTATTATTTTTTTGTCACTAACCAAACACTTCGCAAAGCAGCCAATCTCAAGCGTCCATTTTCTGGGACGATAGCATTTGCAGACAAGACATCTTCTACCTCCGTACCCTCAAACATCTCTAAATAGCCCTCATCCAGATATTGAGGGTATTCACTGAAGTTGCAAATCGCGAGTAACCTATCACCTTGTTGATTAACGCGCTGATAGGCAAACAAGTGCTCATTCGCTGTTTCAATAATGTGGGTCTCACTATGCCCTAATACAGACAGTGACTTTCGAACCTTAATCATCGACTCCAGGCCACACGCTAACGCGTTTTCGGGTGTTCCCTCACGCTTGGCTTGTTCAATATCCTGATCTGTGACTGGAATGCGATGCACCCAGCGGTCATCAGATTGTTTGTCGAGTTGAGTCTCATATCGATAATCATTTAGCAGTCCCAATTCATCACCGGAATAAAGCAACGGAATACCGCCAATGCTCAAAATAATACTGTGTATCAGTAACACTCTGGCAACCGCATTTCAATTGCCTGGGAATCCTGACGTTGCTTGGCAAGCTCCAGTCCTGCAAGTGACGCAGCGGAGCCACAAACTCGGCAGTCTCCGGTACTTGGGTTTTCTTGAAACCCCACCCCTTTGGCGAAACTGCCATAAAATTTACCCGTGTAAAAGTTATTTAAAAAATGCCTATGGTCATGACCATTTATGCCGAGTGATTGGGCAATCGTATCGTCAAATGTCCAGCCAATGTCGTCATGACAGCGCACGTAGTTAACCCAAGCACAGTCCGGGTCGATAGCAAAGCTCTTGCGCATTGATTGGGTTAACAATTTAGTTTTTCGCGTGGCTAAACTATTCCATAGCAATGCCATCAACAAAGGGTTGTATGAGAGCTGACATTCCTCTGGTGAGATGTACTTAACAACTTCATCTGGATGCACTATCGCTTCTGATTTAAATACCACCCCAGGAGCTGAAATTTGCAAACAAGCATTAAATGCCTGAATTAGTGCATGGGCTTGCGGCAAGTTTTCACAGTCAGTTCCCATTTCTTTCCAGATAAACGCCAGCGCATCCAAGCGCAAGGCACCACATCCCAAGTTCGCTAAGAACAACATTTCATCTGTAATCGCGTTGAATACCGCCGGGTTGCTGTAATTTAGATCCCACTGAAAATTGTTGAAAGTGGTCCACACCCATTTTTGTGACTCATTATCAAACGTGAAGCTGCCTCGGCGCACTTGCGGAAAGATTTCTCGTAAGGTTCTTTCATAGGCATCGGGCATTTCGCGGTCAGGAAACATGTAATAAAAATCCTGAAACTCCTGTACACCTTGTTTGGCGCTTATTGCCCATTGGTGTTCATCAGAGGTGTGATTAAAAACGAAATCTAATACCAGAGTAATGCCAGCGTTAGATAAGGTTTGTGCGAGTTGCCTGAGCTGTTCAGTCGTTCCCAAGTCGGGATTGACGGTGCGATAATCTGACACTGCGTAACCACCATCACTTTCTCCCTCGGGGGATAAATACAGGGGCATCAAATGAAGATAGGTAATGCCTAGTTCCTTTAAGTAAGGAATTCGCTCGTTTAGTTTTTCCAGGTCTCCAGCAAACAAATCCACATAACAGGCCATCCCCAGCATGTTTTCCTTTGAGAACCAGTCGGGTTCTTGCAAATGGATTCGATCAACTTCTTTAAGTGCAGCGGTGCGTTGTTTGTATCCGTTCGCTAGTACACTAATTAGCTGTTGCAGGTGATAATAGAAATCATACTTGTCACCGTAAATTTCAATGAGCAAACCAAATAGACGTTCAAAATGCTCCTCTAACCGCTGAGTAAACTCACACTTTTCAGCCTCTTCCCAATGCTCAAAGTTCAATTGTGACTGAATTCGCGCGAGGGTGCGTTGTGCCTCTAAACGTTTATTCACAAACCTCTCCTAAACAATTTTTTAGATTACTGCAACATCTAAACTTCGACAAACTTATAAAATTAAGAGCTAAATCTTAACACTTTAAGATTAAATTCTTAATAATTTCATTAATTTAACAAATTTTAATTAACAAACATTTTACAGCTTTTAATTTCTTTGTTAGCTTAATCTTAATCGTTTAAGCTTACATTTCAAGTTTTATCGATAAAGACCTGAAATGACACAGGTTGAGACTAGAAAATTTACTGGGTATTGCCCAACCGAGTCACAGTCTCGTAAACAGCAAGTGGTTTAAGATTTGTTTGCGTTGATATTAAAAGTGGCTAATGCTGAGAGAACGTTTAGCAACGGGCTCATTAGCAACTACAATGCGAATGCAGGAGATTACAATGAGCACAACTTTCCGACCTACCGCCCTGAGTTTGGCACTTGCGACTATTTTAGGCGCGCCGGCCCTAGCACAAGAGAACGCAGAGCCAGCACAAGAAAAAGAAAAGTACGAACAAATTGTGGTTACCGCAGCGCCTGCTGGTGCGACAATGCAAGAGGCAAGCGTCTCTGTAAGCTCGTTCAACGAAGAAGATATTTTAAAGTTAGCCCCCCGCTCTACCGCAGAAATGTTCAGAGCACTCCCCGGGATTAGAGCCGAATCTTCTGGTGGGGGCGGTAATGCAAACATCACTATTCGCGGTATTCCACTGGCGACCGGTGGTTCAAAATTCATGCAAATTCACGAAGACGGTTTGCCACTATTAGAATATGGCGACATTAACTTCGGTAATGCTGATAACTTCATCCGTTACGACTGGTCTATCGGTTTAGTGGAGTCAGTAAGAGGTGGTTCTGCGTCTACTTTCGCCAGTAACTCCCCAGGTGGCGTTATTAACCTGATAAGCAATACAGGTGAGCAAGGCGGAGGCGCTATTGGCACGTCGTTTGGCGTTGATTACGATGAATTTCGCGTTGATTTTGCATACGGTGGTGAAATCAATTCCGACCTTTATTTCCACATTGCAGGGCACTCACGCGTTGGAGAGGGTCCACGCGAAACCGGTTTTAACGGTGATGAAGGCGGACAGTTGAAGTTCAACATTACCCAAGTGTTAGAAAATGGTCATGTTCGTTTCTACTTTAAAAACATTGACGATCACGCCACCACATATTTACCGGCCCCGGTATTGGTTAAATCCAACGGTGAGTTTGGTGCTGTGACAAACTTTGACGCAAGCAGCCAATCTTTGCACAGTCCAGCAACCGCAAACATATCGACGTTTGACAGCTTCGGTAACCCGCGCAGTCGTGATGTCCGAGACGGCATAGAATCGAATGTAACGTCTTTTGGTTTAGAAGTAGACCTTGAGGTCGCTGAGGATTTATTTTTCGTCAATCGTTTCCGTACAAGTGACATCACCGGCGGATTCATCTCGCCTTTTACCGATACGTTTGGCGCCTATGGTCCTCAATCGGCAGGAAGCATGGCGCAAGCTATCTGTGACTCAGCCCGAGATGGCGAGGGCAACCCGTTCAATTGTGCCAGCACGAGCGTAACCTTAGCAGGCACCAATACAAGCTATGATGGTTTGGCCTTTTTAAATCTTTTGTTTGATACCGAATTCAACGACCTAGGCAACACCATTAATGATATGAATTTGCGCAAAGAGTGGGACAATGGTGTCAGCCTCACCGCAGGTTTCTACTATTCTAAACAGAATATCGCTACTAGCTGGAACAGTTGGCAAACCAGTATCCAAACCGTTGAAGGCGGTAACTCACAATATCTGCATATCACTGATGCCGATGGTGCTGCACTGGTAAACAATGGCCTTTGGGCGCCGAGCTTCCTGTCTTGGGAATGGGATCTGCAATACACAACTACTGCGCCCTATGTGAACCTAGGTTTTGAAGTAGACGAAAACTGGTTATTTGACGTGAGTGTTCGTCGTGACACCGTCGATGCCAACGGTGAACTTATTTCCGCTTGTTGTGGTGGCACCACTGATGTCGATCTAAACGGCGACGGTGTTATTAGTGGCAACACCGAGGATGCATCTGCTGCCAATGGCTTTGGTTTCGGCGGTGGTGTCATTAATTTGAATCGCGCTAACGGCTCAAGCCAACTGGTTAACTATGAAGCAAACAATACCTCGTTCTCATTGGGTGGTTCCTATCTTTACAGCGACAATATGACAATATTTGCTCGCTACAGTGAGGGCGGTCGAGCCATTGCAGACAGGCTATTGCAAATTGCCGGCACCTTAAATGCTGATGGCAGTTTAACCAGCACGCCCTCCGGTTTTGATGAAACCGAACAGTTAGAAGTTGGGATCAAGTACAATACTCGCGACTTTCAAATCAACGCGACCTTATTCGATACCCTTACTTCGGATACACAAGCAGAACTTACCTCAGGTTTAACCTTCATTCGTGAATACGATGCGACCGGGTTAGAACTAGAAGGTTTGTATGAGTTTGGGCATGGTTTAACCCTCACCGGGAACCTTACCTGGACGGACGCAGAGATCAGTAAAGACGCCTTCAATCCAGCAATCGTTGGTAAAACACCAAGACGTCAAGCTGATTACATCTATACCATCACACCTCAGTATCAAAATGATGATATCTTGCTAGGTGCCACCTTCCAAGGCTCAGGTGACTTTTATGTTGGTGACTCAAATGAGTTAAAACAAGATGCCTATGTCATCACCAACTTATTCGCCACTTACTATGTGAGTGATGAGCTGTCGATTTCGATGAATGTGAATAACCTCACCGACGAATTCATCATTACCGAGTCGGAAGAAAGTAGTGCGAGCGCTGGCGACATTATTCGCGCCAGACCACTTAACGGTCGCACCACAAACATTAGCATTAAATATCAGTTCTAACGGCTAAAGGAGGTGGGCTTACCACCTCCTGCTCCGTAACGAGGTCATCATGGTTGAATACACTTTAGGTTCCATCGATATCGCACTGATATTTATCTACTTTGCTATCGTATTGTTCATCGGTTTTAAAGTGGGCTCAGGGCACAGTAATGCTCAAGACTACTTTCTCGCGGGTCGCAGCATGATATGGCCTTTTGTTGGCATATCGTTATTTGCGTCGAATATTTCAAGCACAACCCTGATAGGACTATCGGGTGATGCATACGCTACCGGTATTTCGGTGTTTAACTATGAGTGGATGGCATCCATCGTCTTGGTATTTTTTGCCATCTTCTTGCTGCCTATTTATCTGAATTCCAAGATATATACCATGCCTGAATATCTAGAAAGGCGCTTTGATGCCCGTTCCCGTTATTACTTTTCAGGCGTGACTTTGGTCGGCAATATTTTAATCGACACCGCAGGTTCATTATTCGCCGGAGGCATCCTCTTAAAACTTATTTTTCCGCAGTTTGAGCTTTGGGAAATTATCTTTGTACTGTCCATCGCAGCGGGTTTATACACCATCGTTGGCGGGCTCAAAGCAGTTATTTATACCGATACCATCCAAACCATATTAATTCTCATTGGTGCGGTTGCTATCACTATTGCCGCTTATGACAAGATTGGCGGTTGGGATGCAGTGACACAGGTGACACCTCCTGAAGCACTCAGTCTGATTAAACCAAGTGATGACCCGTCAATGCCATGGACCGGACTGTTATTTGGGGTACCTATACTGGGATTTTATTTCTGGTGTACCAATCAGTTTATGGTGCAAAGAGTTTTATCTGCCAAAAACAATCAACACGGCCGTTGGGGCTTACTATTAGCCGCCGCACTTAAGCTCCCTGTGCTGTTTATTATGGTATTCCCGGGCACAATGGCACGGGCACTATACCCTGAATTGGAAGATCCTAACTTGGTATACCCCACTCTGATCTTTGACTTACTACCAGTAGGTCTCAAAGGGCTTGTAGTTGCGGGTATTCTGGCAGCCTTGATGTCCAGCATCGATTCGACATTACATTCAGCGTCAACTTTGGTCACAATGGATTTTGTTGCCAAGTTCAAGAAAAACATGACGTCTGAACAGCTCATGAAGACAGGGCGAATTACCGCGTTTATTTTTATGCTACTGGCCGCGGCATGGGCACCTTTCATTCAAGAATTTGGTTCACTGTTTAAGTATTTGCAAACTGTGCTTGCTTACATTGCACCGCCCGTTGTCGCCGTCTTCTTACTAGGTGCGCTTTGGCAACGCACAACCTCAAATGCGGCGTTTTATAGTTTTATGTCGGCACTTGTCATTTCAGCAGCTCTATTAGTTGGGCAAACGGTGGGCTTGTTTGATATACACTTCTTGCACGTCGCTGGTATTTTGTTCGCGCTTAGCTTGATAATTGGTGTTGTTATTAGCTTGGTGGAAAACCAACCCATCAATGAAGAGAAGTCAGCCTACATGTGGAGCAAGCAACAGTTTGTCGAAGAGATGGCTGAAGAAGCTAAGTCACCGCTTTGGCAAAACTATATCTTTTTGTCCGGCGTACTTTTAGTGGTTACGACACTGTTAGTCGTGGCGTATGCATAAACAGAGAGAACCATGACAAATTATATCGCTGCCATCGAAGCAGGTGGAACCAAGTTTAACTGTGCTGTATTAGACCGCTCGCGAGCCATTGTCAGTGAGCATAGGATTGCCACAACCACACCAGAGCAAACGCTGTCGGAGGTTGTTGCTTTCTTCAATACGCAGCGGGAAAAGGGATTTGATTTTGCACAAATGGGGGTCGCCAGTTTCGGGCCGTTAGACCTTCACCCTGAATCTGAAACGTTTGGATTTATCACAGCAACGCCTAAGCCGCATTGGTCAAATACGGATTTGGCAAACCATTTGGCAAAGGCGCTTGACTGCAGAGTAACTCTCGATACTGACGTCAATGGCGCGGCATTAGCGGAATACCTCTGGGGCGCAGCGCAAAATACCAAGGTGTCGGTATATGTGACCATTGGCACGGGTGTTGGCGGCGGTGTTATTGTCAATGGACAGCCCCTTCATGGTCTCATCCACCCTGAAGTAGGACACATGTATATCGGTGATATAGACGGTATTAAAGGTGCTTGTCCCTTTCATGGAAGTTGCGTAGAGGGCTTGGCATCAGGCACTGCCATGCGTGAAATTTGGGGAGTACCAGCAGAACAACTTCCAAGCGACCATAGAGCCTGGCAAGTGCAAGCCGATGTATTAGCCGCCATGTGTCACAACCTCATGATGACCTTAAGTGCAGAGGTCATCGTGTTAGGCGGCGGTGTGATGAACAAGCCGGGTTTACTTGAGAATGTAAGGAGGTCACTGGCGAAACGCTTGGCTAACTATCTGCAACTCCCAAAAAGTACGTCGCTTGAACAGCTCATCGTATTGCCAGGTTTAGCGGATAAAGCAGGCATCTATGGTGCCTATGCACTCGCCACAAGTCGGTAGTTAATCGCTGCACATTCTGTATTGAATGCTAAATAGAGAAAATATTGCAAAATATGTCGTAGTGCTGAAAGGATAATTTGGGTAAGCTGGTCACTGTTCCTGTAATTAGAGCCTGTGTTCTCTAGGAATAGTAGAATTAGAAAAAGATAAAGAATAATGATATCGAGCCAGTTGGAAATTATTGAACAGGGAAAGCAGTATCTGCACAGCACAAGCGACCTGCAGTATCGAGAGATAGTGAAGCCTCACTTCACTAGCACACCGGGCGCTCACGTGCGTCACATTCTGGATCATTATTACGCACTAATGAACCAGCAAACCGGCGTTATCAACTACAACATCAGACAACGTTTTTCGAGTTTAGAAAAAAGTCGATTTGATGCGTTGCAAGCATTTGAAAAGATAGCAGAATGGTTAGCTACGCTCTCCACCGAAGATCTTCAAACTAAGGTATCGGTCATTACAGAAATCTCAGTTTCCGAGCAAGAGAACTTCACCACTGAATCGACCTTGGAAAGAGAACTTATTTTTGTCTCCAGTCATGCAGTACATCACTACGCAATTCTAAAAATCATAGCCAGTCTACAAGGTGTTGCACTTGACGCCGGCCTTGGGCTAGCTCCCGCTACAGCCACATTTGAACGCAATAACATGGCCTCATAAGTCGTTAAGAAATTAATAGCGAATTAAACAGCTGAGTGCAATCATCTCAGCTGGCGTGATACGAGCGGTATCCTTCTAACCCCTCAGCAAGATATTGCTTAGCCAGTTTATCTGGAATATTTAAAAGATCTACACACAACAACAACCCAGGCGTGTCTGCAAAGCTGCTATCCATGCCTAAACAATAAAACTCAGCACCCAAGCGCATGTAGTGCTTAAGTAATACCGGTACATCTTTACCGTCCTGCTCTAACGCTTTGAGAAAAGCGGTCACATTAATTTTGATGTCGTATTGTTTATCAAAATCTACAAGTTCTGGGTGCAATGGCAAGTTGTACGGCGTTTTCGGTTTAACATCAGGACGTGTCTTCACCATAGCTTTTTCCATGACGGCGATGCTGCGTTTATCGTAGAGTTTACTGATAGATACTGTGCCGTAGAGCCGACGATATTGTGGAAACTTACAGGCAAACGCGCCAATACCGCGCCACAAAAGATATAAACCGTAAAAACTTTTTTGATATTCAGGGACTAAAAACGAGCGCCCCATTTCCAAACAAGGTTCAGTTTGGTTAATAAACGTGGGTTGAAAGTCGAACATCTGGCTTAGATAAAGATTCTCAATACCGCCGTTTTCCAGCAGTTTGTCAGTTTGCCCCATGCGATAGGCACCAATAATCTGTCCCTTAGTACGGTTAACAATAAAAAGTTGCGTGTAGGTCGCGTCAAACTTGTCGGTATCAATTGGCTGACCGCTACCTTCATCGTGCTCTCTAAAAACCAGTTCACGTAATCGCGCTATTTCGGTGACAATGTTTGGACATTGGTGCTGAAACCCGTAGTAAACATCGTAGTCTTTGTAAGCCACGAGGTGTTGCTCTTGAGGTAATGCCGCAATTTCCTTGAGTATTAAATCGCCGCTGACTTGCTCAGCTAACGGTTCAAACTTACTACTTTCAATCGTAGGCCATGCAGATTGCCAGTGCTCTGCAACGCCGTAACTCAGCGCTCGACAGAGTGCTGCCTGAGCATTGCCATCTCCGGCGGTTCGAATATGCTTGGCGGGCACGGGATGCCCTGCGCACAATTTTATGGTTTGATTTGTCTTGTTGAGGAGTTCTCTTCCCAACATAAACATGCGCAGTCGATAGTAAATACGACCAATGCGATAAAACTTGTTACTGTTAAAACCCTCGACAAAAATGGGAACATAATTCGCGTCGCCTCTATCGATTAACTTCGCAACAATACGGTTCCACTCGTGTTCACCAATGCGCTTGTGCTCTTTACGGTAATAACTCACACGACCAGAGGGAAACAACATCAGCGCACCGCCGTTTTTCACTTGCGCCATACAGCTGCGCAAAGAAGGTCCATTGCGAGGGTCGCGCTCAGAAAGTGGATTGGTAAAGATAAAGTAGTCTTCTAGCTCTGAGAAAATCTGTAAACCGACATTTGCCAATACTTTGAGATCGGGTCGCTTCTTTGCAATAGCGCGCGCAAGTATTACCCCTTCTAACCCGCCAAAAGGATGATTACTGGCAATTACCACAGGACCGGTGGCAGGAATTTTATCGAGCATCTCTTGCTCGCCTTCAACAGTTACATTGAGCACTTCCAATAACTTATCGGCAAACGCTTCTTTACTCAGGTTTTGCATTTGATGCTGCTCATAGAGACGCTGCATGCGCGACAAGCCCATGATTTTATCCAAGAGCTTTACGCCAAGTTTTAGAAAAAGAGATTGTTTCTCTGCGGGAATGAGGGTGCCAAGACTGATTTGAGAGGCCATATTCTGCTTATTTTGTTCTTTACTAACGCGGGTTAAAGCTAAAGACCAAATTAGGCAAGATTTATTGCAGGCAAACAAGTATTAGTTGCGAAATTCACTGAATTTTTTATCCGATCAGTTACAATAATTAGAGCCTGTTTATCTATCACACACATTTCGGAAGCCAAATGGCCACAATAACAGACCAAGAAATTACCATTATCCAACCAGATGATTGGCATCTACACCTTCGCGATAACGACATGCTCGCAGAAACGGTTCCCGCAACTGCTCGCTGCTTTTCTCGCGCTATCGTAATGCCAAACTTAGTGCCACCTGTTACCAATGCCGCACTTGCACTCGAATACCAAGAACGCATTGAAAAGGCGATCCCGGCAGGCAGTAACTTTTCGCCATTGATGACCCTGTACCTCACTAATGACACGACAGAGGAAGATATCAAGGCGGCGAAAGCCGCTGGCGTACTTGCCTCTAAGTTATATCCTGCTGGGGCAACCACAAACTCAGCATCAGGGGTGTCATCTTTAACGGCTATGTACCCAGTGTTTCAAGCAATGTCAGATCATGGCATGTTGCTGCTTATCCACGGTGAAGTCACCGAGAACCATGTGGATATTTTTGACCGTGAAAAAGAATTCATCGAACAACACTTAAAAGGCATTGTGGAAAACTTTCCCAAGCTAAAAGTTGTTCTCGAGCACATTACCACCAAGGACGCTGCGGAATTTGTCAGTGCAGCCTCTGCAAACGTGGCAGCAACCATTACACCACAGCACTTATTACTAAACCGCAATGATTTACTCGTTGGCGGCATTAAGCCACATAACTATTGCTTACCGGTATTAAAACGCAACATCCACCAGCAAGCGCTAAGAGAAACCGTTGCCACGGGTTCCAACAAGTTCTTTTTGGGCACCGACTCTGCCCCTCACGAGCAAAGTAAAAAAGAAAACGCTTGTGGCTGCGCGGGTTGTTATAGCGCGTGGAGTGCGATTGAGCTTTACGCCCAAGTGTTTGATGAGTTAGACGCACTCGATAAATTCGAGGGCTTTGCTAGCTTGCACGGAGCTGACTTCTATGGCGTACCGAGAAACACTAACACCATCACGCTACGTCGTGAAAGTTGGGACATCCCACAAGCCATTGATTTGCCTAATGGCAATCCAATTGTGCCCTTTTTCGCGGGTCAAACACTGAGTTGGAAGTTGCAAGACTAAGCGACACTGGCAAGATTCAGAACAATAAAAAAGGGGCATATGCCCCTTTTTTGTTTTGTTTAACTTGGGTTTATCGCGCCACGAAAATGACGGTAATGGGCACCACAAAAAACAAACCTACAATATAGGCCAGTCCCCATAGCTTTTGCTCAGCGACTTTCAAAGACAATCCATGTGATAAATCCAGCGGAATATTACGCAAGAACTTCACACCGTAAATAATAGCTACGCCCAAGACGTTATAAATCATGTGCACCAATGCAATTTGTAGCGCAAACCCAGCGTTTTCGCCGGTAACCGCAAGCGCTGCAATCAAAGCGGTGATGGTGGTTCCTATATTGGCGCCTAGTACGAATGGATAGATATCTCTGTGATTCAACACCCCATTACCAACTAATGGCACAATCAACGAGGTTGTTGTCGAAGAAGACTGCACCAGTACAGTTACGGCTGTACCGCTAGCGATACCGCTAATAGGGCCTCTACCAATACTGCTATGTAAAATGTCTTTGGCTCTCCCCACCATTAGCGCTCGCATGGTTTTACCCATGAATGTGATCGAAAGAATAATCAAACCAACACCCAGCAGCGCCAATACGATACCTGCAAAAACCGGCGATAAAAACGAAAGGAGATCAACAAGAACCTCTGCAATGGGTTTGGTAATGGCTTTAAGAGGGTTAACGCCGCCCATTTGGAAGCCTGAACCGATGTGGAAAAATTCCATAAAGGCGGCACTTAATTTCTCTAACAAATTAAATGCAATTTCCAGCGGCAAAAAGACCAAAACACTTATCACGTTAAAGAAGTCGTGAATTGTGGCAGCAGCAAACGCGCGCTGAAACTCTTTTTTGTCGGTAACGTGCCCTAAACTCACTAGCGTACTGGTAATGCTGGTACCAATATTCGCGCCCATAATCATAGGAACCGCAATGGTGATGGGCAGGCCACCAGCTACCATCGCCACTATAATACTGGAAACGGTGCTCGAAGATTGGATGAGCGCCGTGGCGACCATGCCGATAATCAGGCCAAGGATTGGATTTTCAGCAAATTCAAATAGTGCCTTTGCTTGGTCACCGGTTGCTAGTTTGAATCCAGTACCAATAATGGTTACAGCCAGCAAGATGCCATAAATCAGTAGGATGAGAAACGCCCAGCGTTTGGCGTTATTAGGTGCCGCACCTTGTTGCTGCGGTTCATCCAGATTTGTATGAGTCATTGAGTGTCCTAATAAACAAGTAATATAGGGGTCAGGATAAATTCATTGGGTATTTATCCACTTTTTGTTTACAAACAAATGAAACTGCTATTTTAAATGCAAAATCAAAGAGTCTCTAGCGTATTCGACAAAAGAATATTCTGTGAATTATCAATTAATAAAGTAAAGGCGAGAATTGTCGCTGGCGCTTGCTGGTCGTTATGAGCTAAAATCCCCCCTTTTTCCAAACCGGTGACGGAGATCAAAATGGCAAAAATCGCGATAGTGATGGGGTCAAAATCTGATTGGCCAACCATGCAAAAAGCAGCACTGATGTTAAAAGAACTCGATGTTCCTTACTACGCTCGAGTGGTTTCTGCGCATCGCACGCCAAACTTGTTGGTGGAATTTGCTGAAGGCGCAGCTGACAATGGTTATGAAGTTATTATCGCCGGTGCCGGTGGCGCCGCTCACCTACCGGGCATGATAGCAGCGCATACGCCGGTACCTGTTTTAGGCGTTCCGGTAAGAAGTAGCCAACTCAGTGGGCTAGACTCATTGCTTTCAATCGTACAAATGCCTAAAGGCGTTGCCGTTGGCACACTAGCTATAGGCGAAGCAGGCGCAGCTAATGCTGGCTTACTTGCCGCACAAATCCTAGGGAATACTGACCCAGAACTCAGAGAACGCATTCAAGCCTTCAGACAAAAACAAACTCAAACGGTATTAGAGCAAGGCGAATTGGAGCTGCCAGAATGAGAGTCTTAGTCTTCGGTGGCGGACAACTTGCTCGCATGATGTACCTAGCGGGTTGTCCACTAGGTATGCATGTACGCGCTGTTGATGTCAGTAAAGACATAGTCATCAATCCAATTAGCAAAGCGCCGAGTAAACTGACACTGGCAGAGGCAATTGAAGACACCGACGTCATCACGGTGGAATTTGAGCATGTCCCGGAACGCCTTTTGGAAATTGCCGATCAGACGGGTAAGTTAAGCCCTAGCATTCAGTCAATTCGCGTCGGTGCCGACCGAGTAAAAGAAAAGTCGTTATTAACATCGCTAAACATCGCCAACTGTGAACACCAAATTTTTGATGATGTAGAGGCATTACCAGACGTCATTAAAAATTTGGGCATGCCTATTGTGCTCAAAGCCAGCCGTGATGGTTATGACGGCTACGGGCAGTGGCGTATCAAGCAACCAGAAGACGTACAGTCGGTAACTAAAGAGCTCGCCAAGTTAGATCTCAAGCGCGTGCCCATCGTTGCGGAAAAAATGATTAACTTCGATCGTGAACTCTCGCTCGTCGGCGTGCGCTCAAGTGATGGTAAATTTGCTTTTTATCCGCTTGCAGAAAACCGCCACCACGAAGGCCAGTTGCACCTATCAATCGCCCCTGCACCACAAATTTCAACTCAGCTACAGCAGCAAGCTGAGCAATACTTTATACGTTTAGCTGAAAACCTAAACTACGTAGGTGTGTTAGCCGTAGAGTTCTTCCAAGTTGGCGCACAACTCTTAGTCAACGAAATCGCGCCGCGAGTGCACAATTCAGGTCACTGGACAATTCAAGGCGCTGATACTTGTCAGTTCGAGAATCACCTTCGCGCCATTTGTGGCTTACCTTTGGGTAGTACAGAATTTCGCTCATACACCGCCATGGTAAATATCATTGGCGGCGGTAGCTTCAGCCGAGAGATGCTAGGTATTCCAGGTTGTCACTTACATTGGTATGGCAAGTCGCCAAGGCCAAAGCGCAAACTCGGTCACTTCAATGTCAGTGGCGATTGTTTTTCCGCACTCGGTGCACGACTGACCGATTTATCCGAACACTTACCCGAAGAGCATTTTCCATTGCTAACAGAGGGCGCAGCAGATTTGCAAAAACTGTAAAGCGAGACACAAAAAAGGCACCATGCGGTGCCTTTTTTACTATCTTATTTGCGTTAAAACTTTATCTTGCCGGTCAAAATATCTTTGTACATTACCCAATCACCCAGAAAGCTGTACCAAGGATAAGTGAAGGTAGCAGGTCGGTTTTTCTCAAAGAAGAAGTGCCCCACCCAGGCAAACCCGTACCCCAGTACTGGCAGTAACCAAAGCGCAGCCCAAGTCTGTGTATAAAACGCCCAAATCAAGCAACTCAGTACCAATGTCGAGCCTACAAAATGTAATCGGCGACAGGTTAAATCAGCGTGTTCGGATAAATAAAACGGATAAAACTCAGAAAAGCTTTGGTATTTTTTAGACATCACTGCTACCTATAATTGGGTCTATCACTAAGATTTTGCACTGGACGATTAAATATTGTCCAGAAATACTAGCTCAGTTGTTCTGGGTAAACTGTCAATCAGGTGACAATGTTAAACATTATTCGGTCGTTGCACTTGAGTTACACTCGCTAGACCATACATTTTACACAATACCAATTTATCACGGACGCTTATGGATCCTTTAGCTACTTCAAACGTCATCGAAATGACGCCCGAAAACTTCCAACAGTTAATGGTGGAAACATCAAAAGAAAAACTTGTTCTCGTAGACTTCTGGGCAGAGTGGTGTGAGTCCTGTAAAGCGTTGGCGCCAGTAATGGACAAACTAGCGGCGGAGTTTTCAGAACATTTAATATTGGCAAAAGTTGACTGTGACGCGCAGCAACAGATTGCCATGCAATTTGGCGTTCGCAGTTTGCCCACCGTCGTTTTTGTCAAAGACGGACAACCTATAGACGCCTTTCAAGGCGCCGTACCTGAGGGTGAAATAAGAGAATTATTAGCAAAACATTTGCCACAACCTCAAGATGAGTTGTTCGCCCAAGGCAGCGAGCTATTGGCTGCAGGTCAAGCAGAAGACGCTTTCCCATTGTTAAAGCAAGCGTTAGAACTGGCATCTGACAGAGTCGATATTAAATTTGCCACCATTGAATGCTTCATTCAGATGGGTCGCATCAGTCAGGCAAAAGAATTAATCGAAACTGTACTGCTAGCTGACCAAGACAATACCTATCAGGCATTGCTTGGCAAAATTGAATTGGCAGAAAAAGCCGCAGAAACACCTGAAATACTGGCATTACAAAAAGCCGCTGAAGAAAACCCTGACGACCTTCAAGTGAAAGTTGATCTGGCCATTCAGTATCAACAAACGGGTAAAAGCGAAGAGGCGCTCGAGTTGTTGTTCCAGGTAGTGAAGAAAGAAATGGCCTTTGGCGATGCCAAAAAAGTATTCCTGGATTCCATCAACGCACTGCCTGAGGGCGACCCGCTTGCAAGCAAATACCGTCGCAAGCTTTACTCTCTGCTCTACTAATCCATGCACTAACAAGAGCCTGTTTATCTTTGCGGCATAAGATGAACAGACTCTAATAAACGTCGGTTTTTACCGGCGTTTTTTATTTGTTGCGAATTAGGAATAGATTCGTCATTTTTTCGTGATACTTTTGCGATGAATTCCTCTGACAATGCTGATGTAGCGAAACAGCAATTAAGAGGAACCCTATGAAAACTTTCAAGTCAGCGCTCGTTGCCGCTTGTGCAATGTCAGTCACCTCAGTCGCTAATGCGGCAGATTTAACTATAGAAATTCAAAATCTCACCCAAGGTATTTACTTCACTCCGCTGGCCGTTGTGGCGCACACTTCTGAAGCGAGCCTTTTCGAAGTGGGCGAAGCGGCCAGTGCTGAATTGCAAGCGATGGCAGAGGGTGGTGATATCAGCGGTTTAGCGGCGATTGGTGAAAGCGTAAATGCAAACATCTCTGAAGTGCAAGGCGCGTTAACCGCTCCTGGCATGAGCAGAACCTTCAGCCTGACCAATGACGCTGACAATACAGTGTTATCTATCACCGCCATGATGTTGCCAACTAATGACGGATTTGTCGGTTTAGACAACTGGACTATTCCTGAAACGGCAGGGACTTACACTATCTATTTAAACGCCTACGATGCTGGCACGGAAGCAAACGACGAAGTTCGCGGCAGTGGCGCACCGGGTGAAGCAGGCTTTCCAGTACCACCACCACTCGAAGAGCTTATCGCCACTGGCGGTACCGGCGTCACTATGGGAGAGACTAATGCCACTGTTCACATTCACCGTGGCAACCTTGGTGGTAGCATGGCTGAGGCAGGTACAAGTGACATCAACAGCTCTGTACAACGTTGGTTAAACCCCGTAGCCAAAGTAACCGTTACCGTTAACTAAGAGGTAACCTACAATGAAACATTTGAATAAAGCCCAATTAGCACTTCTGGTCGCGGCATCGTTAGGATTGGCGGCCTGTAGTGACGACAATGACAATGCTGTTGAAGTTGTTACTCCTGCACCAGCACCTGCACCAACGCCGGTGCTCTCCAGTTACGATGTCACGGTTACTAACCTAACCAATGCACAGCCTTTATCGCCAATTGCTGTAGCACTGCATGCAGAGGGTCAGTTGTGGCAAATTGGAGCCGAAGCCTCAGAAGAACTCGAGTACTTAAGTGAAGGTGGCGACAACAGTTTTCTGTTAGCCAATGCTGCGGTAGTTGCTTCTGCAAGCGGCATGGGCATTGTTGCTCCTGGCGCCAGCGAGACCATCAGCGTGAGTATTGAAGACAACAGCGAAGCATTAATCACAATTGCCACTATGCTTGTGAATACAAATGACGCTTTTACAGGTCTTAATGCTCATTCACTGGCAAGTTTAGGTGTCGGCGAAACGATGACCAGAACCACGTTCGTTTACGATTCTGGCACCGAAGCCAACACTGAAGCTATGGGAACTATCCCGGGTTCTGCTGACGGTGGTACAGGCTTTGACGCCATGCGTGATGATGCAGGCTTTATCAGCATGCACCCGGGCGTAGTTGGCAATGACGATGGTTTATCCACTTCGGTACTGACACAAGCTCATCGCTTTGACAATCCTGCGATGAGAATTAGCATCACCAGAACCGAGTAGTATTGCCAATAAACAATACTAACTGAGTAAGGTACACATGACAGAAAAAATCATGATCGTGGAAGACGATCCAGATATTGCCGATTTGATTCGAGTTAACTTGTTAGAACTCGGAGTGGAAATAAGCCACTACGCCGACGGACAACAAGCATTAGATACGGCACTGGAGCAAGACTTCGATTTACTGATTTTAGATGTCATGTTGCCCTCACTCAACGGCTTGGATATTTGCCGATTGGTTCGACAAGAAAAAGCCACTCAAGCAATATTGATGCTGACCGCCAAAAACTCCGAAACCGACCGAGTGTTGGGTTTGGAGCTGGGCGCAGATGACTACATGACTAAGCCATTTAGCGTGCGCGAATTACAAGCGCGAGTTCGCTCACAATTACGCAAAGTGAAAGCCGTACAGCAAATTTCCGCGCAAAAACAGGAAACCGAAGATGAACCTTCGAGGCTGATTATTGGCAATCTATGCATTGACCACAAAACTCACAGCGTGGCACTGGCTGGCGAAAATATCGAGTTAACCGCAACGGAATTTGATTTGCTGGCCTATTTAGCAAAGTATCCTCAGCAAGTATTTACGCGCAATCAATTACTTGAGTCGGTTTGGGGCTATCAGCACAGTGGTTACGAGCACACGGTGAACTCTCATATTAACCGATTACGCGCCAAGATAGAGCGAGATGCCGCCTCACCTGCAATCATTCAAACAGTATGGGGCGTTGGCTACAAATTTAACTCTGACGGAGTCGAGTCTTGAAACTCTGCTTTTATCAGCGCCTATCGCTATCTGCCATTTTAATATTTCTTCTGATGACCAGCAGTTTTGTATGGTGGTCAAATCAAATGCAAACCCAAACGCGTCATGAAGCAGAGCAGCAACTTCACTTAGAGCTTGCTAGCCATTTAGTCTCTGACAATCCTATTTTACAAGAGGGTGTGTTTGATTACGAAGCGCTCGGCAATCTGTTTCACACCCTGATGGTGCTCGGCCCCAACTTTGAATTTTATTATGTTGACCCACAAGGGAAAATGCTGACCCACTCTGCCAAACCGGGGGTCGTGCAACTCGAAAACATCGACATTACCCCCATAATTCAGCTTTTAGACGCTGAAGCGTCTTTACCCATTTATGGTGATAATCCGAAAGACCCTTCTGAAAAAAAGATATTTTCTGCTGCTCCGGTATTTAAAAAAGATGCATTGCAGGGCTACCTTTACGTGATCATAGGCGCCGAGAAATACGACAGTCTGCTCGCTAAGTTAAGCAATGACCGCACCTACAGTCAGTTTATGACGCTGGGGATCATTTCTCTTTTGCTTTTCCTTGTCACTCTAGTGGTATTGTTTAGCTTTTTAACAATGCCCATGAAGCAGCTAACTGTGGCCATGGAGACCGTCAGGGACGCAGATTACGACTTAGGGAAAACCAAATTTAAACCGCATCCGTGGCGCCGGGACAGCATTGATGAAATTCAAAAACTCGGCTGTGCCTTTAATGACATGGTGGCGCATATCGATGCGCAATTTAACAAGTTGCAAACACTAGACGAAAGTCGCCGGATCATGTTGGCTGACCTGTCACACGATTTGCGTACCCCACTTGCAAATCTGCAAGGTTATATCGAGACTCTCGCTATCAATGATGACAACTTATCTGGGGCAGATCGCAAGCGCTTCATCGATATCTCCTTAAAAAATGCGCAAAACTTAAAGCGCCTCATCGATCAGATATTCGACCTTACCTACATCGAGGCAGGACAGGTCACCTTAAATTGTGAACCCTTCCCCATTGCAGAATTGATGCATGATGTCGCGGCAAAATTTGCACTGAAGGCCAAAGCCAAAGACATTAGGTTACAGGTTGAACCCGCACAATTTGGCCATTTGGTTTACGCCGATATTGGCAAATTAGAGCGAGTACTTACAAACCTTATAGAGAATGCTATTAGGCACACACCTGAGTTAGGTGCCATTACTTTAGAAATGTCTACGCAAGCTGACATGATAGAAATTGCTGTTCAGGATACAGGGGTTGGCATAGCCGAAAATGAGCTTAGCTTTATTTTTGAAGCACGTTATCAAGCCACTAATACTCAAGCTGACAGCGTGCAACACGCCGGACTCGGTCTAGCTATCTGTCAAAAGACGCTAGCCTTGCTGGGCAGCAAATTGCGAGTGCAAAGTGAAGTTGGAAAGGGCACCCGCTTTTATTTTCAATTGCCTAGTAAATAAGCTTAGGCCTGCGCAGTAAGAGTGAGTAAGTCGTTAAGTGAACTAAGCTGGACATGAGGTAACAGTGTTGCTGGCTCGCGTTGCAGGTGCATTTCTCTATCGTCAGCGAACCACGCAGCCTGATAACCGGCTCTTAACGCTCCCCATACGTCTTTTTCTAAATTATCACCTACGTGTAGGATTTGCTGCGGCTGTAGCGCTAGGTATTCTGCGGCCAACTGAAACATGCATGGGTGCGGCTTAGCAGGTTGGGTTACGCTGGCGTGATACGACTTGGCAAAATAAGGCTCAATGCCAATTCGCGCTAAATCCACATTGCCGTTGGTGATAGCCACCAGAGGCAGTCTTTGACTTAACTGAGATAAACACGATAAATATTCAGGCAAGACGTCAAAGTCGCTTCGTGCTCGATAAAATACATCGTAAGCCAGTTCTACTTCTTGTTGGCATTGGTCAGCGGTTACGCCTAACTCGGTAAACAGCAATGCCAATACCTTTCTGCGCAATACAATCATATCACTTGCCAATCGTGGGTCTTGCGAAATAGCCTGTTTGCGCATGGCACGCCAAGTGGCTCGCCCCATTTGTGCAAAGGCAGGAAAGCGGTGCGTAATGTGCTGCATCAAGGCTTTTTCCGCAGCGATGATATATTGATGATTCGGGTATAAGGTATCGTCTAGGTCAAAAGTGATGGCTTTGATAGGCGCTAGGGATTTGTAGATGATCATTAAAATTAATCTTTATTTTTTAGGGTCTTTTTTCGCTCGCGGATGCGCTTCATCGTAAACAGATGCGAGACGCTGGAAATCTAAGTGCGTATAGATCTGTGTTGTCGACAAGTTGGCGTGCCCCAGAAGTTCTTGTACGGCTCTTAAATCACCACTGGATTCAAGCATGTGTGTGGCAAACGAATGACGTAATTTATGCGGGTGTACTTGCTGACCAACCGACTGTTTTTGCGCCCATAGTTTCATTCGCTTGGCGATTTGACGCGAACTTATACGCTGCTGCCTCATGCTTACAAATACGGCGCTCTCAGTGTCAGAGATCATCTGGCCGCGCACCTTCAACCATTCTTTAAGCGCATTTCTGGCCACATTACCAAGCGGCAAAATACGTTCCTTGCTGCCTTTTCCCATTACTCTCAGTTGGCGGCCACCATCTTCAATGTCTTTGAGGTTAAGGTTGGTCAGCTCCGCTAAACGCAAACCACAGCCATAAGTCAGCTCCATCATCGCTTTATCTCTGGTAGCTAACACCGATGATTCATCAATGTTTAACAGCTGACCTACTTCATCTACGTTTAATTGTTTGGGTAACGGACGCCCTTGCTTAGGTGCACTCACTGCCTTCGCTGGGTTCTTGCTCAAGACACCTTGTGCAACCAAAAACTTACAAAAGCTCCTCAGTGCCGATAATCTAAGCGCAATACTCTTTGCAGATAACCCGGTTTTGTGGCCATTAGCCAACACCTTCTTTACATGAGTAGTGTTCAAATGATGCCAATACTCAATATTGAGTATTTCGGCAATGGCCAATAATTGTCTTTGATAGTTTTCCTGGGTTTTCTCGGAAAGATTGCGTTCGTATTTCAAGAAACCCAGGAAATCATGGATGGCGGGATGCAGTGGATTAGGCTGCGCCATAGTGGCGGTTAATCCGCTAAAATTTTCGGCAGTAACAAACTCAACATTTGCTGTAGCTGCTGAATTAACAAGGTATCCATATCCGGATGAAAGTGGTCTTCCTCATAACTTCCAATCACCAAAAGCCCTACTTCAGTCTCGTGTTTCAATAGCATGATTGCCACGGAACTTACGTTAGTGTCGGGAAACAACTGTTCAGTTTCTTCTTGGGTCATACGGCCAAAGAAAAAGTCCTTTTGCTTCAAACGATGCGTGACGAAGTGTTGTTTTTGCGCTTCAGGAAAGGCGTCTTCACCTGAAAACAGTTTCAAACTCACGGCTTGTAGGTTGAGTTCATCGCAAATCGATTTATTCAATGCCGCTAAAATCTCTTGCATTGAGCGACAGTTGAATAATGCGAGATTCAAGTCAGCATAGATCCGATAGATGCGTTCGTTTTGTTTAGCGACCGACATCAACTGGGAAATTTTGCCTTGTAACTCCTGCACCTTGCCACGCAATTGTTGGCTTTGTAGCTCTACTAATGAAACCGTACCACGTTGGTCGTGAGGAATGTTCAGCTCTTCAACCAAAATGGGATAACGATTAAAAAAGTCCGGGTTGGCGAGTAAATAATCTTTCACCCATTCTGGGCTTAACTCGCTGTGCTGGGGCAGATTGATCTCTGCGGTATTATTTTTATTATCACTCATTATATTTCAATATTGCCATCGAAGACGTGCTCTGCAGAGCCAGTCATTTTAACGACGCTGTCGTTACCTTGCCAACGAACTTTCAAGCTGCCGCCCGGAAGTTCAACTGTTACATCTCTATCTAGTTTACCCTGCAGCTGTCCAATGACTGCCGCCGCACAAGCACCACTACCACACGCCAGGGTTTCGCCAGCACCACGTTCAAATACCCGTAACTTGATGTGTTTAGCGTTTATCACTTGCATAAAGCCCACGTTTACCCCCTCAGGGAAACGTTCATGTCTTTCCAATAACGGACCAAGCTCTTCCACAGGTGCGGTATTAATATCGTCAACGACCGTTACTACGTGTGGATTTCCAAACGCCACAGCACCAGCCATGACCGTGTGGTCACCAGCTCGAATCAAATAAGTCGATTCTTGTTTATTCGCTTTCATGGGAATATTAGCTGGACGAAAATCAGGACGCCCCATATTCACGGTGACACGACCATCGTTTTCGAGATACAACACCATTTTACCATTCTTGGTACTCACGGTGATCTTGTTGCGGTTGATTAAGCCCTTCATTCTTACGAAGCGAGCAAAGCAGCGTGCGCCATTGCCACACTGAGACACTTCCGAACCGTCCGCATTGAAAATGCGATAATGGAAATCTTGATCCGGATCGTAGGGAGGCTCTACCAATAACATTTGGTCAAACCCCACACCAAAGTTGCGATCCGCCAACTGGGTGATTTTTTCTTTGGAAAAGAACACGTTTTGGGTCAAGTTATCAATGACCATAAAGTCATTACCCAATCCGTGCATCTTTGAAAATTGAATTAACATCTAGCTTTTATTTTTTTGTGTTCTGTTTCTAGTTTACGGGAGTTTGTACTCGTCTTTCCACAATTCTTGCAAAGTTTCCCGCTTTCTCACCACATGTACCGTCGTATCATCCACTAGAATTTCCGCTGGGCGCGCTCTGGTGTTGTAATTTGAAGCCATGACAAACCCATAAGCACCTGCACTCCTAACCGCCAACAAGTCTTCCGGTGCTATAGCCAACTCACGGTCTTTGCCTAGAAAGTCGCCCGTTTCACAAATCGGCCCTACTACATCATAGGTCGCGACTGGTCTGTCATTTTGTTGTACAGGAATAATGTTTTGCCAAGCTGCATACAAAGAAGGGCGTAACAAGTCATTCATCGCGGCATCCACTATCGCAAAGTTTTTCTCAGTGCCCTGCTTTAAATATTCAACTTTAGTGACCAATATCCCAGCGTTAGCCATGATGGCGCGGCCAGGTTCAAAAATAAGCATCAATTCTGGACGTTCACGCATACGAGTCGCCAACGCTTCGGCATACTGGTCTGGGTGAGGAGGCGTTTCATCTTGATAAGGCACACCCAAGCCGCCACCGACATCCAGGTGTTTAATCTCTATACCCAATGCTTTTAATTCATCTACTAGCACCAACAAGCGATCGAGTGCATCAACAAATGGCGTGATATCGGTTAATTGAGAGCCGATATGACAGTCCATGCCCGTAACTAGCAAGTTAGGCAGTGCGTGCGCCTTTTGGTAAATCGCAATCGCTTCTTCCCGGGCAATGCCAAATTTATTGGCTTTGAGTCCCGTAGAAATAT
Organism: Alteromonadaceae bacterium; assembly: GCA_014872785.1. Taxonomy (GTDB): domain Bacteria; phylum Pseudomonadota; class Gammaproteobacteria; order Enterobacterales; family Alteromonadaceae; genus Planctobacterium. The sequence continues at coordinate 115,233 of WKFJ01000004.1, forward strand.
AAGGGTGTGTCTTAGCATCGACATCAGGGTTAACGCGAATGGAGATAGGTGCAATTTTACCAAGCTCACCCGCCACCTGATTAATCCGATCCAGTTCGGCAGGCGACTCAACATTAAAGCAGTGGATCTCATAATTCAGTGCTAGTGCGATTTCCTCTGACGTTTTACCTACGCCCGAGAACACCACCTTTTTAGGGTCACCACCTGCGGCTATCACTCGCTCTAGTTCACCGCTAGAAACAATGTCAAAGCCAGAACCCAACTTTGCCATAACACTCAATACACCCAGATTAGAATTGGCTTTTACCGCATAACAAATCATGTGGGGATGATCACCGGCAGCCTTGTCAAACGCCTTCCAGTGACGCTCGATGGTGGCGCGTGAATATACATAACAAGGCGTGCCGTGTTGCTTTGCAATATCGGCTACAGGGACTTGTTCGGCGTGGAGTTGATTGTTCTGATACTGAAAATAATCCAATGTTTGCTACTCTTGTTCAGTTTCTGTGTTTTGGTTTGAATTGGTTTGTGCAGACTCATCAGTCTGCTCTGTCGCAGGTTGATTTTGTTTTTGTGCATCAGGTAAATAGAGCGCGCCATTTTGGCCGCATCCAGCGAGTGCAAAGGTTGCCAAGAGCACAAAAATAAAGCGTTTTAACATAGGTCACTGCAAGCAATTAATCTTACTCGCATATTCGCATTGCAGGCACCGACAAATCAAGAACTAGAAAGCTATAAACTATTCGATCTTAGGCGAGTCAGCCTATTGTAAAAGAAGTAAAGGCAACCGATTGCTATTACGGTTGCCAAATTAACCGATGTCCAACAATCAGGCAAATACGTCAATAGGTGGTGCAATCTCGTTGAATTGCTGTATTGACGCGGCTTGTCCCGCATACCCACCTTGTTGTTGCAACTTGTCTATTGCGCTTTGTAAATCGTCCTTCTCTTTGTCGTCGTCACTGTTAGATTGCAATGACTCTAGCAAGCTTTTAAAAGAACTATCTTGCGCATCGGTATAGGCACCTATTGCGCCAAAGCCACCGGATTGCATTTGCGCCATTCGCTCTTCCATCTTGGTGAACATTTCTTGCTGCTCTTGTTCACTTAACTCGCCATCACCATTGGCGTCGGCTTTTGAGAACATTTTGTCCATCATATGCGTAGGCTTGCCATCCGCTTGTGCCAACTCGGTCAGTTCCGCTTTGCTCACTCCGCCCGAACCATCGACATCAGCGGTACTGAGTTTGTCCTGCATTTTTTGCATCATTTGTTGTGGATCAAATCCACCGTAACCAGATATTGCATTCATAAAGTTTCTCCTAACATGTCAAATGCCACCTTAAATGGCAAAAAACACGCCAAAAGAAAATGATTTTAATCTAATAAATTCAATGAGTTATATGTAAAGAAAAGGTAAAGAGTGTAAAGCCGAATAAATACGGCAATTGTCGTCTCAAAAGCGGCAAAATTTGTTAGCCGGCAACGCCTTGTTGTGGTTTATTTTTGCTCGCGATGCGCGAAATAAAACACTAGAAAATTGAGAAAATAAACGAATCCCGAGAGGGAGATATATTTGACCGGCACCAGTAGCGCAATGGCTAAGCTCAATACACACACACAACCAACGCCAAACCAGCTATTTCTGCGGTCGCTCAACTCTTTAATTTCGTCTTCGGTTAATGCCAGTTGCTGTTCAAGATTAAGCGTGTGTCGATACAAAAAATAAAATGTAATGCACAATGCAAGAAAGCCCGTTGCGTAGAATGCAAACATAAAGCGCACCTCCCAAATCTGTTCAAACTGCATTGGGAATGGGAAATAGCCATTACTGAGAAAACCAAATAGCCCCTGCATCATCATTCGAAGCGGGTATACATAAATAAGAACCAAGAACACCAGTATGCAACTAAGTAGTGCCGCAGCACCGTCTTCTAAACCGTAGCGACGACACCACTGAGAATGGTCGTACCAAATCCACACGATTATGGCAAAGCTGGCGGCAAACCCAGGAATGCTCTTAGCGGCGAGGAAAAACTCTTCGAAGTTTGAGGGGACTGAGTCGACGGATATGGCAAGCATACTCAGACAAAACGCGAAGGCTGCGGCGACGAATGTTTCCATTCGCGTCATGTCTTGTCCGCGGTAAATAATTGTTTTGTTATCTGAATTTGCCATGGTTTTTACACTCCTTTGTAAACCGACAATTCTGGCCTTTATTTCGTGAGCAAGGTCGCCATTGCTTTATTAAACACTGCTAGCCAACGTTTGCTGTACTGTCCTTCAGGCAAGTTGTTCATTTCGATAACTGCGCGCTTCTTGGGACGCTTTCTGTGAGTGTCGTGCGCACGATAGTGGGTCAGCGCATCAAAGGTGTCTAGGATCGCCAGTAACTTGGCTCCTTCACAAATATCCGATTCTTCAAGTCCCAAAGGATAGCCTGAGCCATCGCAGCGCTCGTGGTGTTGCATTACAATCTTGCGCGCCTCGTTCCACTGATCTAAATGCTCAAGTAAGCGCGAGCTCTTATAAACGTGAGAACGCAACAAATTGAATTCCGCGATTTCCAATCTATCGCGTTTGTGCAGGACTGACAGTGGCATGAACGCCATGCCAAAATCGTGTACGTAACAGGCCACCAACAATTGTTCGGTATCTATCGGTTCGCCTTCCATTTTGTTCATCAGCATCGCCATTTTTGCGATGCGATCACCACGACCCGCCCAATACATTGAGCGCGCTTCAATGGGCTCCATCAGCGCTCTAAAAAATATGATGTCGGTTTGCTTTTCCTTGCTCATTTCGTTGGTCACACCAACGTTGGCAAGCGGCACCGCTACCTCATTGGTAGGCGTAACGGGTTCGTCGACGACGTCCAACTCAGGCATCGTCTCTTCATTGACTTCGGGACGTGCATCCAGTGTTGGGTCTAATAATAAGACAGTTTCGGCCAGCAATTTTTCGTGCTGGGCTTGGTTATTAGGTTTAATGCGACTGATATGCTGCACTAACTGTTTGAACAACTGATCATCGTACTGTGCTTCACCTTGATTGATGCAGCTTTCCACGAAAATCTTCACGCGATCCAAGGTCAATAAAACCAGATCACTCATGGTGCTGGTGTAACTGATGTTGCCGTTGCGCAAAAAGTCGAGTAAGTCTTCTACGTGCTGTAACAGGGGAATCAAAGGTGAGAAATTCACCATTCCCAAGTCGCCTTTTATTGTGTGAATGGAACGAAACAGGGAGCGTTGTAATTCGTTGTCTTCTGGCTTTATCTCCAGTTCAATTAAGGTCTGTTCACTGGCTTCATAAAGCTCATTAATCTCTTCCAAGAGATCGTTCAAAATCTCTGAGTCTAAGTCTTCATGTTTAAACGTTTGCATGAATGGAATTGCCCTGTTTATTATCTATTGGTTGTTGGCGCTTAATAAGCCAAGACTAAAGGATGTAGCTTTATTGTCCCTATGACTTAAATAGCGAATAAATCCAACAATGTGTTCTTGTAATTATGGATAAAGACTAGCGCGTTTTTAGCCATTTCACCACCTACTCCCCACTAAAGTTGTATCGCCTACTCCCTATTTTCCTTTAATGAATATTTTTCATGCAAAAAACAGGTAATTTATGAACAATCAAAGGGATATGCAATAAAACACAAGAGATCAGACAAGCTTATTGCATTTTACCCGTTATACTTGCGCGATTGTTATTCAAAGAGACCCCTAGTGATCGCCCTAATCCGAATTCCTGCCATTTTTGTTTATTTCCTATTCGTTAACATTTGTTTGATTACGGTGTGCATTTTGCGTCCATTTCACCGAGACAATGTGTTAGTCGGTGGTAAACTATACGGGTCTATTTCACGCCTTCTGGGATTAAGGATCATTGTTAGAGGTCAGGAAAACCTGCCTGAGACATCAGGCGTCATTATCTGCAACCACCAGAACAGCTACGACCTCATCACGGTAAGTGGTGCTGTGCCCAACGGCACAGTCACCATTGGTAAAAAGAGTTTAATTTGGATCCCCGTATTTGGCTGGGTGTACTGGGTATCAGGCAACATTTTAATCAACCGCAAAAATGCCAGCAAAGCGTCGGATACGATTAAAGCGACCGTAAGTAAAATAAAGAAACGCAGATTGCGAATTTGGCTATTCCCTGAAGGGACGCGCAGTTATGGCAGAGGCTTATTGCCATTCAAGCTAGGGGCATTTCGCATCGCTCGCTCGGCAAACGAGCCGGTCATCACTTTTTGCGCCAGTGAATTACACAACAAAATCAAGCTTAATCGCTGGAATAATGGTGTGTTGATTATTGAAATCGGCAAACCTGAAGTCGTCGACGACAGCAAAAGCCTTAAAGAGTGGAGCGAACATTTTCGTTCAGGTATGCAGCAGCGAATAGCGGAACTTAACGAAGAAGTTGCGCAATTAGAAAAAGCCCAATAAATTAACGAGGATTTTGCTATCCTGTAAGCAAGCTACCCGCAAAGCATAACAATAACGGAGCATCATCCCATGCCAGAACACAACACCTTGCAAGATTGGTATGAATTCAATCAGGAAACGGTAGAAGCCCTGCTCAACGATGGTAGTCACCCAGAAAAAAAGCACACCATAGAACATCACTTTGCAAGTAAGAATTTCGATCATCTCGAGAAGGCCGCCGTGGACGCATTTAAGGCGGGTTTTGAAGTCACGGATGCAGAAGAATTTGTACTAGATGACGGTGGTGAACTGTTCAGTTTTGACGCCATTATCGAACGTCCACTAGATATAGAACAAATCAACAAAGACACTGATAAGTTGGTATCTATCGCAGAGAAACACAAAGTGTTTTACGATGGTTGGGGCACTTACTTCGTAGAATAACCGAGCGTTTTTTCGTGCTAAATCGCATCTGGCTTTCGTTTTTCTTTATTGCAGCTATCGCGTCTGCCTACCAATGGTTGCTGCTTGGCAACCACGCCATCTTTTCCCAGCTTATCGACTCCCTGTTTAACATGTCTAAATTAACTGTGGAGTTAGCTATAGGACTGGTTGGTGCACTGAGTTTATGGTTGGGTATTTTTAAAATTGCCGAGCACAACGGCTGGATTGAACGTTTGGCTAGGCTGCTCACGCCTCTGTTTCAAAGGCTAATGCCGGACGTACCTAAAAACCACCCTGCTATTGGCTCTATTACCATGAACTTGTCGGCCAACGCATTGGGCTTGGACAATGCCGCCACACCGCTTGGCATCAAAGCCATGCAAGATTTACAAACCATCAATCCAAAACCAGACACCGCCAGCAACGCTCAAATACTCTTTCTGGTACTGAACACCTCATCTGTGACACTGTTTCCAGTGTTTGTTTTTGTTTACCGTGCCCAGCAAGGCGCCGCCAGTCCTACAGACGTGTTTTTACCTATTCTAATTACCACATCATGCTCTTCAATCGCGGGGCTGATAGCCGTTGCCATGGTGCAAAAAATTAATCTACTACACAAAACTGTGTTGCTTTATGGCGCCGTATTCTTCTCGGTGATCGCGGCCTTGTTGGTTTATTTCGTTACTTTGCCAGCTAGCCTAGTAGGTGAGCAATCAGCACTGTTAGCCAACTTGCTTATTTTCAGTTTTATCATCGGCGTATTCGCCAGTGCTCACCGACAAAAACTCAATGCTTACGACTTATTTATTGAAGGTGCTAAAGAAGGCTTTGAGCAAGCTATTAGACTCATCCCCTATTTACTCGCCATGCTCGTGGCAATTGGCGTGCTGCGCGCTAGTGGCGCGATCCAGTTGTTAGTCGATGGCATCGCGTGGATTTTTGCCAGCATGGGATTTGCCACTACCTTTGTCGACGCATTACCCACTGCGCTAATGAAGCCTCTGTCAGGTTCAGGGGCTCGTGCCATGATGGTAGAAACGATGCAAGTGCATGGCGCTGATTCTTTTGCCGGGCGGCTATCGGGCATTTTTCAAGGCTCTACTGAAACGACCTTTTACGTTTTAGCGGTTTACTTTGGTGTAGTTGGCATTAAACATAGTCGTCACGCAATACCTTGTGCCTTAGTGGCTGATGGTACTGCAATTGTGGTGGGTACTATTGAGGCGTATCAGTTTTTTGGTTAGTGCTCCCTTTCAACGTTAACGATAAGAGTATCTGCATGAATAGACTATTGCAGCTTGGCATTTTTGGGTGCTTGTGGACACTGTCGCAAATAGTGTCGGCAAACGACAAACCCGCTACCGCAGCAGACAATGTTATTGTATTAGAAGCACCATTCACCATAAGCGCGTTGCAAAGACAGCGCACAGTACGTTTGTATTTACCGCCCAATTACGCGAGCAGCGCCAAAGCTTACCCCGTTTTATACATGCACGATGCTCAAAACCTTTTTGACACTGCCACCAGCTATGCGGGTGAGTGGAATATCGATGAGTCACTTAATCATTTGTCAAAAACCCTGGGCTTTGAACTCATTGTAGTCGGTATAGATAATGGCGCTGAAAAGCGCATGAATGAACTGAGTCCATGGCCTAACGAACACTTTGGTAAAGCTGAAGGAGATGCTTACCTAGACTTCATCGTCAATACTATAAAACCCTACATTGACCAACACTATCGCACCTTAACCGATACCCAAAATACCGCTATTTTTGGTTCTTCAATGGGTGGGCTAATTTCACACTATGCAATCCACCGGTACCCACACGTCTTTGGCAAGGCCGGGATTTTCTCGCCTTCTTACTGGTATTCAGAAAGTGTTTATCAGTACACCCTCGCCAATCCGCTGTCTAGCCAACACAGGTTATACATTAACGTTGGACTGAACGAAGGTGTTGGCATGGTGCAACCGCTGCAAAGTATGGTGGCATTGCTACGCAAGCAAGATTCAGTCAGCTTTTTTGCTAATGTGGAGCCAGAGGGAGACCACAATGAAGCCTCTTGGCGGCGCCAGTTTCCCAAGGCGATTTTATGGCTTTTCCAATATACTCCTTGAAAAGTCCATCGAAATGCCCAACTCTTTAAGCTGAATTGAAATCCATTCGCGATTTAGCGCCAAGAGACACAACATCGAAAACATCACCACGATAAAGGCTGCTTCCACCGAAAACAGTACGGCAAGTTCACAAGTTGAAATCATCACACCCGATTTTACGATTTGGAGCTTAAACCGTTCTCGAACGGTGCGTATTTATCTGCCTCCAGGATACCATCAAAGCCAGCGTCATTACCCGGTGATATACATGCATGACGGGCAAAACCTGTTCGATGCAAGCACCTCGTTCTCCGGCGAATGGCGAGTGGATAAAACGTTGAATCATTTAGCCAACGAGACCCACTTCAAAGCGATTGTGGTGGGGATAGACCACGGCAACAATGCACGAGTAAATGAACTGAGTCCTTGGTCACATGAGGATTATGGTTCCGCCGAAGGCGATGACTATCTGAATTTTATTGCCGACGAGCTACGCCCGAAAATCAATAGGCACTTTCGCACACTTCCAGAACGCCAAAATACCTGTGTTATTGGCAGCTCTATGGGCGGCCTAATGAGCCACTACGCCGTGCACAGACGCAATGACGTATTTGCTAAGGCAGGCATATTGTCACCGTCTTATTGGTTTTCGCAGGAAGTGTTCAAATTTACATCAGACTGCCCTGCCTCACACGATACCAAATTGTATTTTTTAATGGGGATGCAAGAGAGTGAAGCGATGGTCGAGGGCTTCCAGCGCATGGTGCACCAAATAGAGCACTCGACTCATCCACAACACAACCTAAGTGTAAAAACGGTAGCCGACAGAGGTCACAGTGAGTCATTCTGGGCAGATGAGTTCGAGAGTGTTATTCGTTGGCTTTTCGACTTGTAGTGGCCATTAATATTCAGCACTAAGCCACATTCGCAATCATTCACGAACATGACCTAGTGCTGTATTGTTATTGCGTGCACCAATAAACCCATAAAATAAGTGACACGCAAACAATTCTTTTATGCCACTTTAAAATTGATAAGCTAAACCAAACATCTGTCTGCTAATAGATCCAACATCCGTATCTGTGTAAGCGTAAGATAGTGACAAGCGCCAACTCTCAGATAACGCCACATCGACCGCTACTTTGGCAGTTATGTCAGTACCTTCGAAAATAATTTCGTCTTCGGGTCCTGGATTAAGAATGAAGCCCTCTTGCTCTTTCACTTCCCAATCGTTAATCCCCACCATAGGTACTAGACTGATTGTATCATTCAGTGGCAATGCATAGCCCAGCATTAAGGACGCCTGGTAAGTCGAATAATGGTCTAAACCGCTAAGTAGAAAATCATCGCTCATACTAGAAAAATTAAGGGCCGCAACCATATTGTTTGCCCAGCGATACTGCACTTCCCAGCCAACCCCAAACCCGTCGTCATTGGGCAAATCTAGAATAGTGTCTTCAGCATCCACTTGCACATTACCAGTACCCAGTTCAATTCCCAGCCTAAAACCAGATTCCTCAGAAATAGCCGTTGGACTCAGTATAAGCAAGCTAATTAACGTTAAAATCTGTAACCTTTTCATGTTTTACTTTCCTTTTATTCCATTTTAAAGTGCGAACTTTCTTGCTCTAATTGTTCGTTTAAAGGTAAGCGCGAATTCTAAAACCGCTTTGGCTCATGCACAACGGACATTAGGGGACATATTTGTAATAACTCAAGACAATACGCTCAACGGGCAAGATATAAAAAAGCCGAATGGTAAGTGAATACGTTGAAAACGGAAATTTTAAATCGCTCACAGCTACAACAACTGATTACAGAACGAAACGTTAAACACTCTTGGCTAGCTTCTGTCATAGGCGTAAGCGAAAAAAGTCTGACACGTTGGATCAATGGCGCAACTCCGAGCGTTAAGGTCAATAACCTAAAAAAGCTTGCCGAGGCTTTGGATTGCGAGCTTGAGGCCTTAATCCTCTCTACAGAAGCAGAAACCTACTCCAGCGAAAAGAATCGCGACCTACTTGTTAACGAATTACACAACGATAGTTTGCTCTACAATCTGTTGATAAGTAGCAAGCTCAAACTCGCCATCAGTCTCATTAAATCGACCTTTCACTCTGGTATGCCCAACGCAATTATGGCGAGCTTTTACACTAAATTAGGCTACGCTCATGTCATTCAAAGACAACAAAAAAGCGCCAAGAAGTTCTTTCTCAAAGCACAACAAAAAGCGTTCAATACAGGTAATCAAGAATTGCTTTTCTCAACTGGGCTTGGCTTGGCAATTACTTATTTGTTTGATTTTGACTTCGAAAAGTGTCGCACTACGCTCGATACCTGCGAGCAACTTATTGAGCATTCCGGTAAAGAAAAGGCGCATTTTCACAGTACCAATGCATTGTATTACCTGAGTACGGGACAGCTTGAATGTGCCGTTAATAGCGCAGACGCTTGCATTCGCGAATGCTCACCGGACTCGCCCGCCATTGAAAAGCAATTATTCTTATGTACCGGACTGCAACTGAAAGGTGCGGCGATCTTACCCTTAGGTGATGGCAACACTGCGCGTGATTTATGTCGCGAGTCTCTGCAGGTTGCTGAAATGTCGGGTTATTCTCGCTGTATCAACGTTGCCAAATCTTATTTAGCCGCAATAGAAGCCGCAAACGGTCAGATAGAGCTGGCGGAGGTGCTGTCCTCAGAAGCACTGCAATCCACGTCTGATAACGATATATCGATTGCCAGTATTCTGTGTATTCATTTGTACGTGCAAATTAGAAATGGTTGCGAAGATAAACTACTGGATTTACTCGAACAACTTGCAACGGTGACGCCTAAGAATTCGTTACCGATGGCATATGCTCATTATTAGCTCTATCGGGCAATGCGTGACAAGGCGGATACGTTTGCTGCTGAAACACACTTTAAAGAAGCCGAGTCCATTTTAACTTCACTTAATGCAAGCATTTGGCTGAAGCGTTTGCGTGCGACGCGGTAACCCGCTATTTCATCTTGTTAGTGTTTGTCGCTACAGCTCAAAAAACTCTGTGAAGCACTTGTAAAGCTGGGTACCACCTAAAACGCTTGCTGAAGGAAAATGTAAGATGGGAATGAGATCACATGGCGCTTTAATTTCACTAACCGCGCGCTCGTTCTCCAACTCATCCACATTCAGTACCCTTGCCATTACACTGTTCTTTTTGGCAAACACACCGGGCTGAGCAAGATACTCCACAATACCACCGGTGGGTGCGTACATAATTTTGTAATCTTTGAGCATTACCGCGTAACGGGTAATTTCAACCGGCAGAAAACTGTCTTTAGGAAAGCAATTTTTATAGGTCAAATAGGCTAAAATTCCCTTGGCATCATAGGCACCTGAAGTAAATTCGATAACTTCTTGAGATCCCATCTCAACCGTAAACGCTTCAATGCCAAAATCCCAATCTCGTTTTGGATACTTCTCTGATAACGCATCCTTAAGCTGCCACCAAGGACAGAAAGTCGCTTCATCTAGCGCCCCAGCGAAGACATTGGGAATGAGAATGACATTCGGAATATTAAAATACTGTGCCGACTCGCGGGCATACTCAGGTACGTAAATGTGCCGGCATGAAACCGGTCCATTGTGCAAATCCAATACAATGTCAGCATCAAACGCAAAGCGTTGCAACTTGAGGTTCAATTGCTGAGCTAGCCCAACTCCCCAAGTTCTCGAGAGCACCTCATCAATACCACTTTTAATGTGAGCGCGAAATTCCGCCTTAATTTCAGCCAGGATTTCATCGGGTTTCACCTTATCGATAAAGCGCTGAATCAGCTGCGCATCATAATGGTAAGCTCGGTTCCAATTTTGTCCATTCACCGGATCAAAACGTCCAAGCGTATACTCGCCAGATTTTTGATTACTGCCCACCGGATTGCAATTGGGCACAAGGATAATTTCCCCTTTCAGTCGCGCCGTTTTGAGCGCCTGAATAAGCTGATAAATGACAACATTGCCCTGCACCTCGGCACCGTGAATGGAACTCTGTACATAAACCTTAGGGCCTGGCGCATGTCCTTTAAAGCGATAAACTGGAACGTTTAAATTTCTACCAGAGGCATTTTGCGCAACGACTAAATATTCTTTGCTAAAGGTAAGGTGAGGGTTGTCTGTTACCGACAGGGATAATTGTTCTTCCATTCATAAAAAGGGGCAATCAATGATGCCCCTAGTATTTATTTATTTAATCGAAAAAGCAAAGTTCGATTATGGAAATTAATACATTATCGTTTTCCAAAATGCACTTTCACAATGATAAGCGCATCCTACAGACCATGAGTGTTGCTAAAACACCTCATCACCAAAACGCAAATAAGGTGAAGCTGAACAACAGACCGCCCAACACCGGCCAATATAGTAGTTTCGGGATATTGTTGTCCTGGTATTGAATGAGCCTGATGTTAATCCCCCAGCTAAAGAGTATCGAGTTAACGGACACAATCAGAATCATGATATAGGCGACTATAAAGAAATACTCTAAATAAATCAGTTCATTGGCACCGATGTGGGATCTCAATTCAACGTGTGCGAGCAATGCAACGAAGAACAGAGCCGAGGCTGAGGCCAGCACTTCCAGCGCATTAAAACCCACCAACCCAATGCGACTTTCGTCTTTTGAATTGGTTAACAACACTGCGTACAGCATTAACAATACGATAATGACCGGGAATAGATAGGACACAAAGGGGTCAATAAAATTACGGGTGATGGCTATGTTAAAATGCAGCTCAGGCACATGCGTTTTATTAGCCTTATCGGTTATCCCCAGATTGGAGTTGAAATCATTAAAGTGATAGTCAAAGAAACTTCGCTCTACTCGCCAACCGGCGATCTCAAAGTCTTTTTCGAGACCTGGCTTACTACTGGTATTCATGCTGTCATATGACATTAAATCAGGCGTTAAGATAACGTGAGCTTGATAATCTTTAGGCCAAACGCGAAGCCCTAGTAGCTGCTTATCAAACGGATAAGTTTCATAATCGAAGTGTTCAGGAAGTAGAACGTGAAACTCCCACCCTATGGTTTTGTATTCGGCTGAGTCATTTTCATAGACTTGCTTGATAATGGACTCACGGGATTCAGGAAAAACTACGCCTTTTTCTATATCAAAGTCATTGCTGAGCAAGTAACGCTGCCACACATAACCACTGACATAAAGATTGTTTTCGCTGTCCATTTTCACAGACTGCACAGCCATGCCAGTAGGTATAAAAATTGGCGGTGGCTTGTGATGTTTTAAGGAGTCTTTGCTGTAATCTTTAATGAATCCCTTTAGGTCAGCATCGTTGGAAACCACCGTTCTGCCATAAATAGCATCTAAGTCTGTAACTTGCTGCTCCACCCATACATAAACAATACCGATAAAGAACGTTGCGGTAACGACAATCGCCGAATACCAAATTCGATTGTGTATTCCTATTTTAATCATTGAGCTGATGAAAACCGCCCAACAAATCACACTTAATACGCAAAATAAGGGCAGAATATGGTGGTTTTGCTCAACATAGGACGCGACGCTGTGCACTTCATTTTTTAACTCGTGATGAGCAAAAAATTCGCGCTCTATTACCAGAGCGATCAACCAATCTGTGTATTCGATATGGGCAATATCCAGATACGATTTACTCCCGGTCAGCTCATTCGCCACTACATAAAGGTGCTCACCGTGTTGCTTTGCTTCGTTTACGTCAATCTTGGGAAATACGTCAGAGAAGTGAATTTGCGAATCTATGCGCGAGTTGGGATAAAGCGAATGATAGGTTTCGCGCAATTCGCTGTTGAAAATAATGGCATAACCCTCGTCGCCAGTATCAACCTTACTGATAAGGGAGGCAATTTCATCAAGTGCGACATTAACTAAGGAATATCCAAGTAATTGTCCGTCTTTTTCAATCGCCTTAGTATAGGGTACCACCCAGGCATTGCTGATTTCATCAAACTGGATGGGCAGCCAGCCTCCATTTTGTGCTTTGGCACATTTATACCAACTGTCGCCAGTACAATTTCCGTCAGCTTGAATATTGAAATAATCGTAATAAGCGTCAATGCGTTCACTGCGATAACCGCTCTCAAAATGCACAGAATAGGGCGCAAAAAGACGCAAGCTGTCAGAAACGGCAAAGGGTTCAAAGGCTGCACCGATGCCAATGAAACCGTCGTAGATTGAGCCGATGTTATTAACCTGATGTTGAATAGCGCTGTAGTCACCGGATACACCAACCAGTTTTGCGGTTAACTCATCTGCCACCAACTCAACTGCACGCATATGCTCATCAATAGTCACTTTGACAATTTCTTTGTTGAGGTGCAGGTAACTTTGGGTTTCTTCGTGTTTGGTTTGTGCCAAACTTTGATAAAAATTGAGCAGTAACGCTGTCAAAAAAGTTACGGTCAGAGTAATACCAGTGACAATTGTAAACCAAGTCTGCTTAGCTTTCGGAGTACGGTAGGTGGCTGGTAATAAATCTTCAGTCATTGCTCAATCCCACCTTAGTAACGAAACCCTCGCCTCGTTTGTATTGCATTAACCAGACGCGCCGGCTCGCTTGATGCTGTTCATTGCTGAGTAACACATCCTCGCCTAACCCTATATCTACCCGACCCAAGTCACGCAGGGCGAACTTTATATCATCAGCGCTACTCACCTGTTTGTTCTGCAATGCCTTATCGAGCAGACTCGCCACAATGTAACCTTCAAAACTGATCTCGTTAATTCTGCCGCTGGGCACGTATTTTTGCATATCAGCCTTAAACGCATGCGATAGTGCCAAACCATTACCTAAGTAGGGTACCACCTGCGATACAAATACACGGTTACTGGCAATTTCTAAATTTTCACCCAATGCTGTCGCACCGGTGAACGATAAGTTGTAGTAGTGGGCGCCTGGAAACAAATTGTGACTGTAGTTAATAAACTTAGCTGCCGCTGCATAAGCTCCAACGATAATGACCGCTTTGGGAGACTTGGGCATATCCAACATTTGGATAATTGCCTTGTCTATTTGCAAGGTGTTCCTTGGGTAGCGCGCTACCAACAGCTTATTGGCATGTTTAAAACCCTTTTCACGGAGTACTGATAAGGCAGCGTCGAATCCAGTATGGCCGTAAGCATCATCTTGTATCAAAAATGCAATTCTGGAAGGCTTTATCCCTGACTCCACGACATGATTGATAATGGCTTCGAGTTCTTGGCGATAACTGGCGCGGAAGTTAAAAATGTAGGGATCTGGTGGTGTGTTGCGTAAAATACTGGAACCGGTATAGGCGCCAAAGAACACTTTTTGTTGTTCTTGCACATAGGGAGCCGCCACTTTCGCTGTAGGTGTTCCCACATTTCCCACTACCGCAAGCACCTGATCTTGCTCAACTAACTTTTTCACGTTTTCCAAGGCGCTTCCGGGTTGGTATCCGTCGTCCCGTACGATAAGTTCGTAGTGGTGTTGATTGGCTGCACAATTGACTCGTTCAAAATAAGCCAACATACCATCGCGCATAGACTGACCAATATATTGCACCGGACCACTTAGGGCTGTACTCATTCCCAAGCGAATTTTTGGGGTATCAGTGGTTTCGCACTGAGCATATAACTGACTGCTTAATGAGATGCCACACAGAAGCAGGAATAATCGAGCAAAGGCCATTAAAATCCAGGCAAACTAGTAAAAAAAGCAAGAATAACCAGTCGTTTATTGCTTGTCTATGAACGCACGACTGTATAGAGCAAAATCCTTATTTACTTGCAGAATTTAAGTATGAGCAGAGATAACTTACACATAGGATAGATTTTCTTCTTAGAGCCTGTAGCTCTAGTCTTTACTTTCAGCAAACCTGAACGACGGGTTCAGATTTGGTTAGCCAAATATTTAGCTAGAGTTCAGTCATTATTCACCGCTGTGTATCCATTATTAACTCATTCTCACACAGGAGTTAAAACGATGGTTCGCGTTATTTCATTACTAGCAATGGTGTCCTTATCTGTTGCCGCAAACACTAACGATACTGCTCAGAACGCTGCACAATCTGCGGATGCAATTCAGCCTGTAAATCAGATTTGGACAGCATCGTCATCTGAGCGCTACCAGGGTAAAGAAACAGAAAATATTAAAAAATCTTCAGCGCCAACTCAGTCGCTAAAAAAGGCGGAAAAAAACCTTAGTAGCGATGCGAGCAGTAACGACAAAACCGATAACACTAACCTGCAACAAATGCCCGCCAAATCGTTTGCAGTTGACGCCAGCCAAGTGGTTCTCGACCACGAATATTGGATTTATGACGCAACACTGCGTTTTATTGAAGACTGGGATCACGATGGGTACTTCTATCGCTTCGAATTAGGTTTTGATGTCGATACTGTTTATAGCCACGGTGACGTATATGCGCGGCTGTATCTGGGGGATGGCCATACCTTCAGGGAATATCACACAACATCGGTATTCCATATTGATACCACCGATAGTGACGATAAGTTTTTCGTTGATACCGAATTATTGGCAGGCTTTCCTAGCCATGACTACGACATCATGATTGAGTTATATGACGCCTATAACGACCATTTGGTAGCTGTTTATGACCATACCAGTGATGGCGATCTGAGTTACAACCCACTTGAAAGTTATGATTACGAAGCCTACGTGGTGCCCTCTACTGGGGGCACAGTGACCGTAAGCAGAGAACGCGGTGGCAGCTCGGGTTGGTTAATGTTCGGTCTCGGTTTGCTTAGTTTAGTGATGCGTAATATACGTATTAGCAAATCAAATTAGAGGCTGACAAGCGCATGTAGCCTCTGCTAACCTGCCAATAAATACCTCCATTTATTGGCAGAAACATGCGTTTGATTAGCAAAATTAGCCTGTTCTTACTATGTCTGAGCCTTGCGGCTTGCACTACCAATAGTCGACAACAACAAATCGTCAATCAACAGTTTCTCACTGATATCAAAGAAAACGACAGTAAGCTGTTCGTCTTTATCGTGAATTTTTTACAAGAACGTCCTACCCGCAACCAGCAACTGGGTCTAAGCGGTCAAGGAGGACAAGGCAGAGGTGGTGAAGGCCGTGGTCAATCAAGAGGTAGTGCCCGAAGCTTGCAAGATTTGGATGAAAAGCTGGAAAAAAGCGCGATTAATGCACTGGAGTCAAAGCTAGAACTGACTGGTTATTGCCGCGAGGGTTACTTTATCCTGAGTAATTACATGGAGCGCGGTAACATTGAAATTCGCGGTGAATGCAAAGAGAGCGCAACCGATGCCGATCGCAAGCTATTTAGCAACGCCTGACAAACAAGCAATCTTCTAGAGCCCACATGAAAACAACTTACCGCGATTTCCATTCCGTTGACTTTGATGCTTGTTTAGCACTATTTGACTCAAACGTACCAACGTACTTTTCTGAGGTAGAACGACAAGACTTTATCGATTTTTTATTGGATTTACCTGGGCCGTACCTGGTGGTCAAAGACTCAAAAGGCGAAATCGTCGCTTGTGGCGGGTTCGCTTTTGTACAAGAAAGCCACTCAGCAGATCTGTGTTGGGGAATGGTTGAGCAAACTCACCACAAACGGGGACTGGGTCTGGCGTTATTGAACGCTCGCCTAGAGCGCATACGGCAACACCCTGCAATTACCCATGTCAACTTAAATACCTGCCAGAAAACGGAAGCGTTTTTTAAACGCGTAGGTTTTGTTACTCAGCAAGTGACTAAAGACGGTTTCGCGCCGGGTTTACACCGCCACGATATGACACTCAGCCTCTAACACTGTAGAGGCTTGTCAACACTCAGTATTTCCACTATTTGCCCACGAGCAGAAAGCGCGAGCATGACTTGGTCTCCCACATTAAGCTCACGTGGCAACATTGCGTTTTGAGCCATCAATTCTGCGAGCTCGTCGGTAATCAATAAGTTCTGACTATCACAGGTTTCCATCGCCAGGCCAGTATCATCGATACTCGCCAATCGCGCAGATATCTGAGTAACTGCATAAATACTCTCTTTTTCTTGAAACGAAGCCAACAAATCGTTGTATTCGACCTGTTTGGAATAGCCCACTTCAGGCTGTATGTTAATGGTGTGCAAAGTTAATAACGTGGGACTGTTAGATTGCACTTGCGATGGTGAAATAGAGATTTGCATATAAACCAAAGACAGTACCGCAACCGATAAAACCGCGGCAGACAATGGCCAATGCAGGGAAAAGCGCACAGTTTTGCTTTCTTTTTTAGCAGCCATCGCCAATACATGAGAACGCACTTTTCTCGGTGCTTGATTTTGTTTTTTACGCTGTTGATAGGCGGCATCAATCAGCTGATCAGTTTGTTCAGTCATTTGATTTGTTTCATCGGAATTCGTGTGCATGATTCCATGCTCCTGCCTATCAGTCATGGTATTTCCCCAGTGCCTGTCTAAGCGAATTTTTGGCGTAGCGCAGTCTACTTTTTACCGCTTCGGTATTGCTACTAGTTATGTGACAAATTTCCTGAATACCAAAACCTTCCTGGCGCAAGATGAAGGCTTCTCTTTGTAAAAAAGGCAGCTGTGACAGCGTCGAATCAAAATCGCGCATCAAAGAGCGATTACCAGATTCAATCGTTGTTTGAGCGTCAGCAAGAGTCGCCTCTTCTAATTCGACCCAGCGATTTTGTTTTCGTAGTTCATCAATGAGTAGTCGGCGACCGATAGTAAACAGCCAACCTGTAAATGTGCCATCTACCTGATATTTATTGCGATTATCAATCACCTTAAGCCACGTGCGCTGGGTAATATCCTCAGCCAGCGCTGGCGCAGACATGGTCAGCAAGAAGTGATACAAATCATTCGCGCAGTTATTGTACAGCTGCGTTAAATATTTCGCTTCTTGAGATAGGCGATATTGAGTCATCAACCACTCATTGGTCACCGTACCTGGTAGTAAATTTTTGAGTGATAATACAAAACTCATAATTCGCTGCTACTAACTCTCTTCACTCAACTTGAAACTCAACTCTACCGTTAGTCCCACTTGCTGCGTCGCTTTGCCGTTTTCCATTTTAGGTTTGTACTTCCATTTTCTCAGGGCTCGCTGTGCCTCTCGATTAAATACTCGTTTCGGCTCAGCTTCAATCACTTTTACGTTTTCGACACCTCCTGTTTCATTTATATCGAAACTCAATCGCACCCATCCCTCGATGCCATCGCGAGCCGCTTGAATAGGATAGCGAGGTTCAATTCTCACAATTGGACGCGCATCGCCGCCCGACTCCATTGAAAACGAAGTATCGATGTCACCGCCAATTTCTGGCGCTGCAAAAGCAAACTGGTCACTAAAACTCATATCTGAGCTGGATATGTCTTCAGCACTAGGCGGCATTGATTTGGGAGGCTCCATGACCTTTGGCGGCTCAGGTAATGACTTTTCAACAATGGGTTTATCCAGATTCTCATCGAGCAAGGGATTAATGATAACTGTTGGCGTTTGCTCAGCCGGCGGAATTTGATTGTTCTCCACCAATGCACTCATTACCCAAAATAGTCCTAAGGTGACGCCACAGGCCATAGCAACAAAGAATGCCGCTCTAGACAGAGCGGCCAAGTGCGAGTTATTAGAAGCAGAATAAAGGTGTTGATGCATTGATAAATCCTCTTTATTTTTTTAATAAACGCATCACACAAAAAAAGTGGGTTAACTTTTTTAAGTTATTTTATACCCGAAACACCTCAGGCTGTTTTGACATTTTTCCTGAGCTTTCCTTTTTTGCCCCTCTATCAACCTTGTTATCCCTGTGTCCCATGAGCAAATGTAAAAAAGGCAAAGGGCGCACGATAAAGTGGTGAATCAGCAAGCATCCAAGTGCAGTGCCTCCGACAACAACAATAGGCTCTAACCAAGCGCCGACTGAAAAAGGCGTGATCAGTGCGCCAATAGAAACGGTGATGGATTGATGCAATATATACCAGGTAAAAACCGCACCTGTACCGTAACTCAACCATTTAGCAGGACGATTGAGGTATGTATGTGCCATCGCGAGCAGCGTAAGTATCCAAAACCAACGATTACTGTAAAGCACCAGCAAAAAGCTCTGTTCGTATAGTTTATTCGGCTGCTCAGGATAATTCTGATTCATGCTGATGAACACAATGAAACTCACTATGCTCGTGCCGAGCAAAATCCAGCGATTACTCGACAATTGCTGCCACACCTGCTTCGAGTGCATTAGTACAAACCCGAGTAAGAAGAAGGTGAAATACAAACCATGGGCATAACCATCCTCAAAGAAGGAATGGTCAATGTAAGGAAACAAAGGAAAAAGATAAGTGCCCAACAGCATCAGGGGCAAAAGCGGCACCACCATCCAAAAAAGTAGTGGAATGGACTGAGATGCTAAATGCTTAGACAATCTCGCACTTGCGATTGAAAAAGGAATGATAACAATGGAATACAGCAGCATGTAAGGCAAATACCACAAATGATTCCAAGTCAGGTCATAGTCGCTACCGTTGCTCATCATTGCTGGCCAATCACTTAACCCTACGTAGTGTTGCCAAAAAATCCAAAAACTTTCGTTATAGTCCGTTTCAAATCTTGCCTCAAAAAAAGCTTGTGGGCTGACAATCACGAACATACCAAACAGCAAGGGTATGCCTACTATTTTTAAGCGATTGCCAACGAATCCAGAGCCGTACTTTTTTACTAAGAAGAATGTCGCCATTCCCGAAATAACAAACAGCAGAGCCATTCGCCATTGGTTAAAAAACATCATAGGAATTTGCAGCCACTCAGCTTGATACTGGCTTTTTACATGCCATCCCCAGTCCTGAACATAAAACATGGCAGAGTGGTACAGAATTAAAATCGCAAACGCCAATACTCTAATTGCATCAATATCATAACGCCTTGAATTAACGGAATTGTTATGCCCATCTAACCCTTGAGTGGTCACATTTCTTTGCATACTTTTTTCTCCAATAATAGCGATTGCTGGACAAAGTATCTGGAAATTCAAACGTTTCGATGCTTGAATGACCATCTGAGTAGAATTAGGGATAAATGGTTGATTACTGTGACTAAAGGAATAAAACTGACTCCTGGTCATTACCATAATTAACAACATGCAAAACATCGCAAACTATCTAAAGCATCGACACAAATGGGAAACGGGGATGTGGTGCCTGTTTTTTGCCGTGCAGGTACTAGCAAACATGACTGTTGCTAGCATAGATAACCAAGGTCAACACTTTGAAACCTGGGAACCTTTATTATGGGAAAGCAGTAGTGCTGTTGTTATGGCGTGTATGGTTCCCTTGATGTTGATGTTTGACAAACGCTATCCCATTCAATTTTCATCTTTAAAAACACACTTACTTGCCCACCTTTTATTTACGGTTCCGTTTTCCATTGTACACGTGCTGGCAATGGTGGGGATCCGCAAGGTCGTCTACTGGTATTCGGGTGGTTACTATGATTTTGGACACTGGCCAACACAGCTTTTTTACGAATATCTCAAGGATTTTCGTAGCTACTTTAGCCTGCTGGCGCTGGTGTATTTGTATCGTTTTATCTTATTTCGACTGCAAGGCGAAGCCAGTTTATTGGACGCTAGCGAAACCACACCTGCAAACGAACAGACATCAATACAACCAGAGCATTTGCTCGTAAAAAAATTGGGCAAAGAATTCTTAATTCGCGTGCAAGAAATTGAATGGCTTGAAGCCTGCGGTAATTACGTAAATTTGCACCTTGCCGGTAGAGCTTACCCGTATCGAGGTACAATGAAGTCACTAGAATCAAAGCTCGATTCGAGCCAGTTTCTACGTGTGCATCGCTCTTATATGGTCAACTACGGGCATATCGCTTCCATAGAGCCACTGGAGTCTGGCGATGCAAAAATTCAGCTAAGGCAAAACCAAGAGCTTCCCTTCAGTCGCCGCTATCGCGCAGAGCTCAAGGAAGTTCTGTAGGACTACTCACAATCGTTAGCTGACAGTTCGGTTTTCCATTGGTAAACAATGGATTGGGATTGGCCTTTCCGGTTAGTTTCCACATTAAGAGCTTGGCAATGATCCGTGGAAACAACCAAAACGGCGTCTGTTTCTGTTTATCATCCATAGGTAAAGGCGAAGTGGCCGAGTTTACATGCACCGCCCCGAGCACTTCTCCAAGGACGGCATCTTTGCTTGTGTCTTGGCAGTAAATGCAGCTGATAAGGCCAATAAATGGCATGTTAGCGCCTAAGGTATTGCCAATAGGCGTATCACAACATTTAGCATACCAACGGTACAATCCCTTTTCGCCAAAGCGTAAGCAACTAATGTTGTCCTTACCTTCCTCAAATTCCACAGAATTAATAGGCAGTTGATACACCTCTGAGCCTCCCCACTGGTCTAACACTTGATTCCCCTTGCCTAGTTGCTCGGCAAATGTGCGGCAATCCTTGCAATAGCAAAGTAAACGATTACCAATGCTAGGTTTTGCAATATTGGCCTTTCCCTTCAGTGCGCCACAATCACACGATAACTTCATCTCAGGCATGACTGTATCCTCCAACTAAATATTGTGCGCCCATGCAAAGTAAAACATAAATGCAATTTGTCCATACGATTGACTCTGCGTCGTGACACTTACTTTGGTCATCGTCAAATGAATTTATTGTATAAAGTCCGGTAGCGAAATTTGCACTCGTTTTCCTATTGTAAAGCAATCACAACAAGATCCTCTGATTTCCGCATTCCACTATGCTGATTTCAAAAATCTGTTCGAAATTTTTTTGTTTATTCACAGCTCCTATTGGCATCTGTAACGATTCACGTAAATACAATGCAGCCACAGACTTACTTAAAAATCAGCTTAACTTTAATCGCCATTACCTGCGGCTTGCTAGGCACCAGCATTTTGTTAATGGGACATCACAGACACATAGAACTGGTCACCGACTTCCTGCAGATCTCCAACTTATTATCCCCAGCTGTATTGAATTTATTTGCAGGTTTGGCGTTTGTATTTGCTTCAATGCTCGCACTTGTTTCCCTTAAACAAGAATCTGTGGGTAAACCACTTGCTTGGTCGCTAATCGCAATTAGTGCCATACCACTCGTAAGCCTCTTATCAAGTTCGATGTGGATAGCAGACTTAGGAGGCTTCCCTGCGATAGGTTCAGGGCAAGGCATCATTAAATATTTTGCACTTACCACAGCCGGTATAATGTTGTTAAACCCCACCAAATTATCACTCACCCAGAAAAAGTGGATAGCGGTATTGCCGTCTATGCTGGTACTGCTTTGGATAGGTGGCATGAAGTTTACCTTGTTAGAAGCCAAGGGAATAGAGCCCTTAGTGCAAAGCTCGCCTTTGATGAGTTGGATGTACCAAGTGTGGGATTTACAAACCACATCAAACCTTATCGGCGTTTATGATCTTATAGCTTTGGCGCTTCTCGGTCTGGCTATTTACATTCCGAAACTGGTACTGCCGGCCATTGCAATGAGTGGTGCCGTATTCTTGGTTACGCAAACCTTTTTATTTAGCTGGCACGCAGCCCTATCAGCCGAAACTCTGCTAAGCACCGGCGGCCACTTTTTAATAAAAGATGTGTGGTATCTAGTGAATCTAATATGGTTTTGTCAGCTATCGCAGCCGCTTGCGACTATTGACGCTGCATCACAAAAAGCGTGATGGGCTCTTATCTGCGTATCTAGGTTTAACGTTGAACTGCATAGCTAACTTATGTAAAGCCATACGTTCCTCTTGAGATTTGACCTCGCTGCGTGCAGAGCGAGATTTGTGGAATAACTTACCGTCTACGTACTCTTCTTGGCGTCCATTCACATTGACCCAACGGTAGTTTTCGTTTGAGCGGGTGGGCCCTCTGCCAACCATTTCCGGATCATTATGCTGAAGTGTCACACGTCCGCGCTTGTTACAAGCAAGGTTGACATAGTAAACCGCATCAGGGTTTTCAAGGCTTCCGGTGTAACCCACCAAATTTTCTTCACGGTAAACGTGATTGAAGATCTCTTGTGCCTTGGATTCACGCGCCGGATCCACGACTTTACCCACAAGCATCTTAAACTTTTCCAAAAGTCCTGGTTGACCGCCTACTTGAGCATCGACAAGCTGTTTTTGAGCAGTGGTTAAACGTGGGTAAAATACGTTCATAATGCGTTTCACTCTTACCAATTGGTTGTTTCAGGTAATTAATAGATGCACATTATAGTTAAGTAGAACCTATTTTAAGTATGATTAGCCATACCTAAATATTGATTTAGGTATGAGATTTAACAACGGGACTAGAAAAATACCACGTGTTCGACCAGGTATTTGTCGTTCTCACGAATTAGCATCAATTCCGCAACAAACTCACCTTCGGCTTTGGTAAAAAACTGCTTCCAAATAATCACGGCACTGTCTGGGCGTGTAAACACAGCGACTAATTCTCGTTTTGTGAAGAAGCCTAATTCACTTTGGTAGCTTTCACACACCTGTTGCAAGTGTGCTTCGGTGACAATTTCTTTGAGTCAGTCACTAAAGTCACGCACATGCGCTTTGTGATCGATGCGTGTTGATGCATCCATCAGGTTATCCATGATGGGAGTCGCAATGGCGATTATCTCTTCTTCACTAAGTGCCTGAAAATGGGCTATTGAAGTCATGTTTTCTCCGTTGGCTCACGTCTTTTTAATTTACAAACCAGTAAGCAATCGCCGAAGCCAAAGCTAACCCGATTATCCAGGCTGTCCAAGACCCCCTATTTTCTGATTGCATGAGCTTATGCGATACCTCCTTGATGTAGAAGGCCGCACCTTGGTTATCTTGCGCCAATAGTCCAGCACTCTTGTCTACTTGTAGTTCAGTTATGATGCTGCCACCAAACTGCTCTATGTGCTGCTTAGCTTCTTGCAGGCTGTTCACCGCAAAGTAAATCCCCCAATATTCTTTGTCACCTTTTACATCATTAGATGCAACTTGTACTTGCGCCACCTGTTGCTCTTTGGCATTTCGAATATCGTATCTACCACTACTTCCTACTTTGATAAAGCGCCAGCCGAACAGTTCGCGATAAAAGGGTTCGACGACGGATAAATCTGATACATTTAATTCGTGCAACACTCGACCGCCATGCCACTGTTGTGCCTGATGTGGAAGGGCATTATCCGATTGATATAAGGTAAATCCGGCTCCCGCCGGGTCTCTTATCAGTGCAAGGTTGCCGCCCAAGGGTGAAACTTGTGGTGATACTTCAACTTTTGCGCCCAGCGCCTGTGCTTTTTCGACGGTACTTGCTACATCATCGACCTGTATGTAAGACATCCAAAAAGACGGCATACCAATGTCTTGAAATTTTTGTGGCATTTTATAAAGGCCCGCGATGGGGATGCGCTTGGCAAAACAGCTTTGGTATTCCCCATCTTCACCGAACGTTTGCCAGTCTAAACAAGCACCATAGAAAGCCTTGGCTTTTTTAACATCAAAAGTCGAAAGGTCTGCCCACACAAATTGGTTCATTAATTCTATTGCTCTTATTAAATGAATCGCGCTTCACTGTGTTTATAGTAGTCGTCATGTTAAGGTTAAAACAATAGCCAGTTTCAGCGGCTTTTAACACACGCAAAAGGTGAGTACTATCCAACAAGAAGCAAGCAAGACCCACTCCACTCCCACCATTGCCATTCGACACAGCGTATTCTGGCCTCCGTTCATATTGCTGCTCATGGCAGTCGTTTATAGCTTCGTAGATTTAGACAGTTATTTAGGTGTCGCCACCAATATAAACAACTGGATATTAGACACCTTTGATGACCTGTTTAGTTGGACATCTTTTATCATGCTAGTGACGTTGGTCGTGGTGTACTTTTCACCATTAGCAAAAGTCAAAATAGGCGGTAAAGACGCCAAACCTTTGTTATCAAAATGGCGCTGGTTTGCCATCACTTTATGCACCACTATTGCCACAGGTATTCTATTTTGGTCAGCGGCAGAGCCCATGTACCATGCTTATGCGCCACCGGAATCGCTCGATATCCAAAGTAATTCCGCACAAGCCAAAGCCTTTGCCATGGGTACGATGTTCATGCACTGGTCTTTTACCCCTTATGCGATTTATTGTGTGCCATCATTAGTGTTCGCTCTGTGTTTTTACAATTTAAAGCGCTCTTTTTCGATTGGTGCCTCTCTGAGTCCAGCACTGGGCAATGGTATCGAGCGCAATGGCGGTAGAATCGTCGATGCAATTGCTTTGTTTTCTCTTGTAGCAGGGATGGCTGCGTCCCTTGGCACTGGTATTCTAATACTCGGAGGGGGCGTGGAATCAGTCACCGGCATTGCCAATTCCAAGACGGTTATGGCATTTGTAGCCATTGCCATTGTGTCTAGTTTTGTCATATCCGCACTTAGTGGCTTACAAAAAGGCATTGCTAAACTGTCGCATGCGAATGCAATTGTTTTTATAGGTCTGTTTTCCTTCGTGTTGGTCGTCGGCCCAACCGCCAGTATTGTGAGTTTGGGAATAGACGGCGTTGTTCAATATGCACAAAGCTTTTTCCCACGCAGTTTTAATACTTATTTAGACAGTTCAGACACCTGGGCCCAATCTTGGACCATTTTTTATCTGGCAAATTGGTTTGCCTGGGCACCAATAGCCGCACTATTTTTAGGTAAGATTGCCCGCGGCTACACGGTGCGACAGTTCATTTCTATCAACCTCATATTGCCGTCACTGGTAATTGTTTTTTGGATGTCGACGTTCACGGGCACAGCGATGCATTTAGACGAAGCACTCAACGGGCAACTACGCGCAAGTTTGCTGGATAAGGGGCCAGAATCAGTGATTTTTATGCTGATTGATAACTTGCCATTGGCTTCGATTATGTCCTTTGCTTTTATCGGCGCAACATTTATCTCTTTTGTAACCGCAGCAGATTCCAATACCGACGCAATGAGTAATCTGTGTAGCAAGGGCAACAATGCTGAGAATAATCAGGCGAATCATTTGATGAAGTACGTGTGGGGTATTTGTATCGGTATTATTGCTTGGGTGATGGTGAGCTTCGCCAGTATCGATGGCATCAGAATGATGTCGAATTTAGGTGGTTTACCCGCGATGTTCATTATCATGGTAACGAACGTGAGTTTGCTGGTATTGCTTTACCGAGTCATAAAAGGGGATTCACTCGAGCCCGACAGTAAGAGTTAGCGATTACACAGAATCACCGTTATGTTTATCACCCGATTCTTGGTCTTCTTTTGGTTGTTCTTGTTTCAGTTTTTCCAGGTCTTTGAAAGCCGATGGGGGAATAGAAAAATTGAAATTAAAGGAAACAAGGCGAGAAACAAGAAAGCGCCTTTAGGCATCTTTTTCGCCCAACGCACTACACCCGCTAGCGAATAGCATGCGAGCACCGCGAAAACGCAGAGCAAAATACCTGCGAGAAAAGGAGATGTTTGCCAAAATTCAGAAACGTAAGCCGCCATGCTCGATACGTCCGTTCAGTGATGCTCAAGAATTAAGTGAGGTGAATCTCGTAACTTTCAACCACGGCTCAATAATTCAGGCTAAATTTCAACGCAAAAATTCGCTTTTTGGGCATACAGTTTTTGACGAAACGAGCGTGATCCTTTAGCCTAAATTCAAAATACTATTCTAAACATCTCTTTACCCTGAGCCTCATATGAAACACAGACATCTCGGCCTTTTAGGTACCTTGGCATTTTTACTGATCGCAGGCTGTTCCAAAGCACCTGACACAACAACACCAACAGATGAAACCGCAACCGTAGAGAAACGAAAAAGCGACTTCTTGCTGGAATACGAAACCTTTACCTTGGACAATGGACTCACAGTGATATTCCATATCGACCGGTCAGACCCAGTCACCGCCGTTGCCCTAACTGCACATGTAGGCTCAGCGCGCGAAGTAGAGGGACGCACGGGTTTTGCGCATCTATTTGAACACTTGTTGTTTTTGGAATCAGAAAACCTTGGCTACGGCGGACTCGATGCTATGAGTGCTCGCATCGGTGGTTCAGGTGCCAATGGTTCAACCAGTCGAGACAGAACCGACTATTACCAAACAGTGCCCAACGACGCCCTTGAAAAAATGATTTGGGCAGAGGCAGACAAGCTAGGATGGTTTATTAATACCGTAACCGTGCCGGTACTGGAAAAAGAAAAACAAGTGGTCAAAAACGAGAAACGTCAGGGTGTGGACAACCGCCCTTATGGTCATGTTAATTATGTCATCGACAAAAACCTCTACCCCAAAGGTCATCCGTACAGCTGGCAGATCATTGGTTCTTTAGAAGACTTGCAAGCCGCGACACTTGACGACGTGCATCAATTCTTTAAGCGTTGGTATGTGCCTAACAACGTATCATTAGTTATTGCTGGAGACTTTGACCCGGCGCAAGCGAAACAGTGGGTACAAAAATATTTTGATGAAATTCCACGTGGCCAAGACATTCCAAAACTAGAAAAACAGCCCGCAGTTTTAGAAGCTACTAAACACCTTAAATACGAAGACAACTTCGCACAGCAACCCCAATTAACCATGACTTGGCCTGGTGTTCCTCGATACAGCGAAGATGCTTTTGCGCTTGAATATTTGACCGCGCTATTGGCAGATGGCAAACAGTCGCCCATGTACAAAGTACTCGTAGAGGAAAAAGGGCTGACCAGCGGTGTCACTATGTATCCCTACAATAGCGAAATTGCTGGACAAATTAACCTCATAGTCCGCGCTTTTGAAAATAAAGACTTGAATGACGTGGCAGCAGCAATTACAGAAAGCTTCAAAAAATTTGAAACCGAGGGTATTTCTGAAAAGGCCATGGAACGCATTCGCGTGCAGCAAGAAAAAGCCTTTTATGAAAATAACGCTAACGCCATCAACAAAGCTTTTCAACTGGCAAACTACGATTTGTATACAGGTAACCCGGGATTCATTAATGAGCACATAAATCTGCTCTTAAACGTAACCGAAGAGGACATTTGGCGGGTTTACAATACCTACATTAAAGACAAACACTTTGTGTCCACTAGCTTTGTACCAAAAGGACAAGATCAGTTGGCACTCAAAGGCGCAACTCCAGCCGTTATCGCAGAAGAGAAGATCCTGCCGGGTTCCGAAGCTAACTTTGACTTATCGCAGAACGCAACATACGAAAAAACTCCATCCACTTTTGATCGTTCAAAAGAACCCCCCTACGGCAAAGCCCCAGTCGTGTCGGCGCCACCAGTATGGTCTTTTGAAGCCAGCAACGGTCTTAAGGTTTCGGGCATAGAAAATGGTGAACTACCCTTGGTCGCCTTGCGTTTTACTTTCCAAGGAGGTCAATTACTTGAAAACTTGGATAACGTGGGTATTGCGGCGTTGTTAGCAGGTATGCTTGACCGAGGTACAAGCAATAAGACTAAAGGTGAAATCGAAGAAGCTGTTGAGTTGATAGGTGCCAGCGTAAGCATTGCTGCCGACAAGAGTCACATCAGCATTAACGCTAATGGTCTTGCTGGGCAATATGAACAACTGATGGATATAGTTAGCGAAATTATTACGTCACCACGTTTTGATGAAGAAGAATTTAACCAGTTAAAAACCGAAACCATCGAGCAAATCAAAGCCCTTAAAGGTGATCCACGAGGTCTGGCCGATAACTACTTCATGCAATTACTTTACGGTGAAGATTCTGTTTATGGTTACGACCCCCAAGGCACTGTTGAGACAGTTGAAGCTATCACACTTGAAGATGTACAAGCTTTTTACAAGACCGCTATTTCTTCGAAGAACAGCTACCTAAACGTGGTAGGCAAGGTTTCTCAAACGCAGGTTGCCAGTTCAATTAAAGCACTTGAATCTCAATGGCAGACCGAACAGGCGAATGTATTAAGCCCACCTGTCATAGGGGAAAAGCGCGCTACAGCTAAACTATATTTCTATGATGTACCCGGCGCAAAGCAATCACAAATTCGCATGGGTAATGTTTCACTTAAAGCTAACGATGCCGATTTCTTAAACGCACAGGTCGCGAACTACAAAATTGGTGGAGGTGGTTTTGCCGCAAGATTAATGCAAGTTCTGCGCAGTGAAAAAGGCTATACCTACGGTATTTACAGTGGCTTCTTCGGCAATGCATTCAGCGGACAGTTCAGACTACAAACCGGTGTCAGAAGCAATGTTACGCTGGAGTCTTTAGAAGATATCTTATCTATTGTTGCCGATTACAGCACGACCTTTACTGACGAAGATTTGGCTGGCACCCAAAGCTACTTTGTGAAAAGCAGTGCCCGAAGCTTTGAGAGCTTAAACAATAAGCTACAGTTGGTCAGTGACATTAGTATTTTAGGCAGATCTCCAGATTATATTGCTAAACGCAACGAGGCTGCGGTGGCTATGTCCATAGAGGATATCGCGCAACTTTCGCAGCAATATATCAACCTCGAAGAAATGGTTATTTTGGTAGTCGGTGATGCTGCGACTCAACTAGAGCGTTTGAAGGAGTTAGGTCTCGGCGAACCAGTGCGATTGAATTAAATCGTGTAAATACTCAGGTTCATGGCGGTGAGATAGGCTCTTTCCGCCACCTTTTACAACGATGAACAAAAGTCCAAGTCGTTAAGCTACAAAACAATCTTGGAATAACTGTCTTTTTCCATATCGACCACCTCTACCGTCACAGAACCTGAAAAGTCTTCCAGTGCCATTATGGCTCCCATAACGTCTGCCGATAGTGTTTGTTTGTGCAGCAAGGTTCTTCCTGAGAGTATTTTCATCACAACATGGACGAAACTAGTCTTTTCAGAGCCAACTTGGTAGTGGCTGTATGCGATGCTGCGCACTTTAATGTCTTTACCGTCTTTACTGAATAAACCGGATGTGCGAGCGCTCTCGAACACTAGCTGGTTGAGTTGGTTAGCGTCCAAATCATCGGAATGTTCGATAATACAATGCGGCATGTTAGTCCCTTAGTGTGTGTAATTGATGGTTAACTTATACGGTTATCAATCTAAGTTTAGTTTCATTTCCATAAGACAGGGTTCAAATCCGACTTTTTCGTAGGCTCGGATGGCCGCGCTATTTTGCGCATATACATCCAAATAAAAATCCTTAATATCTCGTTCGTATGCCCAGTCAATCAGCCTTTGCATAATCTCCTTGTTCAGGCCCTGCCCACGGTACTCTGGCATCACGTACATAAACCCCAAATAACCGTGCTTTTCGTGACGCAAAGATTGTTTCGAGGGTCGAATTTCGACATATCCGGTGCCGACAATCTGCGTTTCGTTTTCAACAACTAACATATTTGCAGATTTGCTTGATACTAGTTTATCTAAATCGTAATAAATAGGGTTATCAGCTTTTATGGTGTTATTGAAGGGTCTTTCGGCCTCTACCACGCATTGTTCGAGCTCGAGTAGTTTTGGGATATCTACAGAGGTTGCTTCACGAAATATCAGCATCATTCCTTGCCTGTGGTGTTCACAATGGTTTCGAGTTTAACAGAACCATAAAGACTTAGTTCGCTTTGTTCTGTAAAGAAATGGAAGTTTGCAAAACTGATTACACCACGAGAAATACAGCAGATATTCTGCAACAGGTGGTGTAAATAGCATCCATTTTGTGAATATATTAATAATGGGAATAAATGAAAGAAATGTTATTGCGCGTTTAATATTTAACGCAACAGACTCAAAGGAATGGTTTGTGCGTTGATTAGGTCACCATTTAAATCTAGAGCTTTAAAGCGAATTTCAGCATCGTTTTCCTGCCAATCAATACTTATGGTCGCAAAATGGCTCCCCCGATACACCGCGCCCTGCCTAAAATTATTAACTTCATTGACCTCGCGAATATCATCAGTCATGCCGCTGGCAGTCAAATCCCACATGGGATATGGCACCCGTGAGCCCAGCTGACCAGTGTCTACCGATACCTCGGTAAGGTGTCTGTCACCACTCAAAAACACCACGCCTTTGGCATTGGTTTTCTCGATTAAGTCATAGAGTTTTTGCCTTTCAGCCGGGAAGTTACCCCAGGTCTCCCAACTGTGCTCATAGGCAACCACTTGAATGCTACTGGCAATAAAACGAATATCCGCAGGCTGCAATAGCTGCTGTTCTAACCAGTTCCATTGCTCAAATCCCAGTATAGATTTACCTTCGTTGTGGTCTTGAATATAAGGACCTTTCCCCTCTGGTTGGCCCTCTGGGTTGCGTACCAAGTCGTCGCGATGAAAGCGCGTATCTAACATAATAAACTGCACTCTTTGACCTACATCGCCGTTGATAAAAGAGTGATAAATGCCGGATTGCTTGCGAATTGGGTCGTCTTTTGCAAAGCCAAAAAAATCAAAAAAGTGAGATTGGCTTTGCCACTTCATCGGATAGTGTTTGCCGGCATCATTGGCACCGTAATCATGGTCATCCCAAATACCGATAACCGGCATCTTTGCGCGTAATGTTGCAAAACCAGGCTTACTCGCAAGAGCGCCGTAGGCCTCTTCAAAGCGCTCTGTTGTTGTTACAGGATGAGAGTCCAAGCCTTTGCCCTCAGGTGCCCAATAGTCCGCATACATATTATCTCCCAGAAACACGAAGAACTGTGGTTCCTGCTTTAATACCGTATCCCATATTGGCTGTGGAAGGCGCTCTTTGGCGCAAGAACCTATTGCAAAATGCTGCACATTATTGGGAAGTACTGCCTTGGCATGTACATTCACTGCCGAGCCAAGCAAGCACATCAATACAAACGCAATCTTTTTCAATAACAACATAGTTTCAAAGCGAATTCATAAACACCGTAATTTGAACCGATGATAATGACCAAAATATTAATCTCTCGCTAGTGTAGGCGGAAAATCATCATTTTGTTTCATAGAGAGCTTTTAAATTACGCCGCCGAAACATTCACAAAATAAATCCCACAGATACAAATTATTTATTAGATGAATTTATTGGTACTCGCTAGAGTGAGCGTAACAGATTTGCACAGGCAACTCGTCAATAGCGACAAACTGAGCAACTGAAGAATTAGAGAGATGGTACTCAACCCTACGAAGCTGCCACCACTAATCAGCTAAACGAATTTAATGAGGATATGAAAGATGTCTATCTACAACAACGATATCGAATTAGTACAAGCAGTCATCGAAGCTCGCGGAAATTCTTGGAACGCAATAGACGCAGAGTCTGTTGCTAGAATGCGTGCGCAAAACAAATTCAAAACTGGCCTAGACATCGCAAAATATACAGCCGACATCATGCGCGCTGATATGGAAGCCTATGATGCTGACAGCGCTAAGTACACCCAGTCACTAGGTTGCTGGCACGGCTTCATTGGTCAGCAAAAAATGATTTCCATCAAAAAGCACTTCGGCGGCAGCACTGAGCGCCGTTACCTGTACTTGTCAGGATGGATGGTCGCAGCACTGCGCTCTGATTTCGGTCCGCTACCTGACCAGTCAATGCATGAAAAAACCTCAGTTCCTGCATTAATTGAAGAATTGTACACCTTTTTACGCCAAGCAGACGCTCGTGAATTAGGTGGTTTATTCCGCGCATTAGACGCGGCTCGTGAAGCTGGTGATACAGCTAAACAAGCAGAAATCCAAGAACAAATCGACAATCACCAAACTCACGTTGTTCCCATCATCGCTGATATTGACGCGGGTTTCGGTAACGAAGAAGCAACTTATTTGCTTGCCAAAAAGATGATTGAAGCGGGCGCCTGCTGCCTTCAAATTGAAAACCAAGTGGCTGATGAAAAACAATGTGGTCACCAAGACGGAAAAGTAACCGTACCACATGCTGACTTCCACGCTAAACTGCGTGCGCTTCGCTATGCTTTCTTGGAAATGGGTGTCGATAACGGCGTTATCGTAGCGCGTACCGACTCATTGGGTGCTGGTCTAACTAAAGAAATCGCAGTAGTGAAAGAACCGGGTGATGCAGGCGACATCTACAACTCGTTCTTAGATGTTGAAGAAATTGCCGTAGAAGACATGCAACAAGGCGATGTTGTATTCAATAAAGACGGCAAGCTAGTGCGTCCTAAGCGTTTACCGTCAGGCTTGTATCAGTTCCGCAAAGGAACAGGTGAAGACCGCTGTGTTTTCGACTGTATTGGCGCTCTAAATGCCGGTGCTGACCTGCTTTGGATTGAGACTGAAAAACCACACGTAGGTCAAATTGGTGGCATGGTAAACCGAGTGCGCGAAGTCATTCCAAATGCGAAACTAGTTTACAATAACTCTCCTTCGTTCAACTGGACACTTAACTTCCGTCAGCAAGTATTCGACGCATGGGAAGAAGAAGGCCGCGACATGTCAGCTTACGTACGTGCCGACTTGATGAGCGCGGACTATGATAATTCTGAGTTGGCAACTACGGCAGATGAGAAGATCCGTACCTTCCAGGTTGATGCTTCACGTGATGCCGGTATCTTCCATCACTTGATTACATTACCAACGTATCACACAGCAGCCTTGTCTACCGACAACCTTGCGAAAGAATACTTTGGTGAACAGGGCATGTTGGGTTACGTCGCTGGGGTACAGCGCAAAGAGATCCGCCAAGGTATTGCGTGTGTTAAACACCAAAACATGGCAGGTTCCGACATGGGTGATGATCACAAAGAATACTTTGCCGGTGAAAACGCGCTTAAAGCATCAGGTAAAGACAACACGATGAACCAATTCAGCTAATTGCTTCATCGCTACTAGCACACACAACAGCGCAAGGGCTCAAATTGATGAGCCCTTTTTTCGTTTACGAGAAAGTTCAAAACAAAAATCAACGACTGGCTGACGCCAAGTAAACCCCACTTCCGATAAAGGCGCCACAGAAGCCCAGCCAGTTTTCTAGGTTCATGTAAGCTCCTCAAACTATGAAGTTATTACTTTTGCAACTTCGCCCAGAAGAGTCCGAGTCTCTAATAGCACTACTCTGATTCAAATTGACCAGGATATACATTAGCGCTAAAAATGCGCCAGTCTCCTGAGAGCTTATGACAAATATAAAGACTTCTAAAATCGATGTTGCCACCAGCTGTTGTTATGCGCCAGGCGATATTTACTGATACTTTACCTTCGCCTAAATCCTGTTGTGCAAGGATCCGAAACATTGATTTCTGGTAGCCAAAGCCTTTCATAGCGTCACAGTTACCGGCAAATTTTTCGATTAACGACTGTCGATCGCTATAAACATTAACCCCATCACCGTCGGAGGTGGCACAAGGCAATCGATAGAGCTCAGCAATAGACTCCGCGCTCAGCGCATCAAATGCTTGTGTGTATTGCGAGAAAAAAGCATCCAGTTTCATGTTCAACTTAATATCAAACGTCATAGGTAAATTAAACGACGTCTAACCATCTCCCATTCGTCAGGTCGCCCAATTGTGAGGGCGTCAATTTAAACACCGAGTTTGGTGTACCTGCCGCCGCCCAAATCTGTTCGTGTTGCAACAAGTCATTGTCGAGTAAAGTCATTACATTCTCACTGTGCGCCACGGGTGGCACGCCACCTATGGCAAAGCCCACTTTATCTCTCACAAATTTGGCATTGGCTTTTGCCAAAGATACGCCAATAGTCGCAGCAACCTTTTCAGTATCGACATGATTGGTACCGCTCGCGACAACTAAAATTGGCTCACCTGTTTCACCATTTTTGAAAATAAGAGATTTGGCAATCTGATCCACTGTGCATCCTATTGCCTGTGCAGCGTCTTGCGCTGTACGGGTGGAGTCAGGCATTTGCTGCACCACAAATGCCTCACCGCGCTGTGACAGAAATTCTTGTACACGCATAGAAGATGCTTTTAACGGTTCAGACACTTGTGAGTTCCCAATGATTTAATACAGCAGTTGAAAATCTAGTTTTCAGCAGTTTCTAAGATTTCAATCTTATCAATATCTTTCAAGCGAATTTGAGTTTGGTAGTAGTACAAACCTGATGGGCGCCCCTGGGAATTGAAGATAATCTTGGCGCGCTTAGCCTCGCCGTTAACACGAATAGATTTACCGATGAAAAACGTCTCTGAATCAGCCCCGTGCTGTTCAAGTAATTGCTTCGCCAAACGTGGATGCAACGCA
Source organism: Alteromonadaceae bacterium (assembly GCA_014872785.1). Classification (GTDB taxonomy): domain Bacteria; phylum Pseudomonadota; class Gammaproteobacteria; order Enterobacterales; family Alteromonadaceae; genus Planctobacterium. Next base: position 150,292 of record WKFJ01000004.1, read on the forward strand.
ATAGTGACATTCCGTTGGTCGCGGTAATCAAGTTCAGTATTCAGATAGACGGTTCGCTTGGGTTTGCCAACAGCTTGAATTTTGAAGGTATACTCACCCTCAACCCCGTCGGGAGCTGACTCGGCGGCACTACCTATGATTTCGAGGGTATTGGAATACTCAGGCGCGGTAGAAACACAGCCACTAAGTACCATCACTAAAGCAAGTAGAAGAATTTTCACTATCAATTTCCTTATTAATAAAGTTAATACGCATACTATCAAACTTAAAAAAAGTAACTACAAGTAATAAATGAAAAATAAGCCCATAGCGTGAGCAGCGAGAAACAACAAAGTGCCAAACAGGATCTATCTCAGGAATGACGTTTATTGGTAGTTGTCAGACTGAATAATGACAACCCCGTCAGGCGCCTCAAAAATGGGACCAGCCCAATACATCCCGTTATCAAAGAAATAGCCCCCTTCAATTTCATATCCAAGATTTTCATTAAGTGTGATTTTAATCTTGATAGTGTTTTCATTGCGGCAAACAACCTGAATGGTTTTGCTTTCACCAAATAAAGTGGTGACTTGAGTGAGACCAAGCAGTTTTTCGTGCACCTTGCTTTGCGTATCACTGTTAGAAAAATAGTCGGGTGCACCGTACATGGTAAGTAGCTGGTCGCTCTGCCCCTTAGTGTAATCTTGTTTGATTCGGCTATCCGACAGACCATCATCGCAATCATTAGTTTGGGCGCTAAGTTCGCTAATCCGAAAAACACACAAACAAAGAAATATAAATCGATACAACGGGTTTAATACCTAAGTGAAAACCTTTTCATGGCATACACAATAACGCTAAACCAGCGTAGTAGCGAACTTAGAGAGGGATAAATTAAGCTGTTTTTAAATAGATTATTGCAACCGTCAGAACGGCAGCGACAAAGACAAAAAATTGCAGCCCCGTTTGCCTGTGCTTTTTTGCCAGAGCCTGAACTGTAGCGTTAGTTGCAGTCTTCAGCAGTTCAACACCGCGCGGAGAAATGAATACAAAGGGAGTTTTTAATAGGGATGGAGCACCAAGTTGTTGCCATAACTCAGGTTCATGGGTCTTTACTCCTTGGTAATATTGATATTCAGCTAAGCAACTGCGAAGCATTAACACAGCCCAAATTGAAACAAGTAGTGTCGTTATCAGTATAAGAGCCTCCTTTAAACCCAAGTCAAAGGATAGCTTAAAAATCTTAACTTATTGGTCGTTCGAACGATAATCGCGTCTCACTCGGAATACCTTAAACACTGGATGCACAATGAAGAATCATTTTGCGAATAGGCTTGAGCAGAACGTTAAGGAGGTATGAGTATTATTGAGACGCCTTTGACGCAAGCACACTGAGTAACTCGCGTCTTTGCTCACTGGAAAACGTGTAGTAGCTAAACTCAATGGGTCTAGCGTTTTTACTGTGCAATGAAATCATTCTTGGCCACCGATTTTTCACAGAGACGCTTGCAAAATCATCCCATCTGATGCGTTTTACTAGTTCATAGCGGTTATAGGAAATGCCTTCATCGGAAATCTCTAGGCGATACTCAACAGACACTTTAGTGCCTAAATTCAAAAGGTAGAAATACAGAGACACAGCTATCACACCAGCACATGCAAACCCCGCGAAAATTTTTATCAAGGGCCAATCAATTTGTTCTCCCAATATGATGGGAATGACCAACATAGGCAAAATTATCCAAAAATATCTGTGGAAAGTAACGTATGCCCGATTGAATATGTTTTGAAATCTGGTTTGTTCGAAGACGTAGTGCATGTTTTTCCTTAAACACTCAGGTGCGCGTGAATCATAAAATGCGGCTAGCAATTAAATAGGTAAATTGTTTAGGCGACGATAACCTATTTCAAGTTGTGATTCAAAACCTTGGCTTTGATTCCATTGTTAATTCAGTAATCCTTTTAACTGTAAAGCCTTGAGCGTAATTGTTTTGCGCAGTGGCAATTCAGCCTTTTGGGTAATTTCCAAATTGGTGGCAAACAGCCACACTTGTTCCGAGGTCTCGAGGTAACCCACAAACCAACCTACCTGCGGTGTAATTCGCGCCGCCCAACCGGTTTTGGCGCGCAATTGATACGATTCTGTCGACTCAACCAACATAATATCCCGTAAGGTATCGTATGACCTATCGGCAAATGGAAAGCGTCTTTGCTGGACACCTCGTAGGAATTCGATTTGCTGTTCGGCGCTAATAGTGATGCCGTTGTCGAGCCAAAAGGTGGTGGTGTTAAAATTAGACTTAAGATCACCATAACCAAGTTTAGCAATGTATTCCCGATACTTAACTGAACCTATCTTCGAAGCAAAGTACTGATAGCACCACACGCATGAGACCTGAAACGCGCTGCGCAAGCTTTGGTCTTTATTCCACGCCGCATAATCACGCTCAACACCATCCCATTTGATCACCGATTCAGCACCAACTATTAGGTTTTCATTGAGTGCAATCAGTGTGTTGGGTATTTTAAAGGTGGATGCCGTACTGAAGGATTGCTTGGATCTCTTATCATTGTGTACATATCGCTTATCACCGCTGAGTGATTCAATGATTATTGTGCCCGTGACCTTGTGCTTAGCGAAGAGCGCTTGAAGTTCAGGGTCTTGTTCACTGGCAATGGTGAAAAACGATGCCCACAACATCGACAACCCAACTATCCTTACAATCAATCTCCCTCTCCTTTTGCCTGTTGCATATTTGCCACAAACCAACATCATAGCCAAATTGTCACAAGCTGGGCACATTAAATTGACGTATGAGACTGCCACTCCAAATACGCCTCATCTGCTAACTTAAGCATTTCCATATCTTCCTTAGTATCCCCGTAAGCATAAACTCTTTGGTAGTCCGACAAATCATATTTGCCCAGAACAAACTTAGCCTTATTAGCCCCCGTACAGTCACCATGTAAGTAGAAACCTGTGTATCTGTCGCCGCGTACTTCCATTTCACTGCATAACAAATCAAAACCCTGTTGTGCACACCAGAACCTTAAATAGATATCCAGCGAGGCTGAAACAATCACAACCTTGTCACCGTACTTAACGTGCCAATCTAATTTATTGCGAGCTTCTTCTCTTATAAATTGTGGAATTACCTCGTCAGCATACCGTTTTCCTAGCACATTGAGCTCATCAATACGGCGTCCGACAAACGCGGTGTAGCTCGCAAGACGCCTCATATTCGTTGAGGGTAGCAGACCGATTTTGTAGAGAATGAAGAATGGTGCTAACACTAACTTGGCAATTATCGAACGAGGCTTACTGCCAGAAAAATGTAGAAACTTGCTATACATGTCTGTAGTGGTGATGGTGCCATCGAAATCGAATAGTGCGATATTCAAAATTACCTCCTTCGAATCCGAGCAATCAACTGCCGTAAAAAAGCCGGCGTAAAGCCGGCCTTTTAGCAATTCACTCGGGGACTTTTAAAGCGCTTCAATGGTCGCTTTTTGTTCCTTGAGTTTTTCCATTTGAGTGCGGAACTCTTCCAGCTTGTCTTTCTCTTTCTGGATGACCGCGTCAGGTGCATTACTCACAAACTTTTCGTTTGCCAACTTGCCTTCGGTGCGAGCAAAGTCTTTCTCAACCTTGTCTAGCGCCTTAGCAATACGCGCAAGTTCAGCATCTTTGTCGATAAGTCCCGCCATTGGGATCATGATCTCCATTTCCCCAACTAATGCCGTAGCAGACGCCGGTCCCTTTTCGCCTTCGGCTAGTACCGTTATCTCTTCGAGTTTCGCCATGGCTTGCAAGAACGTGCCATTTTCGTCAAGACGACGTTGGTGATCACCTGTGGCATTCTTTAAGAATACCGACAAGGGTTTGTTTGGAGAGATATCCATCTCACCACGAATATTTCGAATGCCCACAACAAACTGCTTCACCCACTCAAGGTCAGCAATCGCTTGTTCATTTACCAAATCGGCATCGTAGCTCGGGAAGCTTTGCAGCATGATGGTATCAGCTTCAATCTTGGCAAGCGGTGCCACACTGCGCCAAATAGTTTCAGTAATGTATGGCATGAGCGGGTGCATCAGGCGAAGCAGGTTTTCCAACACGCTTACTAACGTTTTACGCGTCGCACGCTGTTGACTTTCGTTGCCTTTAAACAGTACCGGTTTGGTTAATTCCAAATACCAGTCACAGAACTGATTCCAAGTGAATTCGTAAATGGTGTTAGCGGCCAAGTCAAAACGATATGAATCTAGGTGCTCGCGATAAACCTTAATAGTCTGCTGCAATTGACCTTGGATCCAATTATCTGCCAATGAGTACTCGAGCTCTCCGCCGTCAAAGCCACAATCGTGCTCTTCAGTATTCATCAGTACATAACGGCTCGCGTTCCACAGCTTGTTGCAGAAGTTGCGATAACCCTCAAGTCGATTCATATCCCAATTGATATCACGACCCGTAGACGCCATGGCAGCAAGAGTAAAGCGAAGTGCATCAGTACCATGAGATTCAATGCCACCCGGGAAGGCTTTACGGGTGTTTTTCTCAATCTTCTGTGCCAGTTGCGGCTGCATCATATTTCCAGTGCGCTTTTGCACCAGACTTTCTAAATCGATGCCATCGATCATGTCGATTGGATCCAGCACGTTACCTTTCGACTTCGACATCTTATCGCCGTTTTCGTCACGAATAAGACCGGTTACATAAACGGTTTTGAAAGGTACTTGTGACGTACCGTCTTCATCTTTAATAAAGTGCATGGTCATCATAATCATTCTGGCAACCCAGAAAAATATAATGTCAAAGCCGGTCACCAACACATCACTCGGATGGAAGGTTTTCAAGTCATCGGTATTTTCAGGCCAGCCCAGTGTGGAGAAAGTCCACAAGGCTGAAGAGAACCACGTATCCAGTACATCTTCGTCTTGTGACAACTGAACATCGTTCGCAAGACCGTGCTTACTGCGGACTTCCGCTTCGTCGCGGCCTACGTATACGTTGCCTTCAGCGTCATACCAAGCAGGTATGCGATGTCCCCACCACAATTGACGCGATATGCACCAGTCTTGAACGTCATTCATCCAAGAGAAGTACATGTTTTCGTATTGCTTAGGTACAAACTGGATGTCACCGTTTTCCACCGCTTTTTTAGCAGGCTCAGCCAGCGGCGCTACGCGCACATACCATTGGTCAGTTAACAGCGGTTCAATAACAACACCTGAGCGATCCCCGTAAGGAACGGTCATCGCGTTCTCTTCGATGTCTTGCAATAAGCCAAGTGTTTCGAACTGGCTTACAATCGCCTTACGTGCTTCGAATCTGTCGAGCCCGTGCAAGTCTTCAGGAATGGGCGCATCTAATTCTAGCGGCTTACCTTCAAACGTATAACTCTCACCTTGTGCCAAGATAGCGGCATCAGGGTTGAAGATGTTAATCATAGGCAACTGGTGACGCTTACCTACTTCGTTATCGTTGAAGTCATGCGCTGGCGTAATTTTTACGCAGCCTGTGCCCTTTTCCATGTCAGCATGTTCATCACCAACAATAGGAATACGACGATTGACCAATGGCAAGATAAGCTCTTTACCAATCAAATCATTGTAGCGCTCGTCGTCTGGGTTTACAGCAACGCCGGTATCACCCAGCATCGTTTCTGGACGAGTGGTCGCCACTACCAAATAATCTTTACCGTCTTTGGTTTTAACGCCATCAGCAAGTGGATAGCGCAGATGCCACATCTTGCCTTTTTTGTCCTTATTTTCTACCTCAAGGTCGGAAATGGCCGTGTGTAGTTTTGGATCCCAATTTACAAGCCGTTTACCACGATAAATGAGCTTGTCTTCATACAGACGCACAAAGACTTCTTTAACTGCGTTGGACAAACCTTCGTCCATCGTGAAGCGCTCACGATCCCAATCTACCGACGCGGCGAGTCTGCGCAGCTGCTTAGTGATGGTATTACCGGATTCATTTTTCCAGTCCCAAATGCGGTCGATAAAGGCATCGCGTCCCAATTCGTGACGGGTTTTGTCTTCTTCCGCCGCCAGCTTACGCTCGACTACCATTTGTGTGGCAATACCGGCGTGGTCGGTTCCAACCTGCCATAAAGTGTTGTTGCCATTCATACGCTTATAGCGAATCAGCGTATCCATGATGGTGTCTTGAAACGCGTGCCCCATGTGCAGGCTACCCGTAACATTTGGCGGTGGGATCATAATTGAATATGAATCACCTTCACCTGAAGGCTTAAAATAACCTTTCTCTTCCCACTCCTGATATAGCTTTGTTTCTATATCTTGTGGACTAAACGTTTTATCCATTACTTCTCTCGTTCAAGGATTCTGCGGGCTGGGTTGCCAACTCACAACCAGCCGCTCGATAATGTTTGTATCGCAACCGCGCCTGCTCTTTGAGCTTTTCCTCAGCGGGTACAAAGTCAGCTATGTGCTGAAATTGATGACAAAAACCCGGAAAATCCGGGTGTAAATTAATTAAGACCTGACGATGCTGTCGCTCGGGAACGTCCCAGCCAATTTCTACAGGCGCACCACCTTTGACCATTTCACCGGTGAGGTTGTGGGGCACAAATCCGTCAACCGGACGTTGCCACAACAACTCATCAAATGCTTCGGCAGCAGCTTGGTCTGGACAAAATACCCACACCTTTTGTTTTTGCCTGAAGTGCAATGCCGCAACATCACACGCGGCAAGCAAATGCGCATTGACGTCATTCTGCTCGTCAGGCAACAAATAAAAATTTACTGAGGGCATCGTCAGTCTAGTCTTCAGTAACTATGCCAGCACGATGCATGACCCACTGTGTCAACATCGCTACCGGACGACCGGTGGAGCCTTTGTTCTTGCCACTAACCCAAGCCGTACCTGCAATATCCAAGTGTGCCCAGTGATATTTCTTGGCAAAGCGAGACAAGAAGCAAGCCGCAGTGATTGTGCCTGCAGGACGACCACCAATATTTGCCATATCAGCAAACGGACTTTCGATTTGTTCTTGATACTCATCCCAAAGCGGCAAACGCCAAGCTCTGTCGCTAGCTTGCTCAGACGCATTCATCAGTTCATGCGCCAATGGATTATGATTACTCATAATACCTGTCGCGTGTTTACCCAAGGCTATAACACAAGCACCAGTTAATGTTGCCACATCGACTACTGAATCTGGGTCAAAGCGCTCCACGTAGGTAAGTGCATCACACAATACTAAGCGGCCTTCTGCATCGGTATTCAACACTTCAACCGTTTGCCCCGACATTGTGGTGAGGATATCACCAGGACGGTATGCATTGGCATCTGGCATATTCTCACAGCCTGCCAATACGCCAATCACATTAACTGGCAACTGCAAGTCGACTATGGCGTGCATTGCACCTAATACTGCTGCTGCACCACCCATGTCGTACTTCATCTCGTCCATCGCCTCGCCTGGCTTTATCGATATACCGCCGGAGTCAAAGGTCAGGCCTTTACCGACCAGAACAATTGGATCAGCGCTGGCTGCGCCGCCGCGATAGTGGATAACAGACATGACCGATTCATTTTCAGAACCACGCCCTACTGCGAGATAGGAATTCATACCGAGATTACGCATTTCTTCTTCGCCAATGCGTTCGACTGTAGTGCGGTCATAATTCTTTTCTAGCTCACGCGCTTGTTGGTAAAGGTATTCTGGATTACAGATATTCGGTGGCATATTAGCCACGTCTTTACAGGTTTGCATGCCTTTAGCCACTGCGAGTCCATGCTCAACGGCGTTTTCACCAGTCGTCAATTCGCGACGAGTTGGCACGTTGAACACGATTTTACGCAATGGACGACGCGCTTCGTCTTTCTTGGACTTGAGCTGCGTGAAGGTGTAAAGGGTATCTTGCGTGGTTTCTACCGCTTGACGAACTTTCCAATAAGTATCACGACTTTTCACGTGTAACTCGGTAAGGAAGCATACCGCTTCCATAGAACCGGTTTCATTCAGCGTTGAAATGGTTTTAGAGATAATTTGCTTGTACTGGCGCTCATCTAATTCACGTTCTTTTCCGCAGCCCACTAAAAGCACACGTTCGCTCAATACGTTCGGCACGTGATGCAGTAGCAACATTTGTCCCGCTTTGCCTTCTAAGTCACCGCGTCTTAGTAGGTTACTGATATAACCTTCACTAATGGCGTCCAACTGTTCGGCTACGGCAGTGAGTCTTCGAGGTTCGAACACTCCAACAACGATACAGGCACTTCGTTGTTTCTCCGGGCTACCACTTTTTACGTGAAATTCCATATACATTCCTCTGCTGAATTTAACGATGCGCAAACATCGTTACTCGGGTACTTTACGCTGGTGATACTTTCACCATTTTCATTATTTTTTAGATTTGTCCTACTGCAGTTTTATGGGACAAAATATCTCAATAACTGCAAACTTTTGTTCCTAAACTCGACAACCGTTGAACCTTCACCCCGTGCAAATTGTCATTAGGGTATAAAGCAATGGTTTACAAGCGCCATGACAAACATTCATAATAAAAAAGTTACGATTTTTGTTTAAGGCAGGAATTGGATTTTCTTATAAAAACTTGCAGAAATACTAAGTTTACTCAATTTTTGCCGGCTTGCCACTAAAAAAGCCACTTTTAACACGGATAAACTGTGCTGATACTCAGATATTTATTGAAGGAAACCTTCAAATCACAACTCGCCGTTTTTCTGGTTTTAATGGCCATTTTCATTACTCAGAAGTTCGTTCGAGTGTTAGCTGATGCTTCCAATGGTGATATTCCACCAGGTTTAGTAATGGGGTTCCTTGCCCTTAAGACCCCTGAGTTAGCGGCCACTATCCTGCCCCTGAGCGTTTTCCTGGGTATCATGATGGCACATGGCCGTTTGTATGTTGATAGCGAAATGACCGTAATGAGAGCGTGCGGCATTAGCGAATGGTATGTCGCCAGAATCATGTTGATATTGGCCTTTTTAATGGCAATGTTGACGGGCTTTCTTACCCTTTGGCTGGCACCTATGGCCACGGAAACCGAATACCAAATTGAAGACCAGCTTGCCTCCGAGTCCGGATTAACAGCCTTATTACCAGGACGTTTTGAAGAAACTGCCAACAAAAAAGCAGTGCTGTTTGTGCAAGAAATTGATGGTGAAAATCAGTTGAAAAACGTGTTTGTGGCACAGCACGATCCAGACAAGAGCGAAGAAGCAGTTCACGTTGTGTATGCCAATGGTGGATATGTAATGGAAGACGCAGATGGTTCCCAAAAGCTAGTGCTCACTGACGGGTTGCAGTACGAAGGTCAACAAGGGAGCCGCGATTACCGCGTGGTTCAATTTCAAGAATATCAGGTGCAAATTGCTGAACAGGCAGCTGAAAAGCGTCGCCGTAAAATGACGGCGTTCTCTACACAACAACTACTGCAAGACGGTTCCAGCGACGCCGTTGCAGAATTTCATTGGCGCTTAGCTATTCCACTTTCTATATTTTTTCTCGTCATCATCGCTGTGCCTTTAAGTTCGGTAAACCCCAGGCAGGGTCGTTTCGGCAGACTAATGCCTGGTCTGTTGCTGTATTTAGGCTATTTTTTGCTGTTAATGATGGGGCGAAAAGTGTTGGAGGACGGTAAGATCCCCTCTTTTATGGGGCTCTGGTGGGTACATTTTATCATGCTGACGATTGGCATTACCCTCATACTTAAAGGGCGCTCTATCGGTGTAGCCATTCGGGCTCAATTCAGAGGACGCAAGCATGCTTAAAATCTTCGACCTCTATCTAGCTCGTACCCTGTTAGGCACAACCTTTATCAGCCTGACCGTACTCATTGGTTTAAGCAGCTTAATCAAATACATCGAACAATTGAAAAATGTTGGTCGAGGCAGCTATGACTTTACCGTCGCCGGAATTTACGTGTTACTCAGTTTGCCGAGGGATATCGAACAGTTCTTTCCGATGGCAACCCTGATTGGTGGACTCATCGGCATGGGTATGCTCGCCAGCAATAGTGAGTTAACTGTGATGCAGGCCTCGGGCATGAGCCGTTGGCAGATCATCCGCTCTGCGATGAAGACAGCTCTGTTGATGGTATTGTTCGTGATGGCAATGGGGGAATTTGTCACGCCTTACGCTGAGTCAAAAGCAAAAGAGATCAGAGCCCAGGCTATTTCGGGCGGTAGTCTATTTTCTTCAGACCGACTAACCTGGGCCAAAGACGGCGAAAAGTTTGTGAGTATTGGAGAGGTTGTGGATCAAAACAACCTTCGAGATGTCAATATCTTCTCATTCGACGAGCAACACAACTTACAGAGCATTGTGGCCGCCAACAGCGCGGTCTTTATCAATGACAAATGGCAGCTCAATAGAGTGAAGCGCACAACCTTTGCTGATACCGTGCAAACCTTTGAGATTTATCAAACCAATTGGCAGTCAACTCTGACTCCTGACAAGTTGAGCGTGGTAAGAATCAAACCAGAAGCGCTATCCATTCGCGGATTACAAGACTACATAGGTTATCTTGAAAACAATAGCCAAGACGCCGAGCGTTATTCACTGGCATTGTGGCGCAAAATCCTAAAACCGGTGACCGTCGGCGTTATGCTTCTGATGGCGCTATCGTTTGTGTTTGGACCACTGCGCAGTGTCACAATGGGGGCACGTACCATTATGGGTGTGATTACCGGGTTTGGCTTTTTTATCGCCAACGAAGTATTCGGACCATTGAGTTTGGTCTATCAGATCCCACCGTTTATTGGAGCATTGCTACCTAGTTTATTGTTCGCACTGATAGCAATGCAATTACTTAAACGACAGTAATGTAAGCGGTTACTTCGCTAACTGGAAGTAACCCACATCTTGTTTAAGTTGAACCGACAACTCGTTCAATGACTTAGTCGCTTTACTATTGGTCTCAAGAGAGGCAATTGAGTCATTGGTCATCGTATTAATATTATCCATAGCAGAATTGACTTGCTTAATCGCATCAACTTGCTCATTTGCTGCCGCAACGACTTCTCGCACACGCTCAAGCGAATCTGTTGCTTGGGAACCTATGCTACCCAACACCTGTAACGCTTCGTTACTCAGCGAGCGACCATTCTCTACCTGTGGCTGAGTTGTTTCCATTGCGTGCACAGACGCTGCAGTTTCCTTTTGCACTTCGCCAATCATTGATTCAATTTGCGCGGTAGCCTCGCCTGTACGCTGGGCTAGCTGGCGCACCTCATCAGCGACCACCGCAAAACCTCGACCCGACTCACCTGCTCGTGCAGCCTCGATTGCAGCGTTAAGTGCTAACAGGTTAGTTTGATCCGAAATGCCAGCGATAACATTGGCAATGCCACCAATTTGACTGGTTAACTCTTCCAGCTTTTTCACTTGCGAGACAGTGGCATTCACCGTTTCAGCAATGTTTTCCATTTCCGCAGCACTTGCTTCAACGGCAGTTTTACCGGTGTTGGCTGCGGCCACAGTTTCGCGTGAATTCTGCTCTGTGAGCTGTGCTCGTTCGCTCACAAGCGCAATACTGTGTTTAAGCTGCTCAAGTGCAGCAACTGTTTCTTCGGTCATTTTTGCTTGGTTCTGCGCAGAATCATAAATTGCTTCAGAGCCCTGCGACACCTGAGTAGTCTGTACATTGAGCTCTTCTGACGCCGACACAATATTCGATACCGTTTGCGATAATCTAGTTTGCATTGCTTGCAACATACCCAGAATACTTTCTGGATGTTCTGAAGACACTTATGTAGTGAGATCGCCTTCACTAATAGCACTTAACGATTGCACAGCCTGATACGGTTCGCCACCCAGTGATAAACGCAGGCTCTTTTCAATCACAATGCCAATCAGCACACTAATAGCGACTGCTACTGCGGTGAAAAGCAACATAAGAGCTTGGAAGCCACCCGCTACATCTCTCGCTTCTGGCGTTGCGGCTTGATTGCGCTCTTTCTGATAGTCGATGAACTGATTAATTACGCGTAACCATTCGGCAAAGGCGGACGGGCTTCGTCTAGCACCATAGTGGTGACATCTTCCCCTTGACGTTTTAGGCGAATGATATTCTCAATCATTGGCAAAGTTCGCGCTTGAATGTCATCGATACTGTTTAATATTTGAATTTCTCGTTGGCTGAACTCAACATCAGAACGACGCATTTGCGCCATCGCCGATTCCGACTCTCGGTAAAAGCTGGCTAGCTCATCTATTTCCCGCTCAAATGAGTCCACTTGACCCGGCGTTTGTGCCAAAGCCACATCACGAATGGCAATAGCTCGGTCATGCACGCTCCCCCTGAAATTAATCGCATAGCGCTGTTTAACCGAATTCTCATCTGTGATTACTGCTAGGGTGTGGTCAATGAAATTTACTTTTTGAATACCTAATGTGGTAAGTACCAACATTAGAATGAGGATAAAACCAAAACCGATGATCAATCGGTTTTTAATAGACTGCTTTGCCAATATATCCAGCATTTCGCTTCGCTCCCGTATCAACGACCTTGCAATTAATGAGGTTGGGTTATAGGAGCGGTAAAGTTAAAAAAATGTTTCAGAAAACATGATTGAAAATCGCGATTTGGTCGATTTATTGAATCGATTGAATAATGAGCAGATTATTCCTGCAAATTTGTCCACGCTTTATGGTCATTCGCTTCTTTGGTAAGCACTAACATTTCGGTTTTTGCAATTCTGTCTTGTAGTGACTGCTTATTTCTGAAATCAAGCAACACCAGAATCGTGCCCAAACCAAATAATGAGAACAACATTCTTAAAAACGCGCGCCAATAGGTCAGTGGTTGTTCATTTAAGCTAAACAGGCGCATCCGCCATGCCCGCATGCCAATGGTTTGCCCGCCGTTGCGCCAAAACCAAAGGAAGAAACCCATAACCCAAAACAACACCCACCCCTGAATAATAAGGGTATAAGCCAAGGTTTGTTGAATTGCTTCACTGCTGTGTTCCAGACCATTTTTATCGAGCACGCCATTTTCTAACAAGATAATCATCGTCAAAATGATTACCATTGCAGCAACCATTGCGACTGCAACAGCAACTAACACATCGTAAACCATAGCGGCTAGTCTTCGAAAAAAGCTCGCGCGTGGAAAGTTTTGTTCAGTGGAAGGGTTGTTCGCTTTTGCAGTCATATCATTTTGGTTTAGGTAAAATCGCGGGCAGTGTAACAGTCTTGTTAATGCACATCAGCTATTGCACGGCTTTTGCTACAAAAAAGTGTATTCATGTTGTTTAGTTACCCAACAGAAAATTACCCGTTGGACTATTGATAGCCGCCGCGTTATCCGCAGATTCCTGCGATTTATCTTTCAAATTAACGCCTGAATAGCCCAGCTTATTCGCTTCCAATATTAACCAGCAACACCTGGCAACAGCATCATCAATAGACAGCCCTGCGGGACGAATATTTGAAATACAGTTTCGGTTGGCGTCAGTAAGCCCTAACTTTGGTGCATATGTATAGTAGATTCCCAGACTATCGGGAGAGCTTAAACCAGGGCGCTCTCCCACAATCAATACCACGGATTTAGCTTGCAGCAGCTCGCCAATTTCATCACCAATTGCCACACGCCCCTGCTCTACAATACAAATTGGTGAAACCCGAAGTGAATGATTTGTTAGAGATTCTATTAACTTGCGCGAAAGCTCACTGCCTTGAGATTGCACTGCCACTGAGGACAACCCGTCCGCCAGCACAATAGCAACATCACTAGATGTAGACTGCGTTGACTGATATTGAGTTAGAGTCTCAACAGACGCACGATTTAAACGACGACCTAAATCAGGTCTTTGCAAGTACTCACTTCGATGCTGAGCACGGCTATGTAGTCGAACGTGGGGAAGTGAGTGATTTGCCAACTCTTGTACGATAGTTTCGCAATTTAGAGGGATGTGGACTGCATCTCTGGCAGCGGCATGATCCAAGTTAAACTGCAATTGATGGTGTGTAGGTAAACTGACTCCGGCTCGCCCCAGCCCAATGCGAGCTTGAGTAAAACGGCGAAGCTCATGCCACTTATCGTTTTGGTATTCATCAATATCAACTTCATTTTTGGAGAGGTTGTGATTATTTTCGGGTTTACTCGTCATACTTATCTATTCCTTCACCAACGCCTTAAACGAAGACTCAAAAGGCCCTAAACGCCCGGCTTGACCGATACGACCATTACCTTCAAAAATATCCATGTTTTGCAACCAGCGCGTAAATTCCGGTGCTGGTTGTTTACCTAAGACATCTCGAATGTAGAGTGCATCGTGGTAGGACGTGGTTTGATAATTCAACATGATGTCGTCGGAACCGGGAATACCCATAATAAAGTTCACCCCTGCAACTCCGAGTTGAGTAAGTAACATGTCCATGTCGTCTTGGTCAGCTTCAGCGTGGTTGGTGTAACACACATCAACTCCCATGGGTAAACCTAACAGCTTGCCGCAGAAATGATCCTCCAAACCTGCTCGAATAATCTGTTTTCCATCGTACAAATATTCAGGACCGATAAAGCCAACCACGGTGTTTATAAGCAGTGGATTGTAGCGTCGTGCAACCACATAGGCTCTTGCCTCACAGGTTTGTTGGTCCACGCCATGATGTGCATTCGCCGACAACGCACTACCTTGGCCGGTTTCAAAATACATGACATTATCACCTACCTTACCCCGCTTTAACGAAAGTGCCGTATCATAAGCTTCGTCTAACACCGATAAAGAAACGCCAAAACTTTCATTGGTACCTTGTGTACCGGCTATAGATTGAAAAACAATGTCGACAGGCACCCCTTTGTTGATTGCCTCTAACTGAGTGGTGACGTGAGTTAAAACACAAGATTGAGTTGGAATTTGGTAGTGAGTGATAACCTCATCTAACATTTTCATTAACTGAGTTACCGCGGCATAGTTATCCGTTGCTGGATTAATGCCGATGACAGCATCACCATTTCCATACAAAAGCCCATCAAGAATACTGGCGGCAATACCAGAGATATCATCTGTCTGATGGTTCGGTTGTAAGCGCGTTGCCATATGACCTGATAGTCCCAACGTGTTATTGAACTTAGTCACCACTTCGCACTTTTGCGCCACCAGAATCAAGTCTTGCACCCGCATGATTTTGCTAACAGCAGCCACCATTTCGGGTGTTAAGCCCGCCCTTATTAACTGTAAAGCCTCAGGCGTCGCCGAATCAGACAGTAACCAATTGCGAAAGTCACCAACGGTTAAATGTGACACAACTGAAAACGCGGACAAATCGTGACTATCAACGATGAGTCGGCTTACTTCGTCTTGCTCGTAAGGAATAACCAGTTCATTGAGAAAGTGTTTGAGGGGTAATTCAGCTAAGGCCAATTGCGCCGCGGCTCGCTCCAGCATCGATGCAGCAGCAACCCCAGCTAAACAATCGCCAGAGCGCAGAGGCGTCGCTTTGGCGAGCAGTGTTTTCAGATCGGCAAAGTGAAATCGTTGGTTGGCTACATCGGCAAAAAATGACATTTAACATGAGTCTCAAATACAGCGTCAATCAGGCTAGCTTAAACGTGTTCATTCTTTCGTCAACTGTATTATTTCTGCAATAAATTGCTTGCATCAGCACCTCAGCTGACTATAATGCCTGCCACTCAACGAAAGTTGATTCAAAACTCTGTGCCAGAGTGGCGAAATTGGTAGACGCAGCGGATTCAAAATCCGCCGGTAGCAATACTGTGCCGGTTCAAGTCCGGCCTCTGGTACCATCTCTTAAATGAGATAAATTAAACCGACAACATCGTCGGTTTTTTTATTCGTATCGTCCTGATACTCACCTCTTCGAGGCCTGCTAAAGCAGTTCAAATTATTTCCTGAATAATTTGTATGCCTGATATTCATGGCCGGACTTAAACCGAGGCTTCGCCTACGGTCAAATTAAGTGAGTTTCTTCATAGTAGAACTTGAGTTTACGGTGGATTGAACACATCCCTGTTACCTCACCCAGCCTCGACCTCCTGTCGAGTCGTGCGTTCCTTTTCGAGTAATTACCTATTACTCGAAATTCACTAGGTGAATCAGAGCCTTACCCTCTGGTACCATCCTTCAAATTCTTTGAAGCCAAATTTGGTCTTAACGTCGAGATCCCTTACTCGCTTTAGATTTATTCTTGTTCCCTTGACCCAATGCTTTAGCTCGCAACGCTTTTTTGGACTGCTTACGCTTAGAACTCGTCCCCTCATTCTGGTTGAGTAGGTTTGGCTCGAAGCCTGGCATCCACTGAGTAGAAAACTGTTCTTTGGTGATCTTTTCAATGTCTTTAAGAAGGTATTTTTCTTTAGCCGATACTAATGAAACGGCCAAACCCGTCTGACCAGCTCGACCAGTGCGCCCAATTCGGTGAATGTAGTCCTCGGCATTATAGGGAAGTTCTAAATTAATGACGTACTGCAACTGCTGAATATCCAAACCACGAGCTGCCACGTCAGTTGCAACAAGTGCTCTTACACGGCCGGTTTTAAAGTCATCTAAGCCACGTTCGCGCGCCCCTTGTGATTTATCACCGTGCACAGCGGCCGTGCTGATACCGTCCTTCTTAAGTTCCTTAGCAAGCTCATCTGCTGCCTGCTTTGTTCGCGTAAAAATGAGGATCTGTTGCCAATTTTTAGAGCCAATCATATAAGCGACTAAGGCTGCTTTACGCTGTTTGTCCACTTCGTAAAATAGTTGCTCAAGGCTCGTGGCTGCCGCATTACGGGGAGCCACTTCAATGCGCTTTGGTTGCTTCAAAATAGTTTTGCTAAGTGCAAATACGTCATCGTTGAACGTCGCCGAAAAAAACAAGGTTTGTCGGTTTTCAGGAAGTTGTTTTAAAATTCGGCGGATATCAGTAATAAAGCCCATATCCAGCATACGATCAGCTTCATCAAGTACTAGTGTTTCAATGGTGCTAAGATCAAGTAATTCTCTGCTTACAATGTCTAATAAACGGCCTGGGGTTGCTATCAAGACATCACAGCCGGCATTGAGTGAACTGATCTGGACATTAATACTCGCCCCCCCATAAGCCACCACAGAAGTGACATCGGACTTCTGACTGTAATTAACAAAACTTTGGTGCACTTGATGCGCCAGTTCCCTTGTGGGTGTCAGTACCAATACCCGCACCTTTTTCCCTGTCGCATTACCTTCGTTATTACATTTAGTGCCATTATCAACATTACGTTCCATCTGACGTTGAATCAGTGGCAAGGCAAATGCTGCCGTTTTACCTGTACCTGTTTGCGCACCGGCCAAAACATCATGACCCGCCAATATTTCCGGGATAGATGCCTGTTGGATCGGGGTTGGTTGGGTATAACCAAGTGAATGAATGACCGCCAACAAATCGGTGTGAAACCCAAAGGAAGAAAAGCTCATAAGTCCTTATCAGTCCAGACTATCAAATGCCAAAGCTAATGCTTCAGCGACCCGAATACCATCTATGCCTGCCGACCATATGCCACCAGCATATCCTGCGCCTTCCCCCGCAGGGTAGAGTCCTTTAACATTCACACTCTGATAGTCTTTTCCGCGTTTAATACATACCGGTGATGACGTTCTGGTCTCGACGCCAGTGAGTGTTCCATCTGCTTTTGCAAAGCCCTTAATCTGACGATCGAATGCCGGAATGGCTTCACGGATGGCCTGCGTGACGAACTCAGGTACCACTTTACTGAGGTCGGTAAGGGTGATACCTGGTGTATACGATGGTATCACTTCCCCCAACTGTGTACTTGCTTGACCTGCCAGAAAGTCTCCGATGAGCTGAGCCGGGGCATTATAGTTTTCGCCCCCCGCGGTAAATGCCATCTCTTCTAGTCGGCGCTGTAATTCAATGCCTGCCAACGGATGGCCGGGATAATCTTCTTCTGGCGTGATCCCGACGACGATGGCGCTATTGGCGTTGCGCTCTCGACGAGAATACTGACTCATACCGTTGGTGACTACACGACCAGGTTCTGAAGCAGCGGCCACTACAGTCCCGCCTGGGCACATGCAAAAACTGTAAACCGTTCGGCCATTTTTGCAGTGATGAACCAACTTGTAATCGGCCGCTCCAAGAATGGGATTACCCGCGTTGTCGCCAAATCGGCAACGGTCAATCAGGCTTTGTTCATGCTCAATGCGAAAGCCAATTGAAAAGGGTTTAGCTTCAATATAAACACCCTGATCATAAAGACTTTGAAATGTGTCGCGGGCGCTATGCCCCAATGCCAGAATCACTTGTTTACAAGCCAGGTAGCCGCCTTCAGATAAATGCAGGCCTTTTACCGAAAATTGTCCGTCTTTTTCATCCAAATCCAATTTTTCAACCCGTGTAGAGAAGCGAATCTCACCCCCAAGGTCGATGATTTGCTGGCGCATTTTTTCCACCATGCTGACCAGTTTAAACGTCCCGATATGAGGTTTACTGACATACAAAATTTCGTCTGGCGCACCGGCTTTAACAAATTCGTGTAACACCTTACGACCGTAGTGTTTGCGATCTTTTACCTGACTGTACAATTTACCGTCAGAAAAAGTCCCTGCACCGCCCTCACCAAACTGTACGTTAGACTCAGGATTGAGCGGCTGCTTGCGCCAAAAACCAAATGTATCTTTGGTTCTGTCACGCACCGCTTTGCCTCGCTCGAGTACAATGGGTTTATAACCCATCTGAGACAGAATAAGTGCAGCGAAAATGCCGCACGGACCAAGACCCACGACAACAGGTCGATGACTAAGATTCTCTGGTGCTTGAGCCACGAATTTATAGGTCATGTCAGGTGTAACACGAACCTGTGGATCATTGGCAAACTGCGTGAGTAAAAGGGCTTCATTCTCGACTTCTACATCAACGGTGTAGATCAGCTGAATGTCCTTGTTGTTGCGGGCATCGTAACCGCGCTTAAACACATTGCTATTGAGCAATTGCGCGGCATCAATACGGAGCTTATTAACAATGGCCTTGTTGAGCGCAGTATCGTTATGATCAAGAGGCAGTTTTATATCGGTTAAACGTAGCATGAGTGAGGATCCTGATTTGCCGGACAGCCTATCTGTCAGAGCGTGTATAGTGTAATGCAGTTGTTAGATTTGCGGTAGAGACGCCACGTCATTTGCCTTTTATTTATGAAATTTTGCACTTATAATCGGCGTGAATTTATTCTGTACAGAATGGCCATGACCTTTGTAGTAACCGACAATTGCATAAAGTGTAAATATACCGACTGCGTTGCCGTATGCCCGGTAGATGCCTTTTTTGAAGGACCGAATTTTCTGGTCATTGATCCAGATATTTGCATTGATTGCGCTTTGTGTGTGCCCGAATGTCCGGCAGAAGCAATTTATCAGGATACTGAGTTACCCGAAAGCCAGAAACCGTATTTAAAGATAAATGCGGATCTCAGTCAGAAATGGCCAAATATCATCGAAATCATAAAGCCGCTAGACGATGCAGACGACTGGAATGGCGTTCCCGATAAGCTACCTTTATTAGAGCGATAAACTGATTGCTGAGCTCAATGCTAGCCCTTGCAGTGCCTCCGACTAACCTTTAAACCCTGTTGCAACCAAATACACCTCTCGCGAGCGAGGTCGAGATGCTGCGGGCTTTCTGACGATGACCTTGTTAAATGAAGAACGTACGTCTTTTACGTATTCGTCGTAGCCAACCCCCTGAAATACTTTCGCACAGAAACTACCGCCGGGTTGTAACACATTTCTAGCCATATCAAGGGCCAGTTCCACCAAATAGAGAGAAGAGTACTGATCAGCAGTATTTACGCCACTTAAGTTCGGTGCCATATCCGAAATGACAACATCAACACGGTCATCACCCAGCACGTCTAATATTTGGTTATAAACCGTCTCTTCGGTGAAATCTCCCTGAATAAAGTCAACATCAATAATGCTGTCCATGTGTAATATATCTGACGCAATGACACGACCACTTTCTCCCACAATCGGGGCAACAATCTGCGACCATCCACCAGGCGCTGATCCCAAATCCATCACCACACTGCCTGGGCGGAACAATTTGTCTTTTTCATTAATTTCAATGAGCTTATAACTGGCCCGTGAACGATAGCCGTCTACTTGCGCTTTTTTAACGTAGGGATCGTTTACGTGTTCTTCCATCCATTTTTTACTGGTTTTTGAGCGGGCCATTTCTACTCTATTGTTACAGGTGGGTATCGGCGCATATTGTAAACATCCACACGACATTTGCCAATTTAGCAGAACAACAAACTTCATCGTCTACCTGACTCCAACACTATTACAGGCTACAATGCGCAATTTGAACAAGCCTTTATTGCCTCTTTGTATTCGGAAGTCCGCGCACCATGAAACTAGACGACATCAAAAAACTGCATCAAAAGAAGTACCGGTCACAATTTGGCTTTTACTTAGTAGAAGGCGAGCATCTGGTGCAGGAATTACAGCGTTCGTCTCTAATGACACAACCGATTACGTTGTACGTCACAGAAACCTGGCTCCAGCGCGGTGTCACGTTAGACGACCGTTTTGAGGTCATAACCGTTTCCCAGAAACAAATGGCAACCCTCAGCGATACCAAAACGCCTCAGGGAATTATCGCGAGAGTGCCTTTAGCAGTAAACCAAGAAAACAGCACAGCAACTCAGGGCGAACGCTGTATCTATCTGCATGAAATTCAGGATCCGGGGAATTTAGGTACCATTTTACGAAGCCTGGCATGGTTTGGTGGCTTTCGTCTGCTCCTCAGCCCCAACAGTGTCGATCCTTTCAATTCAAAAGCAGTGCGGGCAAGTATGGGAGCGATTTTTCATGTCCCGGTAGAAACAGAGGTCACATTGGATCAGTTGCAAGCAAAGTTTGATCGTTTTGCCTACCTTGATCTGAGCGGTAAACCTATCAATCACAGCACCTTTCCTGATTATCCGTGCTATCTGTTTGGCAACGAAGCCCGGGGCGTGCCATCTGAAGCCTTACAACATACCAACGCCGACGCGTTTACCATCAATGGAAGTGCCTGCATAGAATCACTCAATCTGGCAAGTGCAGTAGGGATTTGTGCATACCAATTGTCACAATCTGAACGCTGAACAACTGTCACAATCTGAACGCTGAACAACCCCTTCGAAGCCCAGGTATTAAGGTCCTAGTAAAAACGTCCTGTTATTAACGGCGACTTTGTTTCATTCTGCGGCTTTGCTCTTGTCGCTTTTGGTTACGCTTTTCTTTGCGATCCAGTTTATCTGGTGTAAGTGAGCCGTCTTTAAATCTTTGTTTACGCTTAGCCTTCTCTGCGGCTTTCTTCTCGGCCGCCTCGCGTATTTCAATTTTTTCCTGAACGATCATATCAGGTGTTTCCAGGGTTATCCGCCCCAGCTTTCCTGCCTGCAGTTCCGTTAACAGCACCTCACAGATTTTATGCAAGTTGACTCTACCGCCTTTCATAATTGCACCGCGGCTTTTTGCTGCGGCTTCTAAAAATTCAATTTCGGTATTGGGCAACTCATCCAGCTTAAAGCGCGCTTTAATTTCCTCGGGGTAAGCTTTAATCAGATAATCTGCTGCATAAAAACCCACATCGTCGAATTCCATAGCGGTATTTTTGACTGCACCGGATGCGGCAAGACGATAAATAGAATTGGGGTTTTCCAGTTTTGGCCAGAGCACACCTGGCGTATCATAAAGCACAATGCCCTGACCAATGTTAATACGTTGCTGGGACTTGGTCACAGCAGGCTCGTTACCCGTTTTCGCGATTGTACGTTCAGCCAGAAGATTAATTAATGTTGATTTACCAACATTAGGAATGCCAGTAATCATGGCATTGATCGACTTAACCGAAGCGTGTTTTTGCGCACAAATACTCTGCACGAGTTCGATGATTTGTTTGCTGTTTTCCGGGTTATCAGTGGATGTCGTGATAGTTTTTACACCACGCTCACTTTCCAGGTGAGCTTGCCATTGTGCTGTCAACACTGGATCTGCCAGATCAAATTTATTCAGTATTTTTAGGACTGGTTTATCACCTCTCACCTTGGTAATGTCTGGATTTTCGCTTGAATAAGGAATACGCGCATCGAGCACTTCGATAAGGATATCAACCTGACTTATCGACTCGTTTATTTCTTTAAGGGCTTTATGCATGTGCCCCGGGAACCAATGTAACGCCACCCAAATTGTCCTGTAACAACTCAACTGACGATAAGTCTACTGTATTTAGGCTCTAAATGGGATTGTTGTGGGTACACGACATCATAAAAGCATAAAAAGGGTCGGAGCCGTTTTAAATCTAGCCGACTTAAACCCAGGCTACGCCTGCGGTCAAATTAACTGAATTACTTGGTAGTAGAAATTGTGTTTACGGTAGGTTGACCACTTCCCTGTTACCCACCCAGACTCGACGTCCTGTCGAGTCGTGCGTTGGTTTTCGAGTCATTACCTATTACTCGAAATTCAAAAGGTGAACTGCATGGTTCTTTAATCTAATCTTCAATTCTAAATTCGCCGGTAAGATCACCTATCAAGACATCAATCTTTCTTGCCTCCACGACATAATTGAGTTCTTCGTCATACAGACCTAACTCTGCCGGTGTAAGTGTCAATTGAACCGTTTTACTCTCGCCAGGTTCTAGCTGAATTCGACGAAATGCTTTTAAGGATTTAAGTGGCCGCGTCACTGTTGCAAACTGATCACGCAGATATAGCTGCACTATATCTTCTCCTGCACGTTCGCCGGTATTAGTGACAGTAACACTCACCGTGATGTCTTCTCCGGATTTCACCATCGTAGGGACGCACAGCTCCGAGTAGGCAAAGGATGTGTAGCTTAACCCAAAGCCAAATTCGTAAAGAGGTTCGTAACGCGTCCAGACTTCATCACTTTGGTAGCTTCTTGCGTTATAAACACAAGGCACCTGAGAGCCGTCTTGCGGAAAGCTGATGGGTAGTTTTCCTGATGGGTTGGCATCGCCAAACAAGATATCAGCGGTCGCAGCTGCTCCTTCAGTGCCGGGAGAGTAAATCCACAATAGCGCAGATACATGTTCATGAGCCCAATTCATTTTTAATGGACGCCCAATCATCGACACCATAACCACGGGGATCTCAGTAGCGACAGAGGCTTTTAACATCGCCTCTTCCTCTTCCTCCAATGCCAGATCAAAAGAATCTCCGGTCCATTCGGCGTGGGGTTCTTCACTGATAACAGCAATACAAACATCGAAATCTTCTTTGTTCAGGTTGAGAGCAGTCAACTCTTCGGTGCTAGCGGCATAGGTAATTGTTGTGTCATGGGACACCGAGGTTTTAATGGCATCCAACAAAGTAGCGCAAGACAAATCGTCTTCCTCTGCGCTCGCCCATCCCAAGGTCCACCCTGCGCATAAATGCCGTTTACTGTTGGCGGACTGCCCCGTGACTAAGACAGATTTAAGGTTTTTCTTCAGTGGGAGAAGGTTATTGTCATTTTTAAGCAAGGTGATTGACTCAGTCGCCAATTGTTTCGCTAGTTTTTTGCTTTCATCATTGCCGACCCGGACGGACGCTTGCTGAATGTTCACTGGGTCTGCATCAAACAACCCGAGCTTATATTTGGTTAGCAGAATATTGCGCACGGCCTGATCGACTCGTTCCATTGCGATACTACCTTCGCGTACTGCGGACTCCATAGTATCTACCGCAGCGATGTTACACACGGCCATGTTCATGTCCAAGCCTGCATTGAAGGAACGAATAAGTGAATCGCGTCGGCTGGTTACAACTTTATGGCGGCTGTAAAGACGCTCAACATCTTCCCAATCAGACATGGTAATGCCTTTAAACGCCATTTTGTCTCTTAACAATCCGGTCAGTAGCTTTTTGGATACCGGCACCGGCACGCCATTCACATCTGCACCGTTAACCATCATGGTAAGCACATCTTCTTCAATAGCAGCTTCAAATGGCGGCGCATGCATCTCTAATAGCACGCGATCAGACAAATCCGCCTGAGTCCTGTCCATACCGTTTCGCGACTCACCGTAACCCAAAAAGTGCTTGGCACATGCAGCTAAATTACCGGACGACTGCATACCTTTGACCAACGCTCGAGCTACCTGAGACGCTAAAAAAGGATCCTCACCCAAAGATTCATACACTCTGCCCCAACGCACGTCTCTGGCAGTATCAATGGTGGGTGAAAAATTAAGATTAAAGCCCAATGCCGATAGTTCCGCGCCAACAGTGCTAGCGTACTGTTCCGTTAACGCCGGATTCCAGGTGCCGGCCACCGCTAAATTGTGCGTGTAGATGGTAGAACCTTTCATAAAGTTCACGCCATGCACGGCGTCTATGCCATACATCATGGGTATCTTCAGACGGGTTTTACGATTCTGTTCAGAGACTTTATTGATGTACGTAGCCCAAGCCTTAGCCGACCCATCTTCTATCTGCGAGGCTCCACCAAATAAAAAAGCACCAATGTGATACTCCTCCAGTAGCATGCTGAGATA
The DNA here is from genome assembly GCA_014872785.1 of Alteromonadaceae bacterium. GTDB lineage: Bacteria > Pseudomonadota > Gammaproteobacteria > Enterobacterales > Alteromonadaceae > Planctobacterium. The sequence continues at coordinate 174,763 of WKFJ01000004.1, forward strand.
CTTTGGATCATCGACACCGTCATAGCTCTCACCAAACTGTTCACTGGTGCGCTCATCTAAACAAAAACAAGGTTCAATCATGACGCACTGACCGAGCTTTTCCCTAATGGTCATTGAAGATAAAAGTGTTTCCACCTTCTCGTAGAACGGATGATTTGGCGTAGTTGAATCTGTTTTCATAATTTGCTGTATCTATTTGATGCTAATCTGCTGACAGTTTTAAAATAAAACATGACGACAAAAAAATCTTAGATTTCATTGCACCACAAGTCCAATTCACCGCATTGTGTCGACGCTCGAGTATATCCTCTGTTAGTTTTTGAACTCATTTTTTGGTGAGAAGGCAGTCCTGCATTCAAATGCGGTTCTGTATTCGAATGCGCCAACAATAAAGATAAGGTTAAGGGCTATGAGCAAATCAGCCGCAGAGATTCTGGGAAATCCGGATTACCAAGCAATATCCTATGGCGGATACCGTGAAAATACGCGAGATATTCAACCGACCGTAGAGGATATAAAAGATGACATGCGGATATTGCATGCAATGGGGATTCGCATCATTCGCGACTACAACGTGCAGCTACCGCATGCAGGAAACGTCTTGCAGGCCATTCGTGAAATAAAGGACGATGAACCTGAATTTGAAATGTACGTGATGCTGGGTGCCTGGATTGATTGTCAACACGCCTGGACAGAGCAAGAGCCCAATCATGATATCGAAAGCACACAAGCCAACGCAGCAGAGATTCAAAGGGCTATCGACCTGACCAATGCATATCCAGACATCGTAAAGATCATCGCTGTTGGTAATGAGGCAATGGTGCGCTGGGCAACTAGTTATTTTGTAATGCCAGAAGTTATCCTAAAGTGGGTTAATCATCTTCAGGATATGAAAAAGTCTGGCGATTTACCAGAAACGCTATGGATTACCAGTTCAGACGACTTTTTATCCTGGGGTGGTGGCGATCCGGACTACCACACACCTGCGTTAGAAGCGTTGATAAAGGCTGTTGACTATGTATCAATGCATACTTATCCCATGCACAACTCCCACTACAATCCTGAGTTTTGGCTAGTGCCCGAAGAAGAACAGGCACTCTCTGAACAAGCAAGAATTGAAACCGGCATGTTGCGCGCTAAGCAATTTGCTGTAAAGCAATTCAAAAGCGTTGAGGAGTATGTTCACAGTATTTCACCCAACAAACCGGTACACATTGGCGAGACAGGGTGGGCCACCACCTGCAACGACAACTACGGTGCTGACGGTTCGCGAGCAGCAGATGAATACAAGGAAGGTTTATATCACAAGCACATGCGCGAATGGTCAAATCAAAACAATGTCAGTTGTTTCTATTTTGAAGCCTTTGACGAGTGCTGGAAAGACCAAGGCAATGAGCTTGGTTCCGAAAACCACTTTGGTCTAATCAACTTAAAAGCGCAGGCCAAATTTGCTTTGTGGGAGTTGGTAGATAATGGGGTATTTGATGGGCTAACGCGGGGTGGTAAACCCATTACTAAAAGCTACAACGGAGACCAGCAAGCATTGATGGAAGAAGTTGAGAGTCTGCCCTTTCACTACGAACCAGCTCAATAGTTTTGGACAATTAAACTGCACCATTCACGCCACTTTCAGTGGCGTGAGCCAGAATCTCACTATCTAATTCCAGCTCTTAGATGGGAACTATAAGACCGAAAAATATGCCGATTTTATTGCACCTGAAAAACAACAACTTTCAAATTTTAAATTGGTCAGAATAATTCAGTCGTTTAACTTTCGATGTTCACCCGGTGAATTACCCGTCAGACGTTTAAAGCCTCGACAAAAACCGTTACTACTTGCGTAACCCAATCGCTCAGCAACCTGACTCAAAGACAAATCACTATGTCGTAACAATGACACTCCCAGACGAACACGTGTTTCATCCAATAGTTGTTGAAAATTGGTTTGTTCTGCAGCCAGGTTGCGTTGCAACTTGCTTTTGCTCATATATAAACGTTGAGCAATGTAGTTACTGTTACACAACTCCTGTCCGAGATACTGTCGAATCAGCTTAGTTACCATTTTGCTGAATCCTCCATGCATTCTCTGTTTTGCAAGCTCCGCCAACGCTTGCTGATGTAATTCAAGCATTTGCGAATCGGCAGTAACAAGGGGGATTGCCAATTGAGAATGTTTGATGCGTACACTATTTTGTGACCTATCAAAGCTAACTGGGCAATTTAATAGAACTTCATACTCCTTTTGGAGCATCATCTCTTTTCGAGTCAGTTCAACTGCATTAAATTGAATACTATTGCGGGTGAGCCAGCGGAAGAAATTCAGGAAAGTCATAACTGAAGCATCAATGGACAAAGGGCTAGCGGGTAATTCATCACCTATATTATTGAGCACTACTTCCAAATCGTGTTCATGCTCAACCATCACAAAGTCCAATGCATCTGCCAGTAAATGCTGATGATTTAATAGTAAACGGATACTGTCACCAACGTTTTGGCTGGACATCATAGCGTAGGAAACAACACCTATACTCCCTGGCTTTACGCTTTGTCCGACTTTCAGTCCCAATAAGGGATCATTACTTATATCAAGAGCGACATTCCAAAGACGTGTCATGTCATCTTGAGTAATCTGCATCAGTTCAGGTTCGAGAATTTGGATCCCTACTTTTTGATTTAACAAAGTAATGTCAAACCCAGCGTTTTGCATATAATCAATAAGGGCTTGGTACCAACCGAACCGGGTAAACTTTGACATTACTCTCCCAATACAGACGTTGTAGTAGCTTACGGCCTCTAATTATTTATCTTATGCGTCTGTTTAGCCAATCGCAGTTTTTCGGCTAATTGCCCTGTTACAGCACCCTTCAACATTACCCAGTCACTTATAAAACTATACAAAGGAAATTGGAAAGTCGCAGGCTTGTTTTTCTCAAAAAAGAAATGCCCTATCCAGGCAGGTCCGTAGCCTATTAGAGGCAAGAACCAGAGCAATAGCCATGAGTGTGTAGCGATTATTCCTATACTAGATATCAATACCAGGGAACTGGAAAAATAATGCAAACCACGACATATACTGTTGTCGTGTTCGCTTAGATAATATCGGTAAAAGTCTTGAAAGCTGTTGAAATTGCTTTGTGCCATAAGTTAATTCTCCAGAAAAAACTCAAGCAGTTTCATCAGAAGTCAGCCATTCGGCAATCGCTTTATTCACGATTTCGGGCTGTTCACGATGTAAAAAATGCCCCGCGTTTTCAACTAACTGCCAGTTAAAATAAGCTTCAGGATCGAACAGATCGGTTTGTCTGGGGAGCATTTCTCGGCGCATGTCCTGCTGACCACAAAGCACTCTGGTAGGCACCAATATTGTATTGTTTAATCGATCCCAAATATGACTTAATTGCGGATCTCGATATTTGCTTTGAAGCGCCGCGCGATAATAAGCCAACGTATCTGTAACACTTGTTCCCTTCAACATAGAAGTGACAATATGATCAATGTGTTGTTGATCAGTTAGGGTGTGTTGATTGTCTCTGGAATGAGTCCAGACACGCCATAACCATTTTAGAAATTTACCTTTACGAGCCCTGATTAATAACTCGGGGATACCTGGCAATTGAAACAAAAACCAGTGAAAGGAACGGATCACATGCTTTGGTGAAGACTTAAGTGTGCGCATAATCTCCACCGGATGAGGCACTGCCAGCAGTACCGCACGCTTCACCAAATGTGGAAATGCGCCAAGAACTCCATATCCAATGGCGGCTCCCCAATCCTGGCCCACCAAATACGCAGGCTTACCTTCGTTTAACACTTGAATGAGTTGCGCAATATCATTGGCAAGCGTTGCGCGATCAAAATAACTACCTGATTCTGTTTGGGTGGGTAGGTAGCCTCGCGTGAAAGGAACAATAACGCGATACCCCTGCTGGCTAAAATAACGGATTTGATGTTCCCATGAGTAAGCATTATCAGGGTATCCATGAATCAGAAGTAGCATAGGGCCATGCCCTGCTTCAAGGTAACAATACTCAGCATCGTTTACTCTACAATATTTATGCTCAGCATAATCAATATCGTGGATGACTGCGTTTGAATGGTCGACGCAATCTGAATCTCTAACGATTTGCTCTGTAGGTATAACTTTGTTCATATCATCACCAATTAATATTGACTGATGAAATAATAATCGAAAATGACGCCAAATAATGATCTTAAATGGTCATATCTTTATCTTTTGAGGTCAATATGCATTTATTGGGGGGTTACGCTCAACTCTACCTAGAGCGTTGATGAACTCCGGTTACGACAAATCAAAAAAATCCGATGACCAAGGTACATCGGATTTTATGACAAGTGTCAAGAACTAGAAAAAAGCGCTACGCCCACTTTTGCATACTAGCCCTGACAAGCTATGTAGTTCATTCTAGCTATCCACTCTCGAACCAGCTCTACACCTTCCTGATGAATAGTTGCTCGGCCTAATTCCGGCATCTTATGCCTTGGATCTGTGGTATTGACCCTGAACAACAAATACGACTCTTCCGGTTTGCCGGGCACAATATCGTAGGTGTAGTCTTGATGACCACCAGCAACAGGCACCTTACAAATACCAAACTTCACCAGATCGTCTTCTACGGCTCGTTGATATTCCAACTGCAGCCCGCTGGCACCGGCAGCACCTGCACCATTTTGTCGGTGGCAATGGGCGCAATTCACATCAAGATAGGCCTTCGTCAAGTCGTGTATCTGAGTGTCAGCCAATGCACTTACATCAAGCGCGTCAGTAAACGCCATGGGGTTTTCTATATCCGAGAAGTCGGGCAGTCCTTCCAACAAGCCGTTGTCAGCCATAAAACTTAGCTGGTTTTGAATGCCTGAAGCGTATTCGTGATCCATATTTAAAAATCGAGCTTTGGGACCAATAGGGATTATCTCAGCGCTATTGCTATCGGATTTGGCGTGACAACTGGTGCAAGATGCAGCTTTTGGCACAACATAGGTAAACTCTAGAGCATTGCCCTTGTGAGTCACTTGCATGTTGTCCACGCGTTTTCCGGCTATGGCTAAAGTTGCGTCCGATTCGTCCGCCCAATAGTAAGGCAATGCTACCCAGCCCTCACTGCGATGAATCAAGAGTCGAGTTTCGATAATCGTTTCCGCACCGTCGCGATCGCTGGTGTTAGCAGGCATAGCGAAGGTCTTGGTGATCACCGTCCCCACCGGAAACGCAAAAACTTCAGACTGGGTATATGTCATCTTGGTGTTTTCAGGCAAGAAGATAAAGCGGTACTTGCTCGCATAGTCGGTAAACAACGCGGTAGAGAGCTCATAAAGTACGCCGTTTTCATTGGGATTCGCTGTGGGATCTTGAGCATTGTCGAACAAGTTGTAGTCAGACAAACGGCCACAATTGTGGTTCATCAATGCATCCCAGTTGATACCATCACCGCTAGTTTCGCAATTTCCCGTTGAGCCAACAGCGTTGTCTTGGTTGTCGCCAATACCGTCTCCATCAGAGTCATACCACTCAGTGGGATCATTGGGAAAAGCATCGCTGTTATCACCGACACTGTCTCCGTCAGAGTCGGTGGTTTCGGTTGGGTCATAGGGAAAGGCATCACTGTTATCGCCTACGCCGTCATTGTCCTGATCCGCCCATTCAGTCGGGTCATCAGGAAAGACATCGGCATTGTCGCCCACCGCATCGCCATCCCGGTTAGAAGTTTCAGAAGGATCACGAGGAAATGCATCTGCTGCATCAGGTACCCCATCTCCGTCGCTGTCCAAAGGCACTGCTTTGGAATCGCTTTCTCCGCAGCCTGATAACGCCAGCAGCAGTAACAGGCTGGCAATCATTCGAAATCGTTTAGCATTCATGATCTATTTCCCGCTTTAGAAAGAGCAGGCCGGATCGGCTAAATCATCGCCTTTACAACCAAATGCTTTGTTGTCAAAGTTAGCCACTGCGGCGTCCAAACGCGTTTGGGTGCAATATAAGCGAGCCGTATTGCCGTGAAAATTTTCTGTGATGAACAACGGCGGAGGTAAATCGCCCGAGGTGGGATCCCACAATCCATTGGCAACTAGTGGCACTAGGTCTACTTCATCCGTCGCGAATACCATACCGATATTGGTTTGAGTAAATTCCTGAGAAGAGGCAAAGGAATTGGTGTCCAGATTATTGTTTACGCATATTGCGTCTTCGGCTGTATATGGCTGATAACTCACTCCGTCAGCCACTGCGTCTGGATTCATCATTGCCAGAATTTGATCAAAACCTGACATCATGCCTTGATTGATGACAAACTCCCCAACACCATCGTATAAAATGGCAGGCATGGTTTCACCGGCTCTGTCAGAGATCACGCCTAGGGCAGCTAATGACGTTGACTCAGTGAAGCCGGTTATCATATTAACATCAGGTAATAATGGCGTGATGACCTGTTCCAGTAATGCGCCACGAGGATTGGCACCAGAGCGCTCCATTTCATTGTCGTGGATGTAAATGTTTTTGATGTAAGGCGACCATCCGTCAATCAGCGTCTCTACATAAGCGCCGTGTTCACCTTCCGGGAAGTTCGGCGAAGGGGTGTATTTAGCAAAGTCCGAATCCCCCACAAAATAACTGGTCAGTGCAATTGAAGTGGTTTCGTTGTCCTTGAAGTAGTTGTTGTACATTTCAACATCAGATGTGGCATAGATTAGTGCCCCAGTGCCCGGCGGGACAATACCCACTGCACCATTACCCACGTTCTCGGCATTATTGGCAAGCAACTCGTTGTTAAAAATGCGAATGTTTTTACCATACGCTTTTTCAAGACCCGGCAAATCAAATACCAAAATGCCACCGGTATTGCCTATCGCGACATTATTGTACACATCAGCGTAGGATGAATTTTCTATCTCGATGCCCGCAACATTATTTTTAGCGACATTGTTACGTACAACAATGTATTCAGATTGTCCCACGTATATGCCGGCATCAGCAGAACCATAGGCATAGTTGTTTTCCACAATCACGTTGGAGCTCTGTACGGGATAAACGCCGTAAGCACCGTTATCAGATTCCAATGGTCCTTCCCAAATAGTGCCGGTATAGTTGAAGTGAATGCCGTTAACCTTGCTGGCTTTTATGGCATTTTTAGGAGATTCATAGACGCTGAAATCACGCACTGTAATAGTATTGCCGCCCTCAAAACGTATAGCGTCATCAGACACACTATTGGAAAAGTCTAATTGTGTTTCATTGATACCATAACCGGTGAGTGTGATGCGCTGGGCATCAAAGATGACAATACTGTCGTTAACAAGGAAGCGTCCTTGGGGTAAAACCACGGTATCATCCGAGGTTAATCCAAATGTGGCAGTAACCAAGGCTTCGGTAATATCAGCACCATCTTGAAGCTCTGTGCCCATTAACTCGTTATAGACATCTGCCACAAAAATGGCATCGGCTGGAATTTCGAAATTACTGGTTGTAAATACACCGCTTCCGGTATCAGTGCTGGTGCCCGGAGCTCCTGGCACGCCCGGCGATCCTGGAATACCTTGTGGTCCTTGAGGCCCTTGTTCGCCCGGGATGCCTTGTGCACCATCATCCCCACTGCACCCTGCCAGTGTAAATGCACAGGCGATGAAAACAGCTAACAAACTGTTTCGTGTTCTTAACTCATTAAATAACATGCGTTATTTCTCCATGACATAAATTTTTGTTTTATTCGATGTATGCATGGTCTGCATGCTTTGTATGCTTGCTATGCGAGACTAAACGCCAAAAAGCAAAAGAGCGGCTTCACGAGAGAAGAACAAGTACTCACACCCGGACCATCGGCGCAACTTAAAGAAAAAGCTGGCGTTGTGCGATGAAAAGCGATGTGCAATAAAAAAAATTGCTGTGCAAATCTTTCAAAGCCTATATGAGTCAGGCGGTCCAGCTAACTGATTAAGGGAGCAATCGGGGCTGTGCAATGTTTGAAATTCGACAATTTGCACAGTGAAATTGAAGATTCGAGATAAAAAAAGTTCAACTAAGTCGGTTGGTAGCTAAGTGTTGGTACCCAAAAATGTTTACTTATTTAATTAAATCTAATTTTTGAGCCCGGTAATCCGTCGGACTAAGGCTGTGTATTTCTTTAAAGGCTCGATTAAATGAGCTCAACGTTCTATAACCAACATCCAATGCGATATTTAATATCGGCGCTTCTGGATCACTCACTAATCGCTCACTTGCATCCGCTATTCGCAGCTGATTAATGTAATCATTGAAGTTTCTATAACCCAAAGTTTGGTTTATTAATGAGCGAGTTTTATATTCTGGTAGTTCCATTTTTTGAGCTAACATGGCTAATGTTAATTTCTCTGTCCGATAGAAACCTGAGTTCATTATTTCTGTTAACTTAGTGGCTTCACCATCTTGCGCGGACAAGCGTTTATGCTCATCATCAAGCACTGGTTTTTCTACAGTAGAGACTGTATCAGGTAACACGCCTTTACTTCCTTTCAACAGAATTGTTGCAACGATGAATGCGGCCACACTGATCACAGCAGGGAGCCAATTTCGTTCACCATAGCCAAAATTTAAGATCCAGGTTGCCCAGATAAGTGAAATGCCAACCGCAGCAAGAAAGGCCCCTCTGAGCTTTCTGCGAGAATCAAGAAGGTCGTCAGACCAATTAATAATCACCACCCAAATACCGTGCAACATAATCACATATTCAACGTATATCGGTATCTGCTTGGCAATCAGATAAAGATAACCCGGTTCAGAGACAGAAAATATTCGAGCGATTATTGGCGCGATAAAACTATAAAGCGCAAGTGCCCCCCAAACCGATTTCACTTCGGGTCGACGGGAAAACACGTATTGGCAAAGTAGCCAAAATAAAGCAGGTAATGCACCGGTTAAACTTGCAGTAAACCATGTCCAACCCGTTGGGATGATTCGATGTAATAAGAATCCTGCAGTCGCAACCAATAAAACAAGTAACACTCTGGCTGCGGGAACCTTGTAAAAATCACGAGAGATAATCACGACAAGAATAGACAGTAAGCCTAAGCTAAATCCGGTGAGCAGCATAATCCTTGAGCCTACCTACTATTGATATTGGGAGTGTACATAACACACGATCGAGCGCTTTTAGCTTACCGAGTATATGAGATAATAACGCCTTGGACTAGAGCCTGTTTAACTTTGCGATACAAGCTTTGTTCGACCTTAACCCACTAAGTTTTGCTTTGCAGGGCTAGTGGGCTAACTCAAAAAGCAAGAATCCTTCGGGCAGCGAGATTTTAAAAAAACCTGAGGTTGGAATCGGGTACCTTTGATAAAATGCTCAACACCTTGAAAATAAATTCAGCCTGCGTGAACTCAAAAGCAAAACTCCATCCTCGGAACAAACACAATAAAGATTACAACTTTGACCGACTATGCAAAGCTGTACCTGAGTTAGCTCGGTTCGTTGCTAAGCCCCACGGTAAACAAACTTTGGATTTTGCTAATCCTCTGGCAGTTAAATTACTCAATCAAGCACTGCTGAAGGACAACTATGGCATTGTGCATTGGGACATCCCTGATGGCTTTTTGTGTCCGCCAATCCCGGGAAGAGTCGATTATATCCATTACTTAGCGGATCTACTGCAAGCTTCTTTCCAAAATGAGGTTGACCACAACAGAGTCAGAGTGTTGGACATCGGAACCGGTGCAAGCTGTATTTACCCACTTCTAGGCAATAAGAGTTACGGCTGGCGTTTTGTCGCTACAGATATAGAAATCCAATTGGTAAAGACTGCAAAGCATATAATTAATGCCAATCAAGGTTTATCAAAGGCCATTGAGATTCGTCACCAAAAACAGCCCGAACATATTTTTCAAGGCATGATTAGGGCACATGAAAAATACCATTTAACTCTGTGCAACCCACCTTTTCATGACTCTCCAGAGCAAGCCGCTCAGGGTTCGAATAGAAAATGGCAAAACTTAGGAAAAGCTAAACAGAAAAGTGTGGCTCCAACGCTTAACTTTGCAGGTCGTTCCAATGAACTTTGGTGTAAAGGCGGTGAACTTGCCTTCATTCGTAAAATGGTGAGGGAAAGCCGCCACTATAAACAGCAAGTGGCCTGGTTTAGCTCGCTTGCGTCTAAAAAAGACAATGTCAGTAGTATTAAGCTTGCACTAAAAAAAGCTGACGCCACTCAAATTAAAATAGTGAAAATGTCACAAGGGCAAAAGATCAGCCGTTTTATTGCCTGGAGCTTTTTAACACCTGAGGAACAAATCAGCTGGGATCTAGATAATGAATCCAAATAAACAGCATAAGCCCCTATTTGTTCATTGATGTTGTCTTTATTCGGCTCCCAAAAATCAAGCGTGTCCTTGAAGGGTAATGACTCCCCTTCACAATCAAAGACGCGCCTCATAGGTTTTGTTTACTACGCCCACTGATATATTGTTGTTTCGGTAGTTTCCTACAATACGGTTGAAGTTCAGTTTCTCGCTTCTAATGAAATCGATAAAGGTCTTAGTGTAATTGGGTACAACTTTAGCAATCGTATTGTCATATGGGATATGCATAAGATTTGACTGAAAAATAATATCCTCGTCTTTGAAATGCACAAAGCTCTGCCGTTTCGAGTGCATATTTTCCAATACATAGAAAGTTGCGCCAGCAATGCTTTCTCCATGTGTAATCGTTCTAAACCTGAATTTAGCAATGGTCTCTGAGAAACCAGAAGATGCTTTGATACCGCTGATTGTATATTCATCGGCGAGTATTTCTACTCCATTTTCAGCGAATACATCGAGCCCAGCAATTTGATTGAGGTGAGGATGAGTCACATAAATTGACGTGACTTTCTTTCCCGGAAATTGCTTGCCGATCAATTTCAGCGTTTTCTCGGCGATGCCCTTGCTTACTGCGGCACCAAATACCATTATTTCGTCGTCAATTATTTTGAGTAAACTGTTACGAGCAGCGGATGAATCAGTCACAAGATAAAGTTCTTTGGCTATCTCTCTCGCTACCAGAATACCGTCCCCTCTTTGATATTCTGGACCATAACCTTCCGGAACCTTCAGTCTGGATGGGTCAACCTTGGCAATTTCGGTAAAATCGTCGATATATTTTATATAAGTCGGCTTAGTCTCCCCATCGTAATACTTGACGATATTGCGAGCATAAGTAAATCCTCGTGTTGTCTGGTAGTCACCGTAATGAAAAACACCATTTAACGGACCGTGATTGATACGAACTAACCGAATTGGATTATTTTGAAATGTATATTCGACGACTTGCTCGTCTGTAATAGTGTGCACAAGTGTCGTAGTATCTGACTCTACATCGCGTAAAAGAGACATGTTATCTGCGGTGTTTTCCTCATCAAATATAGGTCTAACGACTAGGAAGTCTATATTAGTGAGCATGTGGCTTTTGAATCTATCGAAGTTATCTAGCCCCCTTCGCAGCGTCATTCTTCCTAACGACGTGGCACTTTTTTCATAAAAAATACTTTCATCATCATTCTGGAACTGAACTCTATCGAACAACCTTCCACCGGCGTAATACAGAATATCGTTGTCGTAAAAATGCTTTTTAGCGAGATCCACCTCGACCATTCTTTGTGACATATAAAGGTTGGGCGCTTGAAAATCCCAATAGTTAAGTACTCGATAGCGGCGGTTTAAAAAGTGATATTTCAAGGTAAATGCATTAATTTCCAATGTGTCTTCATAGTGAGTTTTTAGCACAGCGACAAAATCTTCGGTTTCTCCAGCCCAAATCGCGGGTGCCACAAAACCCAAAAGTAGCAGGTAAATTATCCTTCTTAGACAGGTAGCTAGTTTTATGAACATTGATAATCTCCCTAGTAACCCCTTGAGCACTTCAATTGATCAAGACTATTTTTTTGGCTCAATCTAGAGATTCACTTGTCCTTGTAACAGGCTAGTTATGTAAAAATTTAGAGGATGAATTTTACAAAAGTTTACATGCAGAGTTTTTGATAATTGATATAGTCCGGGCTACATCACGCCGACTTAAAAATGTAAAAGGGATCCATTGAGTACTAAACCTAAGCTTCTTATTGTTGAGGATGAACCTAGCATTTTACGGGGGCTGACAGATTTGTTCGTTTATCACGGCTATGAAGTAGAAAGCGAAAGCGATGGAAAATTGGGATTATCTCGTGCACTCGAACGCTCTTATGCCTGTGTACTATTGGACGTTATGTTGCCATCGGTAAATGGCTTCGACATCTGCAATGAAATTAGAAATCACTCATCAACTCAACCAATTATTATGTTGACCGCAAAAAATACCGAAGCGGACATTATAAATGGCTTAACGTTGGGTGCTGACGACTATGTTGCTAAGCCATTCTCCACCTCGGAACTGGTGTTGCGTGTTAACGCTCTGGTGCGACGTTCAGGTTGGACGGGCATAGACAATAAACTGGTTATTAGTAACGATGTTGTCATTTTTACTAAGTCTTTATCAGGCTCTTCTTACCAAAAGGAAACAAAATACACTCGCCTTGAAGTTGATGTACTTAACTACCTAAAACAACAGCGCGAGCCAGTTACCCGAGATGAATTGCTTAAGCAGGTGTGGGGTTACAAAGTTACCACTGATATGGATACTCGCACCGTAGATATACACATCGCCAAAATTCGCAAGAAAATCGAAGTTGACCCTAAATCCCCCAAACTCTTGATCACACATCGTGGTAAGGGTTATCAACTGAATACCGATTAATGCATTTGTTAAACGCGCCCTTGCTAAACCATGCCGACCGTTTGCGCAAATTACGCATACTCGCAATGGGCTTTTCACTCCTGTTAATAGTGCCATTGGGAATTTTATTGTTTCTGGGATATCAACAGCTAGAACGTAACGCGATCGCCATTTATAAAAAAGAGGCAAACGCCTTAATTATCAACGCCAATAGAAAGTTTTATAAACGACTCACCTTGTCGAACAACCTGCCCACAACGGCATTCGACTATTATCAACCTAGCTATGACCCATTGACACAACAAACGGAGCAGGTGCTTTCGCCTCTTTCAAGTTTGGATATTCAACAATTAGGGGAAACCAGAAACATTGCAGGCTTGGTCGGTTATTTCCAATTTACCTCGGATGGCCAATTTAACAGTCCTGTCTATCAACTTCCGGTGGGAAGCGATGATGAAAAGATGACAGAAAGTAGTCAGAGTGTACAGGAAAACCTAAATCGGCTAGCTGAACGAAAAAACTTAGCTGTCAATATCTATCAAATATTGTCTCGGTCGAAGGCCATTTCAGAGTTAGTAAAACGAGACCTAACGTCTAAGGAAAAATTATTCGATGTTATCTTTGATATTCCTGAGTATTTCGTTTTTTATCGTGTGATTTCGCTCGGGCAACAAAGACGCTTGCAAGGCTATCTAGTTGAACGCACACCCTATATGCAGCGCGCGTTTTTGGGGATGTTGGAAAGACGACGATTCGATAGTTCCGTGTTAGTGAAATTGCGAGACACCGAAAACCCTGGTTATGCCGAGCATTTTCTCTATGAAAATGCGCCCAATGGTCAAGCTAACATTAGCCTGAAGGCTCAGGGGTTTGAGCCATGGCAACAACAGGTTGTCTCTAGCAACAAGCTCGCTTCGCCCTTCAGAAGTTATCGGGTAACAGTTTCCACCAGTAAAATACCCATAACTGAAACTAAGTTATACGCCAGTGTCTTTGGCTCACTTTTAATAGTTGTTGTGCTGGCGGCTTGCTATGGCTTTTATCGCTTGGGCGTAAGGCAATTAGCCTTGGCTGAGCAAAGAATGAATTTTGTTTCGGCGGTCAGTCATGAATTAAAAACACCTCTCACTGCCATTCGCATGTACGCGGAAATGCTGCAGCAAGGCACTGTTATTTCAAAGCAACATCAACAAGATTATTTTTCTTCCATCTTCAGTGAGAGTGAGCGGTTGACGCGCCTAATCAACAACGTATTGCAGCTATCAAACCTTAATAATCACCGTCAAATAGCGACAGCTGAATATACTAAGATGCCTGTGCTGCAAGACATTATTCGTTCTAAAACCTCAACGATAATGGATGCCCACGACTTTCAACAAAACATTATTGTCGACGTTCCTAATCCCCAAAGCATTGCAGTTCTGGTTGAGCAGGATGCGTTCTCGCAAATCGTCATCAATATTACAGACAACGCCATCAAGTTCTTTGACAAAAACCAAACCAAAGAGTCTTACCGTCAAAGAATTGATTTTACCTTTAGCCTCTCCTCAAAAAACGAGCAACGATTACAGTTAGAAATTCGTGACTATGGAGAAGGTATCGAAAGCGGACTGGAAACTAAGATCTTTGAGCTGTTTTACCGCGGCGGGGATGAACTCACCCGCAGCACCCAGGGCACAGGAATGGGTCTTGCGCTAGTCCATGAACTGGTAAAGGCGCAACAGGGCAGCATACAGGCGGTCAGAAAAAATCCGGGACTTGCCCTTCTTATCTCCTTTAAATGCAAAATTGAATCAGATGCGGAATAAACACAGCCGCCAAAATATAGGCTCCTTAGGCGCGGAGTTATAGCAAGCTTTATTTGAATCAGAAAACCATAATTATTTTTGTTAAGGACGAGCAATGATGAGCAAAAAAGCAATTTTCCTAGCGAGCATGTTGGCCGCCTCAATTTCCAATCAAGTGGGCGCAGACGATGTATTTCCAAAGCTACAAGGGGACTGGTTTGGTCAACCTATCCCGGGCTCGACACCCAAGGTTTTCGCGCCCGGACTGGTCTCTCTCGAAGGTCGTTATGAGTTTGGTATGTCATTCTCACCAGACTTAGATGAACTCTATTTCACCGCACTTAAAACCGGAGACGAAGACAACCCCGAGATCTATTATTCAAAAATAGAAAGTGGATACTGGAGCAAGCCTAAAAAAGCCAACTTTAGCAAAAATAAACTGATTTATGAGCTTCTGCCACATGTCAGCTTAATTCAAGATAGACTTTATTTTTCGGGTCGAACAACTCCATCCAAAGACTCTAGCGGCATATGGTATGTAACGCGCAAACAGAATGGTTGGAGTGAGGCCAGTAGACTTGATGTGATGCCCAATAAAGGTCGACTATCAGACTACAACCAAGGCAAAAATGGGCAAATTATATTTACCAATATGCCCGAAAGAAAAATGTATACAGCTAACCATGTAGATGGACAGATAACTGAACTAAGGCCGTTAGAAATTGAGTTCGGCCTACATGGTTTTATTTCACCAACCCAAGATTATTTATTGGTAAACGCCCGTAATAATGACGATGAGAATAGAAGAGACAGCGACCTATATGTGTATTTCAAAAACCAAGACGGTACTTGGTCAAAGCCAATTAATCTTGGGACGCAAGTAAACACGACTTATTCTGAAACTGTCGCCAGAGTAACCCCTGATGGGAAGTTTTTGTTTTTTGGCCGGTACAACGAACCCGGTCGTGTATCCAACATTTACTGGGTTAGTACTGATGTAATTTATGACCTTAAAAAACGGTTTGAAGAAAAATCTTAGTTAACGCCGGATTAAAAATACTCCGATTAACTGACACAGAAAGCACGTAAAGCTTCCCTTGAATCAACGGCGGAGATAATCAATCTTAACCTATCTTAGCTCGCTTCAAACCTCGCTCTAGATAGCATTTAAAATGTTCTTAACGAGATTTAAACCGCACTCCACCTTCAACCAAATAACAACACTATTCGATTTAGATTACGGCTAACATTGTTTAACAGGAGCCTCCAAGCTCAAAATTAAGTGTCTCAGTGCGCTTATCAAAGTACTTTACCCATCCAGTGTGACTTCCTTTTTTAAGTGCTTCACCAAAACAATAGTGTTTATCGAAAAGTGTCACCTTAATCTCAGCCCACTCTCCATTGACCCTGCCGGTGAAACTTACATCTGAATTTATGTCCAAAACCCCTATTCTGTCCGACAGAGTATTTGCTGAAGTTCTCAAATTTAACCGTTCCAATGGCACAACCATGCCACTATACATACTCAAAAATTCCGGCCAAAGCATTGCTCGAAAGCCATTTTCTAACAAAGTATCTTGCCTCAACCAGAGTGCTTGAGAGCTGCTTTTCGCAATTAAAAAGTATTGCTCTTTTGTATCTATAAACTCAATCGCGTTAGCGTCGTAATTTAATTCAGAACTCCACTGTATTTTATCCGTCAGAATGGCATAAGTTTCATCAGATAAATCTGTTTGAAAGTCGAATCGATTATTTCTTTTTGCTGTTCCCACTTGCTTTCCGAACACGTCAGCATACAGAGGAACGGGAACTTCAGGAAAGCATAGCTGTTCTGGCTGACAATTGGCTGACAAGGGCACTACAACACCGGACGCAATTGTAGGCTTGCTCTGTTGAACGGCATCTGCTAGCGCATAAGCTCCGATGATCAAAGCGCATGCAAATGAAAGTACTGAGAATAGGTTAACTTGCTTCATAACATTGGTTTCTATTTTTAGGCATTACCCTAAGATGTTTTTTGAAATAAGCAGCCAACTTTCACTGCTTGGCTTCTTGGCAATCCGAGATAATCAGTTGCTGTTCAATTTGATCGATGTAATAACGTTGCAGCGCTATTTTTTCTCTGATCTTTTGCCTTACACTTTTTCCTTCTACCCATGAGGAAATCAAGCCCCATATATACTGCTGTTTTTCGATGGCTTCTTTACGTTTGAGCTCTAGCGTTTTTGGCTGTTCCAAGAGTTCAATCTGTCGAACTCTCTCGCTTTTTTCATCTTTTAATTCAGCGCATGAGTACGTGTCATAGCTAAGGGGCATTTTTTTCAGATTTGGTGCATTGCTTGCACATCCCGATGCAACGGCCCAAATCATTAAACTTGCACTTATTAGCCCTATTTTATTTTTCGGCACCAGGGAACTCCTCAATTCATTCCACTATAGACCCATTACCACTAAACGAATAAAAATCGATCATATTTTATGGGGTTGGGGGTAGTTTGCTTCTTATGAGCCATAATTTAGGGGAGGAGCAAATGGGAAATAACAACAACGAGGTATAAATCGTCATTTCCTTTTTTGCATTGTTTGAAAAATACTAAACGAAATGAATATGACTGCCTTAGAAATACATGCACGTATTGAAGCAATATTAGCGGAACAATATCAGGACGGTGAGCGTCGCCAGAAGGAAGAGGCTGCTTTGTGGGGGGGCTGTGGCGGAGATGTCAAACGAGCAGTGTTCTACGCCCAAGATGCTGTGCGAAAGCCTAGACGAGATGAACAAGCTGGTGAATATGTGCAAGCCATCATTACAGGCATTGAGAGTCAAACAGCGTGTTACCGTGAAATCGAACATGATCCAGACGGCTATGGAAGTGGCACCTTCAAGGAAATATTAGCTAGTTTGAGGGCTATTGAGGCCATATATTATCCCGAGCAAACAACAGCATTCACTCAACAAATAGCCCCTAAAGATTCAGAGTTCACAGAAGATAAGCAGAAAGTTAACAGCGGCTTATCGAATCGCGCGTCAACATTTATTTCAATTGCGATTTTTGTCATCGTTGTTTTTATATTAGCTCAACGACGACTATGATTATTGCAGAATAAATAGCTATCAAATGTGTATTCAGGATTGAAATGAGACGTCTTTATAAATTCTTCTTTCTATTATTTTTAATATCCACATCGTCACATTCCTTTGAATCAACCTTCACTGACTGTGGGTCTAAAGATCTCTCTTACGTTGAGAATATTGAAGTATGCACTGCCTTCTTGAAACAGGACAATTTGCCATTGGATGTCATCGTCAAGCTTCGATTCAATCGAGCGGTTGCTTTTCATAAAAACTCTGAACATTACGCCGCAATATATGACTGAACTGAATTACTTGCTCTCGAGCCAATGCATGTCAAAGCATATGCAAATCGTGGAACTATCTATTACAAGCTTGGGCAATTAACAGAAGCGATATCCGATTTTGACAAAGCCATTGCGCTGGAACCCTCAAAAACAATGGCACTAATAAATCGCGGTATTGCGAAACGTGGTAAAGGAATGCTTCCCCAAGCAATTTTAGATTTTGATAAAGCGGCGGCTGTATCGCCGAATAATCCGGCTATTTACTCAAACCGGGGCGCAATCTACGCAATATTGAACGACAATGAACAGGCTATAAGAGATTATCAAAAGGCATTATCAATCGATGCCAATTACGCGCTAGCACATGTAAGCCTTGGTTTAGCCCTAGCGGCAAAATCTGAGCCTCATCTGGCACTTGAAAGCTTTACTAAAGCAATAGGAATTAATCCTTCATATGCTCAAGCTTACAATGATAGAGGCTATGTCTATGAAGATTTACAGCAGTTTGATCTCGCTATTGCAGATTATACAAAAGCTATCTTATATGACCCTAAGTACAAAGAAGCATACAAAAACCGTGCATCTGCATACATGAGTAAAAATAAATTTGACCTAGCAATTGATGATTTACATCAAGCGTTAAAGATAGCCCCAGATTATTATCAAGCTCTGAGTAATTTAGGGGCGAGCTATTCACAATTAGGCTTCTATCAAAAAGCCAAACGTCAATATGAACTTGCTCTCGAAATAAACCCCAATTATGAATCCGCTCGAAAAAATCTTGATGATTTGATGCATTTTTTGGACAAGTAATAAATACCCACGTAAAGACTAAATATAAAAATGACTAGCTCCTACAAACCTATAACTCACTTCGCGTTGCTATTGAGCCTCATTGTCACCTGCACAATTTCTCATGCAGGTGAAGCAAGTGTTGATTGCCCTGACACCAACACTATTGCCACTCCACCGGCTAATTGGCAAATTATCAAACAAGACTGGGAATACTTCGCACATTACTCCAATGATGATAATGGTGAGTCATTTCAGTTTCCACTCGATATGGATGGACCAAGTACTCCTCACATTATTGAATGGCTAGCGCCACAGGATGAGGATAAAAGATTAGGTGTGATCCATTATTTCTCTGGAGCAACGGGCACACATATTTCGGCTGAAATCACCCGCTACGCCATAATCGACCTAAAGCAACAACGTCTTCTGGATATTCAAGAAGCGAGTGTCTACTTTGCAGGCTCTAGATACCACGAAGATGAAAATGGCGTGCTAACTGAGTACCCTGTTGTAGGTTGCGACCGCTCTACTCTCAAATGGAGTAAAGACAGTCTTGGTTATTTGGATTCAAACGGTCGTCAAATTCGTTACGAACCGCGTGAAAATTAAACGTTTACTAAAACACACTTGAAAGTTTCCGGACCAATAAAGTAGGAACACAAAAATATTTTTAGCGGTCTATAAAGGAATTTCTCCACTTGTCGATATTTTATCCGAGAGAGCCAGTATCAATGTAATTGATGCAATGAAAATATGAGTCTTATCGTTGAGATAGGACTAGTTAGACGTGTCGTGGACAAAGTTGTGCGTCTTACGAAAAGAGCAGTGTAGAAGGATTTTTTAAGTGACCTTGATCGTTAATTCGAACATCGCCTCGCTAACCGCTAGAAATCAGTTGTTCGATACAGCTACAGCGCTAGAAGTATCGTACCAAAGATTGTCTTCCGGTTTCAGGATCAATTCAGCTTCAGATGATGTTGCAGGTTTGCAAATTGTTGACAGATTTACATCGCAACTTGAAGGCCTGAACATGTCCATACGCAATGCAAACGACGCCATATCTTTGGTACAAACAGCAGAAGGCGCATTGCAAGAAACCACAACGTCATTACAGCGTATACGACAACTTGCTATTCAAGCCCAAAACGGCATTAATTCATCAGCAGATAGGGCTGCCCTGCAAGAGGAAGTGAGTCAGCTGATTCAAGAAGTATCACGTGTTAGCTCAAGCACGCAATTCGCAGGAAATGATCTACTCGTAGGGACTTTTTCAAGTGCATTCCAAGTAGGTGCAAACTCATCACAAACCATCAGCGTCAATATTTCGAGAAGCGGTGGATTCGGCGCTTCAGGGTTAGGTGTAGGAACAGTAGACATCGCTTCAGCTACAGGAGCGAGCTCTGCGATAACGGCCGTAGACTCAGCGATATCCAGCATCGGAGCACAAAGAGCCAGCTTGGGTGCGCTGCAAAACCGATTTCAATCGGCCATTCGCAACCTTAGTAATGTTTCAGAAAACTTGTCCAGTGCCAGATCGCGAATACAAGACACCGATTTTGCGTCCGAGACGGCGAACTTAACAAGAGTACAAATATTACAGCAAGCCGCTACCTCTGTTTTAGCGCAGTCAAATCAGCGCCCCCAATCTGCATTATCTCTTTTGGGTTAATAGCTAGCTTGCATCTGGGTCAAAAGTGAGTGATTTAGTTTCTATAATTCTTTGTAATTCAGGAACTAACGCTTGGTGTTTCTTGTGCACAATATGGTGAAGGCTTACCTGTTTTAACAATGCCGTTTCAAATTCTTCAGCCACTATTTTCCAGTGCGTATCCGTCGTGCCGATAATCACATAATCGGTTCTGCCCATTCGCAGAATATCCATTGAGTTCTCAATGTTTTCGAGAGTTCGCAGTCTAGCCTTGATATCTGCCCCTGCAAGCAAGAGCTTTACCACTTCAGTGGTAACTACATAGTTACGACGATTCATCAATGCATCTGATGAACAAGGCAATCCGCGGCGACACAATAGGATCACATTACCCTGATAAATCGCAGGCTGTAAGACGATGACATTGTCGAGTTGGCTGGCAAGCTCATCAATTCTCATGATATCCGCGTCCACCACCCCCTCGTTGAGCGCTCTCATGCCATGACTTGCAGGAAAAGGGCGCACATCCAAAGTTATACCTAACTCCTCATATACGCTATCCATAAAGGCAATAAACGGGGACATTGCGGGATGCTCAAAATAGGTTGCAACAATCTTATTTGTGGGCGCATTTTCATTACCTTTAACCATAATCGGCAAAAGAAACACAGCCAAAAACAGAAAAATTTTAAGGTTAAGAAGTAACTTCATAAGCTCCGTGCAACAAAAGTTAGTTAAGGATGAATTTGAGACGAGATTGGTTTTATCAAACTATCAAACACCATGCATCATTAAATTAAGTCCTCAGACCTTTTAAAATAAAGGCCATCTCCGCTAACAGGCGCTCATTTTTCTTCGATCTCAAACACATAAGCGGCACCTGACCTTTCCTCCTTTGAGGCGTGTTTTACCGCTCCCAATATTGCGTAGTCGGCACTCAAAGCTGCGCTCCAGCCTAATTGGTCTCCAGCTTTACCGTCTGAGGCAACGAGTGTTTGCGTATGGCTCCAGGTGCTTCCCGTTCGTTTGAATATATAGGCAGCCCCTGCGTTTTCGCCAATATAGTCTTTGTGCATAGCACCAATTAACGCGGTGTCTCCAACAAGAGCAACTGACCGGCCAAATCTATCGTCGGCTTGTTGTGTTGGACCGACTAGTTTCGCCTCTTGGTGCCAGGTCTTTCCTTTGCGTTTGAACACATAAGCCGAGCCGGAGTCTTTGCCTACGACTTCATCATCATCTCGCCGCGCTGAGATTAACGCGGTATCGCCATCTATCGCGACGCGCACACCAAATATGTCAGTATCACCGGCATCATCCGCCATTAATTTTGCCTGAAGCTGCCATTGGTTACCTTGCTTCACATAAACATAAGCTGCACCGGCATTATTGGCTTTTTCATCATTAAGGTCTGCCCCAATTAATATGGTGTTCTCAGAGAATGCTAGGCTTATGCCAAATACATCTCCTGCGGCACCATCTGGAGCAGTGAGCTTCTGTTGCAACTGCCAGCTCTCTCCTACTGCGGTGAATACGTAGACAGATCCTGCATCATCACCTTTGTCATCATCTTTCGGCGCACCCACTATTAAGATATTTTCCGAGATGGCAACCGCCTGTCCAAACGAGTCGCCGGTTCGCGCATCGGGGGCAGTTATTCTAGTAACTTCTCGCCACTGATTGTTGATGTTTTGAAACACGAACACCACGCCACCGTCTTGTGCAGCACGGTCGTAACCTATTGCGCCAATGGCAGCAATATCCTCATGAAGCGCTAATTTTCCGCCAAAACCATCTTTGGACTGTAAGTCCTCAGGGACAGGAAAAGTCTCGGGCTGCCATTGTCCTTCTGCTAACCGATAAACAAACGCAACACCCGTATCTTTTCCAGTTTTAATATGTTTTTGCCGCAATGCGCCGACGAGGATGCGGTCTTTGTAAATGACCGAACTAAATCCGTAGAGGTCATTCGCAGCCCCAGTTTGTGCAAATACCTTGGCTGATTCATGAACGGATTCTGCATTCACGCTAAACACCACAAAGAAGTGAACAACGATTAGGATTCTCATTGAGATATTTTGATGAAGCCTTGAACTAAGCAAGTAAACTCCCTTTCTTTTTATAAGCGCACCGCAACCTTAAACTAGGAGCTAGCTGTCATCCATATGCAAACGCCAAAAAAGCGTTTCTAAACATGAATGAATAAATCAGGGTACAGGGTTATAAGTAGCGCTGAAACTCAAATAGACTAGAAATTTGGGAAGTGAAAAACGAGTCTAATGTAAACACTAGAAGAACCCTGGAATTGCCTATTGACGGCTATCGACGGCCGAAAAAACTAGAGGCTCTTGAATTTTGATTGAGCTATCCAAGTGCGTTCTATACGCACTAGCTCACCGCTATCAGCAAGTTTCTTCATAGAATTTTTTAGCGACGATACCAGCTCAGGATCCGTCTTTTTGTTACAAGCCAGATAGAGTTCAGATTGCAGTTCTTTAACGTCAAGCACCATTTCTACGTCATCAAGAGTTTGATTATCTGACAGGCGATAGGGCATATGCGCGGCATTGGCAATGACCAAATCGATTTGTCTATTAGGAATGTCTAGCAAATAAGACAAAGCGGCGTAGGAATTATTCACATAGAGGTTCTGGTTTTCGACAACCCCTTTGCGTAACAAAGACTGGTGAAAATAATCATCCTTCATAACTGCAATAGAAAACTGCTTGGCATCTTCAAGGGTCTCAAGTTTTATACCACGTCCGGCCTTCGCAAACAGCGCTGTGGTTAAATTAGTGATTTTACCTATCCAGTAGAATTGAGATTCTCGCTCTGGCGTGCGAGTAGTGGAGTAAAGGCAGGTATTGGCGCTTTTCAGCGTATATTGGTAGGCATCTGTCCAGCGGTGATTCGATAACTCATAGTCAACCGCGGCATCTTTTTAGGTGGCTTCTACAATTTGTGTGGCAAATCCGTCAATTTTACCATCTTTAACTAATTGAAATGGTGGCAGGTGCTCAGTGAGCACTGTCAGCTTTTGCGAGAAGGCGTTCGAACTGACACAAAAAAGAAGGATACAAACCAGATATTTCATTAAAAATTAAACACATGCGTAAAAACTGCGCAGAATACTACCGTTGCAGGTATGCGTTGAACATTAGACGTAAGTATAGTGGAGCATAGGGCTCCACACTTTTATGCGAAAATAAATCTACCAGCTCGCGACTCGGTCACTGGTTCCTAGGCGCCAAACGAAACCGACGCCAACACTGTAAGTAACATCGTCTTCAAATAGAGGACTATCCTCGTTTTCTGCACCTTGATGGAAACGAACCGTGCCTCCAGCAAAGCCTCTGATATTTTCCATCAATGGAAATGAGAGACCTGCGGACAACTCAGTTCCCAAGTAGCCGCCAGAGGCATCAAACTCAGGCCTAGTAGCCGTCGCATATGTTTGATCTACCTGGTAAAAATAGTCGTGTAATTTCTCTGTAGCGAAAACCGCGCTCAAGGATACCGACAGTCCGGTGTCGTCTGACAGAACACCTCGTTGCTGATACGAAATCTGTGGTTGAAACACATACCCGCGGCCTTCGACACCTTTAAAATCTGTCGAAAAAACACCTCTTACGGGCACAATGAGATTTAAACGGCCATGTCCGCCGCCCTCAAAATCAAAATCCCTCACACGATAATTCACACGCGGCCCCAATTCGAACAGAAAGTCTAAATCGGGCATGCCGTCACGAGCGGAGTTGTCCTCACTATCGGCAGAAAAGGCACCGCCTACCGATACATCGATCTCTAAATCTTGTACCTCGCTCACCACGGCTCGTGCATTACCACCGCCAATGCGCAATATGTCTCCGCGATAAATAAAATAGGGAAGTGCCAAAGCAATAAAGTTTCGTTCGGAAGACGCTGGGTAATTTGGTACTTCAATGAGGCCGCCACCAACGCCGTATTCCCACAATGGCTGAGGCGCATCTGCATCCTCAAAGCCAGTTAAATTGCGATCTGGTGATTTTGTCTGCTGCGCTGCAAGCTTCCCGTGCAATAAAAGGCAAAAGGCGGTTACTGTCAGTCGTGTGAAGTTTTTGATCTTTTTCATTCTAATACCTTTGAACGATAGTAACTCTGGGCACCAGATAAACTATTTGCCGAGATCATTCGGCATGTTAACAGTGTTTTATGTGACAGCTTATACGCACAAAGCGACATAAAGGTGCTAACCGGTTCGTAGAAATCAGAAAAAGTGTATCGCCCCTAATTAATCTATCGGCAAGGTCACTAAAGTTATGTTTTAGGCAATACAAACCTAAAACAACTGCCTTTGCCAACAACACTCTCAACCGTCAGACTACCGCCGTGAGCAATCGCAATTTTACGGCACAAATATAAACCTAACCCCACCCCTTTATGGGAGCGGTTATCTATATTCTCTACTCGATAGAAAGGCTCGAATATTCGCTCCTGTAACTCAGTTGAAATACCCGGGCCATTGTCTCGAACGCTAAACACAAACTCTTTATCGGTTTGGTCTACAACTAGTTCAACCTTCGCCTCTTTAGGTGAGTATTCGATGGCGTTGCGTAACAAGTTGCGCAACAAGAACTTGATGCGGCCGATATCCAGCTGAATCGCTTCTTCGGGTATCTCAGAAGCAACGCTAATCGACTCTGCATTGTCTTGCTCAGCCAATATCTCTTCCATCAAACTTGGCAGATAATAATGCGATTGATGAAGTACCTTATGCCCTTGCTCAAGCCGCTCTGCCTCAAGCAATTGTTCAATCATTTGATCCATCTGGGCAATATCTTTGTTGAGATCGGCACTGACACTTGATTCTTCAAGCATGGCCAAAGATACCTTCATCCTAGCCATAGGCGTTCGCAACTCGTGACTGATGGCCAATAGCAGCTCATTTTTTGCATCGAATAACTGTTGCAGGTCGGCGGCCATTTTATTAAGTCCACGGGTTAACTCTGCCAATTCGGTTTTGGGATGCTTATCAATTCGATAGTTAAACTCTCCCTGGCTCACCCGTTTAGAACTTTTCGTCGCCTCCGCAATAGGTTTTAACCAACGCCGCAGTGCGAGATAACTCAAAGTAAATACCAAAACCGCAGCCACCCAAGGCCAGTATTTAAGCCAGCCTGGCGATAACAACAAAGTTGCAGGCAAGGCGGTGAAAGCGACCCAGGTATCTTCCTTATTTGCCAGTAAGTAGTACCTAAACTGGTACTTTGTAAAATAAAGGGACTTTATGGGTTCTGCGGATTCTAGGAGAGTCGAAACCTCGGGAAAGTTATCCCAGGTTGTCCACACTTGCTCTCCTCGAACCACTTTGATATCAACTTTTGGCTGACTAACCTCTTCTCTGATTTTTTCAATGTTGATGTCCTTGTCGTGAAGGCGTGTCAATCTCTCGTAGATTTGATCGTGATTCTCCCGAATAAGCTCTCTTACTTCCCCCTCAGAATAGGTAAAAAAGCCTAATGTAATAAAAATGGCTAGCAGAACCGTGGTCACATTGAATAAAAGAAAAAAACGGGCGTATAAGCCCATTTTGGGTAGGCTAAGTTTGTGTCTCATTTACGTTTTGCCACAAAGGTATAGCCGACATTGCGCAAAGTTTTAATAAAACGCACCTGCTGCGGATTGTCGCCAAGCTTTTGCCGCAATCGACTCATTAAGATGTCGATTGAGCGACTATACACGTCTGCATCAATGCCTTTGAGTTCATTGAGCAATTCATCTCGATTAAAGACCTTGCCGGGACTGGCCGCGAGTAATACGAGCAAACGAAACTCCATTCCGGTCAGTTTGATCTCTTCTCCGTCCAATACCGCTTTATGATGTTTGGAATAGATATCTAAATCTTCAAAGCGCCATACATCTACGTCAGTGTTAGCTGTCACATTCCGACGCAGTAGAACTTGAATTCGCGCAACCAGCTCCCTTGGTTCAAAAGGTTTAGCAAGGTAATCATCAGCGCCGATTTCCAACCCTAAAACCTTATCGGTGAGCTCTCCCCGCGCCGTTAACATTATAATAGGTAGAGCACTCTGAGCTCGTATCTCTTTGCATAAACTAAACCCGTCCGTTTCAGGCAACATAACATCTAGCAGCAACAAGTCCGGTGACTCGTTAGACAGTTTTTCCCTGCCATCAGACGGTGTATTGGCAACAATCAATTCAAGTCCAAATTGAGTGAAGTAGTCGACCAAACGCTCACATAAGGTTTCGTCATCATCAATAATCAGTATTTTTGCGCTCATTTTCATCCGCTGTAACTGTTGCTCAGCAATAAGTTTGCACCTATTCGACGAATAAACCAATGCTGAAAAAGCGAATGTTACGTTTCGTTACGTAGCGTTGCACTGGCGAAAAGATGTAGTTGCCCGCCTGAGATACATTTACTACGAACCTGACCACACGAGGAAATTTCGGATGAAAAAATTAGTGATAAGTGCAATCGCAGCGATGACGTTAAGCACCAGTACGATGGCTGACGAGTATGACCACCAGCAACCTAATGAGACTGCGATCAAGATGTTTTTAATGACGCAAAACATGACTGACGAACAGGAAGATCTTGCAGTACAGTTAGTGCGTCAAGTTAAAACTCTGGCGTCTGTTGTCAAAGCCCCGAAACAGGAAGTCACTGAGTATGTAAAAGGTCTAGCAGAGCAAGATTACATTGACGTTGCTGAGGTCATGCAAAAATACAAAACCTGGCAACAAGAAGTGGATGCAGAGTTTGAACAAAGCTTAAACACAGTCGCTGAATTGCACGCCAGTATGAGTATAGAACAGCGCAAAAAGTTAATGGCAACCATCAAAATGCTACGCTCAAATTAAACCATTTAACGCAAATAAGCGACGTAAATGGCGTTGACGAATATTAATTCAATTATCTCTTAATGACATTTACATCAAGTTTAACCGCGTGCTATGTCGATGATGATTAACAAATATTCATCTAGTCGACATAGCAGGCTTATTTTATAGGAGCAATAATGAAAAGTTTATGGACTATCTTGGCAATATGGGTGGTGAGCACCCAAGTGGTATTCGCCAACATCTACAAAATACAAGGTGCTAACCCCAATCTTACCTTCGTTTACAAAGGTGAAGGGTTTACCGATGCACACAAGCAAAGAATTGAGAATATCGCGGTAATTGCTGAGCGCGATGTACGTTTGTTTTTTCCTGAGATGAATAAAAATATTAACTTCACAGTCTCCACTATGGACGTTGATTTAAGTATGGTGGGGCACGCCACGGGAATGGCTTTGCGCCATACAGGCACCGCTGAAGTTCAGTTGAGACTGTCTACATTTGAAGGGGCAAGTTTAGATGTCGCGATCAACGACGGTCTGCGTTCACTATTGTTACACGAGCTACATCATGTCGCCAGAGGCTGGGCGATTGAAGACAACCGCTTCCCCTACGGCATATACATTGCAGCAGTTAACGAGGGTTTGGCAGTGGTGTTTGCAGAATTGCTAACCGGAAACGCCTATGACGGCAATATAGGGCCCGCGGATGTTGATACTTGGGTCGACGAAATTCTAGCCCTGCCCCAAGATGCTAATTACAACAAATGGGTGTCAGGTTTTCACCCAGATGGGCGAGGCGCTATCGGCTATAAAACAGGTCGCTATATTATTTATAAGGCGCTTGTTGAAGGCGATAAAAACATTGTTCAGTTAAGTAAAATGTCTATCCATGACATCCTAAAAGAAGCGGGAATCAAACCGCCTAAGCAAGACTAACAAGGTAAGGCGCGTCTTTTCTAGTCTGTTAAAGACGCGCTTAAATCCAGAGTAACCTTATCCTTCAAAATAGATGCGCAGCATCTCATTAGTAATCTTGTCTGTTGCTTGATTGGCTTGCTCTCCGCCGGCATTGGTAACAGAAATAACGATAATTTGTTGTTCAACGCTGATACCTAACTTGGCATACCATAGATTATTGGAACCATCGTGAAATATTGAATCAGGTTGTATGAACCACCCCAAAGCGTAATCCGACCCAGACATAGGCTGATGTAAATGCGCGAAACTTGCGCTGGTGAGCAACGAAGATTCACCGAACGCTCCCAACATGTGTGCCGATGCATACTTAGCAAGCGAAGCTAATGACATATGCACTGTGCCTGCAGGGCCTATAACTGCGGGGTTGTCCGCCCCATCTTGAAAAGGCGCCATTGCATTGTAACTGCCTCCCTGAGCAAGGTGGCCTTGAGGCTGGTCATCTCCATCACCCGGTGCACCGAATCCTGCGTCGGTTATGGCAAGTGGTGTAAACAACTCCTCTTGCATCAAGGTTTCCCAACTTTTACCACTTACCGCTTCCAACATGGCGCCTGCTACGACGAAACCTAAGTTACTATAATAATAGTCATCACCATTATTGACCGCCGCAGTATTGAGCGCAGTACTGACCACTTCTCGGCGTTGAATCATTAAATCTTCGGACGAGTTAGACACTGCCCACCAATCGATATTTCGTTGCAGACCTGCATGGTGCGATAATAGTTGCTCAAGGGTAACAGCATCAAATTGCCCGTTCCCCTCCAAGACTAACTCTGGGAAAATGTCCCGAATGCGACTGCCCCATTGAATAAGCCCTTTTTCCACAAACCTGGCTGCCAGTGTTGCCGTCATGGATTTTGTGATTGAGCCAAGGTGCCACACATCCCGTGTTGTAACGTCTTTATCAGTGCCAATAGACCGCTTGCCATCAACACCATTGAATATCACCTCATTGTTATAACTTAGCAGTCCGGCGACGGCAGGCAACCCATACTCGTCGCGAATGCTCGACAAGCTAGTTTGCAATGCATCGGAGACACCTGTTGTAGTAACCGTTGTTACTGGCGGAATCGTTGGGCCAGGTGGGATACCCCCATTGCCACTTCCGCCAGCACCTCCGCAGGAAACGACACTTGTCGCAAGTACTGAGATAAGAATCAGAGATTTAATTTTCGCCGATGGCATCAGAAGATTTGAAAATATTGAAAGGTTGCAAGTCATGTAAAGCACTCCTGTTAAAATGTACCTTTTCAGTTAACAAGAATGTCGAAAAAAAGTAGTGAGATAGGCGTTAGAAAAACATTGGAAAAATATTTAAGCCTGTAAGCCATTGAATTTTATTACTTTATTATTGCTCCTCTGATATTAACTTCTTGCCTCGTTCGATTGACAATAACCACTTTGCCAGAGGATTTGTCGTAGCTAAATAAGCCGCTTAAAGGCGCAGGTAACTCAGCGATTACATCGTGATTGCTGGTTTCGGTACATTGTTTTGAGGACAGTATTTGGCATTTGAGAATAAGGTTGTCTTTCGCATAAACAAGCTCCTTGTCACGTAGTTCCCACCAAAACGAACTGCCCTCGAAGTCATCCCACAAAGCAACATGACGCTTATTTGAAATGTCGTATAAGCACAGCTCCTGTTCCGAGTTTTCGTAAATCAATTGCGTATCGTTAACAAAAACCGCTCTATGAGCATTTTCCAAAGTAGCCAGTGCCTGTTTATCCCCATTAAAAATATGTACTTTCCATTTATTATCGCGAAATTCACTAAAAGCGAACGCGCTAGCATCATCGGAAACACTCGGGAAAAAGGGCTTGTGATGGGTGTTCATTAATATCTGAACGCTGTTTTTTTCGATGTCCAGCAGGCCGATACTGTTTTGAGAAACCGCAATTATCTTGCTTTCATCGTTAGACCACGCAATATCGTAAAACTATTGGAAATTCTGGGTATCGGTAAGTTGTGAATGTTCTTCACCAATTTTAAGCCAAATTTGCGGTATCCCAGAGCGATTAGACACATAAGCTAATTTCCCTCCTTTGGGCGAATAAACAGGTTCACTCTCAGAATAAGAAGTAGGGGTTAGTTTTGGTGTACTATTCGACGCAAAAAATTGTAAATTAGAGGAATCGGCATCTGATACCAGGTAGATAGCAAGGTCATTGGCAACAGGACGAAAGTCATAGTTCCAGCCAACGGTAGTTTCTAGCAACAAACTCAACTGTTTGGTTTCGACGTCGAATTCCACCACTTTATCATTGCCCCAGTTATGCCATACCTTGTTCGGTTCAACAGACCAATAGGCCGTGTAGTAAACTGAATCAATATGCTGCAAAAGCACCTTTTTATTGGACTTAGGGTGATAAGCCAAAAAGTTAGTTTCGCGGTAATACAGATCTTCCAACAACAATAGCTCACCGGTTTGCCTGTGAACGTCCACAAATCTAAAACCAGCACCGTCTGTCGACGATTTCAGAACAGAGCTAACCTCTCCAGACTCTAGGTTGAGTCGATACAAATCTCGCCTTCCTGATTGCACTAAATCTCCGACTACGAAAAGCTCTGTTTTATCTCTATCAAGTGCCAGCCACGTTGCCGCGGTATTTGTACAATCGGACAATACGCGAACTTGCGATACTTCTTTGCGATCCAGTGTCAACGCCAGACTTACAATTTCACAGGAGTTATTGCGTCCCCTCACGGCCAACAGCTCATAGCCATCGCTGCCCCATATAACAAAGCGATAGTCATAATCGTCATTGTTAATAGCGTAAGGGCTAAGTGTCCGTCGACTGTCGCGTAATTGCTCATTTTGAGAAGAAGCATCTGCAACAGGAAGTTTTTTGTTCTCACGAAGAGGTTTTAATAAGACATCAAAAGAAGTGCTATCTAATGGCCGATGCAGAAACGCTAAATACAACCCATCTTGGGATAAGCCCCCGCTTCTTTCATGCCCTGGTAAACTAGTCAAAGGGTAAGTCGATGTAATATCTATGCCTTGGTCTTGTGCCTGTTTCTCCCACGTAAACCAGAATAGAAGTAAAATGCTCAAAGAGGCCGCAGCCACAGCGAGAAATATTGTACCTAATGTTCTATTTTTAGGGATTACCGAGTCATCATGTATTGAGCTCTTGGAGTCGTCCAACGTGTGCACGTGAGCGACAAACTGATATCCCTTTTTAGGCAATGTTTTAATAAATAGTGGTTCTTTAGCGTTGTCGTTTAACGCTTTTCTAAGCTGCGAGATGCTCCAATTGATCGTATTGTCACTAACAATACTTTTACCCCAAACCTGCTCAAGTAGTTCGTCTCTAGACAAAACTCGCCCTTGGTTAGCAATCAACATCAATAGGAGTTCCGCTAGCTTTGGATCAAGATCAACTGATTGCTCGCCAATAGAAAGGGTATTGAGTTCACTATCAAAGATAACGTCGTTAAGTGAATAGCGTGTCACGATGCGAGAACTTGTTCTTTGTGGGTACTTTCACTAGATTACCCAAAAAGAATTATATGAGTAAAGCTATCGTTTATTTGTTGATTTAAAGACCACTTATTTTCTAAACACTGTGACAACTTCAAGATAAAAGTTGCCACTGCAGCATAGTTCAATTTAACGCAACTCTTGCCTAACGATTTCAGCCCCCGCGCTTAATGCTTGCAACTTGCCTCTGGCGACGTGTCTCGGCAAAGTAGCCATGCAGCAATTGGTGCATGGGAATAGCTTGTCAGGATCAACAAATTGCAATGCTTTTCTTAGGGTTGTCGCCACTTCTTCTGGGGTTTCAATTTGGTAAATAGCAACGCCAATCCCACCTACCATCATTCGTTTGCCAAACAAGATTTAGTACTGCCGGCGCAGCTCGCAAATGAGACGCTATTCAGTTACCCGGTTGAGCCTCAACGGTTAGATATTTTCAGCCAGTTTTTAAATCCCGCAAAATGCAGTGTCAAACACCATAAAATCATGGAAACGACTGAAATAATGATGCAAATGGTAGCCGCAGGCCGAGGCGTTTGTGCCTTACCCGGCTGGTTAGTGGACGAATATGCAAAAACGCTTGCCATCAAAAGTCTCAGGTTTGGCGAAGATGGGATACACAAACACATCAATATTGGTATCCGCAAAGGTGAACGAACATTGCAGTATCTAGATGACTTTATTGTCACAGCTAAAAGCATTATTTAGATGCAATCTTATTGCGTAGATAATTAATTTCATTGAGCACGGCCTCTGGTTCGTAAACGTGTATAAAGTGCTCCGGTGTTTTGGCAAATACGATCTTGGTTTGGCTAGACAGACTTTGCATCCTCGCCAAATCGCCTGCATAAAGTGTTTTCATGCGCTCCCATACGTTTGGATGCCAGTCAGCAGGAGCCTCACCACCCTGCCATATAGCGTTTGCAGCCCACAGTAAAACAAAAGGCGTATCTTCAAAGTCAGTGCTTTCTTTTATTAACTTTGCACTGCTTTTCATATCAATTTTTTCTGGGTTCAAAGCGGGGTTGTTCCAGCCATCGAGCTCTGCATTCATCCGTTCTAGATTAGTTTTATCGTATTGCTCAGACTCGGGCTTCCATTTGGCGACATTGCCATAGAACATGCCGTACAAAGATGGGTCAACCAACAAGATTGCATCAACTTGATGTGGATAAAGATCTCGAAATATCTTAATAGGGTACGAACCGTAGGAGTGCCCAATCATTAAATAAGGTGGCTTTACCTCGGCAGCAACGAGTAGCTTTTGTAATTGTTTTGCCATTACACCAACATCGTAGGTATCCAACGACTTATCACTTTTACCCAGATTAGCGCGATCATACAGGCAAATTCGATTGGTCTTACTAACCTCAGTGACGACTTTACTCCAACGACCGTCGGAACCTGCTCCACCAAATCCGGTATTAACAATAATGTTTGGCAAACCTGTGCCATAACACTCTATATATAGCTCTACTCTATCGATGTTGAACTTGCCTGCAATACTTGGAGCAATCTCAAGTGCCCAAACCTTAGAACATAAAAAAGCAAAAGCTATCGTTAAAAAAAGAAACTTGTTCATCGAACTCCCTGTTAAGCCTAATCACATTGATTACAGTTGTAATCATTGATAGACTACGCATGTAATCTTAATGCGTCAACATTATTTCTGTTCTCATGCAAAGTTTCCAAATCATTCTTAGCAAGACATTGATCGACATCAACACAAGAGTGCACAACACACTGTATTCTGCTCTACATTGATAGCCACTACTGATTGCCCGTGAATTCCGAACCTGCACCGTCACAGCCATTATTTAATGACGTATTCGACCAAGACTTAATAAGCAAATATGACCGAACTGGTCCACGCTATACGTCTTACCCAACAGCGCTGGAGTTGAAAGAAGGCTTCGATAATGAGGATTTTATCAGCGCGGTAAAAGCCTCGCCGAATCAATTGTTGTCGATATACATTCACTTGCCATTTTGTCATAGCCTTTGCTATTACTGTGGCTGCAATAAAATTGTGACGCGCAACCAAGATAAGTTGCACAAGTATTTGGATTTTCTTAAACAAGAGATCATGCAGCGAGCCAGCCTGTTTAAAAGTTTTGAGGTTAGCCAAATACATTTTGGTGGTGGCACCCCTAGCTTTCTCTCAATTGAACAGCTCAATGATTTGCTCAGTTACATTGAACGATATTTTACTCTTGCCAGTAACCCAGAGGTCAGCATCGAGATTGACCCGAGAAATATTGAACTGAGCTACGCAGATGAACTAGCAAAAATCGGATTCAATCGCATCAGTATCGGGGTTCAAGACACTAATTACGAGGTGCAAGAAACGATAAACCGCGTGCAATCAACACAATTTATTCGGGATCTCGTCGACAGAGCCAAACGATCCGGTATCAACTCAATTAATCTTGATCTCGTTTACGGTTTACCCAAACAAACACCTGACACGTTTCAAAACACATTGAATGACGCGGTCAATATTAACCCGGATCGAATTTCGTTGTTTAGCTATGCGCATATGCCCAGTAAGTTCCCTGCGCAACGAAAGCTCCCTGAGCAATTTATCCCAACCGGCAGCAGTAAACTTGAACTGATGAAACAAGCGCTAAGTTATTTTTGTGCCAATGGCTACGAGATGATTGGCATGGATCACTTCGCCAAACCCGATGACGTGCTCGCCAAAGCCAAGAAAAACAAGACACTTGGCCGCAATTTTCAGGGTTATACGGTTGAAGAAACCACGGATTTATTGGGTCTTGGATTAACCTCTATCAGTACCATCGGCAATACCATCAGCCAAAACACAAAATCGTTAAATACCTATTACCAGCAATTCAATCAGAAGCTGCATTGCATCGAAAAAGGACTGGTGCTGTCTTCAGATGACGCAATTCGTCGTCATGTCATTAAAGAATTGATGTGCAACCTCTATCTCAACAAAACCGAAGTGGAAGATACCTTTGAAATAGACTTTGACGACTACTTCGCTAGCGAGCTAGGAGCCCTTAAAGAGTTTGTCGAAGACGGCTTAATTGAACTAAATAATCAAGATATTAAAGTGTATGAGTGTGCTCGGTTATTCATTCGTAATATTTGCATGTGTTTCGATGCTTATATAAAGCTAAAAGAAAGACAGCAGAGATTTTCACGCATCATTTAGCTCAGTTTATCATTACCTCTTAATACTGCCAGCAGCGCTTAAATGACGCGAGCTGGCTGCGCTTCATTCCCTGTTGAGTTACAATCGCATTTTACGCATTGGAAGCCGACCTCAACTTGCAGTTCCCTGACATACACACCGAAATTGACGTTCTTACACAAACCATTGTCGTTAGCGGTGATGAGAAAAAGGTACGTCCCAAAACCTTTCAACTTTTACAAGTGTTGATAGAAGCGGATGGTGAACTTGTCAGTAAAGAGACGCTATTGAAAACGGTTTGGGATGATGTTGTCGTCGATGAGCAAGTCATTTTTCAATCCATAAAAGAACTGCGCAAGTTGTTTCCCGGGCAAACAGTGATTAAGACGGTACCCAGAAAGGGTTATGCATGGTTACCAAAGGCACAAATACCCATTGACCAAACGCCAACAAAACACACGTGGTCTTCAAACAAACTTCGCATATTTGGCCTAAGTATTATCGCACTCGTACTGCTACTGGCATTTATATCCAGCAATCAGTTTAATGCACCCGCGAAAGTATCAGGTTCGATTGTCGTATTACCCGTACAATCAGATATTCCAGTCAATGATTTAAGTTGGGTTCGTTTTGGTGTGATGGATCAGGTGATCGGCAGACTCAAATCCACGCAGCAAGCGGGGGTACTGCAAACAGATTACGTATTAGACGTTTTAAATCGAGCCGGTGTTTCGATGGAGGATGCGTCTGTTGAAAGCATACCGTCAATATTTAACGTCTCCGGTGCCGAACTGATTCTTGCAATGAGACTCGCAGGTAATCCCAACGACTATCAAATTATCTACAGCCTTTACCAAAGAGACAATGTAGAAAAAGGCGTCGTGCTGGATGTATCAGTGCAAGCTGCCGCAGACCAAGTCGCTGAATTAGTTGGAAAAAGATTATCTCCCGACTATACGATACCCACAGAGACTTACACGTCCTCTTTTTCAGACCGGTTGATAGCTGAAGCGCTAGAAGCAAAATATTCAGACAGTAAAAATACCGCCGTAAAAATACTCGAAGCGGCGGCTTTGGCGTCACCAGATGACTTGGTTGCGCCTCGTTTGTTAGTCCAAATGTTGGTAGAAAGTGGTGCTCCACTTGAACAAGTGCAAAAAATTGCGTTACCTGCATTGCAACTCGCCCAACAACGTGAACGAGCAGTTGAACAAATCAGGCTCGGCTTTTGGCTAGCCATGAGCGAATCAATGCACAGTGACCCGGCTCAAGGCATCCAACGCCTCGAAGAGGTAAGGACTTTAGCCAGCTCGATAAACGATTGGCTGTATTTAGCCTATATCGAAGAAATTTTTGGTCAGTACAACCAACAATTACAGTCTTTTTCCGCGGCTCAAAATCACTATGATCAGGCTATGGAATACCATCGCATCTTGCGTTGTCCTTTAGGACAATCCAACACACTGATGCATCTTTCCCGACTCGCCTACGCCGAGCAGAATCCCAAACTTGCGTTAAAGAAAGCCCAACAAGCCCTGTCTCTCATTGAATCACGAGGACTCAATAACAAGTTACCGCAAGCAAAACAATGGTTGGGTAAGCTGCGCGACAAAGCACACTCAGATAATTAAAACCTAATTAAATACATACACTTACGATTCTTATCTTAAGCAATTTCAGAAAATTTCAGACACCTTTAGTGCCATTTCAACCTCTTTTTCGACAGTGTAAGCCCTGAATAAAACATTGGGCGCGACAGATTTCGGCAGTGCCCACCTTACATATCCCATCGCAATGGGAATAGTTACACAAGAGGTAAATAAATAAGATGAAACTATCCATGCTATCCATCTGTGCCGTTTTAATATCGCTGCTGATGTCTGGGTGCTCTGCAATCGACGCACTTCAATTCCTATACAACAACAAGATGGCAAGTCACACCTGGCAAACCAAAACGAAACAAACCAGCATTCCGTTTGAAGTTTTGAATCAACAAGTCATTGCGGAGGTCACCGTCAATGGCACTAAGAACCCGCGAATGGTGCTAGATACTGGTGCACAAGCCACCGTTTTTTTCGAAACAGATAAAACGAAATCATTTATCAACAGCTTGGATGGAAAGCTGTCAATTGGAGGAGTAGGCGACAAGAGTGGCGATGCCTATTTTTTAAAGAATACCGACCTGTCAATCGGCTCAGTTGCCATTTCGGGTTTAACTACCATTTTCATTAAAGAAGAAGACAACCCCATGTTCGCTTCCCAAGAAGTCACTTACGTAGATGGCGTGATTGGTAGCGATTTGTTCACGCGTTTCGTCACTGATATCAATTTCACTAAACGAACCATCACACTCGCAGAGACAATGGAGAAATTGCCTAGTGAGTATCAACGTACTTCCCTTGAGATTAAGGGCTCATTGCCTTATTTAGATATTGAGATCGAAAATGAACATGGTTCAGCTAAGTTGCCAGTGTTGTTTGACTCAGGCGGTATCGGTTCACTACATATTAGTTCCAATACCTCTGTAACTAAAGGTGAAATGCTCTATCAGTCATTTTCTTCTGGCGTCGGTGGCAAATCAAACATCACAGTAAATCATCTTGGAACGGTCATTGTTGGTGATTTTCAGATTCCGGCCATCATCGGTGGGGTATCTGAAAACGGTACGAGTAAAACCAACATAATGGGCACAGGTTTAATCAACCGATTTAACATGATCCTTGATTACGCTTCTGAAAAGGTGTTTCTCTCTGCTAACGAAAACTTTGCTACTCCCGACTAAGCCAATAACTTTGGGGCGTTGTTGATGCCACATCGCAGCGGCGGATTTGTGCAGGACATCAGAGTCGACAGCCCCGCCAGTAAATCCGGTCTGCGCGAAGCTGACGTCATCGTTTCGGTGAACGGACATACGATGACATATCGCAGTTTCGACCACTACAGTGCCAAGTTAGCGACCTTTAAAGAGGTCAACGAAATCTGCTATTTACGCGATTCCACCACTACCTGTACATCTATTGCAATCTAACCAAAGGGAATACTCATGCCAAACTCAATCAAAGTCATATTTTGCAGCCTGCTACTTACTCTTTCGATACATGCAAACTCAGAAACAAATGCTGCCCAGTACCAAATAAAACAAGTTGTTGAGCAGTTTAAACAATCCATAGAAAACAAAGACAAAGAGGCTTTTTTAGCTTTATTTCACCCCAGTGCTGTTTCCTGGGTTGGCGTAATCTCGACTGAGACCATTAATTTACTGGTGAGTAAAGATCCGAGGTATGCGCAACAACCAAGAATAATGCCGGGAAGCCCAAAGGAATTTATCGAAGGCATCATCGCCAGTGATGTGATTACTCGTGAAGAGACAAATCACCTACAAATTGTCACCGATGCAAACGTCGCGAGCGTCATGTTTGAATATCGCTTATTTAAAGACGATAGGTTAAACAATTGGGGCAAGGAAAACTGGCAACTCATCAATACACCCAAAGGATGGAAGATTAATGCGGTTAACTTCTCCTACACTATGAACCCTACGCTAATAAGCGGAAATTCGGCGGGTTAAAAAAAGAAAATAAGGCGCAACCGCAAATGCTTAATTGCGCCTTATTCTGTCGGTTGAACTCAGCGCAATCGCGTTTGTTTAAAGACTTTAAGAATAGAAAAAGTCAACCAAAGCAAACCGGCACCTGCGACAAGGAAGATGGGGGTAAACCAGAACCCTAGAAGTTCACCGCCCTGTTGCTGACTCTGTTCCACCATGCCGACAACGAAACTATTGCCACCAGCGGTGGACCACAATCCAACCTGTTCTGGCGCCCAAAGTTTTACAATCGACAACACCAGCATTACCGCTCCCACCAAATAGCCCAAGAAGGCGGTAATCCAATAAAGTCCCTTACTGGCTCCCTCCTGAATGCTTCGAATAGCTGAAAATCCTTCAGGCGGGGGACTGCCAATCGTAATATGGCTTACATATGCTTGTGCCAACTCTCTTGGCGACCCGAATCCAGCCAACACCTCTTCAATTTGCACGGCTTTTCCCATACTTTCGTGCTGATCAATGACGTCATAGATATGGCTCTCGATCTCTCGTTCTACCTCTTGCGCATCATTGGCATCTAGGCGAGCCAGGTACTTATTCAAGGACTTCAAATATTGATGAATTGCTTCTCTATCAGACATAAAAACCCCCTATGGTTTAATTGGTGCCGGACCTGGATGATCCAA
Source organism: Alteromonadaceae bacterium (assembly GCA_014872785.1). Lineage (GTDB taxonomy): Bacteria > Pseudomonadota > Gammaproteobacteria > Enterobacterales > Alteromonadaceae > Planctobacterium. The sequence goes on from WKFJ01000004.1 coordinate 213,779, forward strand.
TAAATGATTGATGTCAAAAACAGCCTTATTCCAACGGTCTTGCATAAGCTGCAACTTTGTCAGCCCAATATCCGTCAATGAATAGTACTTGCGCGGTCGTGTTTCCCCTTCTTGTTGCCAGTTTGCTAAAACTAATTCATCCCTTTTTAAGCGGTCTAGCAAGGGGTACAAGGTTCCCTCCGTAATTTGAATTGTCTCAAACTGGCGCAGCTGATTAAGCAGTTCTAAGCCATACATGGTTCGCCCCTTTAGGGCTGCCAAAATAACGAGCTCGAGCGTGCCCTTACGCAGCTGAACGTCCCATTTAGTGTCAAATGCCTCTTTTTCGGTCATAACCTGTCCTGATTTGGCGTGAATGGTATTTACGTTTCAAACGCATTACATATGTTAAACACTATACTTTGTATTACAAGATATAGTGTTTTGCAAGATATTTCAGGAAATTTTTTAGCCCTGGGAATGGGGCGATTAAGATTGTTAGCAACAAACTTGTCCGGTTTTTAAAAGGCAAACACTAAGATAGAAGATGAGAATAAATAGAGAATATGGCGGATATAGGGGGTTAAATTGCTTTGCGAAAAGCGTCAGAAAATAGCGTTACCAACTTTGCCGAAACTGGCATTATCATTCAGCAAAGTTGGCTTTTTAGAGAAAAATATTAGTGAGCGATTACTCCTCTATCGCGCCTTGAATCAGAAGCCGCAACATAACCATTCTCTAGCTTCATTACGGCTTGACCACTACCAAACACTAATCCTCTATTATTGCCTAAAAAGACCTGTTGTGCGGTTGCCATCAATGGATTTTGCGGCGCATGTCCCATGTCTCTAAGTTGCTCCACGACGGATTCTGGCACTGACGTTTCAAAACTTACGTTATTATCTTCCCAGTGCCTGAAACGTGGGGCATCTAGTGCCTCTTGAACGTCCATGCCAAATAACACCATATTCAGAAATACCTGCACATGGGCTTGTGGTTGCTGTGCGCCGCCAACAATGCCGTAGCTCAACCAGGGTTCTTGCTTTCCTTGCTCATCTGACTTAGTGACAAACCCCGGAATAATAGTGTGAAAGGGCTTACGACCTGGCGCCACGCTATTGGCTCTATTGTCTAACATTGACAGTCCCACGCCGCGATTTTGCAGCGCAAAGCCGGTGCCTGGTACTACCACTCCTGAACCAAAAGAACCTGCTAAGCTATTGATAAATGACACCATGTTGCCCTGCTTGTCCGCAACGCTAAGGTAAGTGGTTTCACTGGTAGTCAGTGATTTTTCCGGATCGGCTCTTGGCATCGCTTTATTGGTATCGATAAGCGCGCGCCGCTTGGCAATGATCTCTGGAGAAAGCAGTACATCGGGGGTTGTTTGCATAAAATCAGGGTCGCCTACAAAGTATTCGAGGTCAGCGTAGGCCAGTTTTTTGGCTTCAATTAAGAGATGCAAATACTCAGCGGAATTGTGTTCCATCGCTGCCAAATCGTAAGGTTCCAGTATTTTCAGCATTTCCAGAGCCGCAATTCCCTGTCCATTGGGCGGCAACTCCCATAACTGATAGTCCTTGTATGACACAGAAATTGGCTCTACCCATTGTGCTTGGTAGTTGGCAAAATCAGCTTCGGTGAGAAAACCACCGAGTTCTTGAACGCGTTGTGCTATCATTTGTCCCAACGCCCCGCCGTAAAAGGCCGCGACGCCCCCTTCGGCGATGGTTTGCAAAGTATTAGCGTAATCTTCGTTGCTAAACCACTCTCCCGCTTTTGGAGCACGCTGCCCATCAATCAGAAAGGTATCGCGTGCACCTGAATCATTAAACAATTTATTGGTGAACAACCCCCACTCCGTCGCGGTAATTTCAGAGATTGGAAAGCCATTTCGAGCCAGTTCAATCGCCGGTTGCAGTGCCTCAGCAAGGCTGATCGTCCCGTGTGTTTCCAACAACTTCGCCCAACCTGATAGCGCCCCCGGAAGCGTAATGGATTTTGCCCCTTCATCCGGCACTCGGCTGCGATCGCCAATGGCTTCTTTGGTCATAAGTGCCCCTGCATGGCCACTACCATTAATGCCGACTAGTTTTTGCTGTTCTTCTGACCAGACAATGGCAAACATATCGCCACCGATACCTGTCATGTAGGGTTCAACTACACTCAATACCGCTGCGGTTGCCACCGCGGCATCAACTGCATTGCCTCCATTTTGCAGAATTTTCAAACCCGCCTGACTTGCCAGTGGCTGACTACTGGCCACCGTTCCATTTGCCGCAAAAACAGGATGTGCGCGATAATTCTCCACTGGCGCATCAAGCCCCAAGCGAAGTGACATGCCTACCACAAAAACCGCAACGCCCAACACAGCGATTAACGCCACTGACCATTTTAAAAAGCCTTTGAGCATTCCCTTCCTCCCTCAAACATTAACTTACAAACCATCTTGTATGGTGCCCTTTTGTAACGAGCGAAAATATCATAATCTTGTGGTTGTTGTTGGTCAGACTCGTAATAAGTATTTACTCATTGGAAGCACATAAGTTTAGTCATCTTGTACAGAGTAAAGACACCCACCTAAGTGAGGTGCATAGAGATATTGGCCTAAAACATTGGTCAATGAGTGAAGGCCACAATATCTTCTATCAAAATGATGAGTTTCACACGCTGAGCCTCTACTTACATGGCGGCAATAATAACAGTCGTCACGGTAAGCCCGGCAAAAAAGGCATGTCAGGCAGTTTTTGCTTTATGCCACAAGAGCAAGACAGTGTTTGGCATATCGAGCAAAAAGTTGAATTCGCTCACCTTTATTTCAGTCACGATTTACTTAGGCGTTTTGCAGCGAGCACTTATCAAATGGACTCGCGCTTTATTGAACTGCAAGAGCAAACTTTTAGGCAAGACACCAAGTTGAAACAGCTGTTTTTGCCCTTCTTTCAAGCTAAAAAACGCCTTTCATCTGAAAATGCGATATTGCAGGAACAAATGGCGCATGAAGTACTGCATTACGTGCTAAGCAGGTTTAACGTGTTCGATGTAAAGTGCGATATAAACTTCGGTGCAATGCAAGGTGGGCTTTCCGCAAACCACAGAAAAAAAGTCATTGAACAAATTAATGATAGGCTAAATGAAAAACTGACCATTGAAGCGCTAGCAAATTCAGTATGTTTAAGCCCTTTTCATTTTGCCAAAATGTTTAAGTTAAGTTTTGGTGAGACGCCTGCACATTTTATTAATTGGATGCGCGTGGAAAAGGCTAAGCAGCTTCTTAAGAGCAAAGCGCCTCTATCTGACATCAGCCTGCAAACCGGTTTTAGCCAGCAAAGCCAAATGACGTCGAACTTTAAAGCACTAACCGTCATGACTCCAGCACGATACCGAAAGCAGTTAAGCTCGGCATAAACATGAGACTCACCCTTGCACTGTATTGGCGAACGCAATTAGCCATCATTTTACTGATCTGTTGTGGTGCGTTTGCCCAAACCGCGATTAACTTTCTCGGTCTAGTTAGCAACAATTACGCTCCGTCGCTATTTTGGAGTGTTCTTGCGCTAATTTTTCTCGTTTCAGCACTGATACACAAAAACGGCTTAGCCTATTTATTCTTCGGCGCAAGGCTCGCACTCGCATCCGAGGTATGGCACAAACTAAACCGACTCAATTTCTCGTTCTTTTTGGTGTTGGCACTTACCGCCGTATTAGTTGTGTTGAGCTCTAGTAGAGAATTGTGGTCGATGTATAAGTTATATGGGCAGCCACTTATGCTGTTAGGACTCCCTTACTTGTACATCAGCAAGCTCATTAAGATAAAGGCCTCACGCCCCGAAACCACTGTTAAACACTAATAAATTTGGCTATTGCCAGGCAAGACACCGTTTAATTGCATACACTTAAGTATTATTGACAGCAGCGAGATACTATTTAACATTTAATTATTAATAACTGGCAGCGAATGCCCCCTGCAAATTATTGATTTCTATCTGTTAATTCTTGAGTTCACGCCCAAAAGCATCATGAAAAATTTCTATTTAGCCATAATCCTTGTTCTGGTCACTTGCAGCGCAGCTGCGCAAGAGGCATCGAATGTTCGTAAACTAATTGCCATGGATTTAGGCGAAATGCTGAAAGTGGAAATTGCCACTGGCAGTCAAAAAACACTTTCTGACGCCCCAGCTGTAGCCTCTGTTATCACCGCTCAGCAAATTAAAAATATGGGGGCGTGAAATCTGGCCGAAGTGCTCGAAACAGTTCCGGGATTACACGTATCTAGAAGTGCATTTCTGTATGGTCCTAAGTTTGTTTTTCGAGGATTAACCTCTACCACTGCACCACAAACCTTAATACTGGTGGACGGTATCTCGTTAAAAAGTTCCTTTGATGGGGACTCAAATAATATTTGGGGAGAATACCCTATACACGCCATCGCAAGAATAGAAGTGCTGCGCGGACCGGGTTCTGCGCTATACGGTGCCGACGCTTTTTCTGGCGTCATCAATATCATTACCAAGAAGCATGACGATATAACTGCCAATGAAATAGGTATATCTGTAGGCAGTTTTGATACTTACAATGCATGGACAAATCTGGCATTCAGTCTTGGTGATTGGAAATCAGCTTTATCTATTGAATATCTTGGATCCGACGGCCACAAGGAAAACATTACCGACGGATTGGGCATTACCGGGCCGGTGAATGTTGAATTCAAAAACACCGATATATTCTTTAACACTCACAAAGACAATTGGCAGATTGACCTGGGTTGGCAGCTTCGCAATGACGTGGGCTCAGGTCAGGGTATTTTAGAAACATTAGACATAAACGGCCTATGGGGGACTGAAAAAGTCTTAGCCGAAGTCAAATACAGTGCCGATGAATGGCGTCCTGATGTCTCTTCAGAATTTATTCTGAATTACATGAATAACAAGCAAACCGTTGAACGCAGCCCGTTTTTGTTGCCTCCATTTGTTTACCCACCTGATGGTCTAATTGGTGAACCTGAGTATTCAGAGTATACAGCCAAAGCCGAGCTCAAAAATACATTCAGTGGCATTGATAATCACCTAGTTACCGTTGGGCTAGGTTATCAGTTCACCGACATGTATGAAGTAAAGGAAAGAAAGAATTTTAACAACGATTTGTCACCGAAAAACGGACTTGAAGATGTAAGCAATAATCCTGATGAGGTATTTCTTCCCGAAAAGAGCCGTAAAAATCACTTTATCTATGTGCAAGACGAAATTAGCCTGGCACAAAACTGGGACGCAACGCTTGGATTGCGTTACGACAATTACTCAGATTTTGGCACTACGGTTAACCCGCGCGCGGCTCTAGTTTGGAAAACCAGTGCCAAACTCACGACAAAATTCTTGTACGGAGAAGCGTTTAGAGCGCCTTCTTTTGTCGAGTTATTCGCAGAAAATAATCCAGCGTCTTTGGGCGACCCTAACCTAAAGCCTGAAAACATTGAAACCTTTGATTTGGCCTTCAGCTATCGTCCTAACTTTAAACTGTACATGGGCTTTAATTTGTTTGCCTATCGCGTTACAGATTTGCTATCTACCGTGCCGGTGGACAGCGCGTCGCTGCAATACGCCAATGTAGGTAAACAAGACGGTCACGGGTTTGAGCTCGAATTCGATTATCAACTGAGCAACACATTTAACGTCGCTGGCCACTACGCATTTTTCAAAAACAAAGACAAGATCGCCGACGCGGACGCAGGTGATGCACCAAATCACCAGGTTGGCCTGCGCGGTAACTGGAAAATTTCAGAGAACGTCAATCTGTTTGTTGGCGGAACCTACATTGGCGAACAAAAACGCCAACCACTAGATATTAGAGACAACTTGTCGAGTTATTCCTATGTAGATTTGTCTTTGAGTTATTTCATTCCATCGGTAAATACGACTGTGCAAGTATCTGGCAAAAACGTGTTTGATGCAGATATTCGCGAACCCAGCAGCGCCGTCGTTGATTTGACAGCTTTCAACATTCTAAACGATCTTCCTCAAGCCGGTTCGGGACTATTTATCAGCCTCAGTAAAACCTTCTAAACAGTATTTAGGCTTCCTTGCCTACTTGCTCGAAGTCTTTTCTTAACACTCTTTTTTTATCTTCATAAACAAAGAATGTTCAGCAGTGGTTGTATGCCTTTTGAGGATTAGTTTTTGGTGAAATGAGTCGCATTCAAGGCTGGACTACCTGATTTCGTTGTTTCAGCAAGTCGAATAGTATTCATAACACGTTGGTTCATAGGTGAAGGGGTATTTTGTTTCATCGCAAGATTAACAATTTCGCCTTGTAGGTCAGCAATTTCTGTTTTTCTGCCCCGCGTCAGATCTTCCCACATGGATGAACGCGCATTTTCATCGATTGCCAACATTTTTGCAGCAACTCGTTCAAACAAGAAATTGGGCAAACGCAATATTGTTGGCATCCATTTTAACGGCACAGGTAATTCGGTATGGGGAAGAATATCAGCCGATTTCATTGCTGCTAATGCTTCGGCTTGGCAAGCGGCTAAAACTTTACGCCAACCTCGGTCACTCAATTGTACTTTCAATGGTATGTCAGATAGCGCATTTAATGCGTTATTTAAGTTAAGCAGTATTTTACCCCATAAAACGGCTTCAATATCCGCCGTAGTTTTTGCTACTAAGCCCTCTACGCTCAAGATTTCGCTAAGATCGCTGGCACCTTCTTGCAAGATTAGTTCGCCTTCCACCCCTCTGTGAAAATGCCCCTCGGCTGCCCACACGACATTGAAAGGCACCATAACGGCACGCACATCGGCGTCTTTACCTAAAACTTCGCGTATCCTTTGCGCATTTCTGACGCCATTTTGAAAACTCAAAACGGTGGCATGTTTGGGCGCGTGTTTAGCCACACTCAGTGTAGCATCAATTGTCGCTGATGATTTTACTGAAATAATGACAATATCAGCATCATTCAATATGGTCTCATCGATACTGATCGGTACTCTTCCCGCAGGCAAGGTAGTATCCCGACCTTCGTGATCGGTAATACGCAGGCCATGTTGAGCGATTTCTCCTGCAATTTTTGGCCGCCCCAAGAAGGCGACGTTACGACCAGCCAGCAAGAGTGCACCACCAACCCAGCAGCCAATTGATCCAGCACCGATAACAACGATTTTCGCGTCATTTGCGGGCTTAGTAGTAATTTCCATTGCTATTCCCTTTCGACTAAATACTCAAATCCTGAAGATTGTAATCGGTAATGTTGGCACGGGTATTTTCGTCAAAAACATATGTTTCCCCGGCCAATGGTGCATAATTAAATGGCGTTTCATTTGGATACTTTTGTTTACGTGCATCAATTGCATAACCCAGCAGGCGTGAACGGTTATGAATAAATTCCGCCGTATAAACCGCTGCTGCACTGTGCATACCGGCTCCCATTACATCCAACACCGATGCTCGTCGATGAAAGCCAAAATTGACCGTCACTCGCGTTTCAAAACCCGTGTTCGCAAACGAACCATGCACCAATTGGCGATTACACATCACTACATCACCAGGGTTACACACCAGTGGAACTGCGCCTGGCAGGCGTTCACTGCCATTTTTCGACACCAACTCTTTGATATCTATACGACCTTGTTTATGAGTGCCCGGTATAACCCATACGCCATTGACTGCGGTACTACCATGGACTTGAAGCATAAAATTAAATCCGTGGATATCTTCGTCAAAATCCGGACTGTCCCAATGTGTGTCACCATCCTGATGCCATGAAACTGCAGCACCTAGACCGGGATCCTTAAAGAAAACTGATTCGTGAAATGGCGCAAAGTCCTCACCATTGATTGCGGCCGCGATTTGTAAAAGTGTGGGATTAGCATAAGCACGCAATGTAGCGTCAGAAAATTGCAAATGACCCGTTAAGATAAAAGGTGCAAATTCCGGTGCACTGTCAGCGGCTTTTGGTTCAAAGATCTTTACTTGATGACGCCCATTTAATAAACCAGTACCACCTAATGGATCGGTAAGTGGTTTCGCCCAGTTAAGGTTGGGCATTTTACATTGGGTGCTTAGCGCTGGCCTACCCTGTGCGTCTACTTTGGCACCATTGCTAACAGGGAAATTATCGCGCATTTCCTGGATACCGGCTTTTAGGTCTTGTAACTCCTCATCACTCACTGTGTTCTCAAACACGTAAAATCCGTACTTTGAATAGGCTTCGCGGATACTTGCATCGAGTTTTCCATTGTCATCAAATTTAGCCGGCCCCCGATTCCCTAGCGCGATGGCCGCTGCTTGCCCTTCGGTTAAATAGCGTTTCATGGCTTCGCGACTCTCGCCATAATGTTCTGCACAAGCCTCAATTGATTTAGTGATGTCTTGAAACATTTTCGTATTCTCCGCTCATTTTTTACTCAGAATCAATATTTTTATTATATGCAAATTTGCATTACATGCAATTTTTAATTTTATGAAAATTTTAGTGCGGTGAAAATTAAGCTTGATAGATGTAGACCTGAACTTTTAAAATCCAATACGAATTCAATCCATATAGAGTGTGTAAAGTGCAAGATAACGTCGCTCCTGGGCTGGCTAAACGCTTGGAAAACAGTCGAATTAGAAGAGATCTCATCTTGGTGAGTGCAGCGCACCTTATCGATGAAGATGGAATAGAGAACCTTACTTTAACCAAATTGGCACAGCGGGCAAATGTAACTGTACCGACTATCAAAAACCTAATTGGAAAAAAATCTGAACTGTTAGACGTCCTGGTGAATGAGACTATGCAACAGGTTGCGGATGCAGCTCACTTGATAGACGCCTCAGATCCCATTGACTTTATTCAGTCGTTAGCTGACAGGTTGATTGCGCTTTTGCAAACAGACGAAACATTGTTTAGAGCCGCATTTTTGGTTGGCGAAAGAACTGGCTTTTTTGAACATAAAAGTGAGTCAGGCATCTACCAGCGCTCTTTGAAAATAGCCCAAGATATGTGTGAAAAAGCGTTAGACAGCGGAGCAAATGAAGGATTGATCGGCAGTCGGAAGTTAGCCAAGTCTCTATTTGCTGTACAGCGGCTGGCGAGACAAGATTGGATGAACCGTTACACGACGTTGGATGAATATAGAAACCAGCTCAAAACCGGCATGCTAATTGTGCTGTGCGCAGATGCCACACCAGAATTCAAAGCTCGTGTGGTTGCTGAAATAGACCGATTAACCTAATCAGTAAACAGAAGAAAGTTAGGTTAAGAGGTGTTAATAATTTTTTGTTAACACCGGTTGGGTTTCAGCCTCAGTAAAACCTTCTAAACAGCATTTTGGCTTCCTTGCTTAGTTAATCGAATAATTTTTCGACAAATTAGGCAAGGATAATTAATTTGGGTAATAATTCATATTCGCCAAATGATTACTCATTGGCGGAAAATCAGGTAGAATATCCGCCTTTCCCTTATATAGCTTGCCCGAGAGGTTTTAATGGGTTTGTATTCAGAATATTTAGATGAAATCGCAACGCGTGAGAAGGAACTTGGACTGCATCCAAAGCCGATTGACAGTGCCGAATTACTTTCTGAGATTATTGACCAGATCAAAGACACAGGAAATGAGCACCGCGAAGACTCACTGAAGTTTTTCATTTACAACACGCTTCCGGGCACGACCAGCGCAGCCGCTGTTAAAGCAGCGTTCTTAAAAGACATCGTTCTTGGTAACGAAGTGGTTGCAGAAATTTCTGTCGAGTTCGCTTTTGAATTGCTTTCACACATGAAAGGCGGCCCGTCTATTGAGGCACTACTTGATTTAGCACTGGGGGATGATGCAGCAATCGCAGCATCAGCCGCAGACGTATTAAAGACGCAAGTATTCTTGTACGACGCCGACACCGCGCGCTTAGAAGAAGCTTTCAAAGCAGGCAATGCGGTTGCTAAAGAAATTTTAGAAAGTTACGCAAATGCAGAGTTCTTCACTAAGTTACCTGAAGTAGATGAAAAAATTGACGTAGTCACTTACATCGCAGGTGTAGGTGATATCTCTACTGACCTACTATCACCAGGTCATCAATCGCACTCTCGTGCTGACCGCGAATTGCACGGCCAGTGCATGATCACTCCTGAAGCACAGCAAGAAATCGTTGCACTTCAAGCACAGCACCCTGACAAGAAAGTTATGCTTATTGCCGAAAAAGGCACCATGGGCGTAGGTTCTTCACGTATGTCTGGTGTTAATAACGTGGCACTTTGGACCGGTAAGCAAGCAAGCCCTTATGTACCGTTTGTCAACATTGCCCCGGTCGTTGCAGGTACTAACGGTATTGCCCCTATCTTCTTAACCACGGTTGACGTAACGGGTGGTATTGGTCTTGACCTTAAAAACTGGGTTAAGAAAGTTGATGCTGACGGCAACACGGTAACTGATGAAAATGGCGACCCAGTACTTGAAGAGGCATACTCTGTAGCAACAGGTACTGTGCTAACTATCGATACTAAAGCGAAGAAGCTTTTCAACGCTGGCGAAGAGTTGGCTGATGTATCTTCTGCATTTACTCCACAAAAAATGGAGTTCATGAAAGCAGGTGGTTCATACGCAGTTGTATTTGGTAAGAAGCTACAAACATTTGCAGCAGAAACACTAGGTGTTGATGCACCTGTTGTATACGCAGCCTCTAAAGAAATTTCTCACGAAGGCCAAGGTCTTACTGCGGTAGAGAAAATCTTCAACCGCAACGCGGTTGGTGTAGCATCAAGCACGCCATTACACGCTGGCTCAAACGTTCGCGTGAAAGTAAACATCGTTGGTTCTCAGGACACTACCGGTCCTATGACCGCGCAAGAACTAGAAGCGATGGCGGCATCTACTATTTCGCCAATCGTTGATGGTGCTTATCAATCAGGCTGTCACACGGCATCAGTTTGGGACAAAAAAGCGCAAGCTAACATTCCAAAACTAATGGCTTTCATGAACAAGTTTGGTCTTATTACTGCACGTGACCCGAAAGGCGTTTACCACTCAATGACTGATGTTATTCACAAAGTATTGAACGACATCACTGTTGACGATCGCGCTATCATTATCGGTGGTGACTCGCACACGCGCATGTCTAAAGGTGTTGCCTTCGGTGCCGACTCAGGTACGGTTGCACTTGCACTTGCTACTGGTGAATCTGCTATGCCGATTCCAGAGTCAGTAAAAGTAACGTTCAAAGGCAGCATGAAAAGCCACATGGACTTTCGTGATGTTGTACACGCTACCCAAGCTCAAATGCTTAAGCAATTTGGCGGCGAGAACGTATTCCAAGGTCGTATTATCGAAGTACACATTGGTACTTTAATGGCTGACCAAGCATTTACCTTCACCGACTGGACTGCAGAGATGAAGGCAAAAGCCTCTATCTGTATCTCTAATAACGAAACCCTTATCAAGTCTATTGAGCTTGCTAAAAGCCGTATCCAGATCATGATCGACAAGGGCATGGACAATGCAGCGCAGACACTTCAAGGCCTAATGGATCTTGCTGACAAGCGCATTGCTGACATCAACTCTGGTGAAAACCCAGCACTTGCTCCTGACAACAACGCGAAATACTACGCAGAAGTGCTTGTTGACCTGGACGAAATCAACGAGCCAATGATTGCCGACCCAGACGTTAACAACGAAGACGTATCTAAGCGATACACGCACGATGTTATTCGTCCAGTGTCTTACTACAACGACAAGCCTGTTGACCTTGGTTTTGTGGGTTCCTGTATGGTACACAAAGGCGACATGCAAATTATCGCGCAAATGCTTCGCAACCTTGAAAAACAAGGTCCAATCGAATTCAACGCACCTCTTGTTGTTGCGCCACCAACTTACAACATTGTTGATGAGCTTAAAGAAGAAGGTGACTGGGAGATTCTTGCGAAATACGCAGGCTTCGTATTTGACGATGCCAACCCTAAAACTGCGGCGCGTAAGCAATACGAAAACATCCTTTACCTAGAACGCCCAGGTTGTAACTTGTGTATGGGTAACCAGGAAAAAGCAGAACCAGGTGATACAGTAATCGCAACCTCTACTCGCCTATTCCAAGGCCGTGTTGTTGCAGACTCTGAAGAGAAGAAAGGTGAATCACTACTAGGCTCAACGCCATTGGTAGTACTTTCAACTATTCTTGGTCGCTTCCCAACCATGGACGAATACACTGCAGCGGTTGACGGTATCGACCTAACAGCATTTGCTCCACCTGTTGAAGAGCTAACGACTGAACCTAAGTTCGTAGCAAACGTTCCAGTTCAAAACGTGTAATACATTACCTGTATTTACATGAACTCTTAAAAAACCGGCGCAAGCCGGTTTTTTTATGCAATTTCAAAACTCAGAAGTGCTTTGCTTTTGCGCTGCCTACCCAAGAAAAAATAAAACCATCTGCTGACATTTGCCCTGAACACGAATGCAGTACTTACCGAGTCAACAAGCTACTCACCGCATCGAATTAATATTTCGCAACATTTTTGAGTATTGCTATTCAAAGAACGGCTACGAAATTGCAAAGGCATTGCAAGAAGGAAACGACGGTAAGCAAGGCACAATCTATCCCGTTCTGCGCAATCTTCACAACAAAGGCTTGCTTGACTGTGAAGTAAAGTTGTCTGAGAGCGGGCCACCAAGAAAGTACTTCAGCATTTCGGCTTTGGGCATAAAAGTGCTTGAGCAGTGGACGCAGACGTGGCGTGCGACCCAAGCTCAAGTAAACAGTATTTTAGGTTAGAGAGAACACCATGAATAAATCTTACGACGACATTCAGCGCTATTTAAGTGAGTTAAAAAGCGCACTTCAAGGTCAACCTGCAGGGATGGTTCAAGATGCACTTTATGATGTTGAAAACCATTTACTTGAAGCCTTGGCTAATGAAGACAATGCGGATATTGCTGCACTGATTAATGAATTTGGTACTCCCCAAGAACTAGCCGCACAGTACATACAATTAGAACAAGACTCACTGCGTTTTCTAAACGGTGTCCCGTCCTAAAATACGTTGACGGTTTTGAAGGCCAATGAATTTGTTCATTGGCCTTTTTCATTATGCACTTGGTTTGGTGTCTTCATTCCCAAA
>WKFJ01000003.1 GCA_014872785.1 Alteromonadaceae bacterium
GACCTACATCCATGTAGGCCTCAGCCCCGCCATCCTTGCCGGGACGTTCAGCCCTGACAAAGCTCCACTTATTCGCTTAGTCCGAGACGGGCTTCACCCCCATGTGAGATGGGAAACTTAAACCATCATTCGCATTTTTACAGAAGTTCATCTGACGAAGTGCCTTCAACAAACATCCCTGTGTTGTTCTAATGAACACCATCCACGTAAGAGAGGAATCAGATCGCTAAGCTTAGCGAATCGTTTACTACTATTTTTTATAGTAAACCCGATATTCATATTTCGATCTTTACAGGTCAATACTTCGCATTAATGTCTTCTGTTTTACAGTAAATGGTAAAAAAGACTAAAAATCACCTAGTTAACTGAACAATGAATGAATAACTTACTAGTTTCACTAAAGTTTCTGTTGAGCTTGGTATTTTGATCGACTATGATTCGCGTTAGGGATTTGGAATTTATTTTATTGAGAATAGTTATGAAAAAGGTATTACTCGCAGGTTTAATGGCGTTTTGCGCAATGTTCGCAAATGCACAGGAAGAGGGTGCGGCAGCAACTACTTCTACTATTGGTGGTATTGCTACCTCTACAGTTGTTACTAGCGCTATCGTTGTTGGTGTAGCAGCTGCAATTATTGCTAACGCAGATGATGACGGCGGTCCTCGAGTTATTGAATGTCCTACTGGACAATTCTTACAGGGCGACACCTGTGTACCTATCACGTGTGACGCAGGTGAAGAGTTAGTTAACGGTGTTTGTCAGCCAATCATCTGTGCAGATGGTGAAACACTAGTTGACGGTGTTTGTGTACCAGATCCGTTAGAGTGCCCAGTGGGTGAGCAGCCAAATGAAGATGGCACTGCATGTGTTCCAATCGTATGTGACGAGGGTGAAGTGCTAGTAGGTAATGAGTGTGTTCCAGATGTAACTCCACCTACTACAACAGGTCCTACTCCACCAACGACTACTGTGACTACAACTACTCGTTAATAGTTATTGTTTATAATAAGCCGCCTGTTGGCGGCTTTTTTATTGCCGATTGTCCATGATTAAAAAAATTATACTGGTACTTATCACTATTCACTTGTTGTCTGCATGTACACCTACCATGCGCAGCCATTATTACAACATTCGCCTAGCTATGAGTTCTGATTCAGACGGACGGATGGAGCGGCGTCTCGTTGAAGATAGCGATGTTCAAGTGGCTTTTGTTAAAAGTGGAGACAGGGGGTGGGCTACTGTAGCTCTAGCCTTTAATGAAAACGGTCAAGAAAAATGGATTTCTGGCGACCGTGCGATGTTGGTCACAAAAAATGGCTATGTGATTAAGACAATTGGTTTTACCAACGACTTAATGTTTACCTCAGATCTTGATGATTTACCTTTGCCTAGTTACCAACAATCATCAACTTGGACACGTTATCAAGATTGGTTAAAGGGCGAATATGGTTATGAAGTTTATTCTAAATTTACCAAAGTCGCTGACGAGAATATCGAGATCTTAGGTGAGGTGTTTAATACGGTGAAAGTGAGGGAGTCAGCGGAATATCTAGGTGAGGCCGATAACATCAGATTTGATGACCAATGGAACAATTACTTTTGGTATGACAAAAAAAGTGGAGCGCTTTTACAATCTCAGCAAAAAGTATCGCCATTTGCGGATGAGTTTACGATAACTTATGCAAGCATGGCGCTTTCTTTAGTGGGAGCGAAGTAACGATGAAATTCTTACTAATAACCATTCTAAGTTTATTCATATCGTTTTTCGCGTCAGCGAAATCTGTGACTATTGATATCAATGGTATGAAGCTTACTTATGATAAAGCGCCACGACTTTCTAGCGTACTAAAGCAAGCAGTTAAACAAGGTGACTGGTATTGGCCTTCCAGTAAACTTTTTGATAACAAGACCACTGAAATAGAGTCAGAAAGGCAAGAGATCATTTCAGAATTAAAACTACTTTTATCTGACAGTAGTGAACGTCAAACTCAGGTCATAACTGATTTATTGACTCAAGTAGAGTCTTGGCAATTAATGCGCAGAATTTCGATGCGTATAGATTATGACCTAGCTCGCATTAAAGAACAATTTAACCCTAGGCTTATTGAGTCTCACTATTTGCTAAGAGTAGCTGCGCGTCCCGAAATTGTTAATGTTTTTGGTACATCTCATGCTTTAGCAGAAATGCCTCATCTACCTGGTGCTCATATATCAGTCTATTTACAAGATGATGACTTAGATTGCCATGCAGATTCTGACTATGTTTACGTCATTACCCCATATGGAAAGGTAGATAAAGTTAATAGAAGTTACTGGAGCAATGAACGTTATGAGTTAGCACCAGGTGCTGAAGTGTACTTGCCATTACCTGAAAGTCTATTTTCTTCTGAAGTCGAATCACTCAATCAACGAATAGTATCTCTTGCGATGCATAGAGTTAAGTAGTTAAGGAAGACGCGTGAAATATAATAAATTGATACAAGCGACACTACTTTCTTCTGCTGCAGTTATTGGGTTAGGCAAAAACGTATATGCATCAGAAATTGGTACGTGGAACTTAAAAGAAAAAAGAATGACTCAATCAGATTTGGGCGGTGTAGGTTTGTTACAGACGCCAACGGCCAGAATGGCCAATGAAGGGGATCTGTATCTCAACTATCGTGATAATGAACAATACCGTTTTTGGACAGTATCATTGACATTGTTCCCTTGGTTAGAGTCAACCGTGCGTTATACCGATGTCAGAACTTTACCATTTAGTAGCGATCCAGGTTTCAGTGGTGACCAGACTGCCAAGGATAAAGGCATTGATTTTAAAGTAAGGTTAATAAAAGAAAGTCAGTTCTTGCCAGAAATGTCTGTTGGTATAAGAGATGTTGGTGGAAATGGGTATTTTGAAAGCGAATTTATTAGCGCCAGCAAGGGGTGGGGCGACTTTGATTTTCATCTAGGGATGGGATGGGGGTATCTAGGTCGCTCTGGCACTATTTCCAATCCGTTTTGTGATTTAAAGGAAAGCTTTTGTGATAGGGGTTTGCGCGATGGTGAGTTTTTAGATCAAGGCGGAAAGTTTGAGTTTGATAAATTCTTTAAAGGGGAAACCGCATTATTTGGTGGAATCGAATATCAAACGCCGTGGGCGCCACTGAGTTTTAAATTAGAATACGAAGGCAACGATTATTCAAGAGAAAGAGCCGATCAAACGAATGATGGGATAGTCACCCAAGATCGCAAGTGGAATATAGCTGCCAATTACCTCTACAAAGGGTTCGATTTTAGTCTGGCTTATGAAAGAGGTAATACACTTACTCTTGGCGTGAGTTATAAGTTTAATTTACAAACCGCAAAGCAAGTTAAATTTGTCGATACTCCTTATTCAATGCAAGAGCGCCGCAAAGATTATTTTGAAAATCCACAGGGGGATAATCGTTTGCGCACCACGTTGCGTTATAACGCGGGTTTTGCACTAAGTCAGCTAGATGCCGATAAATCAAAAGATGTGGTGACAATTTATGGTTCTCAAGAAGATTATCGGGAACGTGATGAATCACTTAACAGGATTGGTAGAACGCTTGCCAATAACTTTCCTGATAGAGTCAAAGAATACAGGGTTGTAGAGCTGTCATCAGGTAAACCAATGGTGGAAACCGTGATAAACGCAGAAAAGTTTATCGATTTTGCGGATTACGTTGGTACCGATAGTAAACTTGAAGACACCTATGTCCGGCAGAGCCCCTCTCAAGAATCACGCGGCGCTTACGAAGTTGGTAATGCTATGGGATTTTATTATGGCGCTGAAATGTTCTGGACCCAAAGCTTTGGCAACCCTGAAGCGTTCTACTTGTATCAGACTGGTTTTTACTTAAATGGAGGCTATCAATTTACACCCTCTATCGGTATCGATGCGAATGCAAAAGTTACGGTATTAGAGAACTTTGATAAGTTCAACTTCGGTGTAGACGGCTTCGAATCACCAATCCCAAGAGTCAGAACCTATGTACGCGAATATGTGCGTAGAAGCCGTGTGATGGTTGACTCTCTATATGGGCACTGGAGCGATGAAATTGGTGACAACCTCTATGCGTCAGCCTATGGTGGTTATTTAGAAACGATGTTTGCAGGTGTGGGCGGTGAAGTATTTTATCGTCCGGTCGATTCAAAGCTGTCCTACGGATTAGACCTTAACTGGGTAAGACAACGCTCTTTTGAAGATGATTTTAGTTTACGCGATTACGATACTCTTACAGGGCATGCGAGTATTTATTATCAGATGGACGATTGGCTAAAGGACACTCAGCTGAGTTTAAATATCGGTGAATTCTTAGCAAAAGACAAAGGCGTGCAAATAGATTTTGCAAAACGTTTTGATAGTGGTGTTGTAGTGGGTGCTTATGCGGCATTTACAGATGTGACTTCTCAGGAGTACGGTGAAGGCAGCTTTACTAAGGGTTTTTACATGTCGATACCATTTGATTTGTTCTCATTAAAACCATCAAAAGGCCGCGGTCAAATTCCATGGGTACCCATTGGTCGAGATGGTGGTCAAATGTTGAACCGACCTGTTAGGTTGGCAGATATGACAGATATCCGTTCACCATTTTATGATAGATAGTAATAAAGCCTGCATTAGCAGGCTTTATTTTAATCTTTGCCGTTTAAACCTCAATGAAAGTTTCTAGATTTTGCTTTAAGATCAGTGAGTACATGGCTGAAGTCGTTGAGCTTTCCTGCAATAACATGAGTGACGCCCCCGTCACCTCTTTCGAGAATGCCCGTTACTTGTAACACCTGTGCTTTTAAATACGCGCGTTTTTGTGCCCGAGCAGTGGCCAACCATACGATCACATTAATATTGCCGGTGTGATCTTCCAACGTAATAAAGGTTACACCTGAAGCAGTTCCAGGCGCTTGTCGTCCAGTGACTAGGCCTGTCACTGTCACGATTGATTTATGGCGTATATTGTTGAGCTGACGGGCAGACGTAAAAGAGGGGATTAGCTGCGCCTCTTGTAACAGCTGCATAGGGTGTTTGTTTAGTGTCAAACTTGTTGCGTGATAATCTTCTAGTAGGTCTTCTACTTCAGTTGGCTCCGTATGATAGTGCGCAGTCGGCTCATGTACATCTTTGAATAGAGGCAGTTCGGTCTCCTGTTCCATTAAAGACCAGCGGGTTTGGTAGCGATTATCGTTAAGTACTTGCATGGCATTGGCACTTGCAAGTGCCTGCAACTCATTTTGCCGTAAGCCAATTTGTTTTAACTGAGCTGTGTGTTGATAACCGTCAATAGGACGTTGTGAGACAAGCTTATTGGCACCTTCTTGTGAGAAGCCTTTCCCCTGTCGTAAGCCAAGCCGTATGGCATAGTGTCCTTCATTTTGTTGCATTGTGTGGTCATAGTCTGATGTGTTTACGCAGACAGGCAATACATTGATATTGTGACGCATGGCATCCTGCACTAATTGTGCAGGACTATAAAATCCCATCGGCCAACTGTTCATCAATCCAACGTAAAATGCGGTTGGATAATAGAATTTAAGCCACGAAGAAACGTAGGCCAAAATAGCGAACGAGGCTGAATGAGACTCAGGGAATCCGTATTCGCCAAAGCCGCATATTTGTTTAAAAATCCGTTCAGCGTATTCGTAACTGTAGCCACGATGCATCATGCCGCTGATGAGTTTACTTTTGAACTTAAGCAACTCTCCATTTTTCTTCCAGCTCGCCATTGCGCGTCGCAATTGATCCGCTTCGCCACCGGTAAACCCCGCAGCGACCATTGCCAACTTGATGACCTGTTCCTGAAAGATAGGCACACCTTTAGTGCGACTCAGTACATCACGAATTTCTGGGGAGGGATAGGTTTCAGGTTCGCTGCCATCCCGTCGCTTTAAAAAAGGGTGCACCATGTCACCTTGAATAGGGCCAGGCCTAACAATAGCGATCTGGATGACTAGATCATAATAGGTTGCAGGTTTTAGTCGCGGCAACATACTCATTTGCGCACGAGATTCTATTTGGAAACCTCCCACCGTGTCAGCTCGTTGGATCATGCCATATACTTGTTGGTCATCCTGCATTCGCGTGATATCAGGAATGGATAAAGTACGTCCATAAAAAGCCTTAACTAAGTCGAAAATCTTGCGAATGGCTGTGAGCATGCCCAGCGCTAATATATCGACCTTTAATAGCTCTAGGGCTTCTAAATCGTCTTTATCCCACTGAATAACGGTTCGCTCGTTCATCGCTGCGTTTTCAACTGGCACCAGTTGGTGCAATGGGCCGGCTGAAATCACGAACCCTCCGACATGCTGTGATAGGTGACGGGGAAAGCCCTTAATTTCATCGACCAATGTCACTAACTGCTGAGCAAATGTTGTGTCTGTAGCCAACCCTAATTCAATAATTTGCGCTTGCCAATCGAGGCCACGGTCGCGCCGGTTGATATTCTTAATAAAATAATCTAGTTGTACCTCGCTAATCCCCATTGCTTTGCCCACTTCTCTTAAGGCACTTTTAAAGCGGTAACTGACAACCGTCGCGGCCAGTGCGGTACGTTCACGCCCGTATTTTTGATAAATGTATTGAATGACTTCTTCTCTGCGCTCGTGTTCAAAATCAACATCAATGTCCGGTGGCTCGTTGCGTTCTTTGGAAATAAAGCGTTCAAACAATACCGATATTTGTCTTGGATCGACGGCAGTGATCTCTAGGCAGTAACAGACTATGGAGTTAGCAGCAGAGCCACGCCCTTGATATAGGATATTCTGTTGTTTGGCGAACTGTACTATGTCGTAAAGCGTTAGGAAGAAGTATTCATAACGCAACTCTTTAATGAGCTGTAGTTCTCTAACAATGGTTCTTTTAATGCTGAAATATCCTGCCGGCTTTTCTGCAAAACGAATGCGCATACCTTTGAGCACCAATTCACGTAAATAATCTGGTGGGCTTTTTCCCGCAGGAACCAGTTCAGCAGGATATTGATATTTTAATTCGTCTAAACGAAATGCACATTGCTTGGCAATTAACAGAGTTTCTTGCAGCCACTCTTGAGGAAAGAGTTTTTGTATTTTGTTGATAGGTCTGAGGCTGCGTTCACTGTTAGAAAGTAATTGCCGTCCTACCTCTGATACCTTGGTACCGAGTTTAATCGCAGTAAGTACATGCTGTAGGGGTAATCTTTCGGCTTCGTGCATTAATACCGCTCCACAGGCAACAATAGGTAATTGAAACTGTTGAGATAATGTCGAGCAATGATCCAATTGTGCTTGTTCATTGGCCAGTAGATGGCGTCTAGCCCCTATCCATAAACGGTTTTCGTAGTGCCTCTTTAACCATCTACCCCATTGGTTATCAATCTTTTGATCGCCTTTTGGAAGCCAAATTACCAAACAATGCTGACAGGTTTTCAAATCCCATTCAGCCAGTTGATAGCTGCCTTTTTCTGAGCGACGACGAGCGTTGGTTATAATGCGGCATAACTCACTATACGCTTCCTTTGTGGGGCATAATAATACGACGCTTAACTCGTCTGTGTAATTGAACAAACTGCCTACAATCAACTTCACTGATAGGCCGCGCTGCTTGTGTTCCGTATAGGCTCTGACAACACCGGCGACGGAACACTCGTCGGTAATAGCAACGGCCTCATAGCCTAGGAACTCTGCCTGTGCGATCAGCTCTTGCGGATGCGAGGCGCCTGTTAAAAAGGAGAAGTTGCTCTGACAAAAGAGCTCCGCATAAGCCATAGTGATAATGCTTTAGCTAAATACGCCGTGCAGGAACCAGCGCTGTTGCTGATCTCTATACACCCAATACCAACGACCAGTTTGGGTACGGGCAATGAAGTAATCACGGAGTACCGGGTGGGCATCCCACCAACCAAAAGAAATGCGCTCAGGCCCTGAGTTGATGGTCACCTGCTCTGTTAATACTTCAGGAGTGCTAAGTAATAACGCGGGTCTGTCTTTTTGCAGTACCGCGACTGAGTGTGCTTGAGCGTGTGCGCTACCATAAGCACTACTTAACTCTGGGCGAAAGTCATTATTCAGAAGTAAGCTGCGCACATTGTCGTTGCCCAGCTTTGCTTGCAATTGTGAAATAAACTGTGCTTCGCTCAGTGCGCCTTGTTTTGCGGCGAATAAGTCTTGTTTATCGGGAGTGCGAATAAAGGTAGCGCCTGTTTGTAATGAAATGGCGTATACCGGTGCTAAGAGGGTAATTGTCTCAAGTTTGAGCCGCAACAAACTCTGCCACTGTTGGGCTTGATATTCACCCTGCGCGGCCTCCAAATCGAAGGTTAGAGTGGCTTGTTCGCGTTGTTGTAAACTGATAATCAGTTTTTCTGTCAGTTGGTCGCGTATTTTCAAAAAGTGCTCTAAACCACTCAAAAGGTGCTTAAGTGGATGAATTAGCACTTCGGTATTGTCTATTTCATAAAGTAATTCAATACGTCGATTGAATTTTTTTTCTGGATGGTAGAAGCGCACATTGTGATGCAGCTCTCCTAGCATACGTCCCATGTATGTCACTAAATCAATGTCAAAACGCTTGGCAATATCACTAAGTGGGATTTTGGCTAGCTCAGCGACTTTGCGAATACCTACACGCTTTAGTTTTTCTACCGTTTTGAATGCTAATTCTGTCTGTTCTAAAGGTCTTTGTAACAGGGCATTCTTTAGCTGCTTAGCATCATCAGTCACATGATTAAATTGGGTCTTAGCCAGTAATTTGGCTGCAAATGGCGTAGCGCCAGTGGCAAATTGGTATTGCACATCTAACTGCTTCAAGTTTTCTTGGATGGCTTGCCAGTAAGCTGATAAACCGCCATAGAACGCCAGCATGTTGTGACAGCGCAGCAGTATTCCGTTAGGTGTTTGCAAGTTAATGTCTGATGTTAGTTGGTACAAACTATCGGCTATTTCATTGATTTTATTATTCTCTATATCAGGGTTGTAGGGAATAACCTGCAGATTACTCACCAGTGCAGATGCCGTACCCAAGCCCATTCCCAGTTGCACACCTTGTTCATAAGCGAGTGAGTTGCATTGCGTGGTTTGGTTGCGTTTACCATCTAATACAATGGTTGGCACTTGGCTTTGCTCGCTTGGCAAACAGTCCAGCTGTAAATTGGGGAAGTGCAAATAAAGCCACAACTTTTTCATAGCGAAAGATCACTAGCTGACGCGACGATTAGGGAACGGGATAAGATTGTCGGCGTATGTTGCCTGTGTTTCTGGCTGTGTCAGCACAGGCCAATGTTGCCGCATATTTAGTGTGACTTTGTTGTTATTCCAGCTGCCAATTCGCTTGTTAATTTTGATGCTGATCCCTTCATGGCTAGGCGCAAGCTGCAACGACATAGTGACGGGGAGTGAAAGGCTGTTGTTTTGTTGGTTTCTAAACACAAAATGCAGGCTATTACCCTGCTTAGCAGCCAGCTGTAAACGTTTGACTTGGTGGATCTCTAATTCATTTTGCCAACTCAATACGCTGTGACAGCAGCCACTTTTTAAACACTGTTCAGCTGCCCATAACGCATCTTGAGCACTGTCAGGTTGAATGACTAAAATGCGCTCCAGAGCGAAACCAGCCTCTGCCAGCATTTCACTGTTGATTTGTAAAGGCGGGGCAATAATCACCATGAGACGTTGTTGCTGTATTTGCCGTTGTAACAAATAGGGCAAGAACAGTCTTAACTCGCCAATTCCGGTGTCGCTGTGAATATCTAGCATGCCCTGCTCTGGCAATCCGCCTTCTAGGTGAGCATCTAATTCTGGATAGCCAGACGACTGCGCCGCGAGCACATTATTATTGTGATTTCCTTGCCAAACCAGTTGTTTGTTTTTGAGATAGTCGAGAATGTTATTCATAATGCAAATAACACAGCAATATACTGTACATATATACAGTATATTGGTTAATCCTAAATATGCAAGTGGCAGATTTGAATCTGTTCGACTATGGCGTTGTGGCTTGATACATTGCGTGTGTCAAACCAAGGGAAACAATAGTGCAATACTGGTTATTTAAAAGTGAACCCGATGCTTTTAGCATCGATGACTTAAGTGCTTGCCCGGATCAAACCGAGCATTGGGACGGAATTCGAAATTACCAAGCTCGTAACTTCCTGCGCGATAGCATTAAGCTTGGAGACCAGGTCTTTTTCTACCATTCAAGCTGTAAAGATGTAGGAATAGTGGGGTTAGCTGAAGTGGTAAAAGAAGGCTATGTCGATCACACGCAATTTGATCCAGAAGCCAAATACTATGATCCAAAAGCAAAACCAGAGAATCCGCGTTGGTACATGGTGGATATTCAACTTAAACAAAAATATCAGCGCTTACTGAGCTTACAAGCCATAAAATCTATGCCAGACATCAAGGAAATTGGCTTGGTTAAAAAGGGAGCGAGGTTATCAGTAATGCCCGTCCCCGAGAATGAGGCCAAGCTATTATTAGCGGCGTTGGACTAAAAAAAGGGAGGCAACAGCCTCCCTTGGGTTCACTACCGAAACAACACTAAGTTTGTTTAGCGTTTGCTGTCTAAAGCGGCTTGGATCTCGTCTAGCTCTTCTTGAGAAAATTCGCCTTTTTCAATCATTTTTACAATGGCACTACTGTGACCTCGTAATACGCCATCTTCGTCATCACTGAAGACAAAGTGTTTGCGAATCACTTTGGTACCGAGATCGCCGTCCACTTCAAAAGTAAAGTCCATGTCTTCTGTGGCATGTACTACGTGGCCTTCACCACCGTTAATAACAAACATTTTGTGGTTATCACCATCTGCTAGTTTCGCAAAGTGAGTTAAATCCATTTCGCCATCTACCATATGACGTGTGCCAGCAAGCGCTTGCATAACGGTTTCACGGGTTTTGTCATCAAGTCCCGCTAATCTTGCTTCCAAAAGCACATCATCGGCCAATTCTTCTGGCGTCAGCTCAATGATTTCTACAACATCATCAGTATTAACTTTGATGGTAGTGAGTTCCTCTTTTTCCGCACGAATTTCAATCTTGGTAGTGGAAACGTCATTGTCCGCGATAACGGCACCAGTTAGTGCAAAGTAACCAGCTATCATGCTTGCAAGTAAAGTTTTAGTCTGTTTTTTCATGTTCTGCTCCATAACTCAATGGGTTTGATAATCGACATGAAACTAATATCAAGTACTATACCAATTTGAAAAAAACTATATTAATTAGAAGCTTAGCAAAAATATCAGAAAATTTATTGAGGAAACCAAAGATTAAATATCCTGATATCAGGATATGATTTCCCCATATCGGGATATTCCTCTACAATTTGAACAAAGCGAAAATAATTTACATCTATTAATCATATAGTTAGCTGTTTGAGAGAGTGGCTTGGTTCTTGATTGTTATTCCAAACGAACACTGTAATTTAACCAAGACAAAATGCCGAATGAAACATCAATCGCAACACAAACACACATTTAAACGTTACTTATTTTTCCTCATTGCGTCATTCGTTGTGGTGTTGGCTGCTGTGCAAATTTGGTTCTTTAGCTATGTGCAAGAGCAAATTAAAACAGAGATACAAGATCGCAGCCTAGCTCTATCCAATGTTGCAGTTCAGGTGGCATCTGAAAACTTTTTTGTGGCCAAAAATGAGGCTAAACCGCGTCAGCCAATGCCCGTTGAGAAGTATAACAGTAATGTTATCAAGATTACCGTCGAGAATACGCCTCACAAAGAATATGACTTAGGTGACGGTTATACCTTTGTGACAGGTGATGAAACGAAAACAGTCCGCATCGATTATGGTCAAGACCCATTACAGGAAATAGCCGCTATTCCCCGCAAGATGTTGGCTCGCTCTGGAGACATAAATGCCATTGCCTTCTCAACTTTTGGTGATGCCTTTCAATTTGCAGTCGCCGAACCGGAAACGCAGGCGGTTAGTAAACACATAGTGCGTTTTGACGATGTTTCTGTCATTGATCAGTACTTTCAATGGCTATTATTCGGCACATTGGGACTGATGGCGCTGGGTTTGGTGTATGCATTGTGGCTTGCGGGACGAATTAGTCAACCGCTTGAGGAGTTAGCGACCGGATTTAAAGCGCTCGAAAAAGGCGAATATGGTAGCCAAGTGAGTGTGCAGGGGATTGATGACATTAAACAAACTATGACTCAATTTAATCAAATGAGTTCTCACTTACAGGAACTCAAGAGCATGGAGCAACAGTTGGCGCAGCAACAACAGTTGTTGGAGTTAAACGAAGTGACCAGAGGCTTAGCACATACGTTGCGTAACCCTTTAAACACGATTGGTTTGGCTATTGAGCAGATCACCGACACAGATGTCGACGATAAGCAGCGCAGTGTACTGGCCGAAAGAGTCAGAGAGAAAATTCAGCATTTAGACCAAACCATTAAAACCATGCTCAGCATGAATGTGCAAGATGTGGTTAGAAATCACAGCATCCAATTTAACGACATTGTAAAGGACGTCATTCTCGAATTTGGCTTTTCGTTTAAAGGCAGGATTCACTTTGAACCGGTGCAAGAGATCAATCTACAAGGTGCGGAATCTGAGTGTCGGGCTATTTTACACACTTTGATAACTAATGCTGTTGAGGCGAGCAGTGAAGGTGATGATATACATATTTTTGCTCAACAAGACCAAGAAGTAGTTACTGTGCAGATAATCGATATGGGGGTTGGGCTGGATCCCCAAATCAGAAAAGACTTATTCAAGCCGCATGTGAGCAGTAAACCAGAAGGTGCGGGTATGGGTCTGTTTATCGCCAATCGAATCTGTCAGTCATACTACAAAGGCGGTATTGAGTTAAAACCAAACCAACCTAAAGGCTGTATTGCCATTGCTACTTTTGCAACAGGAGTGACGACGGGTGAGCACTAGTTTTTCGGTATTATTGGTGGAAGATGACCAGAGTCAGCGTGAACTGATACAGGGCATATTAACTCAAGCTGGCCATCAGGTTGTTGATGTCGACTCTGTCGAAAGTGCCATTCTCAAACTTAAAACGCAGAACTTTGATGTTATCTTTTCTGATTGGAAGCTAGGGACACTAACTGGGCTGGATTTGCTCAATTACGTTAAACGCAATGAAGTGCAGTCAGGTTTTGCGATCGCCACTGCGTATGGCACCATCGCGCACGCTGTTGAGGCTATCAATGCCGGTGCCGATGATTACCTTGCGAAGCCATTTCAAAAGCAAGAGTTACTGTTGTGCATTGATAAAACGGCCAATGCTGGAAAATTAAGAAGTAACAACAACACATTAAAAGCCGCCCTCACAGAACAACAATCGCTGGTGGATCTGGTGGGTAATGCGCCTTGTATGCAAAAGGTTTACTCGCGTATTGAACGGGTGTCTAAAACCACGGCCACTGTTTTGATAAACGGGGAAAGTGGCACCGGTAAAGAGCTTGCTGCTAGAGCGCTACACAGATTGTCAGATAGGAACAGCAATGCTTTTATCGCGGTTAATTGTGGTGCAATACCTGAATCGATTGCAGAAGCCGAACTATTTGGAAGCCTCAAAGGCGCCTTTACTGGCGCGAATGCAGATAAAGTAGGGCAACTTGAAGCAGCCAATGGTGGCACTTTATTTCTCGACGAAATAGGTGAATTGCCTCTATCAATACAAGCAAAATTATTGAGGTTTTTGCAGGAAAGTACTATTACCCCAGTCGGCGGAAATCAGTCAATCGAACTCGATGTGCGAGTTATCGCAGCGACACACCGTAACTTGTCCGAAATGGTGCAGCAGGGGACGTTTAGAGAAGATTTATATTATCGTTTAAACATTGTTCCGATAGAAATGCCGCCATTACGAGAGCGTAAAGAAGATATTGCCAAGCTATTGGACTTCTTCTTAAGTAAGTTTGCCAGTCGTTACGCAGTAGACAAGCCTAGTCTCGACTCAGACACCTTAAAGCGATTAATGGACTACGATTGGCCCGGCAACGTACGGGAGCTGTCGAATCGCTTGGAACGCTTTATTTTGTTGGGCGATGAGCAAGAATTATTGCAGGGTATGTCGACTACCATTCAAAATGGCTCTGTGGCAGGATTTGTGCTGACAGATGCAGGCTTAGACTGGGAAGACTTTGAACAGTCTTGTTTGCAACAGGCAATAGCTTTGTCAAAAGGTAACAAAACCGCAGCAGCTAAGCTTTTGCATTTGAATTACAAGGCGTTTCTGTATCGATTGGAGAAATATGGCCTTAGTTAGGCCATTAGCTGCCTTGGCCAGGACTTAGCTGGCCTTGTCCGTTATCTGGGGCTTTTTTGCAGTTGGGTTCATCAAGTGATTGTTTAAATTGGCGCAGGCCATCACGAAGCTACCCACAGAGTTTTTCGCCCAAGCCATGCGTACTTCGGAAGGTTGTTTAGAGATAAACTGATTAACATCTTCCAAATTGACATCTTGTGCTGCAAAACTCTTACGCAGCGCTTCTTCTACCGTAAGGCCGTGCTCGCAACACTGCATGACGACTGCCTCAAAACTAGAAAAAATGGTCTTGGCTTTTTCGTAGTCGTCGCCTTTGGCCAATCCTCTTTTGTAAGCAGATTCGAGTTGCGAAAGAAGGATCTTTTCAATTTGCCCAGACAATGAGTCTAGCGTGGAAAGGGTGAATTTAGATTTTTTCTCTGCCGTTCTGGCAAGATAGCGGAACTCTCTGAGTTCTTTTTGTAGGGCTTGATTTTTAACCACGAAATAGACCAGCAGCATGACTGTAAACAGAATCGTTGAAACTGTAGCAACTACCATGAATCTATCTCCTTCTATCTTGGGCAACCAAGTTTAATGATTGCCCCAACAAACGCAAGTTAAGCTGACGTAATAATTTGTGTCCGTCTATTAACCATTAGTTATAGCAGCGTTCTTAATAAAAATATTTATATTATTTTCAAGCACTTGCAATGGTACTGAGCCGTGTTCTAGCACCGCTTTGTGGAATGCTCTCAGGTCAAACTTGTCACCTAACGCGTCCTCGGCCTTTTTACGTAAACGCTTGATAGTCAGTTCACCAATTTTGTATGAAAGCGCTTGTGCGGGCCAAGTTATGTAGCGGTCAACCTCAGTTCTTACATTGTGCTCTGACAATGCCGTATTTTCTAGCATGTAATCAACGGCCTGCTTACGGCTCCATCCTTTGATGTGGATGCCAGTATCCACCACTAGACGAGTTGCGCGCCACATTTCATAGCTCAATCGGCCGAATTCATCATAAGGTGTTTCGTAAAAATCGACTTCTTTTCCCAAATACTCTGAATAAAGCCCCCAGCCCTCACCAAATGCTGAAATATAAGTAAAACGCCTTACATTAGGTAAATCTTCTAATTCTCTGGAAAGCGCAATTTGCAGGTGGTGACCCGGAACCGCTTCGTGCAAAGTCAGTGCAGGCAATGCGTACAAAGGCCGCTTGTCCAGAGCATAGGTGTTAACCCAATAATAACCGGGCTCAGTGTCGTTGTTGGGCGAGATATAACGACCTGTAGTGTAGTTTGGGGCAATACTCGCGGGAACGGGTTCTACGCCGTAAGGAGTGCGTGGTAAATAGGAAAAGAGCTTCGGTAATTTGCCATCGATTTTTTTTGATAAATAGGCGGCATAACGCATAATTTCTTGTTCGGTTTTTGCGTAAAACTGTGGGTCGGTTCTAAGAAAATGAATGAACTCGGCGTGTGTACCCTTATATTCAAGTTCTTGCATCACTTGCTTCATTTCGCCGCGAATACGCTTTACTTCAGACAAGCCCAACTCGTGGATCTCATCAACTGTCATGTCAGTTGTGGTGTAGTACGCAGCACGATTTTGATAATAGGCTTTGCCGTTAGGCCAACTGTCCGCGCCTAAAGTGGTTTTAGCTTTTGGAATGTACTGTTCCACAAAAAATGCTTTGAGTTTTACATAGGATGCAATTACGGCGTTGGCAATGGTGTCAGCAGCCTGAGACTGCAATGTTTGCCATTGTTGTGAAGACAAGTAATCGGGCTTATCGATATTAAAAGGTCTATAAAAGCTACTTGCTTTTGGGTCATCAAAAATAAAGCCTGCAACCAACGAGGGTAAAGGCTCTAGCACTTCCTTAGGTTGGGTCATACCCGATGCTAAACCTTTTTCCATCCATGATATTTGTTGGTCAAAATACTCAGGAAATTGAGCAAGACGCATTAGATAATTTTGAAAATCATCTAGCGACGCGAATTTATGGCTGCTGGGCAAAAAACCCAAGCTACTGTAAAAACCTGACTCTGAGGTAAAAGGAACAAAATGACTATTATACCGGTAGGAATCAACGTTGTTTTGCAGTTGAAGTTTTTGCACTTGCAGCGTGATGGCATCTGTTCGCGACAATGACGCTGCGTCAATGGCCTCAAGTCTCGTCATAAATTCAGTGTTTTTTGTTGCCGCTGCTTCAAGCGAGGCTGCAGACAAGTCAGGCATTTTGCTGTCAGCTTCACGCATTCCCATACGCGTGGCCCACATCGGATTTTGCTGCATTTGAAATGCCCAAATCTCATCCAAAAGCGGGTGCAGTTTTTCTTCTGCCGCGGCAAAGGTACTGAGAAATAAAGGGATGAGTAGAAGCAATCGTTTCATGGCAAACAGCCTTGTTGTTATTAGATTGCTTTATAGTAAGGCACTTTCCCTGAAAAGGAAAAATGCCGAATCAATTTAATTCTTTGGTGTGTAAATAGGGCTTGGGAATGGCGTTACTTTGTCGCTAAGTTCTGTGATTTTTGCCGTGCCTTGCTTTTCTACCTGGTCAATCTTTAAAACACTGTGCATTGGGATGTAAGTACGATTCACATCAGCGTATTCGGACTTGAGCTTTTCGTGGCTTGGGTCAACCACTAAGCTAGTGTGATTGTCCCAAACAAAATCCGCTATCTCTATAAATCCAAATAGGTTGCCTTGAGTAACTTCACGTACGTAAAGTTCATAGCGGTCGCCATTATTGATAAATTGGATCCTGTAGAGAGGATTTTTGTCTGCCATCAGTTTTGCCTGCATTAAAAATGGTCGGGCATTTTACTGTTTGCTGGTGGAATAGCCAAGCCTCAAGAAAAAAGTTTCTTCCAGATGCCGCTCTTTTCGGGTTTATTACTGACGATTGTGGCTTGCCAAAGTTGCTGTAACGCATATCGAGCCGAAGTCTCAAAGTCTGGTCGTAAAATTTGTAAACTCGGGGACAATAGCACTTTAGCGATGTTTTCTGTTGGGTGGGACAGTTGCCAGAGTCCGAGCAGTAACGCATAGCTTCTAACAATCAATGCTGCAGACTCTTCTTCTGAGAGTGTTGGCACCATGCCGTGGATGCTCTTTGCCGCTTCTCTAACGGCCTTGGCTTGGTTGTTTTTGTGAGCCAGCAATATTTTGCTGTCGACGTTTTGTTCAATTACGCTGGTGCTCATAGAAGCTAGTTGCATAAACATTGGGTTTTCTTCCATGAAACTGCAGCAGTTATCTAGCAGTGTGAGCATGATGGATTCGTCGAACTTTCCGTATTTGTAGAAGGTTTTTAGCCAGCGTAGGTGATAGTCCTCTAAGATGGCTAGGAATATCTCTTCTTTACTGCGGAAGTACAAATACAGTGTACCTTTTGCAACACCTGCATCTTTGCCTATTTATGCGGTAGTGGGCAGACCTGAGCTATCTTGTTCATACAGCTTCATAGCTGAAGCCAATATAGCTTTGCGACGCTGTTCTTTTTCTTTTACTCCGCGAGCTCGTTTGAAATCTGTCATGGTGTATTCGTTTTTATTAATAATTATTTTTAGTTAGGATGCAAGTGGTGCTAACAAGGCTTCTGTGGCTAAGTCTAGTTCATCTGTTTTGCCGGCAAGTACCCCTGTGACGGCAAACCCCTGCACATAATTACACAATTGCAGCGCAGTTGCTTCAATGTTGATATCTGATTTCACCTGATTGTGTTGAATAGCTTTTTCCAAACATCCAATAAACCCAATCTCTAGTCGGTCTATGTAGTGCCTACCGACATCCCTTATATGTTTATCGTCAAAGCCGCGTTCAGTGATAATGTTAACCAATAAACACCCTTTGCCTTTTACCAGTTCGATGTAATCCTGGAAAAAGCGCTGGATGGATAACATTCCGCGGTTTTTTTCTAGATGCGAAACGATTTTATCGAGTACCGTTGCGTGATAATGATCGAGCACCTTATAAAGAAATGACTGTTTACTGCCAAACTCTAGATAGAAACCGCGACGGTTAAAATCAGTTCGGGCAATAATTTCATCCATTACTGCGCCATTGTATCCGTGCTCTAGAAATATCTGAATTGCTTCTGTGAGCACCTAATCAACATCATATTGTGGTTTACGTGCCATCGCCGCCTCCGAAGAATAGCTGTTCTCCTAGCATATGTTATCTACAAAAGGTGTCAAGCTGGAAAAATGGAGCTATTTCCCATATGGTTAAAGGGATGTAACGAAGAAGAACATTCCCATGATAAATATAAAAAAGCTAGTCGCTGCTATGGTGGCAGGCACAGTGCTCTTTGGTGCTGCTGCAACGGCAGATACTGCCAAGGTACAAAACATAAAAGCGCACCTGCGCTTCTTAAGTCACGATTTATTAGAAGGTCGCGATACCGGCTCCAGAGGATTAGAGATAGCCTCTATTTACTTAGCCTCACAATTTGAACAATACGGGTTAAAACCAGCCGGTGATAATGGCACCTACTTTCAGCGGGTGACTTTTAGGCAGTCCTATTTAGACCAAGACTCGCCCAAATTATCATTCACTAAAAACGGTAGTACCACCGATCTTAGCTATCCTAAACAGTATCTCGCCGGTCCAAGCACAATGTCGGAAATGGCGGCGATGCAGGGCGAATTAGTGTTTGTTGGCTATGGAATAATCGCACCAGAGCTTGAACACAATGATTACGATGGGTTAGACGTCGACGGTAAGATTGTTGTGTTGTTATCTGGGAAGCCACAATCATTCCCAAGTGAAGAAGGTGCGCATTTCGCTTCTGGCTATCAAAAGTCTAAATACGCAGCTGAAAATGGGGCAATTGGTATGATTTCTATTCCCACCCCACGGTCTGAAAAAGTGCGACCGTATCAGAGAAGCTTAAGTTACATTCACACTCCCAGAGTGCGCTGGATGAAGGCTGATGGTATGCCAGCCAATAGCTTTCCTAGCCTTAAAGCTGGTGCCAGTTTAAGTCCCGATACCGCGAAGATGTTGTTTGAAGGTGAGCAAAAGTCACTAGACGATATTTATGCTGAGTTAGAAGATGATAAGTCACCTAAAGGTTTTGCACTTGGCACCACTGTTAAGTACGAAAAGAAAAGTGACTTTAAAGAAATTACCAGTCCAAACGTCGTCGCAGTGTTAGAAGGTTCTGACCCTCAATTAAAGAATGAATATGTCGTTTATTCTGCACACCATGACCATATTGGTATCGCCAAGACGGTCGAAAAAGATAAGATCAATAATGGTGCCATGGACAATGCGGCAGGTACGTCAGTGCTACTGGAAACGGCACGTTTGTTCAGCGAGATGAAACAGCGTCCGAAGCGTTCGATTTTGTTCGTTGCTGTAACAGGTGAAGAAAAAGGTCTGTTGGGTTCAGATTATTATGCTCAAAACCCTACCGTTCCACTAGATAGTATGGTTGCTAATGTAAATCTAGACATGCCAATTTTAACTTATGAATTTGCCGATATTGTGGCTTTCGGTGCTTCGCATAGTGACCTAAAAGGTTCAGTTGCTGAAGCTGCTGCTGCGCAAGGCCTGAAACTGAGCCCAGACCCAATGCCAGACCAAGCTATATTTACCCGCTCAGACCACTACAGCTTTGTGAAACAAGGCGTTCCAGCGGTATTTATCATTCCTGGTTTTACCGCGAAAGATCCTAACGTGGACGGTGGCAAGAAGTTTTATGAGTTCTTTGGTACGGACTACCATAAGCCATCAGATGAATACTCCGAAGACTTCAACTGGACCGCGGCCGAGAAGTTTGCCAACGTAAACTTCCAAATTGGTACCACCATCGCCAACCAAACAAACCGTCCAGCCTGGAATGAAGGTGATTTCTTTGGAGATACTTTCTCTAAGAATTAATGTTTTGCCAAATGTATTCAAAAGGTCGGTTTAATGCCGACCTTTTTTGTTTCTGCTGTAAATACCTTTGGCGATACCATACACTTTAAACAATGGCATATTGTTGATAAACGGAAGGCATTTGTGAATATACAGGCACTATTGGGTGTATTTGTTCTACTTAGTTTTGGTGTATCTGCAGAAACTATGCGCTTGTCAGAGCCCGTATTTGCGGACGCTGATTCAGAAACGTTTGGCGCATTACTCGATCAATCCGTACCTGAATCAACACTTGCTCAATTATTTGACGATCCTAACAAATATCTTGAGACACCGTTTCGATTAAATACAAAAATAGCGAAAGTCTGCCGCAAGAAAGGCTGCTTTTTTATTGCTCAAGACCAAGAGCTAGTGATTCGAGTCGCGTTTAAAGAGTACAGCTTCTTTATTCCGACCGACAGTCATGGCAAGTCAGTGACACTCGTTGGTCACTTAGTGCAAAAAAATATGACACCGCAGCAGGCTGAACACTTCGAATCAGACATGGGCGGTAATAAAACAAAATTGAGAACCGGACTTGTCTATGAAATTGTCGCAGAGAGCATAAGGATTCCGCTAGGCTGAATGCTTTTTCGCAGGGGTGTCCCGTCCTAAAATACGTTGACGGTTTTGAAGGCCAATGAATTTGTTCATTGGCCTTTTTCATTATGCACTTGGTTTGGTGTCTTCATTCCCAAA
>WKFJ01000051.1 GCA_014872785.1 Alteromonadaceae bacterium
ACAAGGCAGAGTCTTTGTAGTGTAGTTGCTCTACATAAAAAGGCGATAACGCAGTAGAAATACCAAACAAGCGCTGCCCGAAGGGTTCTTCCTGAGCGCCTCCTGCTCTTTGTTGTTGCTTTTTGACTTAGCCCACTAGGCCTGCAAAGCAACTTGGTGATCAGAAAGCGCTCAGATCGAACAAAACTTACACCGCAAAGATCAACAGGCTCTAGCTACGTAACCTTTTGGCGAACTGTGAATTTATCTTGCAAATGGTAATCGGATTTTAGAATGGCATTGATTTCTGAAACCGCTAAATAAATGTCTTCAAAGCTGTTATACAGGGGCGCAAATCCAAACCTGATGTAACTTGGATCACGATAATCCGCGACCACGCCGCGATCTATCAAAGCTTGGCATAAGGCATAGCTCTGTTGGTAATCAAAGCTTAACTGACTACCTCTTAGTTCAGCATCATAAGGGGAAATACAGGTCAAGCATTGCGTGTGCTCTGATTGGCTCAATAAAGTTAAAAACAGCTCCGAAAGGGCAATTGATTTGCGTCGAATGGCATTCATATCAATATTTTCAAAAACCTCTAGGGCGCTGTTCACCGCCTGCATGGCTAAAATGGGCGGGGTACCAACTAACTGCTGACGAATATCAGCGCTTCCTTGATAGGCCGCATCAAACGAGAACGGTGTGGCATGACCCATCCAGCCATAAAGAGGTTGCTTAATGTGGGTTTGATGGCGCTTTGCAACATAACTAAATGCGGGGGCTCCTGGGCCGCCATTGAGATACTTATAGGTGCAGCCCACGGCGAAATCAACCTGCCAAGTGTCAAGTGCCACTGGCACTGCACCAGCGCTATGAGCAAGGTCGACAATAACCAGTATTCCCAAATTATGTGCCAACTGAGTCAGGCGGCCAATATCCAAACGTGCTCCTGTCCTAAAATTCACTTCAGTGACCATTAATATCGCTACATCGCGCGAGAGGCTCTGCTCAAGAGCTTTTTCATCAACCAATTTAAGTTGGCAATGCTGCTCGCCAAGCAAGGAAGTCAGCCCCTGAACCATATACAGGTCTGTTGGAAAATTATCCGTTGTCGAAAGTACAATCGACCTTTCTTGCTGCACAGACAAGCCAGCCGCAAGCACTTTAAACAAGTTGATTGATATCGAATCGCTACAGATCACCTGTCCTTTACTGGCACCAATCAAACGACCTATCTTGTCGCCGACGATAGATGGCATATCTATCCACTGATGCTTGTTCCAACTGGTAATGAGATCTCGCCCCCACTGCTGTTTGAGCAAAGTCTCAGTGCTTTCAAGCACACTCAATGGCATACGCCCAAGTGAGTTACCATCTAGATAAATAATATTATTACTATTGTCGAACTTTGCTTTTAGTGGCGCCAATGGATCATTGCGATCCAATTCTCGAATGTTGTTTAGATTCATGTAGGGTTCTTGGTTGTAGACTAATTTTTAATAAAGTGTGTTAAGCAAAAGCATCATTTGTTCGAAGGCAACCGTATTTGGATGCACAAAATCAAAGTGTCCGCCATCTTTAATAAGTACGCGGCGTTCCTGTTTAACTGCACTTGCATGGGTATCTGGTACGATGGTATCCCTGTCGGCATACATCAACCAAGTATTGATGGGTATTTCATTGTCTACGGGGTTTGCCTCTTGGTAATCCTGCGGCTTTTCTTCTGGCGTGCCCTGCATAAAACTCGTCGTGGCTCGCTGGCACCCGTTGCTACCCTTGGCGTACTTTTTAATATCCGTAATTGCCGCTAGCCCAACAATAGCATTGAATAGTTTGGGCTTGGCTATGGCGGAGAGAATTGCCAAATGGCCGCCAGCAGAGTGTCCCATAATAACGGTGTTTTGCGGCTCGATGTACCCCTGCTCAGACAAATAGGTCACTGCTGAATTAATGTCAGTCAGTGAATTGGGCCAACCGCCATCGGGATCACCTGCACGCCGATACTCAATAGAAAAAACCTCAAAACCCTCGTCTCTTATTGCTCCTGTTACCGCTCGACTATGAGCTATGTCATAGGCGCTGAGCCAGCATCCACCGTGAACAAAAACCACATTTCTCTTATTTTGGGAGGGGCTTTGCCAATGCTCAATGAATTGCAATTCACTGTCGCTATAACGCAGCACATTGTCGGGTTTAGGTGCCTCTAGGAGGGTAACGGCTTGATAACTGACTTGGTTATATTTAGCCTGAGCGGGCGGACTAAGTGCGAAAAGCACAAAAGTGAAAATAGTAAGCGCGTTTTTCATTTAGATTCACTCAGGCTGCTGGTATCTGCAGCTTTAACCGACGATGAGCTAACTTACCAGTTCTACCTGTTAGAGTGAATAAAAGATCAAAATTTACACTTTTGAGATTTTTGGTTAGATGACAGGACGCTCCACCATTGAGCGTCCTTGGTTTGACGTTATTCGAGCTACTCTAGTTTACATTTAAACTGAAGCGGCCTGCTCGGAGCCATGGCGGACTTTACCGGCGCGCGACTCAATTTCAGCCTTAAGGTTCTGACACAATCCCATCGCAAACAACACTTCTGCCACAATAAAAATAGGACCGACAAGCAAGCCAACTAAATCATCAACAAAAGCGGGCTTTTTGCCCTCATAGTAATGACCAATAAACTGAATAATCCAACCGACAACAAACGCCCCTACGCCACCAAGCGCCCATATCAGAGTGGACATTTGGGCTATTGCAAGTGCCGCATAAATCCCTGCCGCCATCAATACCGCCATGATAACGCCAAACAAAAAGCTCAACCTAAAATAGAAAAACAATGCCAACACATAACCCACCATTGCAGGATTTGCAGTAACCCCTGCAATTTCAAAGGCGGGTTTCGACAATAAAACAATCACGGCAAAAACAATAATGGGCACCCCAAATAAATGGGTTAAGATATTGCGACTATCGCGGTGATATTCCGCATAGGTAGACAGATGTTCAACTAATGTTTTCATAACCAACTCATCGGGATTCAACGTTTAACTTGCGTGCATTTTACTGGCTTTGTACGCAGATAAATGTAAAGGAGATGACATTTGTACAAAAAACAGACTTTTAACGAGGTTTAACAAGCGCTTGAATACGTCTTACAAGTTGTTACTGGCATTAATGCTTTTAGTTACCTTTGTGACTTGCAGCTATGCAGATACTTTAAAAATTGCTGTTGCGTCGAACTTTATCAAGCCGATGCAAAGGATTAGCTCACAATTCGAACGTGAACACGGCATTGCGGTAATCAGTTCATTTGCGTCTTCGGGTAAACTTTATGCACAGATTTCACATGGCGCGCCTTACGACCTGTTTTTATCTGCCGACCAAGACAAGCCTGTTGCACTCATAGAAAAAGGACTAGCGTTGCAAGAGTCCAGGTTTACCTACGCCACTGGCGTATTAATGCTCTACCGAAACAACTCGGACATTCCACTGTTATTTCCTGAAATATTACAAAGCGAAAAACTCAAAAGAATTGCATTAGCAAACCCCAAACTTGCACCATATGGCAGAGCAGCACAGGAAGTACTGAACGAATTTGGTTTACTAGAAAGAGACGGCATCACCTTGGTCATGGGTGAAAACATAGGACAAACTTACCAGTTTGCATTTAGCGGTAATGTCGACATCGGGCTTGTGGCATTGTCACAAGTGATCGCACTAGACTCACAAGACCAAAGTCTACCAATTCCAACAAACCTGTATTCGCCCATTAAGCAGGACGCTGTGATGTTAAATGCGAGCAAACAACCACAAGCCTCTCGTTTGTTTTTGCAATACTTGAAAACCGAGCAGGTCAGGGACATTATTACTGAATTTGGTTATCGGCAAACACCGTAAAAGGGGAGCATGATTACAGAAGCACAGATGGATGCGATTTGGTTAACTATCAAGCTCGCCAGTATTACAACAATCATTTTGCTGACACTCTGTACGCCACTGGCTTGGTGGCTAGCCAATACCCGCTCCAGAATGCGCGGTGTCGTCAATGCCATTGTTGCGCTACCGCTGGTACTTCCGCCTACTGTATTGGGCTTTTATCTGTTAATCGCATTAGGTCCTTCAGGCATCATCGGCACCATTACCCAATCGCTTGGTATTGGACTACTTCCGTTTACTTTTTGGGGATTAGTCATTGGCTCTTGCGTCTATTCATTACCATTTGTGGTGCAGCCTTTACAAAATGCGTTTGTTGCCATTGGCCGCCGCCCTCTTGAAGCAGCAGCAACCCTGAGAGCCTCGCCACTAGATCGTTTTTTTAATGTGGTGGTGCCATTGGCAAAACCAGGTTTCATTACCGCGGGCATACTGGGCTTTGCCCATACCGTAGGTGAATTTGGCGTAGTATTGATGATTGGAGGCAACATTCCACAGGAGACCAAGGTTATCTCAGTACAGATATACGACCACGTTGAAGCCTTGGAATACACTCAAGCACACGTGTTAAGTGGCGGCATGTTACTGTTTACCTTTTTGGTTTTATTAGCGCTTTACAACTCGCGGTTTGCATCGGGTATGCACCTGTTTAAAGGTCGTAGTTATGACTGACCCTGACACTATTGAAATCGACATCCGTTATCAAGCATCAAGCGATAAAAAACGTTTTTCACTCAACGCTGCTCTGCACATTCCTAGCACTGGTGTAACAGCTATTTTTGGCGCGTCAGGTTCAGGGAAAACCACGCTATTAAGATGCATTGCAGGTCTAGAATCTGATCTTACTGGCACTATCAAGGTGACGGGTACACCTTGGCTAGATGCCAAAATAAACGTGCCCAACCACAGACGTCCCGTTGGCTTCGTCTTCCAAGACGCCGCACTTTTTGAACACCTATCGGTAAAGGGCAACTTGCAATTTGCCCTAAAACGTTCAGAAAATCCCGACAATACTGCGCTTTACCACCAAGTAGTATCACTGTTGGATATTAAAAAGCTGCTGACGCGTTCAACACCATCTCTTTCCGGCGGCGAAAAGCAGCGCGTCGCAATTGCCAGAGCACTGCTCATTCAGCCAAAACTGCTACTGATGGACGAACCGCTGGCATCATTAGGGCAATCCCACAAAAACGAGATCCTCCCTTATTTAGAGTCGCTAGCTGAGCACTTTTCCATTCCCATTATTTATGTCACGCACGATATGCAGGAAGTACTGCGATTAGCGCAACATATTGTATTACTAGAAGACGGCAAGGTGCAGGCGAGCGGTTCAATTGAACAGGTACTTTCCACGCCTCACTTGGCGCAAAAAGCCGACATCGAAGTCGGCAGTATAGTAAGGGGTAAGGTCCTCGATATTGACCCACAATGGAAATTGGCCTCAGTAGACTGTGATGATTTTAAACTCAACCTTTCACAGCACGGTCTGACAGCAGCAGAAATCGTTAAACTTCGAATTCTGGCGAGGGATGTCAGTATCAGCATACAGCCAACAAGTCACTCTAGTATCCTTAACCGCGTTTCCTGTCGCGTCACAGCAATCGAAGATGACGCAGATCCAGCAATGGTCGTTGTCAATCTCAAGGCAGGCAACACCACACTCTTATCGCGTATCACCAAGAAGTCATTACACGAATTATCGCTTACGCTTGACCAAGCGGTCTTTGCCCACATAAAAAGTGCCGCCATCCTCTACTAATCTGAGTCCATTTCTTTCATTGAAATATCACTTAACAAGTTTTTAACAAAAAGAGTGATCTTGTATAAGACACTGTGGTAAAAGATTGTAACCTACGATTTTTAAGAGCCTTTTAGAGGCCAACATCACAGCATCAAAAAACGGTTGAAGGAAAATCCTATGCAAGCACTTATGATGAACTCGCAATTGATGATTTCGTCCATTCTCAAACACGCGGAAAAAGCCTTTCCTACTCAGGAAATCGTGTCTGTTACGGTGGACAATCCACTGCACAGATACACCTACAAAGATTTTGGGGCTCGCTCTCGCAAATTAGCCAACGCGCTTACGACATTAGGTGCCAAGTTTGGCGACCGTATAGGAACCCTCGCGTGGAATGATTATCGACACTTAGAACTTTATTACGCAGTATCGGGCAGTGGCATGGTATGTCACACCATCAACCCTAAGCTTTTCCCTGAACAGGTCGCCTATATCATCAACCACGCCGAAGATAAGTTTATCTTTGTTGATGTATTGGTGTTTCCACTCATTGAGGCATTAAAAGATCACCTTAAGAAAGTGGAAAAGATCATAGTAATGACAAGTCCAGCAGCCATGCCTGAGACATCGATGGACAACGTGGTGTGCTACGAAACGCTGCTTGAAGCTGAAAACGATAGCTTTGAGTGGCCTGAATTTGACGAAAATACAGCAAGTGGCATGTGTTATACCTCGGGCACCACAGGCAATCCCAAAGGCGTTGTATACAGTCATCGCTCCACCATTCTGCATGCACTAGTGGGCGCTTTACCCGATTCAACCGGTGCACGTGCCGAAGAAGTGTGTATGCCCATTGTTCCCATGTTCCATGTGAACGCCTGGGGGGTGCCGTATGCATCAATAATGGTAGGCTCAAAATTAGTGATGCCGGGTCCTAAGTTGGCTGACGGTGAGACACTGCACAAACTCATAGAAGGTGAACAGGTCACCTACAGTTCAGGTGTACCCACCATTTGGATGGCGTTGTTGGATTACCTCAACAAAACCGGAAAACGCGTCAATTCACTCAAAACCGCGGGGACGGGCGGTGCCGCTTGTCCCATAGGCATAATTGAAACCTTCAATAAAAAGTACGGCACTACCGTAAAACAAGGTTGGGGGATGACGGAAATGAGCCCTCTTGGCACCATCTATAGCCCTACTGCTGAAATGGCCGACTATACACAAGAGCAGCTCATTGGATTACAAGCCAAACAAGGTCGCTGTGTATTTGGGGTAGAACTTAAAATTGTGGATGAAGACAACAATGAGTTACCTTGGGATGGTGTTGCTTTTGGTGCGTTGAAAGTCCGTGGACCATGGATAGCTTCAGGTTATTACGGCATGTCACAAACCCCAGGCGATAATGACTGCCCGGTTGACTCTGATGGCTGGTTAAACACCGGTGATGTCGCCATGATCCACCCCAATGGTTTTATGCAGATCACCGACCGCACCAAAGACGTTATCAAAACCGGTGGCGAATGGGTCAGCTCAATCGATATTGAAAATGCAGCGGCGAGTCACACCGACATTGCCGAAGCAGCAGCAATTGGACGTTATCATCCTAAATGGACT
The DNA here is from genome assembly GCA_014872785.1 of Alteromonadaceae bacterium. Lineage (GTDB taxonomy): Bacteria > Pseudomonadota > Gammaproteobacteria > Enterobacterales > Alteromonadaceae > Planctobacterium. The sequence continues at coordinate 7,271 of WKFJ01000051.1, forward strand.
GAACGACCGCTCCTTATCGCCATTAAGCAACCTGGTGCTAACATCGATAAAGACGCCCTTATGGCATTTTTAAAAGACAAATTGCACAAATGGGCAGTACCGGATGACGTTGTTTTTGTCGAAGAACTGCCGCATACCGCGACCGGGAAACTCAACAAACTGGCGCTGCGCGAAAAATTCAAAGATTACGAATTCCCCGCGGCATAGAGCATAAATAAAAAAGCAGCGGTCGATAGAGTTTGTAACTCAAACCCGCTGCTTTTGCCCCCTCACTAGCAAGGCTTATCGTTAAGCGTTTTCAGTTAAAACTGATTCAACCTTCTTTTCTTTGTGGATCCACATAGATAATTTACGACACAACACGTAAAAGACCGGCGTAAACAACAAACCAAATAAAGTCACACCCAACATACCACTGAACATTGTTTGTCCGATCGCTTGGCGCATTTCAGAACCTGGCCCCGAGGCGAATAACAATGGCAACACCCCAAAAATGAAGGAGAATGCGGTCATTAAAATTGGGCGCAAGCGCACTTTGGCAGCGTCTACCGCAGCTGCTTCGGTCGTTTCACCAGCGTCTTCATTCTGCTTCGCAAATTCCACAATCATAATGGCATTTTTAGCGGCAAGGCCAATTAATACCACCAGCCCAATTTGGGTCAACACGTTGTTGTCCATTTGTGCAATCAACAGACCCGCCACAGCAGAAAGTAAACACATGGGCACAATCAGAATAATGGATAAAGGCAGGCTCCAACTTTCATATTGCGCCGTCAATAGCAAAAATACGAAGAGCACCGCCAAGCTAAAAGCAATAATTGCTGTGTTACCGGTATTTTTTTCTTGGTATGCAAGCTCTGTCCACTCGAAACTGAATCCTGCTGGCAGCATTTCTTCTGCTATTTGCTCCATTCTAGCCAGCGCCTCTCCCGAACTGAATCCCGGTGCCGTGTTGCCTGTTACGGCAGCCGCTGGATAAAGATTGTACCTGGGTAAACGAGACGGGCCAGAGGTGTCATCTACGGTTGCAAAAGAACCTATCAGCACCATGGCACCTTGATTACTGCGCACTCTCAAATCCAATAGGTCATCGCGATTTACACGATGTTGTGAATCTGCCTGCAATACCACACGGAAGGTTCGTCCGCTGTAGTTAAAGTCATTGGCATAGCTAGAGCCGATGTAAATTTCCAGCGCACTGAATACATTTTGTAGCGGCACATCCAGTTGTCGCGCTTTGTCTCTATCGATATTTAAGAAAATCCGCGGAGTGTTGGTTTCAAAGAAGGTAAAAGCGGCAGTGGTTTCTGGAGCCTGATTGGCAGCCATAGCCATCATCCAAGCGGCTCCCTCTAGTGCCTGTACACCATTACCCGCAACGTCTTGCACCATCATTTTAAAACCACCAGCATTGCCCATTCCGCTCACAGCGGGCGGTGGAATCGCCACCACAAAGGCCTTATCGTTGTAACCCACTTTAGCTCTTATGTCGGCAATAATGGCATCTGACGAGCGGCGTTCACCAAAAGGCTTAAACACTACAAATATCGCGCCTGCATTACTTGCATTAGTAAAGGTTGCGCCAGAAAATCCGGTAAAGGCAACCGTGTTTTCAACATCATCGATTTCTAAAACCTGATTTAGGATCTCTTTGGTAATCACGTCTGTGCGTTCAAGTGAGGCACCTGATGGTAATTGAATACCTATGATCGCGTAACCTTGGTCTTGTTCAGGTATGAAGCCTGTTGGTACCTTGTTTAATTGCCACCCAGTCAGTGCCATCAAGCCAATGTATACTGCAATCATGATCCCCGAAACGCGAATTAACTTCGCGACTAAGGCCGCATAGCGTCCAGCAAATTTTTCTATATTGCGATTAAACTTGGCACCAAAGCGAGCGCGTTTAGACCCCTCTTTCAGCTCATCAGGACTCATAAAAAGCCTTGCCATAGCTGGGCTCAGAGTCAATGAAACCACAGTAGAAATCATGGTCGCTGACGCGATCGTGACACCGAACTGCTGATAGAACTCACCGGTAATACCATCCATCAACACAGTAGGTAAAAATACAGCAACCAACACCAAACTGGTGGCAATCAATGCGCCGCCCACTTCGCTCATGGTTTCTTTAGCAGCGGTAAGAGAGTCTTTGCCCTCGCGCAGTTTACGCTCCACGTTTTCGACCACCACAATAGCGTCGTCTACTACAATACCAATCGCCAAAACCAAGCCAAATAAAGAGATCATATTCAATGAGAACCCGAACACCGACATGAGTGCGAATGTACCGATCAAAGAGACCGGAATGGCAACCACTGGAATGACGGCGGTGCGCCAGCTTTGTAAGAACAGCATAATCACCAACACCACCAGTCCCACCGTTTCGGCCAATGTGATGTACACCTCTTTCATAGACTCAGCAATATAGTCAGTCGGGTTATACACAATAGTACTGGCAAGCCCTACGGGATAATTTTGCTGAAGCTCCAGCATGGTTTCCTTTACGCGTTCAGCGGTTGCCAACGCGTTGGCACCAGGACGCATAGTAATAGGAATAGCGACTGAAGGATTAGTGCCTAAATAACCTTTTGTGGCGTAGTTTTGAGGGCCAAGTTCTACTCTTGCGATATCTTTTAGCAGCAACAATCCTGTAGATTCACCGCGTCTAACGATAATATTTTCGAACTCTTCGATGGTTTTCAGTCGCCCCTGCGTCTGCACACTAATTTCAAAGGCGTTTTGCTTAGGCATTGGTGCTTGGTTCAAGGTACCACTGGACACCTGTAAGTTCTCAGCGCGTACTACCGCCAACACATCATCTGCTGTCACGCCAAATTCCGACATGCGCCCTGGGTCAAGCCATAAACGCATGGCATACTCACTGGCACCAAATACCTGTAGGTTACCTACACCGTCCAAGCGCGATAACTTATCAACGATATTTAACACTGCGTAATTGCCTATGTCCGTTTGGTCATAACTGTTATCTGGTGAATACAAGTTAATGACCATCAACATGTCTGGCGAATTCTTAACAGTGGTCACGCCGAGTCGCCGAACAGGCTCAGGTAAACGAGGCAATGCCGCCGAAACACGGTTTTGCACCAGTACTTGTGCAGTATCAAGATCAGTACCCGTTTTAAAGGTTATGCTAATTGTTAGCCTGCCATCGTTGGTAGACTGTGAAGACACGTATAACATGTTCTCCACACCATTGATTTCTTGCTCCAATGGCGTTGCCACCGTCTCGGCAATAATCTCTGAGCTTGCTCCTGGATAGGACGCATTCACCTGAATTTGTGGCGGGGCAATGTCGGGATACTGAGCAACCGGCAAACTACCTAGTCCCAATATCCCAAATATAACAATGAGAATTGACAGAACGGTCGCTAATCGCGGGCGTTCGATGAAGTAATGACTAAAATTCATGCCACTACTCTCCTTCTGCAATCACAGGTTGCAGTAACATACCAGGGCGAATCATTTGTAAATTGCCCGCAACCAGTTTCACGCCAGGTTGTAAACCGGATTTTACAATGCGTTTGCCCGCTTCAGTTAAGCCGCCTAGCTCAATGTATTGGCGCTGTGCAATACCGTCGTCATCAACTATATAAACGAACTTTTTAGCTCTTTCTGAGATGACCAACGTGTCATCAATGGTAACCGCAGGATACGGTGGCACCGGTGAAATGCGCAATCGACCAAACATACCTGGCTGCATAAGTTCGTTATCGTTGTTTAGGGTTGCACGAATCTCTAGCGTCCCGGAATCAAAGTCTAAGGGATTCGATGAGAAGTCTATTTCACCGGTATGTAAGTAATCGCTTTCATCCTGTAGTTTTATAAAAATAGGCCAGTGTTCGCCTTCTTTGATTGCCTCAGTGTCATTGATGCTCCGACGAATATAGGTAAGTACTGTTTTCTCGCTACCAGTAAAATAAAAATGGATAGGATTGATGGTTACAATCGTGGTTAACACCTCACCCGTGCCGTTGCCACCAGCGACCAAATTGCCTTCATTCACCAAAGTACGGTCAATGCGTCCCGAGATAGGTGCAACGACAGTGGCAAACTCCAAGTCTAAACGAGCTTGATCGTAGTTAGCCTGTGCCACCTGCAATTGGCGTAAACGTTCATCAAGTTGCTCTTGTGAAATGCTGTTCTTCTGCACCAGATTGCGGCCACGCGCCATTTCTTTTTTAGCCAGTTTTAATTGTGCTTCTGCACTGCTTAAGGCGATGGCAAAGGGGCGTTTGTCGAGTTCATAAAGCACGTCCCCTTTTTGAATGACTTGACCGTCTTGAAAAGCGACAGATTCAATAAACCCGCCCACTCGCGCTTTCACCTCTACTCTTTTGGAAGCGGCAAAACGCCCAGTAAACTCGTCCCACTCCTTCACCTTTTCCAATTGCGGAACGATGACTTTAACCGGCATAGCCGCGGGTGCTTGCTGACCGGATTGAGCATTATCTTGTGCTGGCTGACAGCCCAACAACAAGCCTCCGAATATGGCTGAAGTCAGCCAACTACGTACTGTTTTATTTGTGACCATGTTATTTGTCCTCACTGCTAGTGCGTTGCGCTAGCAACGATGAATTCGGTGTTTTAACGATTTTCGCGATCTGTCTGCTCATTTCAGCATAGTGCGGATTCCAAGTAAGTCGCGCATGAATTTTGTTTTTCTCTGAATAACCCCAAGCAGAAAACCATACATCTTCTGAGTTTTCGCAGAAGGCTCGCTCACTTGAGGTCAATCCGTTGTTGCACATTTTTTTACTACCAGCGATCCTGTAATAGTGGTTGCAAGGTGCAAAAAGGGTACTCATATGAGATCCAGAACTTATTTTTAATCCAGGGATTTGCATGCTTTGGCTCATAATATTTGATTCTGAAAACTGGGTTTCTCCATACCAAATAAGTCGGCTATTGCTATGAGTGAATCTGGAGGAGAAAAGCGATTCAATTGCACTGGCATCTACAACACTATCGTGTTCACTAATCACAATGAGTGTAGGAATCGAGACTTGTTTCACTTTCAGTGCCTCACGCACCAGCTTCGCGCTTTTTGAGTAGTTTACTGCCCCTTGAACCGGTGCAGAAGTATATTTGGCAAGATTCACTTCATTGCTTTGCCAACCGTATGGCCAAATAGCAGCCACTGCTGGGGTGAATTTCTCTAGGAATAAGGCTTTAGACTGGAACCCAGGAGAGAATAGTAAAAGTCCCGATATATCCTGCTCTGCAAGTGCATGCAAAGTCACTAAATTAGCCCCTGTCGAATATCCTCCAAGCCACACTTCTGCGTATTCACCTTTTAGCAGTGTCGCGTAATGATCGACAATACGTTGCCAATCTTGGTAACTCGACAGCATCATATGCTGTGGGTCACTGCCGTGTCCCGGAAGCAGAAGTGCCTGAACATGAAAACCTTGTTGCACAAGTGAGCGCGATACATCGGCGAACGAAAATGGCGAGTCACCTAAACCATGCACCAGTAGAATGGCTTTTTCGGCTTTATCCCTCGGCGCTTTTTCAAATGGCATATTCATCGCCAACTCGCGGTCTTTGTCGTCAGATAAGAACACTCTGTTGCGACTTAACCATTGTTCTGATTCGGCAACGTATTGGTTAAAGCTCGGCTGTATAAAATTATAGTAGTCGCTCGACGTGTGCAAAGGTGGATTGGTTTCACTGTTGACCGCACAGGCCATGCTAAATAGCACAACAAAAATCAACATTGTGAATTTAAGAACTAACTTCATAACCACCCCAAAAAAGTAAACGACACGGTGTAGTTTACTTAAAAACTAGAAAAAGTAAACCATATAGTGTACATTTTGCACTCGTCGGTTATATATGGGTCTAGTTAAACATGCCAGAAGAGAAAAAAAGTCGCAGTGAACAAAAGCGCGAAGCGATTATCGAAGCGGCAAAAAGCGCATTTAAGGAAATGGGTGTGCAAGGCTGCAGTATGGATAAACTGGCCGAACTAGCACAAGTCTCGAAGCGCACGCTGTACAATCACTTCCAAACCAAAGAAAACTTGGTAGTACACATATTCCAAGAAATGTGGCAGCGGGCAATGACCTCTATTGAGTTTCAGTACGACCCTCATTCAGCGGTCGAAGAACAATTAAAACATCTTCTTAAAGAAGAGGTGGATTTAATTGGCAGCGAAGAATATGTGCAACTCAACAGAATAGCGCTGGCGCATTTTTTATATCATCCCGATGATTTGCAAAACGTGGTGACCAGTTTAGAAGATCAAGAAAAAACCCTAGATACCTGGTTACAGGCAGCAATAGATGATGGCCGATTAGCGGTAGATAATCTTGACGCAGCGATTGAACAAATTCACGGTTTGTTGAAGGGTGCATGTTTCTGGCCACAAGTAGCCTGTTTACAGCCGGTGTTAACCGAAGAAGAAAAAGCGTCACTCACTGAACGCACCGTCAACATGTTCATGAATACCTATACCCGAAACACCTCAAGATGCTCGACTTCAGCGAGTGAATAAAAGGATTTAGGCAAGGCAAATTGTTGAAGGCATGGTTATTTCACGTCAATACA
>WKFJ01000046.1 GCA_014872785.1 Alteromonadaceae bacterium
AAGCCAGCGGCCTAACATATTCGCGCTAATACCAAGACTACGAGCAGCCTCAGCAATCTTATAATTTTGTTCTGTAACCAGACTAACAGCGTCCAGTTTGAATTCTTTTGAATAGCTTTTTCGCGTTTTCATATACACTCCAGTTGAGATAATTATCCCTTAACTGGCTGCGTGAATCTATTGGAGCACGTCAGACCAGTACTTTAGTCCCTTCAATATCTAATATTTCATCATCTTTGGTAAAAAAGCGCTTTTTTACATCGTCAGAAGTTTTAAGTTTTTCATTAAACTCTTGCTCAGTACAAAAAAGACCTTTTCGGCCCTGTACTTCAACAGGAAATGCTTTGAACAGCTCTGTCAGAGTAGGCTGATTTTGCTTCACAAATTCTTTTATCACGGCTAAAACCAAACGCCCCTTACCTAGAATCTGTCCGTTAAAATTATATTTTGTAAAATCTCTAGGCAATTTGACCACCTCTCATCATCTATTCCTTAGTTCTTGCCTAAACCTATGGTGAAACAAAAACTTTCAACTCAATGTCATTATCATGCGCCGTAGCTAGCCAACCATTTAATAATTGAAAAGCTTGTAAGGTTTCACCATTTGCCTCTGAACCTAACTTTAATTGCTGCTCAAAATGTTTGGCAGAAAAGCTATTGGCGGCAACTATCCAAATTTCCTTTTTTACTGCTGTTGAGCGTCTTCTCATTGCAACGGTATCCCACAGCTCATTTAGCTTTTCTAATCTTTCCTGCTCTTTTTGAGCCACAAAAGTAGCACCTTGGAAAATTCTAATTCTTTCAGCGATATTGTGTGCTGCTTCTGGAGCTGGCCAAGCTGTGTGTAGCCTATTCCAATTTGAAGGCTTCAGTTCAGCATCACCACTGATTAGCATTTCAATATTCTTTACAGCTTGAGATCCTACTTCAGCAAGTGCTCCAGCCGATGAACGCGGGTTTATTGAACTACCACATTTAACATGAACGAATGCTAATTTGTTTTTTGAAGATACTATAAAGTCAGCAGGCTCGGTTCCCATATCCGTGTTAATTAGCAAGTCTGCATCAGGTATGTAGGGAGAAAATGGGCCTAGTTCGCTTTTTGTTGGGTTGGCTAAGCCATTAGCTTTTAATTGATCCACTAAGTAGAAAATCGAATCGCTGCTAAAGCCTCCGTCAACAACCTGATGAGCACCATTTTGATATCCTTTCTCATCTAAGTCTGCGCCAACAAGAGACTCTAGCCCGATAACAACATTGGCAAGGTTAGAAGCGCCTAACTCAAAGCTATCAGCCACAGGAAGCGTTAATTGATAGAACTTACCATTTGAATAACTAATCCCATTCGCTAAAAGTGCTTTATGTAAGCGCTCGTTCAGAAAGTCAGTTATGTCTTGGTGTTCCCCACCTGCAAGTGAATATAGTATTTCCGCTTCTGGTGTAATTTCTAAATAAGGCTCTTCTTGCTTAAAGTTGACTAAGACTTTGCTTTCCTCAACCCCATCTACAAGTAAAGCGCCACTATCATAAGTTAAATACAAAAACGAATTATCAAGTGTATGTTGTTCTCCTGCTATAAAAATACTTATCGGAGACTCAAACTCTGTTAAATCAAGAATCAGGCTGTGAGCTTCAAAATTTTCATCAACCGTTATTGGCTTTGCATAAGAATGTACTAGGGCGTTCTGTATATTAATATTTGCAGATATGACACTATCTATATCTGTAAGCCAATCATTAAGATCATCCAAAGTAAACGATGACTCTTTTTGATCTGAGATTCGTCCAGAGTCTGCACCTACATAATAACTACCTTTCTTTTTATTGAATTGGTCATAGGTATCACAACGCATTGTAGCTAATCGATATGACGCATTGGCTTGCATGTCAGCCATTTGCTCTAAATTACGTCCTTTTACCGCGATGCTTTCAGGACGTTTTCTAGCAGAACTAATCGATTTACTACTCGCTTCTTTCGTTGAGGCTGATTCACCTAACGACATAACCTTAAGCAGTTTATCTAGAGATATCGCAGAGCCGAGTTTTAAATCTTTCTCACCATTAAACCTGCGGCCTCGGCTATCATAAATTGCAACAATGTTGTTCGTAAGTTGTTTGTATAATGTTATTTCAAGTGAAGGCTCAAAGAAAAACTGATCTGTTAAAAACCGAGACTTATTGAACGCGATTGATATAACACCATGAATACCAGACTCTGTAGAAAATGTTCTCGCGAGTTCACCAGCATTATTACATCGCCAATATAGATGATCTGATAAAAGTTGAACGTTGAATCCCTGCGACTGATTCAAAAAACAAATTGATGCAGTTGGGATATTAAGAGAACTTTCGGGTTCAAAGGTATTTAGGTCAAACTTACTTACAAAGCGGTTGCCGTAATAACTCACATCAGGAAATGCTTCTAGGTAACGGTCAATCAACTTATTACTGTCTAATGATGCTATGAATTTTTTAACTGAATCTGCACTATCTAATGAACGATCAAATTTTCTGTAGTTTTGCCACATTTGGCTATTTGCATCGCTTTCAATTTCCAAAATTTTAGGTTCTATATCACCATATAAGCGTACTACTCTACCGATGGTTTGAACTAGTTCCCGACCACTACTAACGGCATAGGCCAAAACCAATAACTTCGCTTCGGGAATATCGACCCCTTCATCCAGTTTACGCTGGTGAATAATAACTTGGTAATCAGAACCTTTTAGGTTCGACGGCACTTTAACCTTTACATTATCTCGTTCATCTTTAGTAAATTGTTCATGTATTGCTAATACTGAAAAGTCATCGTTTAACAAATCGTAATAGCTGTTTATATCTTCGAACTTTTCACATTTGATAATGCACTTTGTGCCTTCATTAGCTTCTAAGAAGTCAGTGATTTTCCCGCTTAATTCAGCTAAGGTAACTGACTCAAAAGTTGGTTCTTTTAAAACATCATCTGCAAGTGCTCTTTCAAAGGTATAAATATAACTGGCATCTTCGGTAACATCGAATTGATACAAATCATTCCTGTACGGAGTAGCAGTTATAACGACTTTATGAGCGTTAATACCACGTACTAAAGTGCTCCATACTGGAGAGGGTTCGGCGTGTCCCTCATCAATAATAATAAGATCAATATCTTGCTTTAACCGCTCAAACTGAGCACTATTGAAAGTTTGTAGTTTCTGGAAGGTGGAAACATACACACCGTTTTTAGAGGTATCGTTTACGTCACTATAAACAGCCTTGCGCTTGATAACCTCACCCTCAACACGATCACTAAAGAACTTTCCATTTATTTCTTTAAAAAGTTGATCACACACAGCACGTCGATGACATAAAACCAGCACCCGCTTTTGGGTTGCTTTGTGAGAGACAATACTAATTACACCCGACTTACCTGCGCCTGTTGGCAAGCTAATAAGGCAAGAGTTAACGTTTTCATTTAAAGGCTTTTTTAAGTAACTTAACGCCGTTTGAATACTTTCTTGCTGGCAGTATCTCAGACTTTGCCATAACTCTTCATTAACGATGAAACCACTTACATTCATAAAAACATCCTTGTTGTTATTCTTATAATTTGCCAGCGAAAGCGCTCTGGCTTAAGGAGTTAAATAAACTATCGCTACTTGATTCATCAAATTTGGATAATAAACCTAAGACGTTCTCCCTTACTTTCACAAACCGTTCTTGCTCTTCTATTGGTGGAGCATACATTTCAATATCAACCATTCTTTTCAAACCAAGGTCTTTGTTCGTAGCGCCTCTGGTGTATCTCTGAGATTGTTGATAGCAAAATTTTGTATTTAGCATATGTGTTAGCCAAATATGATTAGCCAACTTTGGCTTAGGCCGAACTAACGCAACATGGACCCATACGGCAAATTCTTTTTCGAAATCAACAGGACATGCAATGCCAGTTGTTCCCCCTTTTGTATATAAAACATCACCTTTCTGAGGTTTACACTTCTTCCAGTGAACATCGGCTTCCTCTTGTGATACGTACTTTAAATCCTCCCAAACTACGCCAGAAGGTTTCACATGCCTTGTTGATAAAAAGGGAATACCAGAGTCAGAGTATTTAGGACTGACGTGCGGACCATCTTTAGCAAACTCTATGAGGTCACCCATTTTTGCAGGCTTCCAGCCCTTAGGGTTGCTTACAGGATCGCCGAACATGTCTAGGAAGACGCTACGGAGGAAGTCGTCGGCGAGGTCGATGGTTTGTTGGCGTTTGCTGCGCACGCGGTCGGCTTTATCTAAAATTGCGGCGATACGTTTTTGCTCTTCAAGTGGTGGTAGTGGGATTCTCGTCCCTAGAAAGTCACCACGATTCACATGCTTCATAGTAGAGCCGCGTGAAAACTTAAGCATTGAGTCGATAGCTTTCTTTAGCGCATATTTGAAGTAACGTTTATTAACTTTTTCATAATCGGGAACTACTTTGAAAATATGTTGGTTTAATAGTGCATCCTCTCTAGACCATTCGAAAACGTCTAGAGTAGCCGACCAAGAGACCAATATATCTCCTTTGGTCACATTATATTTATTCGGAATATCCAACTCCGTGAGATTGTACTCTTTGTCAGGGTTAGTTAAATTTTGAATTCGAATAATTTTCTTTCCACTTTCTTGCCAATCTTTAGGTTTAAAAGCAAAGCCATTAATAAATTCCGCAAGATCACCCAACTCTACTAAAGACCAACTCACAGCATCGCCTCCAGCTCTTTAAGGTCAGCCAATATCTCATTTTCCAATGAAACTAACTTGCCTAAGATCTCTTTTGGCGGATCGTATTGTTCTTCCTCATAAACCACTTCTTTGTAACGATTTATGGAAAGATCATATTTGTTTGAAATAATGTCTTCTTTACTTACCCAAAACGCCTTTTGGGTTTTATCATTTGCTTCGGTTTCAGCTACAGCTTTATCACGGGCTTTAAACTGGGCAACCAAATCTGGCAGGTCGTTATCTTTAATCGGTGTGCGTTTATCGTCTAGCGAAAAGCCATCCGCTTGTACGTCATAAAACCATACATGGTCGGTTGTGCCGCCTTTTGTGAAGATCAAAATCGCGGTTGATACACCTGCATAAGGTTTAAATACACCACTTGGCAAGGATAAAACCGCTTCAAGCTGGTTATTATCCACCAGCAACTGTCGCAATTGTTGGTGCGCTTTAGATGAGCCGAATAAAACACCATCAGGCACTATAGTCGCTGAGCGACCACCTACTCGTAACATACGTTCAATCAACGCCACAAAAAGCAACTCAGTCTTTTTAGTTTTTACTTTACGCAGTAGCTCTGGGCACACGTCTTCTTCATCTAAAGACCCTTTGAACGGCGGATTGGCGAGAATAATTTCCATGCCGGATTTTGCTTCATTTGGAAACTTTTCTAAGAAAGATTGGCTTAAGGTATCTTGGTAGTGAATATCGGGCTGTTTTATACCATGCATCACTAGGTTCATTGCCGCAACACGTAACATGGTGGCATCAAAATCAAAGCCGTGGAACATATCGGTATCGATGTGCTTGCGAGCGTCTTCGCCAATTAAATCGCCTGAATACAAGACGTTTTCAAGCTGTTTACCGTTGATGTCGAGCAGCGGCTTGCCATCGATATCAAATAGCGGCTCGCGTTCAACACCTTCTGGTGAGGTGTATTTTTCAAGTAAGTACTCGTAAGACACCGACAAGAAGCCACCTGTGCCCGTTGATGGATCGCAAATACGGCTGTTTTTATCTGGGTCCATCATTTCCACCATTGCACGAATAATGTGGCGTGGCGTTCTAAACTGGCCGTTAATACCTGCCGTGGTGAGCTTACTTAATAGATATTCGTATAAGTCACCTTTGGTATCAGAGTTTTCTAGTGGTAAGTCGTTCACCATCTCTACCGCTTTCACTAATAGCGATTGCTTTTGGATCATCAACTGCGCGTCTTTCATAAACTCGTTGAAAATAGCGCCTTCGGTTGATTCATCATCATTGGCTTTAGAGAAATACGGAAATAGCTCATCCTTAACCACTTTATAAAGTTCTTCCGCGCCTAAATGACGCAGGTTTTGCCAACGCAAATGTTGTTCGTTGTCATTAAAGCGGCGGGTAAACGGCTTTTTCGTTCTGGCGAAACGCTTTTCATCGGCTTGCTCATTCATATCGAGCATACGGGCGTACATTAAAAAGGTAATTTGCTCGATTACCGTTAGCGGGTTAGTAATACCACCCGTCCAAAATTCTTCCCAAAGTTTGTCTATTTTGCTTTTTAACTGACCTGTGATCATTTACTCTTTTCCTCTTGTCGAACGGTTTAATTAAACGCTCGACCTACAACTGAATTTCTTTATCTACTGATGTGGCTTTTTGTCCTAACTCCACATCAAACTGTTTAATAAATTGCTCTATCACATCGGCTTGCGCTTCACTGAACACGCCATCAAGGCCCATATCATGTACTTGGGTAAATGGAGCATCGTAAAGCTGATCAATCTTGATAACGCCATAGCGCACTAGGTGATTTTTTAATAAACCAATAAAACGCTGTTGTTTGGCATTCATATGGGTATGAGTTTGCTGTACGAATTTAGTAAAGCTTTGCTCGATTGCCTCTTTATCCATGCCAACAATGGTACGAAGAATTTTATCTAAGCTTGCCGTTGAATCGGGGTAAAACTCTTTTAAAGTATTTAAATCGACATTCGGGTTTTGAATGTGAACTAAGGCATTTAAGCGAGCAATGTCCTCTTCAGTAACTGGCCTACCAGCACGTATTTTTTGTAACACGCTATCGGTTTCAAATAGTGGTGCTAAGGTTTTTTCCACCTCTTGGCGGAAGATCTGATAATCAATCGACACTATCTTGGTTGGACGTACTGTAACCTGATAGTCAGCTTCATCTTCTCTGATGTCTAAGATGACTTCTTGTGAAGGCGGTTGAATGCCTTTTTCTCTCAAGTGAATAACGCTACGCAATGCCTTACGGCTATTTTCCAGTGTTTCAAAACCCCCTATTGATGCGGTTAGGTTCTGCCAGTATTCCTCTTTTTGAATATCAGCAATAAAACTTGCTTTCGCACGCACTTCATTTAAGTGCATTTGTAGTTTTTCTATCTTCACCATTAAAGCTTGCCTAGCTAAGTCGATTTGGCTTGGGTCGGTGTATAGCAAAGTTTGGATAATGGCGATTTCATTATCAAATTTATACGCTTCTGACTGACCCATAATGTTGCGCCATTGCATCAGTGGTGCAATATGCTCATAGAGATTTGCTTTAGTTTCTGGTGCAAACTGGTTGAGATACTTTTCGTCTTTGCACGCTTCAACTACCTGCCAATTGTCACGCACTGCTATGGTATTCATATCAAGTGAACACACATCTTGATGAATAAGTTTTATCACTTCATCAAACGTTGCAACATCGGCTTTTTTAAGCGAGGTTTCAGCCAATAACAAGCGAGACTCAAATAGCTTTTGAGTTAGCGATTTTGACTGTTTAACGTCCTCTTCTTCTGGGTCCATATCGAAATATTCGAAGTTTTCCCAGTGATCGAAAATCAAGAAGTGAGTTTTATCTTTACCTGCTCCATAAAGATCTTTACACAAACGAGTACCACGACCAATCATTTGCCAGAACTTCACTTTCGATTTAATTGGCTTGGCAAATACGAGATTTACACACTCAGGCACATCAATACCTGTGTCGAGCATATCAACCGAGACTGCCATGCGAATACTGTTTTCATCTGTCGATTTAAAATCGTCAATAAGCTCTTCAGCACGTTCATATTTCGAGTGAATTACTCGGCAAAAGTTATTCCCCAACTGCGGATACATTTCAGCAAAAAGGTTAGCCATAAGCTCGGCGTGAGCAATATTCCGCGCAAATACAATTGTTTTACCCGGCAATTGACCATCAACATCACGTAAACCTTTTTCCATCAGGTTACGCAGTATGACACGGTTGGTATCTTTGTTTTTTACCGCTTCATCGATTTGTTTCGCATCGAAGTCTAACTCATTAGGGTCAAAGCCTTGCTCTTCTAGTTCAGCAATTTGCTCATCGGTGAGATTATCTTTGCTGATCCCTTCACGTAAGAATTTAGTAGTAAAACTCACGATTTTGTAGGGTACTAAGTTACCGTCTTCTATCGCTTGTTCTAACGGGTAATTCGCCGTCGGCATTTTAAAGTCACAACCGAATAACTGACAGGTAGAACGAGACACCATTTCAACTGGGGTTGCAGTTAAGCCAACTTCTAATGCATCAAAGTATTTAAAAATATCGCCGTAGATATTGTAAATAGAACGGTGGGATTCATCAGCAACAATCAGATCAAAATAACCCACATCATATTTTTGGAATATGCGCATCATGCCCGGATAGGTTGCGATAAAAACACGAGCGCTGCTTGCATCTTCTTTTTTACTTTTGCCAACCACATATAGCGGCTCTTTGGTAAATTCGTTAAAGGCATTACCCGCTTGTTTACGCAACTCTTTACGGTCACATAGGAATAAAACGCGCTTTGCCCAACCAGCATCCAACAGGCGTTTAGCCAGTGCGATAGATACTCGCGTTTTTCCCGTTCCCGTTGCTTGTACGATAAGCGACTTACGATGTTTGTTGGTGAAACGCTCACAGACACGCGATATGGTTTCCATTTGGTACATACGACCAGCTACATCGGTATCAATAGGCGTTTGGTTAAGATCTTTTTTCAAAGTTCGTTGCTTAATAAGGTATTGCAACGAGTCTTTTGAGTAATAGCCATAAAGCTTGCGGCTGTTATAGCCTTGGGCATCGTCTAAAATACGAATGTCGTAGCCGTTTGAATAGAATATTACTGGGCGCTGACCATATTCTTTTTCTAGTGCATCAGCATAGATTTTTGCTTGCTCGCGGCCTTTTTCAACCGATTCACGAGTACGCTTTGCTTCAATAACTGCCAATGGCTTACCATCATCATCCCACAGTACGTAATCAGCTCTTCCGTTTCCACTATTCGTTGGCTGATGAGGCAAATCTACTTCTTTGCCCACTTCATCGGTGCTAGATTCGTCCAGTGAAACATTCCACCCCGCAGCTCGTAAGTCCATATCAATAATACGGGCGCGAGTTTCAGCCTCATCAAACTTAAAGCTTGATGTGATTTTCTTATTCAGTGATTGCACTTGGCTGACTTTTTCAGAGTCAATTGCTTGTTTAAGCTTGGATGCTTCAATTTTTGCAAGTTTTTGCGCTTTTTCAGACGCTTCCAGTTCCTCAAGTGCTTTCTTTAAACGCGCTTCGTTTTCAGCTAGCTGCTTTTCAAGTTGCTTGTTCTTTTTAACAAACTCTGCACCAGATTGGTCTGTTGGTTTTGTTTGCTCAGGGATCGTAAACTCAGGACAATCTTCTTGCTGGCCTCCCGCATAAGCCATAAAGAGGTAACTAGCGACAAAGTAACTTTCTTTTAATATCCAGATAGCTTGCTGTTGATCGACTTTGCCTTCATGCGCAGCTTGGTTACCGCTTTTACGGATCGCATGAAGTTTATCTGTTATTAAACTAGGTACGACACTTGTGAAGTCGTCTGAGGTTAACTTGTCATAGATGTTAGAATTGGGGA
Source organism: Alteromonadaceae bacterium (assembly GCA_014872785.1). Classification (GTDB taxonomy): domain Bacteria; phylum Pseudomonadota; class Gammaproteobacteria; order Enterobacterales; family Alteromonadaceae; genus Planctobacterium. The sequence goes on from WKFJ01000046.1 coordinate 9,618, forward strand.
ATACAGGTAGGCGAAGCTCCTTGTACAAATAGCCAACCACTTTTTCAGCAAAACAGCGTAGTTTTACTAAAGCACTTTGTGGGTCACTGATCGCATAATCTTCTGCAAATGCAGCAAGCTGATGTAACTCAGGCCATTTGGTTTGGATGTGTTCAAAATTCATTGATTGCTTCATTCCTGATTATTCCTTGTGTCGCTTCCTACATGGCAAGCGCAATGCCAAATTCGAAATTATTGTTCTTTTTCATTGTGAATCCCCAATCGCTTCATCCAATTTGTTAGCGTTTGATGGTCTTTTAAGCCCAACATTTGGGTAGCGTGTTTCTTAACATTACCGCTTGCTTTCAATGCTGCTTCAACATACTTTTTTTGATAATTTTCAGTCAGTTGAACTATATCTACTTTGTCGTTAAAAGACAGCCTAACATCATTACTTTGCTCACCAAATCTTCTATTTATGATCGCGTCAGACAGTTCCTTTTCACCTACCAATTTTGCATCTGTCCAGAGAAAAGCCCTGTTCAATGTGCTCCATAATTCACGAATATTGCCTAGCCATGACTGCGATAAAATAAATTTAATTCCATTTTCGGAAACATTTTTACTTATATAGTCTGGGTGTTTGGCCCCCGACGCATTAATTTGTTCTGTTAGTTGTTCAACTATGACTGGAATATCTTCAAGTCGATCTCTAAGTGGTGGCATATTGATAATGCCCACTGCTAATCGATAAAAAAGATCTTCACGAAAATCCCCTTGTTCAATCAAGGAGGTCAAATCTTGGTGAGTAGCAGCAATAACGCGCACATCGACATTAATGGTTTTCGTATCACCAAGTCTGGTAATTTCACCTTGCTGTAATGCCCTTAGAAGCTTAACTTGTATATCAGGCTTTAATTCACCAACTTCATCTAAAAATAAGGTTCCACCGTTAGCTTGCTCAAATAGACCTGCAAAATCTTTATCTGCGCCAGTAAACGCCCCTTTTTTATGACCAAACAGTGTTGAATCAACTAGATTTTCAGCAAGCGCACCACAGTTTACGACTCTTATAGGCTTATTGCCTCTCAGGCTCCCTTTGTGGATAGCATGTGCCATTAGCTCTTTACCAGTACCTGTTTCACCTAAGATAAGTGCCGGAACTTCAGACGCAGCTATTCTTTTGGCTTTTTCAACCACACCAGTCATTATTTTTGACTTGGCAGTTAACTCTGAAAACGCCTTTTGTACCTTAGGTAATGAGGTCGCTATATGAGCAATGTTCTTTGAGGCAGACTTTACGTATTCTTTACCGAAATCCAGTGGTATTTCGACTTCTTCAATAACGTTTTTTGGGGACGATTGCACAAAACGTGTATTGGACTTTCCCTTTCCATGAAGCACAGAAAGCGTTGTCATTGCGGGCGTACCAGAAGTTAGGTTAATTGAGAGAATGTCAGACTCTTCAGATAACTTTGTGATCCACTTTTCTGTTTCGATTGAAATAGATTGGTAGTCAATTGGACTTTGGATTTGCGCTAAGTGGATTTTAATATCTTCAGATGGTCGGCTTATCATCGCCATCCGCTTTTTCAGAAAGCGCTCAAACGAATCCCACTTATCTTCATCTTTGTTGGAAAGAATAACTATCTTGTCGAATGGAATTTCAGATTTTGTCGCAAGTGAAACAATAGCAGCGTTCTGCTCCTGTTCCATGTTTTCAATATCGCGATTACCAAGCCACGTAAAAAGTGTATGCATTATCCAATTGCTTATTCTTATTCATTTGTAAATCATCTTACATGAAATAAAAATTTTTACCTAGCCGATGATCCCTTAATTTAAACTCGTTTAACTCAAACTTAACAGGTGTTTTGTCCATTCGGATCTTTTTGAGCGATGACAGTTGTAAAGATCTTCTAAATTATTGAAGTACTCACTGAATACCTTCTTGTTTTTATACCAAATATCACTTATATAGCTTCTAGATCCCGGTAACGACTCCGCACCAGAAAAAGGCGTCGTATAAACAATCAAAAAATCTCCTTTTTCCATTGTTTGAGCAACCCCCGGCATGTTTTCAACAACTAAATTCTCACCGTACATCTCAATCAGCTCGATAGCTTTTAACCCTAAATCTCGCACCTTTATCATATAAAGCTCTCTTTATTTTTTTAAAAAATCTTAAGGTAATGTCCAATTCCCCGTTAATCAAAACAGCGAGTGGCAGTAGTTATCAAGTCATAGGTGTAGGCCAAAAGGCTAAAGTGCAAATGAAAGACTTCGAACTACTTCGCAACGGCTTCAGTCAAGAGCAGATTAACCACTTAAACACCGCAGTTTGTAATTAAGCCCCATTAGAACTTATCAATTTAGTTCGTAAAAGCATATCTGCACTTTATTTAGGGCAAAAAAATAGACAAACCGAAGTTTGTCTATTTTTAAATACAAATGTCTATTTTTTAAATACTAGACTACACACCCTACCCCTCAACATAGCTCTCAATGCTAGGGCATGAGCAGATCAGGTTACGGTCGCCGTAAACGTCATCAATACGGTTAACCGTTGGCCAGAACTTGTTTCTGTGTACTTCTGGTGCTGGGTACGCTGCTAGCATGCGGTCGTAGCTGCGGTTCCAGTCGCTGTCACAGATGTCAGCTAGTGTGTGCGGTGCATTGTGTAGCGGGTTGTCTGTGGCATCCCACTCGCCGCTTTCTACTTTCGCAATTTCCTGGCGAATGCTAACCATCGCGTCAATGAAACGGTCTAGTTCATACTTCGCTTCCGACTCGGTGGGCTCAATCATAAGCGTACCCGCTACTGGGAAGCTCATGGTTGGCGCGTGGAAACCGTAGTCGTTTAAGCGCTTCGCAATGTCTAGCTCGGTTACACCGCTTGCTTCTTTAAGCGGGCGAAGGTCGATAATACACTCGTGCGCTACGCGGCCATTGTTGCCTTTGTAAAGCACTGGGAAGTGCCCTTCTAGCTTCTTAGCCACATAGTTAGCGTTAAGAATAGCTACTTCGGTTGCTTTACGTAGGCCAGCGCTACCCATCATTTTGATGTACATGTAGCTAATAGGCAGAATTGATGCACTGCCCCATGGCGCTGCCGATACCGCACCACAGTCTTTGCCTGCCGTTTCTACATTAACAACCGTGTGGTTTGGTAGGAATGGCGCAAGGTGCGACTTAACACCAATTGGT
>WKFJ01000002.1 GCA_014872785.1 Alteromonadaceae bacterium
CCTCGCCCTTTGGGAGCTTCACAGCGCTTCCATTACTGCGTTACAATTGCTTGAAAGGTAACCACATTCCTTCTCAAGTGTGCCTTGTACTGAAAGCGCGGTGATAGCTCTGAAGCAAGCATCTTGAGGTGTTTCGGGTATACACTTCCTCAGAGACGTCTTTTTACCTCTCAGACACTAATTGAAAATGGATTAATATCAAAATGCGGTGCCCACTTTGCGCGAGTGAAAATTTAACGTCATATCACACGGACAAGAGGCGAGAATACTTTTGCTGTGAAGTATGTCAGTTGGTGTTTGTTCCCCCCGTTTATCATCTTAACGAACAACAAGAAAAAGCAGAGTATGACAAACACGACAACTCGCAACTCGATAAGGATTATGCGAGATTTCTCAATCGAGCTGTAACACCTCTTGCTCAGCGTTTAACAACACTTTTTGGCGATGACCTTAGGCATTTAAACGGGCTTGATTTTGGATGTGGAGAGGGCGCTTTTTTGTCGCACTTGGCGTTTAAGCAAGGATTAAAGATGGATAATTACGACTTGTATTATCACCCCAACCATGAATTGCTTAATCGTCAATACGATTTTATCACCTTAACCGAGGTGATTGAGCATATAGCGTCACCTCGTGACTGCATTGCGCAGTTAAACGCCATGCTCAGTGACAAGGCTGTGCTGTTGATGATGACTAAGCGAGTGCTGTCACAGGAACGCTTTGCTAACTGGCATTACAAACAAGATCCAACGCATATATGTTTTTACAGTGAAGCAACTTTGCATTGGATAGCTCAACAATATTCTTGGGCGATTGAATTAGTATCTGATGATATAGTGGTGTTCTATCAAAATAAGAATAAATAGAGCAAGTTGCAGATGTTACATCTAGTACAATCAAATAAAATGGAAATGCTTGCTCAGCAATTGGTTGTCCAATTAAAGAAGCAATCAGGATCTGAAACTAGCACTGATTTCCAAGACCCATTTGATGCGCTCAAACGCGCCTTTCATGCTCAGACCATCCTGGTTCAAAGTCCAGGGATGGCACAGGGGCTTAAGTTACATATCGCAGATGCACTGGGTATTTGTAGCAACTATCAGTTTCCACTACCGTCCAGTTTTATTTGGGGTCTGTACAAGCAGTTTATCGACCAACTTCCAGAGGAATCAGCGTTTACCAAACCCAATATGACGTGGAAGTTATTGGAGATACTGCCTGGTAAACTAGACGAGCCTGCATATGCAATATTGGCTCAATATTTAAAGGGAATACCCTGTGAATATGCGAGTCGTAAGCTATTTCAGTTATGCGGTAAAATTGCCGACGTTTTCGACCAATATTTAATGTATCGACCAGACTGGATACTTGACTGGGAACAAGGTAAAGATTCATTCGAGCAAAGAGATATTGTCGAGCAGCGATGGCAATCTGATTTGTGGCGAACACTTGTTAGCTACACAGGAACACTTGGCGAAAGCCAGTATCACAGGGTGAATCAGCATCACTTATTGCTTGAAAAATTACAAAAGACGCCGACAGAGCATACGCCTTTGTACGTCTTTGGCATATCTGCCATTCCAGAATCGCAACTGCAAGTGTTAGAAGCGTTGTCGCTGCACAGAGAAGTCCACGTGTACTGGTTAAATCCCAGTGCTCACTTTTGGGCTGATGTCGTTGATGGCAAACAACTACTTAAAACACAATTGAGCTTATTTGAGCAAAATTCAGTTGAAGATGACTTTTCTGAAGTAGGCAATCCACTGCTTGCAAAATGGGGCAAAGTGGGGCGCGATTTTCAAACACAAGTGTTAAATCGCGATGTTCAACAATATGACCATTTTGTAGAGCCTGGCAATGCAAATTTGCTTTGTGCAATACAACAAGATATTCACGAACTAGAGTTTCGCGGTGCGAGGGTTCCTCTGTCGTCTGACGACTATTTGAGGAATGACGGTGAACATCCTAAAAAATGCATTCAGGACAATGATAAGTCGATTGAAATTGCGCGCTGTCATTCCATGCAACGAGAATTAGAAGTACTGTACGACAAGGTCTTAAGTTGGTTTTCCGAGGGGATCATTGCCTCTCCAGATGATGTCATTGTGATGATGCCAGATGTTGGTAAATACGCTTCATTAATCGAAACCGTGTTTTCTAACAAACAACCCATCAGTGATGAAGACGCAGACGCTATTGCAATACCCGTTGCCATTTCCGACCGGGGAAGGCAGGAGGAAGAACCCCTTTTGGAGGCCTTTCTAACTATACAGAATCTGTTTCAGTCTCGGTTTAGCTTAAGCCAAGTGTTTTCGTTATTTGAATTACCGGAGGTCTTCAACAGTTACGAGGTGGCCCCTGAGGATATTCCGAAAATTAGAAGTTGGTGTGAGTCAGCTAATATTCGATGGGGTAAAGACGCACAGCACAAAATGTTTTTCGATGTACCCACATTGCACCAAAATACTTGGCGTCACGGCTTAGACAGAATGCTATCGGGATATGCCATGATGGGAGAGCAAGCGATGAATATCCCAGACATGGACGAAGCTGTGTTGCCTTTAGCTGAAATAGAAGGACAAGCACTCGAGTCTCTAGGTAAGTTCATACTGTTTGTTGACGACTTGTTTACCTCGGCTGATAGCCTGTCAAATGCTGCTTCATTGCAACAAAAAATTCAGCAATCTTTGTCTATTAGTCGTCAGTTTTTCAGCTCAGCACTTGAACACAGCAGCGTTCTTGTCATTCATGAAGTCCTTAACGAGCTTCACAAGCACCAGCATCAGTTTTCTGGTGCTATTAGTCAGGACGTCTTTGTCTCCGTGTTAAAACAATCGTTCTCAGAGAAAGGAGTTGGGCAACGATTTTTGGCTGGTCGTCTAAATTTTTGCACGCTGATGCCAATGCGTAGTATTCCATTCAAAGTCGTCTGTTTGTTAGGAATGGACGACATCAGTTACCCAAGAACTGTGCCTAAAATAAGCTTCGACCAAGTGAATCATTTGCCCGCAAGGTTGGGGGATCGCTCAAGAAGGATGGACGACAGGTATTTGTTTTTAGAGGCGCTTTTGTCAGCCAGAGAAAAATTCTACTTGTCATATGTCGGCTTTAGTACTTTGGATAACTCAGCATTGCCAGGCTCTATACTGGTAAATGAGTTAATCGATTATTGCGGTTTGGGATACTGTTTAACTAAAGACCTAACCCAAGACCCACTGTTAGCAGAGCAAAATCTGAAAAAACACCTGATATTTGATTATCCATTGCAACCGTTTTCACCCAATAATTTTAGTTCCGTTGGAAGTTATCTGACTACCTGGTTCCCGGTGGCTGAATCTCTTAATTCTTCTTGTGAAACAGCATCAAGTGAGCTTCCATTCATAGACAATCTAGATGGGCTTGATATTGGCAAATTTGGCTCTAAAAGCAATGGAGCCTTGCTTAAGACTGAACTGGATATCGATGAATTAAGCGTTGATATAGGAGAGTTGTGTGTATTTATTCGCAACCCTGTTAAGTTTTATTTTAAGCACAAATGGCAAACGCAATTCTCTGAACTTCAGGTCAGCTCCGATGACGATGAACCTCTTACAATTAACGCTCTCGAACGCTATTGGCTGCTGCAAGAATTAGTCGTATCAGAAGAATCAGTATTGGACGCGTTTTCCGAGCGCGGACAGCTACCTGCGGGTAACATGAAATCATTGGAAACGTCGAAATTGATTGCGGCGAAAGATGAGTTATTTACGCGTTTTAGTTTGGCGACCGGTGAGGTGTTTGAGCCAGAGAAATTGCATCAAGTCCGATTTAATTTGAGTCAGGACAGTGGTTTGTCCTATGACTTAGAGGCACACCTGCCACTTTACTCAACGTCAAGGGGCAATATCATTTTATTGTGGCGTCCCGGAAAATTGCGCGCCATCGATAGGCTTCATCTCGCTATCCAATATTGTGCAGCAGTACTTCACAGTGCCAACAGGGTGGATGTGCAAACCGGCTATTTCATAGCGAAAGATAAAACTTATCGCATGCACGGCATAAGTCGAGATGATGCGCAGGATTTTATTAATCTTATTGTCTCTCTGTATTGTTGGGCTAAGCATTATGCACTGCCTTTTTTTCCTGAAACCAGCAGAGTGTGGGCGTTAACACAAGACGAAGTGAAGTCGCAGGCGCAGTATGTCGGAAGTGCTTTCCAGGCGGGGGAAGGGCAAGAATTACACGTTAACCGAGTGTTTCCTTCGCTTCCTATTGAGCAATCCGCGTTTAAACAGTTGGCACATGATATCTATTCGCCCCTAGAGTCATTTGGGAGTGAACTGTGAACAGATTAGACGCCTATACGCTACCATTTGATAACAATGCGCTGATTGAGGCGAGTGCGGGTACCGGGAAAACCTATACCATTGCGAATTTGTATCTGCGGTTGGTGGTAGGGCATCAGTGCCAACCACATTCAGCTGAATCTATACTAATTCTTACCTTTACTAATGCCGCGACCGCAGAGTTAAAAGAACGCATTCTCGCTCGAATAAATGAAGCTCACAGGGCCTTTTGCATTGGGTCTTCGCCTGATGATTTTATCGATGCCTTGATTAAAGCCGTGCCAAACAAAGAGGCGGCACAAAAACGACTTTATTTGGCGTCGCAAGAAATGGATTTGGCGGCGATTTTCACTATTCACGGCTTTTGCCAGAAAACGCTATCCGAATATGCTTTCGAGAGTAATAGCGAATATGAGCAAGAGTTTCAGTTGGATGATGAAGACTATTTGTTCACTGCTGCCAAAGATTTCTGGCGTAAATTTGTTGTGAATTTATCTAAATTTGAGCTTTCTGTGTTTTTAAAACACTGGCCTGAACCCGAAACCTTAGCATTGGCAGTTCGGCCATTATTTATGAGAGAGCTAAGCTTTGAACCGTTGGAGGTGCTCGAGAGGCAAAAGAAAATTAGTTGGCAGCGATATTCTGACACATTGCAGCGATTTAAGACCTGGTGGATAAGAGATGCCGTATCTGAAACGTTACTCACTGCCAAATTGCGCAAAAATTCGGTGTTGGCAAAACCTGATTTTCATCAGCAGCTAACGGCATTCTGCGAATCTGACGAAATGTTTTTCAGTGTCGGTAAACACTCTTGGGACACTTTTGCACCGGAGAAAATTGCTAAAGCTAAAACTAAGCAGTCGCCGGAGATCAACCTTAATGAATTTGTTATTTTTGAACATTTAGCCAGTGAAGAAGCGAGTTTGCTGGCCAAAACTAGACGTTATTTTTTGTTTTCAGCTTTTATTGCAATCAAACGTCATATGCAGTTGGCGAAGTCGAACAATAACTTGCTAACCCCTGACGATTTGCTGGTGAATTTGAGGACGGCTTTGTCGAGGCCACAAGATAACAGGCTAGTTAACGCGTTGCGCAACAAATACCCCGTGGCTTTAGTCGATGAGTTTCAAGATACAGATAAGATTCAATTTGAGATTTTTGAGTGCCTGTATCCATTTGTGAAACCCACTGATTTAGCAAGCAACTGTTTGGTAATGATTGGTGATCCCAAGCAGGCAATTTACGGATTCAGAGGCGGTGATATCTATACCTACATTAGCGCAAAGCGAAAGTTAAGCTCTGAACAACACTATACGCTTGCGGATAATTGGCGATCTCAACCAGATTTGGTAAGTGTGACTAATCGTCTATTTACTACTCATCAGAATGCATTTATGCACGCTGAGGACATCCCATTTCAACCGGTCAATGCACGTAAAAAACAGATGACAATAACGGTTGGACAAAATGTCATTGCGCCCGCACAGTTCGCTTTTTTGAATACAGAAAAGCCGCTAAATTGGACTCAAGCCGCTGATGTCATGGCATCTAGATGTGCACAGCAAATCCAGTTTTTAATGCTCGACGCGAGTAAAGACGGTTGCGAGATTGAGTCTTCTGATATTTGCATTCTTGTGCGCGACCGCTTCGAGGCTGAACTAGTAAAGGCGGCACTCAATGAGCTAGCAATTGACAGTGTTTATTTGGCAAAAGAAACGGTCTTCGAAAGTAGTGCCGCATACAGTTTGCTGCTGTGCCTTGAAGCAATTTATCATTTTAAGGAAGAGCGAAAAATCAAAGCTGCGTTGCTGGACAAACTGTTTCAAATGCGCGAGAGCGATGTCGCAGAAATGATGGCGAACTTGGTCAAGTGGCATCAAACACTTTCGCTTTTTAAGCAGGCTCATCAAGTTTGGTCGGAAAGTGGTATTGATGCCGCCATTAATGTGGTTTTTGAAGGTTTTGGTATATACCAAAAATTGGCAAAGCACTCAGTTAATAGCCATCGAATAATTACTGATATTCGACATTTAACTGAATTACTACAAAGTCAGGCGCAAATACAATCTGGCAGTTTGCGATTATTGCAATGGTACAAAGAAAAGTTGGCCAATCCTGATACGCAACCTGATATAAAGCGACGCCTGGAAACTGATAATGCGCTTGTCCAAATCGTAACAATGCACGCCTCTAAGGGGCTGCAATACCCCTTCGTGTTTATCCCATTTGCCTCTCGCTACAAAAGTGGTAGTGGCGGCTTTTACCACGATGGGGATAACAATATTCAGATAGCGTTTGATGATAATGACGAACTGAATGAACAAATAGATAAGGAACGTTTAGCTGAGGATATTCGTCTGTTTTACGTTGCCGTCACTCGTGCTGAAGCCTACTGTTACGTTGGTCTGTGGAACAATAGCCATCATCAAAAACGAAGCAGTAGTGGTTTTCATTTAACAGCCCTTGGATATTTGCTTGCACCAGAATTGGGGCGCTTCGAATCTAGTGAGGCTATCGTAACAAGGCTTGAACATGCGTTTGGTGGTTGTGCGGTTTCAGTCACTGCTTTTGATGAGTCTAATAATCTGCAAATCGAAGCAGCTGTTGTTAAAAAAGAGCGAAACGCATTACCTATTAAGCTAAATCAACTAGTTTCGCCGTTGCGCCAGAATTGGTTTATTACCAGTTACAGTGCTATTTCAAAAATGCTCCTTGTCTCTGAGTCAAGTGCATTGCCTGAGTCTGACCATTTTGCCGACCCAAGAGCCACTAATGAAGCGCGAGTTGATACTGGCGATGTATCAATATCTTCAATTGAAGAGGAGGCACAAACATCCTCGGCAGATGTGCTAAATCAAAATGACGATCAGTTAGCCACTCGATTTTGTTTTACTAAAGGTGCAAATGCCGGGTCTTTTTTACATGAGGTATTGGAATTTTCAGATTTCCAACTACCTGAGTCATTGGCTGATAAGGCGTCTGAGATTGCCATTAAATACGGCTTTACCGAAGAAGACATTGTCGGAGTACCCGACTGGCTCTGCGAGGTTATTAGCTCTCCAGTCGGGAACACAAAAGAATTTGATGCTCAATCATTCAGTTTATCGACGTTAACTAGAGACCATATGTTACCTGAGATGGAGTTTTATTTACCGCTGGAAAGAGTGGGTGAACAGGCTTTCAATCAATTGCTTCAGGAGTTTTATCCAGACCTTTTACATTATTACCAAATAAAACAACTCAATGGTGTTTTAAAGGGGTTTATTGACCTGACGTATTGGCATAACAATAAATTTTATGTCGCTGACTATAAATCGAATCATTTGGGAAATGATTGGAACGACTACTGTTCGCAAAAATTAGAACATGCAATGAAAGAACATGATTACATTTTGCAGGCGATATTCTATTGTTTGGCTTTACACAAACACCTCAAATCGAAGTTGTCTAACTATGATTACGACACTCACATTGGGGGCGCCTATTATTTGTTCCTAAGAGGTATGAGTAGCCAGCATAAAGACAATGGGATCTATTTCTTCAAACCGGAAAAAGCGCTGATTACGCGCTTAGAGGCTTTATTTAATGCAAGCACTCTCCTGGAGGTTGGAAGCTAATGGATGGGCAAAATGACATGTCAGTAATTGATATTAAGAGCCAAGACGTGAATGCCAGAAATAACAATATTCTGCATAAGCTAAAACAGCTACTTAGCGCTGCGTTAATTAGGCCGCTAGACTTTTCATTTGGTCAATTTTTACTGCGGAAAAGCTCTAAACACTTGGCATCAAATAGCGAGGAAATTGCAACTGAACTTGTGATCATGCTAGCGGTATTTACCAGTGAACGGCTGGGGAAACAGCATTCTTGTCTCGCACTAGATGAACTCACGCAAAACTCTAACAACGAGAAAATGTTTCAACTTAGCGACCAGGGTTATCAATTTCCTGCATTGGAAATTTGTCTACAGGCTTTGCAAAATAGCCCTTTGGTATTTTCTGTCGACGGCAAATCAATCATGGATTGCGCAAGCAAACCACTAGTGCTTGAAAACGGTAAACTCTATTTACAGCGCTACTGGCATTATGAGGAACGATTAGCTAAAGACTTGAATCGGCTCACTGCAATGGACTCTGATATTGATCATCACTTACTCCAAACGTGTTTAACGTGCATCTTCCCGAAGAGCGATTCGCTTGACGTGGTGGATTGGCAGAAGGTTGCTGTCGTGATTGCCAGCTTGAATGCATTTACCGTGGTGACAGGAGGGCCGGGAACCGGTAAAACCACTACGGTAGTAAAAATCGTTTGGACGCTGTGCCATCTGTTGGCAACCAATAAGGTAAAAGTGCATTTGGCGGCACCTACGGGTAAAGCAGTATCCCGATTACTGGAGTCAGTAGAAGGGGCTATTTTGAGTCTTCCCAGTACAAAAAGGCAGGGGGAGTCGTTTGTATTGGCAGACAATTTTGTGTCTATGACAGCCACGACGGTTCATCGATTATTGGGAGTGATCCCAAACTCACCGTTTTTTAAACACGATAGCGAAAATCCGATTAATGCAGACATTTTGATTGTCGATGAAGCCTCTATGCTGGATTTACCGCTGTTGAGTAAACTGCTACAAGCTATTCCTACATCCTGCCGAGTGATATTACTGGGCGATAAGGATCAATTGGCCTCTGTTGATGTAGGGAGTGTGTTGGCCGACGTTTGCGCCATTAAGGTCGATATCGCTAGCTTTTCCGCCAAAACGTTGGAAGTGTTACACGCGGTTGCCAAGCAGCCCGAGGAAGCATTGACCATGAGCCATCAAAGTCGATTAGCCGATGCATTGGTTGAACTAAAAGTCAGTTACCGTTTTTCAGCCGATAGTCAGATTGGTCGACTCGCAAAAGTCGTAAATCAGGGGAACTTTGCCGATACCTTGTCTTTGTTGAACAATGTGCGAGCATACAATGATTCTGCAGAAAGTGTGTCTACAGACGGTGAACTGAGTTGGTGGCCTGATTACCAATATGGCGACTTATTAAACCTGCTTGAAAAACACCTGCAAGAATATTTTGAAGCTGTGCGTCTGGGCGATGTAAAGAAATGTTTTGAATTGCTGAAAAAACTTCAAGTGTTGACGCTGACCAATCACGGTGACTGGGGAAAGCACACACTTGAAAACGTAATTGAGCAATTTATTAAGACTAAGTCTTGGGCTCAAACTGAACTTGAGGTGTATGCAGGCAAACCCATAATGGTGCTCGAAAATGACGCCAGCAAACACATTTATAACGGTGATATTGGCATTGTTTTACCCGATAAGGCCAACCCTCATATTCTGCTTGTATGGTTTGAGCAGTATGATGGCAGCTACAAAAATATGCTGCCAACACAGTTGCCGACCTTTGCATCTATGTATGTTATCACCACGCATAAAAGTCAGGGGTCTGAGTATGACAAAGTGATAATGTGTTTGCCTAGCGTTGCCAGTCACACTGTACTTAATATGCTAAGTCGAGAATTGATTTATACTGGGATTACCAGAGCTAAAAAACAGTTTGTGTTAATGGCAAAGGCGACGCATATAAAAGCCGCATTAGCAAGGCGAAGCAATAGAGCATCTGGATTATCTGAAAGGCTAATAAATGCGCAGTGTGATTAATAGAAATCTGTTGGCTGTTTGTGTTTTATTTATGGGTACTCAATATGTCAGTGCCCAAAATACGTTACAGGATCAACAGATTAGGGTTATCCGCAGTACCGACCACTACCAAGTTGAGGTAAGGGGTGATGAGTTGTTACGTACCGCCATCAAGCGAGCTTCACCCATTGTAAAAGCGGGCAAAGGGTACTTTGCTCAAACTCAATGGACGGTTGAGCCCATGTTTGCTTTGCAAACTTATGCCGGTTTGTGTCGCGTTCGACAACTATCAGTCAAGCTCAGACTGAAAATCATGATGCCCCAATTAATAAATTCCGAACAGCTAAGTGAACAGAAGCGCAAACGTTTTGACTTCTTTTACAATGCATTGTCTAAACACGAGCGTGGCCATGCAGAAATTGCTCATGAGGCGGCTTCGGCGGTCTATCAGGCTATTTCTATGATTCCTGCCAACCTGGATTGCAAAGCGATTCATGAAAAAGTCGAGCAGAAGTATCACAGTATTTTGGAGGATTATCAGCGTAAAAATTCTGATTACGACCAAGAAACCGATTTTGGGAGAACTCAGGGAGCTGCAATCTAAAAAAATCAATACTGAGCCAGTTTTAACTGCTCTTTGTTCAGTTTAATATCGGGAGTAGTAGGGAGTAAATTATGCGTCATTTTATCATTCTGTTGTGTTTTTTCGGTTTAGCTGGCTGCAGTTCTTTTTGGTCACAATCCGCTCAAGAGCCCGAACGCACAAAGCCAAGCAAAACGGTTCTCACCCCGACAATAAACCAGTCAGATAGTACTTGTCTTGGAAATGCTTTACCACCAGGTGAAATGGTTAACTTCCTACAAAAAGCGACAAATGAGGACATGCTTCAACGAGCGTTGGGAGTATCAGGTGAAGGAGGCCTTTGTGAGGGGCAAGTATATGTTGTTACCCAAGCCTTCACTGTATATCGAGTATGGAACAGTACCAATGCTGATAGCGAACTTGGAAATTGGTGGTCGTTCTTTAAACCTGAAGGAGCAATCTCTGACTACCGTAAAAACTTTAACATTTGCTACGAAAACTCGCCTTTGGATGTGTTGACAGCGTGCGAAATAAAAGCGGGCAGCGATATCGTTATTGGGCCTGGACAAAGTAATACCTGTGGCGAGTGGTTAACTCACCCGGTCTCGAAAAAGAAACAGATTTATCTAGAGGATGCCAATACTAAACTTGTTGAGTGTAAGACTTACCAGGGGCATTTTCAGTGGCGTCAATAGGGAAGAAATATCAAGGTTAGCGCTATATCAGTTTGAAGGGGAGAGATACTAAATCCCAGTCCGTGTCAGTTACCTTCAAATAGCTGCCCTGTTCATACCAATCACCTAGGACGATGCGTTGGCCTTCGCCCGCTTTGAGTTCAATTTGATGTTTGTTTGGACGATGAGTGTGACCATGCACAAGATAACGAACATCATTGTCTTCCATTACCTTTATAACTTCACTGGGGGTCACATCCATTATCATTTGTGTCAAGTGACGTTGGTTTTCTTTGCTAACTTCTCTACCTTTTTTGGCAAGCTTTTTACGAACAAACAAAGGCAGTGACAATACCAGACGCGGCCACCACCAACTGCGTGATTTTTTGCGGAAGTTTTGATAAGCAACATCCTGAGTACAAAGCTGGTCGCCATGCATAATTAACGTGCGTGTACCATATAAATCAACGACAGTGTCTTGAGGTAAAATGTTAAATTTGGCACGTTCGGCGTATCTGTTTCTCAGCAAGAAATCTCGATTGCCATGAATAAAGTATACCGGAATATTCTTCTTTTCTAACGAGGCAATAAGTGCCGCAATATCGTTAGTAAAAGCGTTAATATCATCATCGCCAATCCAGACTTCAAATAGATCACCAAGTACATACAGTGCGTCTGTATTGTCATCAATAGTCTCAATAAACGTTCGAAAACATTTTGTGATATCTGGTCGCTCTGCACTTAGGTGAAGGTCAGCTATGAATATGGTTTGACGAGTCATGTTGGAAAATAGCAGTTTGCAATTTGAGGACGAAGAACGCAATTTGCGTCCTTCGCATCAGAGGTTTTACTCTTCGGTTTCTGCCTTTTCGATAATAACATCTTCTACTGGTACGTCTTGATGGCCAGCGGCAAAGCCTGTTTTAACACCTTTGATTTTTTCGACAACGTCCATACCTTCTACCACTTCACCAAACACGCAGTATCCCCAACCGTCTCTGCTTTCAGAAGAAAAGTTTAGAAAACCGTTATCTGATACATTAATGAAGAATTGCGCTGTTGCTGAATGTGGATCCATGGTTCTTGCCATAGCAATTGTGCCTTTCGTGTTTGAAAGGCCATTGTTTGCTTCGTTTTGGATAGGTGCTTTAGTCGTTTTTTGATCCATTCCTGGTTCCATACCACCACCTTGAATCATGAATCCATCGATAACACGATGAAAAATGGTGTTGTCATAGAAGCCGTCTTTTACATAGCTCAGGAAGTTTTCTACTGTGACTGGCGCTTTTTCCGCATCCAGCTTTAACTTAATTGTTCCCATGTTGGTTTGAAGAGAGACCATGTTTACCTACCTTAGACAGTGTTTAAAGTGCAAAGCATCTAGGTTAATGAGAAGAAAATATCAGCCCGTTATACCGTTTCAGCTCGCAATGAATTTCAGTACAAATTAGGCGCGAAGAATAGCATTTTTGACTTTCAGAAGTAACCGATAATTGTCGTGTTCTAGCAATATAAACTTGGCGAAGATGTAACCGCCTATAGTTGATACTGCCATTTTAACAGAAGTAAAACGACGCTCGAGTATGCGAAAGACACAGGAAGTCCAAACTTCACAAAGTCGATGAATCGGTAACCGCCTGCGCTAAAAACGAGCAAATTAGTTTGATATCCGTAGGGCGATAAGAAGCTCGCGCTGGCGGCAAAAGCAACCGCTAAGGCAAAAGCCATGACAGGCAGTCCCAATGCTTCTGCTACCCCAATCGCAAAGGGGAACATCAGCGCTGCTGCGGCATTATTGGTGACCAGTTCTGTCAATATAAGGGTTACTACATAGATAGTAAGTAGCGCGACAAAAGGAGAGGCGACAGACAGAAACGGGTGTAAGGTATCTGTCATCATTGCAATCAAACCGGAGGATTGCAGGGCTTTGGCAAGTGAAAGTGCCCCTACAATGATGACGATGAGGTTAACGGGTAAGCTACGTTTAATCTCATTACTGCTAATAACGTCTGTTATCAGGTAAACCATAAGTAAGATTATAAGCACGACATCGAGCGAAATAATTTCAAATGCAGCTGCGAGTATAGCTAATAAAAATCCGCCAATGGCGAGTTTATCTTGTGCTTTACCCAGTTTTTTATTGACCTTTAATTCGCTCAACACGAAAAAGTTGTTGTTGATGTTGGGGCGATTGCGAAAGTCATTATCGGTGGCCAATAGCAAAAAGTCTCCAGCCTTTAAGGTTATTTCTCCTAACTTTCCACTCAAACGCCCACCGTCGCGCCTAATTGCGACAACAGCAGCGTCAAACATGGAGCGAAAGCCAACCTGTTTTAACGTTTTCCCTATAAGTTGGGCGCGGTTGGATACTACAACTTCGGTCAAGTTTTCCCGCAACAATCCATTACTATCAGCAAAAAAGCTCAATCCATCGATATGATCTAGGCTGTCTACTTTTGCAATGTTGCCGGAGAAGATCAGTTTGTCACCTGATTCTATAATCATATCTGGGCTAACTGGGCTAATTAACCGCTTGTTTCTCACCAGTTCTACCAGAAAGAGTTCTGGCAGGTTACGCAGATGATTACTTTCGACTGTTTTGCCAATAAGTTGTGAGTTGGGCTCTACTTTGGCTTCTATTAGATAGGTTTTGTAATTATCTTCTTTCGCGCTGGTTTCCGGAAGAAAAGGAATTATCAAGTAAATCAATGCACAGCAAATAAGCCCCGCGGTTAAACCGTAGAGGGTAAAATCAAAAAAGTTGAAGCCTGCTCCAGTGTGTTCAATCAGGAAGCTATCAACGATGAGGTTGGTAGAGGTACCAACGAGGGTGACGGTGCCGCCCAAAATAGCCGCATAGGATAAAGGTATCAATAATTTCGAAGGTGCGATGTATTGATTGTGCTTGAGTGCTGAAATTAATGTTGCAACTACCGCTGTGTTATTTAGCAGTGCTGAAGAGAAAAACGAAAGTGATAAAATCTTTACGATTGATTTAGGCTGGTTCTTTTCAACCAGACCACGGGATAATTTTTTCATCATACCCGTTTTGTCCACGACGACACTGCACAGTAGCAGCAGTACCAGTATGACTAAACCTTTGTTGCTCAGGTTGAGCAGAACCTCTTGAAATGCGATGGCATTGCACAAAATCAATGCAAGCGTGCCCACAGCAAAGATAAAGCTGGGACTTTTATTGGAAAATATGAGGGAGAACAGGGTACTTAGGAATATCCCAAGTACCATGAATTGCTCAAATGACATTATGACTTGTTTATCAATTTACTGATGTCCAATGCTTCCCAATGCGGGAAGTGTTTGTGAACAAGCTGGTTGAGTTCCAATTCAAACTCGCTGAAGTCAGATTGATTAGCGCTATTTTCCTGTATTTTCTCCACAATCATGCCAGCGCCGACTGTGGCATTACTAATACGATCGATAACGATAAAGGCACCAGTTGCACGGTTTTGCTTGTAGGCATCAGCCATAACCTGTTGGGTTAATTTCAATGAGACAAGCCCAATTTCATTTAACTCAAGATGCATCGCTTCACTGGTTTCAAGCGTATTTACGTCAATTTTGTGATGGATGTCTGCAATCGAGCCAAACACCTTTTTAGTGGCAAATTTAATAGCATATTGCTTGTTAGGCATTAGCGCCTCTTCAGCCATCCATACCAAATGTGCGGAATAATTGGCTGACGTTATCGGTTCATTCCCCGTCTTGGTCAGCATATCACCGCGTGAGATATCGATTTCATCTTCTAGAGTGATAGTCACTGCTTGAGGGGTATGGGCGTACTGCAATTCACTGTCAAAGGTTACTATAGACTTTACCGTTGAAGATTTGCCTGAAGGCAGGGCTGTCACCTTGTCACCGACTTTAATATCACCTGAAACAACGGTGCCTGCAAAGCCTCTAAAATCAAGATTAGGACGGTTTACGTATTGCACTGGAAATCTAAAATCTGAGGTGTTGCGATGACCTGAAATTTCTAGATTTTCCAACAGGCGAATCATTGGTTCACCTTCATACCAAGACAGCGCTTCGGTGTTATTGACCACATTGTCGCCATTTAAGGCCGACATCGGACAGAAGTGAATTTCAGCAAAGTCGAGTTGGTCTGAAAATTCTAGATAATCAGCTTTGATTTTTTCGAATACATCTTGGCGGTAGTCAACCAGATCCATTTTGTTAACGGCGACGATAATTTGTTTGATGCCCAACAACGACACCAAGAATGAATGTCGCTTGGTTTGTGTTTTTACACCATTTCTGGCGTCGACCAGTATGATCGCTAAATCACAGGTTGATGCACCAGTTACCATGTTTCTGGTGTACTGCTCATGCCCTGGTGTATCCGCAATAATAAACTTGCGCTTTTCCGTTGAAAAATAGCGATAGGCTACATCAATGGTAATGCCTTGTTCACGCTCTGATTGGAGGCCATCGACTAGCAGCGCTAGGTCTACTTTTTCTCCAGTAGTACCCACTTTTTTACTGTCTTTTACAACAGCGGCAAGTTGGTCTTCATAAATCATTTTTGAGTCGTGCAACAAGCGTCCGATCAAGGTACTTTTACCGTCGTCAACGCTACCGCACGTCAAAAAACGCAGTAGGTCTTTTCGTTCGTGTTGGTCAAGATAGGCTAAAACATCTTGCTGCAATAATTCGTTTTCACTATGCATTGCTTAGGCGCTCACTAAAAAATAAGGATTTAAAATAGATTCTTTTTGGTTGTATTGAAGCACGGTTCCCGAGTCTTCATACACATTCGTATTTGGGTTCTGATGCATTACAGTTACTCTGCCACCGGCAGCATTTACCACTGCATGTGCAGCTCCGGTGTCCCACTCAGACGTAGGTCCCAGCCGGGGATACAAATCCGCAGCGCCCTCTGCAACTAAGCATAGTTTCAAGGAACTTCCCATTGCCACCAATTCACACGGTTTACCTAGACTGTCTAGATATCCTTGGATTTCTGGTGATTGGTGGGAACGACTTCCGACGATTTTCAATGACTCTGTTGACGTGGCTTTAGGCGCGATTTTTATGGTGTCTCCCGCTGCATCCTGCTTACTTGCTCCGAGTGACACTGCACCGTAATAGGTAACATCCAAAGCTGGTGCATACACTACACCTAGCGTAGGTTCACCGTTTTCTATCAGCGCAATATTGACTG
This sequence comes from Alteromonadaceae bacterium, assembly GCA_014872785.1. Taxonomy (GTDB): domain Bacteria; phylum Pseudomonadota; class Gammaproteobacteria; order Enterobacterales; family Alteromonadaceae; genus Planctobacterium. The sequence goes on from WKFJ01000002.1 coordinate 16,397, forward strand.
TAAATTCACCATTTTTCTTGATGAATTCTTTAGTGCCGTCAAGTGGGTCGATTAACCAATATGACTGCCATTGTTTACGTGTATTCCAGTCGATATCAGCAGATTCCTCAGATAAAATGGGAAGTGAAGATATCTCTTCGAGACCAGCGACAATGCAATGGTGTGACGCTAAATCTGCTTCTGTTAACGGACTTTGATCAGACTTTTCGATGATTTCGAAGTCTTTTTGATAAATTTCCATTATCTTTGCACCCGCGGCCTTGCTGATGAGAACACACTGATCCTGTAGCTGTTGATAATCCATTGCCATTACTTAATAAGACCTCTTTGTCTTAACTGTTCAATAATTTGTTCAGCCGCTTGCTCTGCAGATTGTCCATCATATTGCAGGTGAACTTCCGGATTTTCTGGCGCCTCATAAGGCGAGTCAATGCCGGTGAAAGACTTAATGTCACCTTGTCTTGCTTTTTGGTACAGCCCTTTGGGGTCGCGTTTTTCGCAGACCTCAAGCGGCGTATCTACAAAACCTCGATGAATTCATTATCTTCGAGCAAATTTCTGCAAAAATCACGATCCGCTTTGAACGGTGAAATAAAGGCTGTGAGTACTAGACAGCCTGAATCGACGAATAACTTAGCCACCTCACTGATGCGACGGATATTCTCCACTCTATCTTTATCTGAAAAGCCCAAATCACCGCACAGTCCATGACGAACGTTATCGCCGTCTAGTAAATAAGTGTGCTGTCCATTCGCTACTAATTTTTGCTCTAGCAAATTGGCAACAGTGGACTTACCTGAACCACTTAAGCCAGTAAACCAAATTACCGCGGGTTTTTGTGATTTTAGTTCACTGCGCTTGGTTTTATCGATTTTGTGTTCATGCCATACGATATTGTCCGTCATTAGAAGTAACCCTCCATCTTCTTCTTCTCCATTGAGCCTGAAGAGTCGTGATCAATAACGCGCCCCTGACGTTCAGAGGTTTTGGTTAGCAACATTTCTTGAATGACCTCTGGTAGGGTCGACGCCGTTGATTCAACCGCGCCAGTTAAAGGATAACAGCCCAGTGTTCTGAATCTAACCGAACGCATTTCCGGTACCTCGCCTTCTTTTAGCGGCATTCTGTCATCGTCTACCATGATAAGTACGCCATCTCTTTCAACAACGGGACGCTCTTTGGCAAGATATAGGCTTGGAATTTCGATGTTTTCCATATAGATGTATTGCCAGATATCTAGCTCTGTCCAGTTAGACATAGGAAACACGCGAATACTCTCACCTTGATTGATTTGAGAGTTGTAAATATTCCACAATTCGGGACGCTGGTTTTTGGGATCCCAGCGATGGTTCTCATCTCTAAAGGAATAGACTCGCTCTTTGGCTCGAGATTTTTCTTCATCCCTACGAGCGCCACCAAACGCCGCGTCAAACTTGTATTTACTTAGCGCTTGTTTCAGCGCCATCGTTTTCATGATGTCGGTATATTTAGCACTACCGTGGGTAAATGGTGTGATTTTATCTCCAGCACCATCTTGGTTGGTGTAAACGCGTAAGTCTAATGAATGCTCCTCAGCCATACGGTTTCTGAAGGCAATCATTTCCTTAAACTTCCAGGTCGTGTCAATGTGCATTAACGGAAACGGCACGGTACCCGGATAAAAGGCTTTTCTTGCCAGGTGCAGCAATACAGATGAGTCTTTACCCACCGAATAGAGCATTACCGGATTTTCAAATTCCGATGCCACTTCCCTGAATATGTGAATACTCTCAGCTTCGAGCTGCTTTAGATGTGAAAAAGAAGGTAGTTCAGTAGACATAGCAAACCATTAATTCTAAGTTATAACCAATATATTAATCTATTATAAGCTTAGAACTCTATCATAATTATGACAGCTGGCAGTATTTCTTTTTAAACTATATAAAAGCTAAAACGCCTATGAAAAGGGTGATCTGCTAGTCTTCTTGCGTGGCAATTTGAGCACGTTCACTAGCCCAGGCTTGGGCTTCGTTAAAACATTTTGCAACGCGGTCAGTGTCAAGTGCCACTTTTTGAGCAATAAAGTTTGCCTCATCCCATTCGGCTTTCTCTAATCGGCGAACTAAATTGATATAGTCGGCAAGCGCACCTTCACCTTTACACAGGGCATCTTTAATTTGATTTGACAGCGGCAACTTATCGACGAGGTCGTCTATGCTGGTATCCAACATTGCGTCGAGTAGAGATAACAAGCCTACTAAGAAAGCTGAGGACTTGTCTTCCTTTTGACGCGGCAATGACGCGATCGATTCACAGAATCTCGCACGCGCCAAAGACATCACAGTTAGCTCTGCTGGTTTATCACTCTTAAACTGGGCGGTGAACATGAGTGACACGAAGCGGCGTAATTCTTGTTGTCCTATGGCCACAATTGCCTGCTTAATATTGCTGATTTCAGTTGAACGTCGAAACAGTGATGATTGGGCGTATTTGAGTAGCTTAAACGATAAGTTAACGTCAATCTCAAACGCGCGAGTGATTTTGTTTACGTTTGGTTCCGGTTCTGCCATTTCGGCCATTAATTGTGCCAATGCCATTTGCGATGGCTGCAGCGCATAGCCCTTCATTACTTCTGGTTTACTAAAAAAGTAACCTTGGAAATAGCTGAACCCCAAATCTAACGCCGTTTGATACTCTTCATGAGTTTCAACCTTTTCTGCCAGTAATTTTATTTGAGGGTAGGGCTTAATGGCCTTTATCACTTCCTTAACTTCATCGATCCCCATTTCCTGCCAATCAATTTTGATAATATCAGTGTAGGGATAGAAGTGTTTCCAAACCGGTTCATGGACGTAATCGTCGAGTGCAACGATGTAACCCGCTTCCTTAATTTCTTTAACAGCGGCCAATAGGCGTTTGCCTGGGCGCACAGTTTCTAGTACTTCTACTACAACTTGGTCGTTAGGTAGCATAAGTGGGTAGCGGTTAAGTAGTGTGTCGTGGGTGAAATTGAGGAAGGCAAGTTTGTTTTGAGTAAGGCTATCGAGTCCTAAGTTAGTTTGAATGCCATCGATCATCTTGGATGTGGCTTCGTCATCCCCGACGTCTGGAAATACGTTGGCAAGACTTTCACGAAACAACAGCTCGTATGCATAAACGGATTTATTCTTATCTAAAATTGGCTGGCGTGCTGCATAAAATGCCATATTCCCAATCCTTCCTTAATTACCTTTTAACGCCGCTCAATAATACGTTTTTTAATTAGATTAAAAAGCCTAATTCTACAATTTATTGAGCATCTCCTGGTTTTCTCTTTAGCTTACCTTCAAGGATGCTAATTTTTGCATCATGCTATCAAATTTTGATTGCACGTCATTGCTTACTGGTGCCGTGCATTTGGACACCAATATGATGGCCAAAGATGATGCGATAAAGCCAGGCACGATTTCATACATCCAAGCACTTGCGGCTTGTCCATTGATGTTGATGGGACCATAAATCCATACCAAAACCGTAACAGCGCCGGTTAACATACCCGCGATGGCACCTAGTCTAGTCATGCCTTGCCAAAATAAACTAAACAAAATCAGCGGCCCAAATGCTGCACCAAATCCAGCCCACGCATTGCTTACTAAACTTAATATAGAACTGTTTCTATCATGCGCAATAATTACTGCAATAGCCGCGACTAAAAATACACTTATTCGGCTGACCGTAATCAATTCTTTTTCAGAGGCACTACGGCGCAAAAACTTCGCGTAAAGGTCACCTGCTAAGGAGCTTGATGTTACCAGCAGTTGAGATGATATCGTACTCATAATCGCTGCGAGTATCGCCGCCAGCAAGAAACCTGAAATCAAAGGATGAAATAGCGTATTGGCAAACAAAATAAAAATAGTTTCAGGGTCAGATAATACAATGTCGAATTTTTGCACATAAGCGATACCGATTAGTCCTACGGCTAATGCACCGAGTAAAGTGACTATCATCCAACTCATACCAATTTTCATAGCAGTCGCCATATGTTCAACTTTGCTAATTGCCATAAACCGAACAATGATATGAGGTTGACCGAAATACCCTAAACCCCAAGCCATGCTGGAGATTACGCCGACAAGTGTTGCACCAGTTAACATATTGAACGCGTTTTCGTTGACTTGAGTTGCAGTAGATATTGTCTCGCCAATGCCTCCAATTTCGGTTAAAGCCACTACAGGTACAAGAATAAGCGCAACAAACATAATGCAACCTTGCACAAAATCGGTCAGGCTGACCGCCAAATAGCCACCAATGAGCGTATAAATAACCACAATTCCGGCGGTAACATAAAGTCCTATGCGATAGTCCATGGCAAATGCCGACTCGAACAGTTTGCCTCCGGCAACCACGCCAGATGTTGTGTATATCGCGAAAAAGACAATGATAACCGCGGCAGAAATTAAGCGAAGAAGATGCGACTTATCTTCAAATCGATTTTCGAAATAATCCGGGATAGTTAAGGATGCACTTAACTCTGTGAAAACTCTCAATCTTGGCGCGACAAGTAAGTAATTGAAAAAAGCGCCAATAACAAGTCCTATTCCTATCCAGCTGCTGGAGAGCCCTGTTAAATACATGGCGCCAGGTAAACCCATGAGCATCCAACCGCTCATGTCTGAGGCTCCAGCGGAAAGCGCGGTTACTCGTGGTCCAACTTGCCGCCCGCCCAAGAGGTAACCATCAATACTGTTGTCTGCCGTTCGAAATGCAAACAGACCGATGGCAATCATGAGGATAAAATACAAAGAGAGTGAAACGAGTATAAATGGATCCATAGCTGTTACTGTTTTTATTATTGTTGTTGTCCCGCCGTTATAATGGCATTTTTGAGGGGGAGGGGTCTAGCGCCTTGTTACTATTGCACTGTCTGTTCAAACAAAAACACCGCCGAAGCGGTGTTTTTTTAATATAGATTAGGCAGAAAACCGGAAGTGTTTCAGCAGTTTTTCATGTTTGTCCGCTACCTTCATTTCCTTATCACTAATAATGGTTAGATCAGCGGTTTGCATTGACCAACTTGAGCCCTCGTATTTGTCGTCGCTAAATGAATTGTCGATGGCTCTGTCTAAATCCTTGGGCGTAATGAACATAGTTACTTTACCAAAATCGGTTTCGACTACCATGTGCAAGCTCTTTTGTTTTTCGAAAAAGCAATAGTTAGCAAACGTCACGCGACCAAACTTAGCCATCAATTCACCGCCAAATGTTGCAAGCTTAGCATTGACGTCTTCAAGACTAACATTGCCATCCAGTTGCATTGCATAATCTGCTTCATGGTAAACATGCGCGAGCGCAATTTCAGTCCCGGTTTCAACAACCGGTTGGTTTTGCAGCATGGTGAAACTCAAGCCCAGAGCGAAGGCAACCGAAGCGGCAAGTGCTAGCTGAACAAAATTGTTCCTTTTCCTACTTGTGATCGGTACAACTTTCTCACTTTGAGATGACGTTGACTCATCTACCGTTTCTTGCTGCAAAGGAATATTCATTAACGAAGCCATTAAACCCTCTGGCACATCAACTTGCGCTGTTTCGCGCAGGTTTTTGTCAAAGGCCTGATATTCGCTTTGTAACTGTTCAAGTTCAGCATTACCTTCTATTTTGTCGGTAACTGTGCTGTCACTTGTGAAAGGTTCCACCAGTAATGCTTGGCGAAACTCTGCATCATTCATTGGAAAACTCCATTCTTTAAATCTCTTTATCCAGCGCGTCTTTTAATTGGTTACGCGCGCGGAACAATCTTGTCATGACCGTATTTTTGTTAAGTTGCAGCTGGTTTGCGATCTCTTCTCCATTGAAGCCAAAAATGACTTGGAGCATGAGTGGTTCGCGATACTCTTCACTCAAATTGGCCATTAATCCGCGCAATTCATTATGCTCTAGCTGCGTTTCATAGCCTGGTTGTTCGTCCGCCAGAGACACATCATCCATGTCTACTAAATCAAATTGCTTGCGCTCGAAACGCCTTGCATTCTCGCGGCGCAATATTGTAATTAGCCACGCTTTGGCGGCCTTTTCATCCTTGAGCGAATCGAGTGATTTCCAGGCGCGTAAAAAAGTCTCTTGCACAATATCTTCAGCGACAGCTTTATCTTTTACTAGCCAATATGCGTAGCGATAGATGTCACCGTGCAACTCGCGCACGAGTCGCTCGTATCGCACTTGCTTTTGCTTTATATCTCCAGAGACCGATGGAGTTTCATTTTGATTTCGTGATGTCGTCACAATTTTTAGGGATTTGTTATATTTTCGTGATTTTTGTAGTGAAGACTTTACACAACACTCGGGTTCAAGGCAATTTGCCAGACTCGCTTGGTAAAGTCATTTATTTGATTGTACAGAGCTTTTCAGGTTTTACTAAAAATTTTCTACTGCCATTGTCAAAATTAAATCAAGCTAGTTCGGATAGAGCTCTGCTAGCTTTTTGTCGTCAGTACTCTTTTCTTTGCGTATTTCTTTGTGCAAGCGTTGTAATTCATTCAATAACGGCTTAGCTGACCACGCACCATTTTCGGCCTCACCATATTGGTGTTTATGCATTTCATTTATCAGTGTCGAGAGCTCCTGGCTGTTCACTAGACGCAGCAGACTGCTCAGCGACGCTTGCGGTTGTTGATAATGCACTCGCAGCCATGCTTCCAATAGACTGTTTACTTCAGCCACAGCAACAGATTTTTTCATTAACGCTTTTTGCAAACTTGCCCAGGAGTCGGTAGAGCGATTCGAGGTCGACGCTTTTTTCTCTGGAATTTGGCGTTGCTTATTGCTTTGCCACCAGGCAACCAAAGTGCTAACCCATAGCAGTAATAGAATCCAACTACTTAGCGACCACCAATTAGGTGTCATTACAGGAGATGAAGGTGAAATAACCGGAGTTGCCTGTTCGGGCGTTGTTTCTGCTTGAACCGGCAGGTTGGCGGTAGCAATTTGTGCTTCACTGATAGTGAGTGTTTTTGCTGGCAATGTGGCGTATTCAGTGTTTTTGGTCTTTACGTTAAACCAGGGAACTTTGACCTCTGGCACAACAAATTCGCCTGCTTCATTGGCAATGAGTGCTACGGTTTCGGTGCGTTGAGAGACGAAGGTACCATTTCGCTGCACTGTGGTAGTATTAGCCTGCTCCGGGTAAGCCTTAAATGCTGCGGTGTATTGGCTGTTGATCTCGGGTAATTGCTCTTCCACAACTCCTACTGCAGTTAGGGTTATAGTGCGAGTAATCGGGGCACCAACTTCGATGCGCTCGTCATCTGCCATTTGCCACTCTTCGTTTAGTGCGACATATTCACTCGGAAGCCAATGATGTGGATAGTCCTCAGGCATGGGAAGAATACGGATATCCCTATTTTTGGCTACGCGACTTACCGTTTTGGTTTTGTTAAAAAAGCTAAATGATTGACGGCCACTATCAATAACTTCACCCTCAAAGTATGGGCCTTTTATGACGAAGTTACCGCTTCGATTGGGAATAATGGCAAACACTCTTTCTACAATGCGGTAGCGTTTGCCATTGATAATATCGGTATACTCCTTGTCATTACCTACTTGCCTAATATCGGCATCTTTAACTTCCGGCTGGGACAAAGAACCTCGTTGTAAATCAAATGCTAGATGCAGTTTTACTGTGTAGCGGATTTGCTGCTGAATATAGGCTTCTTCTAAATCTACTTCGGTGGTGATGAATAAATCGTTAGCGACGTTTTTACTGGCAGAAGCAGGTAAGACGCTAATTTGGATTGGCGAGGTTGTTTGTCCTGCAACGTTGAGCGACGGAATTGTGTATTGACCTGGTTGGCGAGGGATCAATGTTGTCGTCCATTTAGTAGTTTTGCTGACGTCGAAATTCACCATACTGGTTTGTCTACTCACGCTGGTGCGTCCTACCACAAAGTCTTGCAGCAGGGGAGAGCTATCAAAGGCATCAGCTGATACGTCATCGTTCGCGGTAATTTCTAAGCGAAAAGATTCCTCAATCGTGATTGGGTTTTTATCAACCACGGCGGTTACTTCTGTCACTGCCGCATGTGGCGTTCCAATAGTCGCTAGCAGTAGTAGTAATGTTGTAAACGTTATTGCTCTCATTGCTTAAACCTTATTCTCGCTACCAGTCTTTTTTGTTGTTGCTGGGGACTTGCTGTCTTCTGCGCTTTTGTTGTTCCAGCTGCATTTTTCTTTGTAGCAAATACGCCGGATCAGCATTTATCTTGCGTAACAGCCTTTCCATCTTTTGCATTTGTTCTTTTTGCTCTTCGGTCAATTCAGCCTCTTGCGGTGCAGCAGCTTCAGCCTCTTTTTCGGCTCCCTCTGACTCTTCCTGTTGAGTATCTTGTTGCTGCTGTTCAGCGTTTTCTTGTTGTTCCTCGCCTTGTTGTTGCGATTCACTTTCTTGCTGCTGTGAATCTGATTGTTCTGACTCACTTTGAGAGTCTTGAGACTCGGAATCTTGATTTTGTTGCTGGGGATCTGACTGTTCGCCTTGCTCGCCATCTTGCGACTGTGAATCTTGAGAGTCATTTTGCTGGCTTTCTTGATCTTGATTCTCTTGAGATTCGTTCTCATCCTCAGATTCAGAGTCACCTTGGTTCTGCTGATCATTCTGCTGCATCAAGTCTTCCAAGAGTTTTTTATTTGCGGCTGCGTCTTCATTGTTTGGATCCAACTCCAACGCTCTTTCATAGGCTGCAATGGCAGAGGCAAACTCTTGTTGCTTCGCCAAAGCATTGCCGAGGTTGTAGTTAGACTCGGAAGTGTCGAATTGCGCAAATTCACTGGCCGCTTGTTCGAAATTGCCATTTCGATAGTGTGATGAACCGCGCCACAATGGGTCTTCAAATCGTTCGGCTGCGGTCGCAAAATCTTCTTTATTGAACGCCTGCATGCCCTGTTGGTCTTTGCGTTGCCACATGTCTTGCCACCAATTGGCATGAGCCGGTTGTTGGTATAGCGGCAGCAATATCAATAAACCGACAGTTAACACACCGCGACGGAAGCTGTATGCAGCAATAGGTAATAGTAGTAACAACAAGTATGGACCCATTTCTTTCCATTGGTCGCCAAAGCTGTCTTCTTCCTGAGTTTCTTCTGCCTGTTCATACAGTAAGGTTGGTTCAGATAAGAATTCGATGTCCTTATCGTCGGCTTGAATCGTAATGTAACGTCCAGAGCCTTGCGCTAGTGCCGTCAAATTGGCGACAGGCAGTTTGGGAATAACAACCGCACCATTGTTGTCTTTTAAGAATTCGCCCGATGATAATTTAATTGGAGAGCCTTGTTCTGTGCCAACACCCATGACTCTTAAGTTAAAATCGGTAGCCGACAACATCTTTCTCAGAGGAGCAACCTCAGACAATTCAATACCATCGGTAATAAGATATATGTCGCCTTTTTTATAGCCAGCGTTATTCAACAGGGCAAAGGCTTCTTCCATAGCATATATAGGTTCACTTCCTGACGTCGGCATAATCTCAGGACTAAGGCTAGGGATTAATGCCGTTAAATTTTGTACATCCGCGGTTAATGGACTAATCACGAACGCGTCACCCGCATAAGCTACCAAACCCACTTCGCCTTCGCTGACCTTGTTCAACAAATCAATCGCTTTGAATTTAGCTCGACTTAATCTATTTGGTGCAATATCGGTAGAGCGCATAGACAATGACATATCCATAACGATCACTTTGCCCTGATTAACTTGATATACAGGTTGCGGCAACCTTTCCCATGTCGGTCCTGCCAGCGCTAAACAGGTTAATAGCCAAGCCACTAATAATAAATTCATAGGTGGAAGATTGCGGCCAATATTTTTATCGCTAATTAAATGTTGATAAAGATGATTCGCCAGTACGCTCTGCCATCCACTTTGCGCCTTTAACTTGCGTTTTATAAAGAGCGTTACGGCTAGCAATGGAATGAAAGCAAGCAACCAATAGGGTCTCAAAAAATGAAAGTTATCGAGAATTTCAACAAATGACATCATTGCTTTCCTCGACTAAAAAGGGGAACCAATGCCATGGCAAAACTAAGCAATAGCGCTGCGCCCAGGGGATAATAAAATAAAGCTTGCAATGGCCGCATCTGACGAGATTCTCTTTCTACTGGTTCCAACTCATCTAAAATAGCGTAAATCTGTTGTAACGATTCCGTGTCTCTAGCGCGAAAATAACGCCCCCCTGTGGACTGAGCCAGATCTGTTAGCATATCTTCATCTAGGTCTTGTGAAGGGTTAACTCGTCTGTTGCCAAATAGCCCGCGTACTAACATTTGATCCGCGCCTACACCAATAGTGTAAATCTTAACGTCTTCAGCGACAGCGAGCTCTTTTGCTTGCGACGGATCAATATTTCCCGCAGTGTTTTGTCCGTCAGTAAGGAGAATTAATACGCGATTAGATTCTTCTTTCTGTTTGAATCTTTTTACCGCCAAGCCAACCGCATCACCAATGGCAGTTTGCTCGCCAACAAGTCCAATAACAGTATCGTTTAACATGTCTGAAATGGTATTGCGGTCGTACGTCAAAGGCGTTTGTAAATAGGCGGTATCAGCAAATAGAATCAGACCAATGCGGTCGCCAACACGTCGTTGAATAAAATCCATCAATACGTGCTTAATCATGACTAAGCGGTTTACCTGACGTCCGTTAACAGTCATGTCATCAACTTTCATGCTACCAGATAAGTCAACAGCAACCATTAGGTCTCGACCTTCCGCGGGAATGCTGACCGGTTCCCCTAACCACTGAGGACGCGCGCAGGCCAACACCAATAGCATCCATATGATGATGGCGGTAAACAACTTAAAGCGGCCTGTACCGCCTTGTTTAGAAACAATTGACAAGCCTGCGCTTACCTTAGGTACCATCAAGGCGGCCTGTTCGGTGCGTTTTTTAGCAGGTAAAAGCCGCATTAAAAATGGCAGTGGTAACGCTGCTAATGCCCATATCCAAGCAAATTCAATCATGGCTTACCTCACCTGAATTAGACTCTACTAACCGCCTTGTTTTGCGATTCGGTGGGAACGCCGCTTTAAGAAAATACTTACTTTGATTAATCAATAACTCTTTATCTACAGCAGCTTCAGGCTGGTAGTACTGATTGCCAATTGTTTCAAGCAGCTCTTGTACTTGAGAGACCTTAGCGGGTTTTACAAGCGCTTGTAAAAATGTCTGCCACTGTTTGCCATACAATTTTGCAACTGTTTCCGGGGCAAAATAGGCAAGCGAAACTTGCTTCATTTTCATATTTAGCTGTTGCAACCAATCTTCTTTGTCTGTGTTTATCTGCGCTATCGCAATTAAACCCAATTTCATGGCTTTTCTTTGTCTAGACCTATGTAAGAGCCACACAACTGTGGCTACCATTACAAAAATAGCGACAGCGGCAAGCAACCACCAACCATAGGCCGGTGGCCATTGGCTAACTTCCTGGGGAAGCTGTATATCTTTTAATTGAGCTAACGGATCCATGTTACCGCACCATAGGGTTTAATTGAGCCTCTAGAGGGCTTGCTGCGCTGACATCTATTACTTGTACCAAAGACTGTTGTAGCCTTCGTTTTACTTCATCAAATTCTTTTTGATGAGCTTTTTCATAGGCTTGGGCTTGGTTTTTTGCGCCTAAAGTGAAGCTTTGCTTATTAACACCGTCAGTAATGCTAACAATTTGCGGCGTTTTGACGTCGGGCAATTGGTGTTCAAATATATCTGAAATTCGATAAGCCAATACCTCACAGTGTCTTGCGACACGATTTATATGCTGTTGCGCTTTCTCTGAAAAAGCCAAGAAGTCGCTAATCATGATTACAATACTGCCGGGACGCGCTAATCTGCGAATTCTGGCACAGGCTTCTGTCAGACTATCTTGGTCATTATTTGTCGTTGCATGGGGGTGGTGCATTTGTTTCAACCCGTTGAGCAGCGACAGCACGGCTTTTTGCCGCGTCATAGGTTTAAACTCTCGGTGCTCGTTTTCGTTAAACACCAGGCCGCCGATTCGGTCACCGCGTTTTGCTGCACACCAAGCTACCAAAGACGCTAAGTGAGCAGCCTGAACAGATTTGAATAAAAGTTGAGTGCCGAAGTGCATCGAATTAGACAGATCCACCACTAGAAACACTGGGCGTTCTTTTTCTTCTCGGAACAATTTCGTATGTGTTTTGCCCGTTCTTGCAGTCACACGCCAGTCAATAGCACGTATATCGTCGCCAGGTTGATAGTGCCTGGCTTCGTCAAATTCCATGCCCCTACCTTTCATTTTTGTCAGGTAGCTGCCAGCAAGTTTGGCTTGTACGGTTCTTCTTGGCTCTAAGCTAATAAGCGAGGTTTTGCTTTGGTAATAAAGCAGCTCTTTCATACCTAGCTCAATACCATTAGCGTGGTGCTTATCTAGCCATTGGCTAACATCCAAAGTCACGTGACGCTCTCCGATTAGGGTACGGGCACTAACTCAAGAATGCGAGCAAGCACATTGTCTGCATCGATACCGTCTGCCTCTGCTTCATAGGAAAGTAAAATCCTATGGCGCATAACGTTGTGGAACACTGCATGGATGTCATCAGGACCAACAAAATCCCGTCCTGCTAACCACGCGTGGGCACGTGCACATTTATCAAGAGAAATCGTAGCACGTGGACTGGCACCAAACTCTAACCAAGTCGCCAATTGTGGATCGTATTTGCCTGGTTGTCGGGTAGCGACAATTAATTCAACTAGATAGCGCTCTAATGAATCAGCAAGATGCAAGCCCAGAACCGACTTTCTGGCGCTGAAAATATCTTGTTGGCTAATAGGTGAGGGCGTTGCCACGCTGTTTGCCATGGCTTCATCGCGGGTTAAGCGCAAAATTTCAAGTTCTGTTTCTGCGCCAGGATAATCAACACTTAAATGCATTAAAAAGCGGTCTAACTGGGCTTCTGGAAGTGGATAAGTACCTTCTTGCTCAATGGGGTTTTGTGTCGCCATTACCAAAAATAATTCTGACAATTCGTAAGTTTTATTACCTACCGTAATTTGCTGCTCAGCCATAGCTTCTAATAAAGCAGACTGTACTTTGGCTGGAGCACGATTAATTTCATCAGCCAAAACAAGGTTGTGAAACAGTGGGCCGCTTTGGAACACAAACTCGCCAGTTTCTGGGCGATAAATATCGGTACCAGTTAAATCTGCAGGTAGTAGATCGGGTGTAAACTGTACACGGTGAAAGTCACCTTCAATGCCTTTGGCCAAAGCATTCACGGCTCGGGTTTTAGCAAGTCCCGGTGGTCCCTCTACCAGCAGATGTCCGTCTGCCAATAGGGCGATAAGAATGTTCTGGGTAAATTCCGGTTGTCCGATAACTTGGCTATCGAGATATTCTTTTAGTTGTGCAAATTTTTCAGCAGCCATAGTACTTCTTATTCGTTTGTTCTGAGGTAATAACTGTCTCTTTATTTCGAGGCAGTTGTTCAAATTTAAACTATTCTGTTGATAACTCTGGGTAATATTTAGTGAAACGCATTGATAAGTCACCCAGTAAAATAAGTATCAATAACAGACCCTTGCGTCTAGATGGGGTTCCCTTGAGGAAAAACAATGTTACAAAGCAAATTGATTTTTGCAATTTGATTAGAGGGTTTGCGCATTGACCACTCAAACGTATGTTAAAAAAATTAACATTTGGCGCAAAAAAGCAACATTAGATTGTATTTTCTAATAATATCATTACAATCCGTGCACCATAACAGGTCAGACCACTTACGAGGTTAACGTATGTCCAAACAACAAAATGTCACTACTAGAGACGGCGACCGTATCGCCATTGTGGCTGGATTGAGAACGCCATTCGCCAAAATGGCTACTTATTTTCACGGTGTCCCCGCGCTCGATATGGGCAAAATGGTGGTAAACGAATTATTAGTGAAACACGATATCAAGCCTGAGTGGGTAGACCAGCTGGTTTACGGGCAAGTTGTACAGATGCCTGAAGCGCCTAACATTGCGCGCGAAATCGTACTAGGTACGGGCATGCAAGTTCACACCGACGCTTACAGCGTATCAAGAGCTTGTGCTACAAGCTTCCAAGCTGCGGTGAACGTTGCCGAGTCTATGATGGCTGGAACTGTAGAAGTTGGAGTTGCCGGTGGTGCTGACTCAACATCAGTATCGCCAATTGGTGTGTCTAAAAAGTTGGCAAGAGCGTTAGTTGATTTACAGAAAACCAAAACGCTGGGACAAAAATGGGCGATTTTGAAAAAACTTGGGTTGAAAGACTTAATGCCTGTACCGCCTGCTGTTGCTGAATATTCAACGGGGCTGTCAATGGGACAAACGGCTGAGCAAATGGCCAAAACCCATAATATCAGTCGTGAGGCACAAGATGAATTAGCACACCGTTCACACACCAACGCTGCAAATAGTTGGAACGAAGGCAAGTTGATCCAAGAAGTAATGACGGCCTATGCTGAGCCGTTTAAAGGTGCGCTTGATAAAGACAATAACATTCGTTTCGACTCCAAATTGGAAGGTTATGCGAAGTTACGTCCTGTGTTTGACAGAAAGCACGGTTCAGTAACGGCAGCCAATGCGACACCGCTAACAGACGGTGCTTCCGCGGTCCTGATGATGACCGAAAGCAAGGCTAAAGCTTTGGGTTATACACCACTAGGCTATATCAAAAGTTATGCCTTCTCTGCTATTGACGTGTGGGAAGACATGTTGATGGGGCCTTCCTATGCAACGCCTATTGCGCTTGACCGTGCTGGTATGACCCTTAACGATTTAACGCTTATTGAAATGCACGAAGCGTTCGCCGCGCAAACGTTGGCTAACGTTAAAATGTTTGCAAGTGATAAGTTTGCCCAAGAAAAATTAAACCGCAGTAAAGCAACCGGTGAAATTGATATGGATAAGTTTAACGTAATGGGTAGCTCAATCGCTTACGGGCATCCATTTGCGGCGACTGGCACGCGTATGATCACGCAGATGCTTAACGAATTAAATCGACGCGGTGGTGGTACTGGTTTATTAACTGCTTGTGCCGCAGGTGGTCTTGGTGCCGCTATGGTCGTAGAAACTGAATAAGCTCGTCTGACAATCTAAAGGTAATTATTTATGAACGATTTAGTGAAAAGTGCATTTACCCTGGAAAAACAGGACGACGGTATTGCCATTTTAACGATGGATGTTGTCGGTGAGACAATGAATACTCTAAAGGCAGAATTTGGCGAGCAAATCACCAGTATTTTAGATGAAATTGAGGCTGACTCGAGTATTAAAGGCGTCGTGTTGGTCAGTGGCAAAGAGAGCTCTTTTGTTGCAGGTGCCGACATTACTATGCTGGCGGCCTGTAAAACGGCAGAAGAAGCAGAACAACTCTCTAAAGGCGGTCAAGAAATGTTTGATCGCATGGAAAACTTCAAAATTCCATTTGTCGCAGCTATTCATGGACCGGCTTTAGGTGGCGGCTTGGAACTGGCGCTAGCCTGTCACTATCGCATTTGTTCCGATGATGCCAAAACGGTTATGGGTTTACCTGAAGTACAATTAGGGCTACTACCCGGTAGTGGTGGTACGCAGCGTTTACCTGCGTTAATTGGTATCCAACAAGCGATGAAGATGATGCTGACAGGCTCGCAAGTTAGAGCCAAGCAAGCTAAAAAATATGGCATTGTTGATGACGCTGTGCCAAAGAGCATCTTATTGAAAGTTGCCAAGCAATATGCGCTTAAAGGTATTCCAAAGCGCAACCCACCTAAACTTAAGGGGGCGAATAAATTCCTAGAAGGAACCTCAGTTGGCCGTCAGGTCTTGTTCAAACAAGCTAGAAAGCAAACAGTCAAGAAAACCCAAGGAAATTATCCGGCGCCAGAATACATTCTAGATGTACTCGAAGCGAGTGCAGGAAAAGCAACAAAACGCGGTTATGAACTAGAAGCACGTTTCTTCGGCAAACTGGTGATGTCGCCTGAGTCAGAACAATTGCGCAATATCTTTTTCGCTACCACTGAAATGAAAAAAGAAACGGGTGTTGAAGGTGTAGAGCCTGCACCAGTAGACAAAGTAGGTGTTCTAGGCGGGGGCTTAATGGGCGGAGGCATTGCTTTTGTTACCACCTCTAAAGCGAAAAAGCCGGCGCGTATCAAAGACGTTCGCCCCGAAGGTATTGCTAATGCTATGAAATATAGCTATGACATCTTAAACAAAAAGGTGAAACGCCGGTTTATCAGAAAATCGGAAATGCAAAAGCAAATGGCTCTATTGACGGGTTCTTTGACTTATGAAGGGTTCAATGACGCAGACATCATTGTCGAGGCTGTATTTGAAGACCTAGGCTTGAAACAGCAAATGGTCAACGACGTAGAAAGCAACTGCAAAGAGTCTACTATTTTTGCGTCAAACACCTCGTCAATTCCTATTAAACACATTGCTGAAAAGGCGGCTCGCCCAGAGCAAGTTATTGGCTTGCACTACTTCTCACCGGTGGACAAAATGCCCCTTGCTGAAGTTATTGCGCATGAGAAAACCTCTGATGAGACCATTTCTACTACGGTAGAATTTGCTAAGAAACAGGGTAAAACCCCCATCGTTGTTAAAGACGGCGCAGGCTTTTACGTGAACCGTATTTTGGCACCTTACATGAATGAAGCGGCTAATTTATTGTTGGCCGGCGAAGCAATCGATCATATAGATAAGGCGTTGGTTAAGTTTGGTTTCCCTGTAGGCCCTATGAAATTGTTAGACGAAGTCGGTATCGATGTTGGTTCCAAGATTTCACCGATTTTGGTTGCTGACTTAGGTGAAAGATTCCAAGCGCCCGATGCATTCGACAAGCTTCTAAAAGACGATCGCAAAGGTAAGAAAAATAAACGCGGCTTGTATAAGTACTCGGGTAAAAAACCGGGCAAAGAAGTCGATGATAGCGTTTACAGCTTATTAGGAATAGATGCCGGTAAAAAGCTAAGTCACGAACAAATCGCCGAACGTTGTGTGTTATTAATGCTAAACGAAGCGGCATTGTGTTTGGACGAGGGAGTTATTCGCAATCCACGAGATGGGGATATCGGTACTATTTTTGGAATTGGTTTCCCTCCGTTCTTGGGTGGTCCATTCCGTTACATGGACAGCTTGGGTATCAGTCATGTTGTTGCTCGATTAGAGCACTACCAAGGCCAGTTTGGCGATCGTTTTGCACCTGCGGACATCTTAAAAACTATGGCAAAAGAGCAGAAAAGCTTTTACTAAGATACTGTCTGTCCCGTCCTAAAATACGTTGACGGTTTTGAAGGCCAATGAATTTGTTCATTGGCCTTTTTCATTATGCACTTGGTTTGGTGTCTTCATTCCCAAAC
>WKFJ01000001.1 GCA_014872785.1 Alteromonadaceae bacterium
GGCTGTCACTGTATTTTGATTTACGCATAGAAAACTCCTTACGTTTATTTTAATGGAATTTTCTACTAATAACTGCTGCTAACTTTCGGGGGGATTACAGTTATAACATCGAGTCGTTTGGCTACATCAGCGACGGATTAACCGCGTTCAAATACTTGTTTAACTGCTTCAATTTTAAATTCTTCAGGGTAACTTTTACCGCTCATAAGCACCTCTCTTTCGGTCAGTTTATCTAACTAAGAGGTGTCTAGGAAATTAGTGGCGATTCAGACGTCTTTCACCGGACGCTTTCACTTTGGTTAACATCTTACGGAGGTCTGTCAGATCAACTTCCATCTTAATTGATTTGACTGCTTGCTTAGCAAACGCTTCTAGTTCTTTTTTATTCATAACTACCTATCTAAAATCCACAGGGGATTGGTTAATCCGCAGTTACACAGATTTAGTTACAGACTCTAAAAAACAAAACTAATTTTCAACGAACTTTTTGCTGGACTAGTGTAAACTAGTAAGTCAATCCCTCAAAATTACCTTCTCGCCTAAATCTCTTACTTCCCACCTCCACATATCTATCATCATTTGGGCTAGTGTTTTCTCAGCCCTCCATTGTAACTCTTCCTCCGCTTCAGTTGTATCAGCCCAGCATTCTGCAACGTCTCCTTCACGACGTCCAGCGAACTCATAAGGAATAGTTTGCCCAGATGCCTGTTCAAATGCTTTTACCATTTCCAGAACAGAGTATCCCCTGCCAGTGCCAAGATTATAACTACTTATCCCTTTCTGCGATTTTATTTTTTCAAGGGCTTTCAAGTGCCCTCTTGCTAAATCCACTACGTGAATGTAGTCCCTGACTCCCGTGCCGTCGTCGGTAGGATAGTCATTTCCATATATTTTAAGTTTCGAGCGTTTACCGCTAGCGACCTGTGCAATAAAGGGCATTAAATTATTAGGGATGCCTCTGGGACTCTCTCCAATTAGGCCTGACTCATGAGCTCCCACGGGGTTAAAATATCTTAGCAGTGCGATAGACCAGTCAGTGTTCGAAGCCGCAAGATCGCCTAATATGTGCTCTCCCATCAGCTTTGTTCTACCATACGGATTAATGGCCGATGTTGGGAAATTCTCTTTTATTGGGAAAAAATCTGAGTTTCCATACACGGTTGCAGAAGAACTAAACACAAGATTACCGATACCATGTTTTTGCATTTCGTTCAAAAGGTTAATAGTTCCACAAACATTATTTCGATAGTAATCTAATGGATTTTTTGTAGACTCCGCAACAGACTTCAACGCTGCGAAATGAATTACCGCATCAATATCTGTCTGCTCATCAAAAAATTGGTTAAGCTTCTCTTGACTTGTTAAATCGAGTTCGAAAAAATCAAAACTTTTTCCTGTAATTTGCTTTACGCGCTCAACAGTCTCGTATGTAGAATTCTGTAAATTATCAATTACTATAACGTCATAGCCAGAGTTAATAAGTTCTACTGTCGTGTGGGAACCTATATATCCAGCTCCTCCGGTTATCAAAACCTTCATGTATATACCTTTTTAATGTCAAGGCTTTTAGATTGCCATTTTTATTCGTCCGAAATGAAATACTTATGGTACTTACTTGAAAACTCTCTAAAAATATGGTGAAGGATATACCCAGAGAGCAGTTGTTTTAAAAGTTTAAATTTTATTTCCTGACCCGATCTCCTCGTCCCTTTCCTACGATGGTAAGAAGAACCAAGTTGAGGTAGCTCGTTATCGAAAGTTTTGAAATCATTTCCGAGTCTTTAATAGCTAACAACTTTGGAGAAGACATGTCAATATCTTTAATTTGTGCAAGGCCAGTTATTCCGGGTCTAACATCATATACATTTAGACTATCCCTTGCATCTAGCACTGATTGCTGATTATATAAATTTGGTCTGGGGCCAACTAAGCTCATATCTCCTTTCAACACATTCCACAGTTGAGGTAATTCATCTAACTTTGTCTTGCGCAAAAAGCTTCCTAGTCTTGTTACTGAGCGGCTACTTACTAAATGAGATGCCTTGGATTCGGTACCCAATGACATTGTCCTGAACTTTACAAGAGTAAATGGCTTTTTATATCTTCCAACTCGCTCTTGGAAAAATAGCGGGGAACCTGTATCGAACACCCCTATAATGAAGAGCACAATTAACAATGGTGATAGGACTGACAAACCAATAAAAGCTAACAAAAAGTCGAGAAACCTCATAATAATCTTTTCCCCCCCCCTAAAAGTGGAAAATTGAACAACATAAACATTCTAATATTTGGTTCTATTTTTATATTCAAAACCTGCTTTTTGCAGTTCAGCATTAATTTCAAACGGAGGAGACCAATTTAACTCCTGCTTTACTCTTGAACAGTCTACTTCAAAATCTCCTATCAACTTATTCACCAAAACCATTTTATTGAACAGACGGCCAAAAAAAACGAATATAAAAGTTGGAACTGGTATTGATGGGTTTTTAACTCCCATACCTAAAGCCAAATTCTGTATAATATCTGATAAAGATATTGTTTCATCGTCCGACACCATGAAAGTACCAGAAATCCAGCCTTTGGATTTTACAATATTCAAAACTAAATCACTTAAATTGTTCACAGACAATAAAGAGCGACGATTAAAAACCCTCTTAAATGGTAACGGCGTTCCTTTGGCTGTGTGAATCAATAGTGATTTAAAGTTTCCAGGGGCGTTAAAAGAATAAACCAATGGTAGCCTCAAAATTACCAACTCAGTATCGCTACCTTCAAATATTTTTCTTAGCTTTTCTTCAGCTAAAGCTTTGGAGATGGCACCAAAAGATAATGGCTCTACCGATGATCGCTCTGTCAATGGTCGCACACCAGATGACAGTCCGTGAATAGAAGCACTGCTAAAATAGATGAACCGTTTCACTCCTGCTCCAATTACTTGTCGGGCTAACTGAAGGGTGCCTTTAAGATTAATGTCTAAGTATCGCTCTAATGAACTACTTTTTCTACCATCTGTTTCATGCGCTAAACCTGCACAGTGGATGAAAACGTCGATGTCGTTCAACAAATTTGTCCAATCAGCGTTGTCGCTCAACTCAGGAGATTTTTCGAACCCCTGTATAGATTCTCGACTTAATCTAGTTACGTTTAAACTTGGATCTTTTAATAACTTGTCACAGAGGCTGGAACCGATGTAACCTGAGGCACCGGAAACAGAAACCTTCATGCTACCGCAATCATCTATTTTGCAGACCTTAAAAACTTATAAATATATGCAGTTACACCAGCAGGCATTAATCTTACCGACAGCCGGGGGAGCATATATGATATGGTATTCAAAAGAGAGAAATGCCCAATACTTAAGCACCTTTTCAAAAAATTAAATTCACTTCTTAGATATTTAATTCCATTTCTTCGGCCACCCAATTCACCAACTCTAACAAATACATGAACATCATGGACGTTTCTCAACTCCATTCCAAGTCGCAACATTTTAATCCAAAGGTAGTAATCTTCATGCCACAATACATTTTCGTCCCCCCCGACTCGGTCCAAAGAGTCCTTTTTTATGCAAGCTGTCACGTGATTCATTGGGTTACGAATCTTAGAATAATTAAAAATACTAGCAGTACCCTCAGGTACTACCCTTTTAATACCTAGGTCGCCTGGATTAGAGTTAAACTCTTCAATCAAAGCACCAACTACATCTGCATTTGGGTATTGGGAGATAACTGCAGTCAATTTTTCGATTCTATCTATCGTACTAATATCATCGCTATCCATTCGAACAATATATTTTTGTGTGCAAAAACCAGAACCAAAATTCAACGCATTTCCTAGCCCCTGATTAATTTTCAAACGAGGATTCTTGTATGCTATGCTTAACAATGCAAACTTTTTCTCATAATCAGCA
The DNA here is from genome assembly GCA_014872785.1 of Alteromonadaceae bacterium. GTDB lineage: Bacteria > Pseudomonadota > Gammaproteobacteria > Enterobacterales > Alteromonadaceae > Planctobacterium. The sequence goes on from WKFJ01000001.1 coordinate 3,911, forward strand.
AGAACACTTTCTTGTTCATCTGTAATCTCTCCGTCACAAACAACGACAAGCTCTTCAAACAACACAGACTGTTTAACTAAACTTTCAAATGCTTCACGCAGGAAGCCGACGTCATCGTTAACATAGATCGACATCAAAACCGAAAAACTATTTTTCATACAACTCTTAAATTAAATCAATTTTGTTTTTTAACTGGGCTAAGTCTTCGATAGACATGTTCAAAGGCTGAGCATTCAATGCAACAGGGTTAGGATAAAATGCATCCATTGACGGATTTTTTTCAGCACAAACATTAAATCTTGGAAAAACATGCGTATGCACATGTCTATCTACCAACATCAAAGACAAATAGTTGAAAAGTAATGGCCTACAAAACTTATTCAAACACATTTCTAACTTTGAGATGATTTCACCATAATCCTTAAACTCTTCTACTGTTACGTCCGAAAAGTGCAACGCTTCTCTTTTCAACGAGATAACCGAGCTACAATAAGTAAGCTGCTTAGGCCTTAAAGACCATGCCCAGCTAGAATTTTCATATATTAACAACTCATTAACTTTAAACTTATTCTGAAATTCTTCGATTTTCATTTATTACTTTCCAACAAATTAAGTAATTAGCCAAAATTAGAGGGAGAGCCATTAAACCATACAGTGCAACAACCCAGTCTAATAAACCTACTACAACGGCTATAGAAATAATCAAATAATAAATACCTGTATCTATGAACTCATAAATAATAAACGCTAGATTTATAACTAATCCCTTCTTTTTTTCTTTCGCTTTGTTCTTTAGTTCTTTAAATATATAACCACGTAATGTCGAAACAAAAGTGAAGCTTAGGTATGAAGTTAATAATATCGCATAAATAAAATACTCTTCGGGATCCAGAGAGTAATTCATGACAAGGTGGATAAACAATGAAAATGAAAATATCGCACCTAATATACGATCAAATGAGACATCTACCATTTCTCCAAACTTTGAACCTTTCCCAGTAATTCTAGCAACGACACCATCAGAACAATCAAAAATGTAAGACAATTGAAGTAAAACGAGCGAAAGCCCTAAATATTGAGAATGTGCAATAAAAAAGCTACAAGCAAATACCGTAAGAAATGATATGAGCGAAATAAAATTGGGACTGATACCTAATTTTAGGAACACGTAGGTTGCTACTTTTGCTCCGTTTTTAGAAAAATGGCGATGATAAAAGGTAGATGCTGGTTTTTCGTGCCTATTGTATTCGACTAAATGCTCTCGAAATCCCTCAAACATCGGCTTCTAACTCCTGCAGTTTTTTCATTATCGTTTCATGGTTAAAATAGTCGTTAACTAACCCTTGTGTCCTGGGCATCATTCCGATCAGCATATCGTATTTGACAGCAAACCGTCTGGCCAATGAGCCTAGTATTCTCTTTCTAAACACCAATGGCATTTTGTTAGAAAAGCAAGCCTTACTTTGACTTAATTGTCTCAAAAGAGCTTTGATAGTTAACTCTATTCCGTCTAATTCAAAGTCCATATAATAATTATTAGTTTTAAATTTGAGAGTTTGTTGTTCGAGTGAGGCGCTTACATGCTCAATCGTTTGAATACTGTTCATGTACCAGACACCTTTACCCAATGATTCGCCTTTACATTGAAAAGCAAAAGTCGGAACACCTAGCGCGCCAGCTTCTATACACAGTGTCGAATAATTTGTAATAAAGCAATCAGATATCATTAACCACGTATATGCATCATAATCTTTTAGAATCGACACATTCTCTGGTACTTTTTCAAGTCTTAATTGTTCCTTAAATATATCTTCATACTTTGAAGTTGGCACTGATGGATGAGGCCTCAACACAAACTGCACATCGAGACCATCAAACTCCGAGATTTGTCTAAATAACTCATGCAAGTTACTCTTAATGATTCTAATCGAATCTCTTAGTTCATGCTCTATCGCACCTTGAGAAATTATGTAATCTATTTTCTCTGGTTTGGCAAATGCAAGTCCGTCGGTCAACGCAATGAAGATGGTCTTCTTATCAGTATTTAAACCTACCTTACTCAAAAGTTCTGCCGACTTTTTGTTGACTGAGTCATATCTATTTTTTAGATATTTAAGATGAGGACGACCGGTTATATGTATGTTATCCCTATTGAAACCAGACTCAATCAGGATTTTTTTATAATACTCGCCCCAAACAAGTTGTGTTTGATGTTCTTTGGCAAATGCACTTTTCGTTGACTTATAATCACCTTTCCAACTGCTAATAAACTGCTCATAATTTAGATTGACAAACTTTATTGATTGGCCGTATCGCTCATACAAAAGTGAACCGACTGAATTTTTACCAAATGCCGTAGAGGCTGTTACCACCACCCGAGGCTTTATCTTATTCGCAATCTCATAAATATGGAAAATAGTAGATGCTATTCCGACACTAAGTTTTTGCTTACACAGCAACCGAGTCAGTTCAATAACGACTTCTATTTCTCTGTCAAAGTGTTCGATACAAAATAAAACGTCTACCTCATTTTTACCGTTAGTAGTAAAAATATTACGCATATCGAACCTTATTATCTATAATAGCCCGGAGTTTTGTCGAAGAAGTCTTTGACGTATACGGGAAATAAACGACTTTCACACCATAACCTTTTAACTCGTCTTCCATTTTTTGCCAGCTTTCATGCTGATACCAATCATCACCAACAAACAAAACATCGTACTTTAGCTTCTTATAAGCTTCTACTTTATCTATCTTTCTTTGAGCAACAGCAACGTCGACACATTCAATATTGCGAACAATTTCAATTCTTTCCTCAAAAGGAATAATTGCTTCTTTTCCCTTATATCCTACGAGTTCATCCACTGTAACCCCGACGATAAGTTTATCGCACAGTGACTTTGCATTTCGTAATAAATTTAAATGTCCTATATGAAAAAGATCATACACTCCACATGTATACCCAACAACCATCAGTACTCCAATGAAAACATTTAGTAGATGTGCCTATGATACACGAATTTATTAAAGTACATGCATCTTAAATCCCTCTACTAACTGGCATTAAGCCTGACAGGTAAATTTACAGGGTATTGGTGCGAATCTCTGGTAAGGGTCAGATTAGCGGACGCTTAGGATAAAGCATACTGTTACGATATAACATTAATTTGAACAGGAAACCGTCGGGGAAGTCTTTCGGTTGTTTTGCACTTAACGAAGATACAACTTAGATTGTGTAGCCGTGGCCAATCTATTGCCTTAACTACTGCATCTATATTGTTTGATGACACTGTACTTCATTCTGGATTGGAATGAACAAAGCAACATAACATATAGAAGCAAATGTAAAGCCGAAAAAAGCTGGGGTAAAAGACATATTAAATAACAAAGCAAAAAGCATTAAACCCAATCGCTTATCAAAAGACCTTAATACTTTTACACAAGACCCCAAATAGAATAATAAAAATAGTAAAGTTCCGACAACACCAGTTTCGAAGTAAAGTTGAATCAAAAAGCTTTCTGAAGAACCATTTAGTATTTTATATCCAAATATAGACTGGGAGGATGTAGCCAGACTGCCGATACCATTGCCAGCCAATACAGATAGTAATGAAAGGTCATATGTCAAAAACTCATGCCAAATACTAAAGGTACCGTATGAAGTTAGATACAAAACATTTTTAGGCAGGTATAAAAGTCTATTGAATGCATCGACTCCTAAATCAATGGAGGTAAAAGAATAGATAGATACTAGCAGTCCTAGACCGCACAGAACAACAACCTTCCACCTTAGAGGAGACAATGCAAAAAAGTACACCGCGGTCAGCACAATGAAAGCTTTACTACCAGTGTGAAGACCTGCACTAAAAACAACTAGATATACCAGCATTCTTTTGAAATTATCTCGGGCGAGATAATATGAAATAAGAGGGAAACTGAACCCCAAAAAAGCGCCTAGAGCCTGTGGCGAAGCAATAAAAGATATGGCTCTTTTAGTTACATGAGCATTATCAATATTGGTATAAATTCTATTTGAAATTAAACCAAATAGGTCGATACTGACATAAAATTGAATCAAAGAACCAACTGCAGTCACGATCGCAAACAGACTGAGATATTTAATAATTAGCTGTGCACCGCCAGAACCATATCTATTGCTTGCTAATTTATTAACAGAATACCCGAGTATTATTGGCATTAAGTATTGTAGTGAACCTAAGATAGGGGACAACAAAATGTCACCGTAAACAGTTAACTGACCATATAAACAAACTAAAGTAAAAATCCAAAAGACCCAAGACAACAGTAAAACATATTGAAAGTCGACTTTTCTATTACCACTAAATAATATCAAAGCGTAAGCGAACGCGAATATAAAAGGAGAAAGCGATAAAGCTTGGCCGATTGAGCCAAGTAGTGTGATAAACACTTCTCTAAACAATATTGGGACCAATAAAAAGGCCAATAATAAACCTCGACTACTGTGTTTCGGTAAGTTAAAAGCTGGCATTAATGTACGAGTGCTCGAAAAAAATGATTCAATATAATACCACTTCGCTACGAATTAGGATATTGAGGTCTAAAGGAGCCTATCGATGAGTGGCCATGTTTGAATTGATTACAATCAAACCGAGGGAGTGCTTGGCGCCTATTTGTAAAATCAAAAAGGGATACGTTTCTCTGTTCAACGTTAAATGAAAAGCTACATCCCACTTCATCTAGTAGCTCTTCTGTTGTGTCATTAAACGTATGAAAGCCACCATAAGGGTAACAAAATGTTCTTATTTTAGGCTCTCCAAGCTCGCGAACTAAATAAGAAAAAGAATCAAAAATTTCGCTTCTCTGTTCACTGTCAGATAATTTTGAAAACACTTTATGATTTACACTATGGCTACCTATCAACATATTGTTTGACTGCATTTCGTTCAGTTGCTTAACCGACATATACAAATTATGAAATATCTCTTTGTCACTGGAAAATTCGTCAACTAAGAGGTCAAGTAAGCTTGTTCTAAATTCGTACTTTATATAGTAATTAAAAACTTTCTTGAACTCTTGTGTCCACTTGTCATTGTTCTGTAGGCGATAAGTATTAACAGAGAAGATTTCTACTTCCTTATCATTTAGCATGTGAGGTAAAATGTGTGGATAAATAAATTCAAGAAGAGTTTTTGCAGCAACTTTCCCCATCAAATATTGTATTCTATGGACGTCCAATGGTTTATTTTGAGAATACACTCCCGTTGGTATGTAGAAAATTCCAAATAAGCCACGTTTGAGTAATTCTGGATAGACATAATCATAGTGATCAGTGAAACCATCATCGAAGGTTAAAACAACCTTGTTTTCTATAACAGAGAAATCCTCGCTGCCATTAATTACTCCAATAAAATCATCAAATTTGGCGAAACCAAACTCTGCGTCAAAGTAATCTAACTGTTTCCTAAAATTCTCAATTGACAAGTACCTAAAGAATGGAAATTGAGGATTAGCATCTCGTACGTAGTGATACATTATTGACTTCATGATAAATTCGCCAATATCGGATTTACAAATAAAGGGGCTTTTTCTAATTCATCTAACTCCAGATACTCTTCCACCATTCCATTAGAAAAGTTCTTATACATTTCTCGTACTGCATCAGGAGTAAAGTCCTTAGACGAGTAATACAAGCCAGACTTCTTATCTTTTGGCTGCTCTATTTTAACTAACTTATCGAAATTCTTAATAACTTCGATGTAGCTTAATGCAACTTTTGAGATCAACCTGTTACCAATTTGGTGAGGGCCATCCTCTGCGTGCACTTCAGCCCGAATTTGGTGGATTATGTCACCTGTATCAATACCTTCATCTATATACATGAAAGTAGCCCCTACATACTCTGGCTTGCGGTTTACTAAAGGAAAGAAATTAGTCCCACCGCCACGATAATAAGGAGAAAGCCCCAAATGAACATTAAGGAATCGGTCTTTGTAATGGTTTATCAATTGGGGCTTAATTATTGAACAACCATAAGCGATAACGAGATCCGGTTTTAGTTCAATAATTTCATCGATAAAAGATTGAGAGTTTATTTCACCCTTCTCGATAAATTGAGGTGCGGAGTTGTCAGGCGTCAAATTAACAAACGCACCAAAAAAATCAGCTTCTGACCGCGCTCTACTCTCAATATGATAAAGTTGGGCAGCATCATCGTTATTTTGCTTGATGACATTCCTGATTCCCTGTGATTTTTTTTCACAATAACTTGCCAAAACATTAATCTCAGAATCTAAGGCAATGGCCTTTCGCATAAATGTATGCCGAAGTTCATTACTTGTAAGTATCACTATATTCTTCATCCACTATCCCTAACCTTATTATTTATTGAGATGCCACTCACATTTTTAATTGAAAAGTACTTTTAGCCGTGACTACTTGATTTACACCAATTACGGATTGTGACCCAACGTTCACATTTCCAACCACCTTGGCACCAGCCCCTATAAAACAATAGCTTCCAATTACAGGAGCCATATTGCTGGATGAGAGTGGATTCGATCCGATCGTAACCTGATGTAAAATGGTAACACCGAAATTTATCTTACTTCGTTTGGACAAAAAAACGCCGTAAAAACCGTGCGGTAATACCAGACCTCTGCAAATTTTCGCGCTAAATGGAACGTAACACCCCACATAAGAACACAGTAATCGATGCTTCTTCTGTAAGAACTTTAACAAAATTGTTTGAAATAAATTCCTCTTTTTAATCAACTGAAGAAAACGACCTTTTCGGTGCGTTCGTACTATTGATTTTGAAATACCGACTATCGGTAAAGGCTTTGATATATATGACATTCATTTGGTTTCATTTAAGCGAATAAAAATAGAAGAACTAACCAAGGAACAGCCGACACCAGCAGCTTCTTAAGGACTAAACTGGGCTTCCCATCCCTTTTCCAACATAAAATAGTGTAATTAGATAATGCTGACAAGACAACTGAAAAAGCTGCTCCTGCAGCCCCCCAAGACTCCACAAATATCGAAACGGATATTGTTAGCAAAATGGCCGCAACAACATTGGCCTTCAAAACAGTTTTCGAGTCTATCTCAACGTAATACCTCAATACCTCAATATAGTTCGCTAGCATTAGTGTCCTGGATAGAGCTAGCATAATTAGCACTGAGCCGACAACTTGATAATTACTGAAGAAACCTTGCGAGCTCATCAAGCCAATTGTGCCTACATAGGCTAGGCCTATTATCTGTAACATGCCAATTAATAAAAACTGATGTTTATCCAAAATACTCTTCATTTCTAGTCTTTTGTATAAAAGAACATTGAATGACTTAAAAAAACTCTCTACACCTAACTTAAATACCTGTACCAATTGATGAATGAAGCTGTATATGCCTAACGCCTCGTCACCCAGTAGAGATTTCACAGCCAGTTTGTCAATTGAACTGCCCCACCAACCAAGTAGGTTATTGAGCGTTATTGGAGTGAAAAATGAAAGAGCTTTTTTTACCAAATTAAACGAAAAAACTAATACAATTTTTCTTCTCATAACAGTGAATAATAGTACTACCAGCATTAAGGAATAACTACTCACCAACCCATATACTTTTGACATAACCCCCTGTTTCATAACGATCAATAAAACACTGATCGCTGAAATTTGAAGCAATGCCGATAATAAATTGTATGCCGCAAACTCTCTTAATCGCTCTTCAATACGAAGAATTGTAAATGCAACGTTCGTGACGGCAAACAGCCATCCATACAACCCGCAAACAAACAATATTTTTATGCTTTGAAGATCAAATAACAGCGCTAAATCTAAAGCTCTTGATAATAAATAAATACCCGACATCAAAACCAAAAAGCTAGCTGTTATTATTTGTAAGGTTACACATGTATATTTAGGCCCATCCACTACGTATAGGCGAAGCAGACCTTGCACGCTCCCCCACCCAACGAGGTAAGCCATTAAAGTGGATATTATCGTGATATATTCAAGTCGACCAAACTCTTCAACAGACAAATTAGTGACGAAAAGGGGGAGTAGTATGAAAGGTACTAGCTTGCGTAACAAATCACTTAACGCGTATATGGCGCCGCCTTTAAGTAAACTTTTTATCACCTTTAATCTCTTAAAAGGGCTTCAATTTTTTGCGCAACGAAGATTTCCGTTCTTTCCATGCTTGTGCTACACGCTCCCCCTATATGTGGTGTAACCAAAATTTTGGTTCCAAAATACTGTGAGTTAATAATTGGATTTGAGTGGATCCAATCTCGAACCTGAGACACCTCGTCTGCTAATACATCAAGGCCTATTCCAGCCAAATGATCATTTACTAGCAGTTCCAATAATGCTTGTTCATCAACGACTTCTCCCCTAGAGGTATTTATGAAAATGCTATCCTTTTTAAGTAACGACAACTTTTCTTTGTCAAGAAACTTCACGTTTTCATCATTTAATGGGATATGGACTGTAACGACGTCTGAGTAACTCAACGTTTCTTCCAATGAGCTAAAACCGACCCCTTTTTCTAGCGCACTTTTTTTGTGTGGGTCTTTATCGTACACGACTACATCCATGTTAAATGCGACACCAAAACGCGCCACCATACGACCTAATCGACCGTAACCAATAACCCCTAAACGACTGTTTGAAAGTTCCCTACCTATAAAAGCTTCTCTTTCCCAGCGCTTTCTTTTGACCGACATTAAAGCGGCCGGAATATTTCTGAATAAATTCAGTATTAACGCCCATGTCAATTCAGCCGTAGGAGTAATCGTATTTAAGAACTCTGTTTCACCTTTTAACGATATTATCTGCACTTTTGAATTATTTGGTAATTTTATATGATTTAGACCCGTTGTAGACGTAACTATGTATTTAAGTTTTTTAGCTCGTTTTAATATATTATTGCAGAACGTAAATTTTAGTTTAACGACTAATATATCCACGTCTTTGATAACGCCCTCAATTTGATGTAGGTTACCGTCTATTTCAATTACTTCGCCAATTTTTCGATAGATATCTATGGCCTTACGAGAGTAGCCCTTAGCCTCACTAATTAGGACTTTCATCTAAATTGTACTTTCTTTGCATGAGCTTATCTGCAATGAAAAGATCTTCTTCATCGTCTATATTCGCAGAATTCGCTTTTGACATTACATAAGGAATCGGATGCTCACATATCAGTAGATTTTTTTTCATTAATAAATCTCGTTCACATATGTAAAGAGCACCGTTTCGATGATATATAGGTTCTAGATCTTGCCTAAGAGAACCTTGGGGTTCAGCGAATATCTTGCAAAGTGTGCCATTCTCAATACGATACATTCGAGAAGGATGGCAGTCATCAACTTGATAAACACTTACTAATGAACGTGACTCACAATTAATGTGAAATGCTTCTACTGCCCCTTGAATGTCTTTTGCTTCACGCATAGGGGCTGTTGGCTGTAATAACACTATTGTATCAAATTTACCGAATTTAGCCTCTGCCTGCTCACAAACGTATTGTAAAACGGGAAGCATTGGAGTTTCATCTTGCGCTAGTTCAGGTGGTCGCATGATTACATCAGAACCATACTCAGCCGCCACATTTGCAATTTCGTCGTCATCAGTATTAACACAACAAAAATCTAAAACATTGGATTCCTTGGCAGACTTGATACTCCAGTATATAAGAGGCTGGCCAGCAACAGTTCGAATATTCTTACGTTTAACCCCCTTAGAACCTCCGCGCGCTGGAATAATGCCTAAAACTTTTTTAGTCACATCTTTACCTTTTTAATTTAGCCTAACTCTTAAAAGTTCTTAATGTTTTTTCCAGCGACATAAGAATTATTAATCTGCCAAAATGGGTTTTCTTACCGCTGGTTTGCTCTTCGAGCATCCGCGCAACAACGTCCGGTTGCACAAAGTCTGTAATTAGTGATTCTTCCGACAATAATAAACTTTCTGCGGCTTCCCGCCATCTTGGCTCAACTCTAAACCACTCGTCGAAATTCGAATAATATCGATTGTAAGGAACAAACACGTTGCCTTTAGTTTCATAAAAAACTGTTCGAGCTAATTTTTCTTTTTGTTCTTCGAGTTTCGTACCTTCTTGCCAAAATTCTAGAGGAGCGCTCGGCGGCAAGTTTGTTCCTTGATAAGGGACATCAGACAGCGATTTTGAAAGTTCAGCAAGGACCTCCTTAAACAACTTGTGATTTGCTCTTTGTTCTAGACTGAACAGAGCAAGGTAATCCACCAATCGATTGTCAAATGTAGGTATATAGTCTTCTAGAAAAGCTCTTTGCCACATTTGTCTTTGGAATATCCAACGCCTAACTCTATATTCTGCAAAAAAGTTTTGAAGTGCTTCAATAGCGCCTGCTTTGTAAAAGTCGCTAGCCAAGCTATCAACAATTAACGCCTCTACCTTCTGAACAGCATCCTTCAACTCGGGACTTGTTATTAATTCTTCCCTTTGCTCAGAGTTGAAATATTCAGTTTTGGAATACAAATATGAAACAATTTGGTCTAGTGACAAATCTGCGCAACTTTTAGGCGTGTACGAACCAGCCATGGTAAAGTCCAGAGCTAACCCAGTCATGAGGCCGCAAACACCTTTCTCAACTACTTGAGGGTAGTTTTCAAGTGCGTAAGATTGAACAAAAAGATCAAGCCCTTCACGTACAACATCCCCCTCACCTGTTGAATCTAGGAATGACTCTGGATTTAAATTTACAAAATCCCATGAGTTTCCATTAACAACGGCACACTCTTCCGCCAATTTTATCTCGTCATTTGCCTTGCGATAACCCCAAGTAAAGGTTGGACCTTTGAATCCTGCTGCCAATAAAATCCTCGAATCTAACCCTCCAGACAAACTTAGCCCAACATCTGGAATGGCCGCAAAGTCAGACATAACATCTTTAAAAACTCTTGCTAATCCCTCGACTGTAGGAGTTATGCCATCAAATAGAGAAACTGGAGAATAGTTGGATATTGAAATCCCATCCCGTGATGACCATCGCACAATTGCTTTAGAGGGTAGTAGTTTAACTTCCTGATAAAAGGTCTGGTCACCAAACCAAATTCTGCTGTGGCTTAACATATTTGCCACCATGTTTTGATTTAGTTTTTTCTCGACTGCACCGAACTGTGCCAACATTTCTGCACGGTACGCGACCGATAGCTGTTCACGTTCAGGGACAAAAAAAAGCGGACGTGTGCCATGCCGGTCGGTTATAATCAAAATATCATCAGAGTCTAGATTGTAAACCAATACATTAAACGAGCCGTTTAACTCGCTAATACAGCTTTCGCCTTTTTTCAAATATTCGCTCAAAAACCAACTAGCACTTGTTTTTAATGTTCTAAATGCATCGACGAAATATCCATCAACGTAAACAAGTAGTTTGTGCTCATTGCACGTTGCTACTGATGCACTGCTGTTTGGCGTTGAAACTAAACCTAAATGCCCGTTGCCTAGAAAATGTGTATCAACGACCATTTGTCTACCTATTAATGAAGAGTTAATAATTTCTTCGGATTTTTTGATAGAAGTTGGTTCGGAAGTAAAGTGACACAAAATCCCTGACATTTTATTTGTCCACGTAACTTATTGTTTTCTGTATATTCGCTTCAAACTCTTTGATAATTTTTGTGATTCGTTGCGAGGCCTTACCATCACCATAAATCTGACAGCCCTGATATGGGCCATGATTTATTTGTTGTTTAACTTTTTCGTATATATTTTCACTATTAAATTCAGCCTCAACTAAGTTTGTTCCCCGTTCACGACCTACTTGCCGATCCCCCACCAGAACCACGGGAACTCCGCTAAATGTAGAATCACGAATAAAGCTCGACGAATTTCCCACAGCACACGCGGCTTTTTTTAGTACTTTCTGAAATATTTCTGGAGGGAAATTTTTAATTAAATACAACCAGGAAGCATCATTATTTTCCCTAAATGCACGAATTGCTGAGGAAATCCTGTCGGCTCCAGAATCAACATTTGGCCACAGCCAAACTGTTTGCATGCCAATTTTATTCAACGCTTCAAGAATTTCTTCAACTTCATGTCTTGTATCTAAGTGAGTAGTAACAGGATGAAAAATAACCAGCAAAAATGGCTTTGTTACATCTATCGGTTTACCTACACCACCATGCAAGTCTTCGCTCGTTAGATCATCGGGTAGCGACAAGATATAGTCACCTGCGGGACAACCAACATTAAAAACAGACTCTTCAATTTCCCCCATCCTTATAAGATAATCAGCCGCGCGCTTTGTGGACGGAAAATGCAAATGACTAAATTTAGAAATTGCGTGACGGCAGCTCTCATCAATAGAGCCTGAAACCTCGCCACCTTGGATGTGCGCGATCGGTAAGTTCATATAAGCTGCCGAAATAGATGCCGCCAATGCTTCATATCTGTCCCCAATTAATAGAATAAAATCCGGTGAAATTCTGTCAAACTCAGTTGAAAACTGAACAATGCCCAAACCAATACTTTTCGACATAGTCGTAGGGTTTGAGCCTTCAATTTCCATGAAAACTTTACTTGAAACATTGAAACCATCACTTTCAACAATATTAACAACTTGGCCAAACCTAGGTAATAACATTGTACCTGTGCAAAGTACTTCTAGTTCAACATCTGAGTCTGCTTGTAAATTAGACAAAACCGGCTTCATTCTGCCGTAGTTTGCTCGATCCACTAGAATTGCAAGTATTTTTCTCACCTAAAATCGCCCAGTTCTAAAAAATCATCAAATGACTTATCTACATTTAAAGTTTTACCAACCAAAGCCAAGGCCTCTTCATAGGAAACTCCACCTCCAGGCTTTTTCATTGCGAAATCGCTGCGTTCTAATACTTTTCCTGCACTCAGTGCTCCAGTATAAAAGGCACTTCGAGAAAAAAGCTGTTTGGTTTCTAGACGACTTTCAGCGGCCACTCCTTTATCAATATTAGCGGCCAAACCTCTTTCGATAAATCTAACTCCTTCCACTAAATTTTTAAGTTCCGACAATGATACGGAGCTTTTTGTATCCGGTCCAAAACACTGCTTAGAAAACACTGTATGTACTTCCAATAGACGCGCGCCTAATGTAACAGCGGCTAAAGAAGGGTAAATAAAGCCAGAATGATCTGATAACCCTACAGGGCATCGATATCGCTCCCGCAATTCATTTATAACATTATAACCAACTTCTTCAGGAGTACATGGATATGATGTTGTGCATTGAAAAATAGCTAATGGACTGCCGGCTAGCTTAATTTTTCCTACCACGCTATCTAACTCGTCATAACTTGACATACCACTTGATAATAAGATTGGCTTTCCAGTCTCTATAAGGGCTTCGATTAGCTCAGCGTTATTAGTATCTCCAGAGCCTACCTTAAACGCTGGTACATTTAAACTCTCTAAAAGCTCAACAGCTTGAGTAGAAAAAGGGGTCGATAAGAAATCTAAACCGACTGACTTTGCATGTTCTGCGAGCTGTCTCCAATGTTCTGGCTTAAACTCCATTCGTTTCCAGTAATCATATCGAGTCTCATCTTGAGGGAAAACCTTGACTCTAAACTTTTCATGGCGGGTAGACTCTGCACTGGCAATATGTGTTTGAAATTTAATTGCGTCCACGCCAGTTTCGGCAACAGCGTCAATATAGGCATGAGCTGTCCCGAGGCTACCATCGTGAGCCTGTCCAATTTCGGCTATTATATAACTTCGGTCGATAAGTCCTTTTTTATTACCAAGAGAAAAATTATCCATTTATTAGAATTCCTCTAGTATCTACCACATAACTCGTCATAACTTGTAAACCATAAAACTCTTGGTGGCTCACGAGCATAACGATTACGTCACTGTCCAATGCTTTCTCTGCACTTTGAAGGTCACACGAGTGCAGTGCTCCAGGTAGTGAATTTATGTTTGGCTCTACAACAGCAATTGTGCCATTGTGCCATTCTTGTACCATTGAAACTATTTCCATTGCTGGGCTCTCTCTTAAATCATCAATGTCGGGTTTAAACGCCAAACCAAAGCAACCAATTTTGATATCAGCAATTGTTTTATTTGGATGTTTCTGTAGATAATCAATCACAGTTTGTTTAATTCTTTCGAATACCCAACCAGGTTTGTCATCATTAACTTTACGAGCTGTATGAATTAGTCGAGCTTCCTCTTGTGAGCTAGCAACGATAAACCACGGATCCACAGCAATACAGTGCCCTCCAACACCAGGCCCAGGCTGCAAAATATTGATTCTCGGATGACGATTAGCCAATGAAATCAGCTCCCAAACATTAATTTCTAACTTGTCGCAGATTACAGATAGCTCGTTGGCGAAGGCAATTTGAACGTCTCTACAAGAGTTTTCAGTAAGTTTCGCCATCTCAGCGGTTCTAGAATTAGTTATTACACACTCTCCTTGTACGAAAGTTTTATACAATTCAATTGCTTTTTACGAACACAAGGTGGTCATTCCGCCTATGACTCGATCATTTTCCACAAGCTCCCGCACCACTTGGCCGGGTAACACTCGCTCAGGGCAATGCGCTACACGAATGTCTGACTCTGCACCAACTTGCTGAGGAAAACTTAAGTCCCCCCTAGCTTCGGCTAACCATTCAGCCATCTGCTCGGTCGCACCCACTGGTGACGTTGACTCTAGAACAACTAAGTCTCCTTTTTTTAAAACTGGAGCGATAGCTTTAGCTGCGGCTCTAACAAAAGATAAATCTGGTTCAGGTACTGTGGAATCATTTTTTTTGAAAGGAGTAGGGACAGCAACTAGGAAAGCGTCCGCTGCTACAGGTTTTAAGGTTGCCCTTAAAAAACCTTTAGTGACAGCAGCATGAACAACCCTATCTAGTTCTGGCTCTACAATATGAATTTCCCCCTGATTTATTGTATCAACTACACCTTCATTTACATCGACGCCGACTACTTTTTTCTCTCGAGAAGCGAACATTGCGGCAGTTGGAAGACCAATATAACCGAGACCAATAACGGAGATAATATTGAATGACATAGACCCTCTGTAAAAAAGAACATTAAGATGTGAGTAAAAGCAAAAGCCTAAGTGATGTTCATGAGTTAGCTAAAACTTCACAAATTCGTTTGCATGCATCGCCATCGCCATATGGGTTATGTGCCTTGCTCATTTGGGCATAACTAGCTTCATTCGTCAGCAGCTCTGTTATTGATGAACAGATAAGATCCGCATTTGTACCCACTAACTTGACCGTTCCAGCATCAACTGCCTCCGGTCTTTCAGTTGTATCACGCATTACCAATACAGGTTTACCTAAACTCGGTGCTTCTTCTTGAATGCCTCCAGAGTCAGTAAGAATAATGTGAGCCCTATTCATTAAATAGACAAATGGTAAATATTTTTGTGGCTCAATTAGATAGACGTTGTTTACGCCCTTTAGTATACGATTAACTGGCTCTTGTACATTCGGATTAAGATGCACAGGGTAAAGGATTTCAACCGATTGATGTTTTTTTGCTGTTTTTGCTAAAGCTTCACAAATACGCTCGAATCCGTCACCAAAACTCTCGCGACGGTGCCCTGTAACTAATATTAACTTTTTATTTTCATTTAAATATGGGAATTGTCCTGACAAATTTAGTGACAAGTTTCTACTTTGTTCGATTTGGGCTTTTACCAACATTAACGCGTCGATAACGGTGTTACCTGTTACAAATAAATTTTCGTCTTTGTAGTTTTCAACTAGCAGGTTTTGTTTGGCTCTTTCAGTTGGGGCGAAATGATATTTTGTTAATGCCCCGGTTAGTTTACGGTTGGCCTCTTCTGGCCATGGTGAGTATATATTGCTAGTGCGCAATCCAGCCTCGACATGACCTACGTCAATTTTTTCATAATAGGCAGCTAGGCTTGTTGCTAAAGTCGTAGCCGTATCGCCGTGCACTAGAACAATATCAGGCTTAAACTCTTGTAATACTGGGGTTACCTTTAACAAAATTTGACTTGTCAGCTCCGGTAAGCTTTGTCCTGTTTTCATCAAATCTAGATCATAGTCAGGTGATATTTCAAATAGCTCAAGAACCTGATCAAGCATTTGACGATGTTGAGCTGTAACACAACATTTCGATTCAAATCGCTCATCATTATTTAGTAGTCGCAATAGCGGCGCCATCTTTATCGCCTCAGGCCGAGTGCCAAATACTGCGAGAACTTTCCTAGTTTGACTGGTCATGGTGAGATTTTTTTAACTTTTTGTGTCCGATCTATACTCATAATTATAATATCCATAATATCCATAATATCCATTTGCCTTCCTCTGCACCCCGTTAAAAACAACCCCTTTAACTTTTGTACCATTCTGTAAGAAACGATTTATAGTTAAATCCAATTCTTTGATTTGCGTTTGAGCGTATCTTGCAACAACAAGAGTTGTTCCTGTATGTGATGCAACAATAGCAGGGTCAGTTACTGCTAATAAAGGGGGGGTATCAATTATGACAATATCATACCTTTCTTTTATGATTTTTATAAGTTTAGAAAAACGTGCGCTCATTAAAAGTTCCGATGGATTTGGTGGAACTTGCCCTCTGGTAATTATGGTTAAATTCTCTTGTTTTGATGCTTTTAAAACATCCTCTACCTCATTTTGACCTGAGAGAACATCACTGAGTCCGAGCTCACCTTTCATCATAAAACTTTTATGTAAATGTCCTTTACGCATATCTGCGTCCACGAGGAGCACTTTTTTGCCGCTTTGCGCTAAAATTATAGAAAGGTTGGCAGATATAAATGATTTCCCGACGCCTGGACTAGGCCCAGAAATAGAAACTATATTATTTACGGCGTCCATCATGGCAAAATGTATACTAGTTCTTAAGCTTCTCAGAGACTCAATCGATATATCAGCTGGGTTATCAATGGCCAAGATTGACTCTGTAAGCTTTTTACTTGCTTTTAATTTAGAAAATCTTGTAGTTTTTTCTTGGTAGTCCGAAAAAGGTACTGTTGCATATACTGGTACATCCAATGCTTCTATTTCTTTCGGCTCTTCGAGCCCTCTGAATAAAGCCTTCTGTACCAGCACAATAAAAAACGCTATCAGCGCACCTAAAACGGACGACAAAACTATGATAACAATTTTCTTTGGTTTAACAGGTTTACTTGTATCGACTGCAGCTACATCAATAATTCTTACATTCCCAATAGTTCCTGCTCTCATAATATCTAGCTCTTGGGTTTTGGCTAGCAATAAAGTATAAATCTCGTTGTTAACTTCAACATCTCGAGTTAGCCTCAATAATTCTTGTTGCGTTTCAGGTAACTCTCCGACTTGATTTGTTAGTTTTCGCCTCTGCTCGTTTACAACTTTAATCTGCTGTAAGACCCCCTTAATTGAAGGGTGCTCTGATTTAAATCGTCTGCCTAATTCGAGTTGCTCCAGTTCAAGCTCTTGGAGTTTAGTATCTAACTCAACAACCTGTTGTAATATACCTTGAGTCTCGAGGCTAATATTTACAGATTGTTGCTTTACTTGATACTCATTTAAACGGTTTTCTGCAGACTCCAATTGCTTTTTGACATCGGGCAAATGGACTTTTAGAAACTCTAGCGACTTCTGAGCTTCCGCAGAACTTCTTTCAATATTCCGTTTCACATAAATACTAGCCACCATATCGAGCACTTTTTGAGCATGGTACGGGCTTTCATTTTCAAAGCTTAAGTTAATTATTCCCGAGTCTTTACCTTTTTCACTTGCATTGATCAGCTTCTGTAATCGAAGAATTGTATTAAGTCTGTTGTTTTTGACCAATAAAAATTCCGTACCAGTCCTAGCTTTTAAGGCCTTGACTGTAATACTAATGCCGTTTTCTTCCGCATGGTAGCCGACTTTACCGCTTAATATTTTGTGACCTTTGGAATCGAACAAGTCATACATGTCTTTTCCCGTTGATTTTAGAACTAGCTTTTGTTCAAGCCAATGTTCACTAACCTCGAGATTAAATATATCTATATGTTCCCCCCCCCATGCATAAATATCAGCTCCAAATTTTGGTTCTGCTAGAGGAATATCTTCGGTCTCTTTAAAATTCCTAAATGCTTTTCCACCGAGTACAGGGAATAGTTTTGGTACAGCTAATACATCTAGCTTCAAATTATCAACTGCTTCGCCAATAACACTACGAGATTTTAACAATTCTATTTCCGTTACCGCAGCAGAGGTTTGCTCAAAAATACCTGACAGGTCGTCAAAACCAGGAACAGCCCCTCCCCTCTCTTCAACCTGAACCATGGCAGTCGCTCGATAAATTGGTGTAGATAACTCAGAATAACTAACACCAACGGCAGTAAATAGTAGAGTTAGCATACCGATAAACCACTTTCGCTCTAGCAGTGTTCCAATTAATACAACTAAATCGATTTCATGCTTAGAGCCTGACATTTTTGTTATATTATTATGTGCCTTAGAAGTGATAGCTTGCGAACTCATTAAGCGTGATTTCCCTATAAGTGTTGGTTCCATGCATTGCAACCAATTTCGATTAATTTGTAAACATACTCAAACGCCTCTTTACTTTGTCGATAAGGGTCTGGAATTTCTTGCCCATCATTCCACTTGCCAAGCAAGAACGTTTTACCCCGAGCATGTGGATATTGTGAACATAAGTCTTCTATTTGTCTGTTCTCCATGACAAGCAAAATCTCATTATTATTTACAAGATCAGAATTAAGCTTCCGTCCTTTGTGGTGAGAGGCGTCAATAGAATTCAAATTTAATAGGTCTAATGCATTTCGTTCAATAGGATGGTCGTACAAACCGACTAAACCAGCAGAAGATACACTGATATTTTTACCATTTTCCATCAAGATCTTCTTCATGATGTATTCAGCAGTTGGGCTTCGGCAAATGTTGCCGGCACATACCATAAGTATGCTATTAAACATTAAGTATCCTTAGCTACAGCGAAAAATTATTGACGCACCCGATTGTTCTTCGTTTTGATATTAGTTGTTAGTTATATCATTCAACGATCTTACCCCAGTAATACTTGGTAATAAATTAGATATCAAACGATTCCAGCGGCTTATTGGAGATGCGCTCACGTAGACTATGTCGCGAGATTCAAGTATGAAGTCGTCAGCCAGACTAAGTGCATAAGCTTTTGAAGCATCTAATTGGAATACATTTACCGATTCAGGGACTTCCGATTGCCTAATTACATAAATTCCATTACCGCTCGCTCTCAGCTCGTTCAATCCACCGGCTTCGCTAATTACCTGAGTTAGAGTAATTGGTTTGTGCGCCATGGGCATGGCTTGTGGTTTAGTAACTTCGCCCATCACAAATACTCTGCGTTGCTCATCAGGTGCAACATGCAAGACATCGCCATGTTTAATCAAGATATTCGCTGATAGATCTCCCAAATAAAGCATATCGTAGATTGGTACTTCAGTGGTGACTCCATCTCTTGTAATGCGCACGGAATAAATGTCTGCATCATCATTAAACCCTCCTGCTTCATTTATCGCCTCCAATAACCTAAGGGGAATATGTGTTATTGGATATGTGCCTGGAATTTTTACGGCGCCGGTCAAATAGAATTTTTGACTCTTGAATACCGACACTTTCACGTCGACTTGAGGGTTTTCAATATACTTGCCTAAAGCTCTAGTTAGTTGTTCTCGTAATTCAACGACTGTTTTTCCTGCAGCTACAAGGCTCCCGGCATATGGAAAAAAAATGGTTCCATCTTCGTACACAATGTTGCCTTGCTCCTCCGCACCTCTAAATTGACCAAAGGGAGTAGTCAACTCTGGATGTTCCCAAACAGTTACGGTAAGGACATCACCGATACCTATTCTATATCGGTACTCCTCGTCTATCCCGCTATTTTCGATAAAGAACTCATCTATTACTCTAGCTGGTGTGTTAGCAGCTATTTCTCTCATCAATGTAGGAGTAATCAAAACCACATTTGCATTTATTATCGATTGCTCACCGACCAGTGAACTGGGTGATTTACTCTCGCTAATATGGGTTCCAGGAATAAGATTACACCCTGTTAATAAAAGGATGGATAAAACAAAAATACTCAGTTTTTTCATAAATTACCGTGTGAATAATTGGTATGCATTACGTAACCGGTTTTGATTTGCTCTAATGTATGCAATTGAGAGACGATCATTGTTTAAATAATGTTCTTCGAAATATCTCAAATAACTCGGTCGATAAGCCCTCTGTGGTGACAATCCATTACTATCACCATTTACTTTCGTAGCAAGTGAATGGTTCCAAGTAGTGTTCCCACTTACTTGTAAAGTAGATGGCCGCATATCCCTTCTTGGGCTAAGAGGAAGAGTAAAGTTCACTCCGAAAAGCCTTACGTCAGTGTCTTTTGCAAACACAGTAACTTGAGTATCGCCAAAATTAAAAATAGAGCTTACTTTTACGCCACTGTCTTGACGCCAAAACTGTCCCGCTTCTATCGCGAATGACATATCCAAAGATTCCCAATAATAACGGTACTGGCCGATGTAGATTTCCTTGTCAAAAGCACTGAAGTCATCATGTTCTAGATACGCCCCGTATATCGACGCCTTATGATCACCATTGTAACTTAACCAATGCAACTCGCCTGCCACTAAATTGTGTTCTTCAAGATACATTTCTTTGGCTCTGCCTACCGCGAAACTGGTGTAAAGACTGTAAGGAAGTGCGAACGATTGTCTTAATAAAACATTTTTGACGCCATCATCGTGCCGCCATCTAAAGAAACTCTGTCCGCGGTTAAACGAATCAGAATCTATAATGTTCAAGTCATAGTCAATTAAGAACTCAGCGCCTTCCCAAAGTGGCAAAGTTAGCTGTGTTTTAAGTGCCAGTGAATAATCGTAGGCGCCTAGTTCAGTACCAACAAAATTTCTCAATACAGGGCTAAACTCTATCCTAGGAGTCCAATAAGGGCTCTTACTTCCACCGACCCACAACATGTCCCCAACACTTTGTTTTTTAGCCGGCATCCGCATTAGACTGAAGTCGTCACTCTCACCCCGATAAAATTTTTTAACATCATCCAATTTGGAACTGAATCTGAAC
Organism: Alteromonadaceae bacterium; assembly: GCA_014872785.1. GTDB lineage: Bacteria > Pseudomonadota > Gammaproteobacteria > Enterobacterales > Alteromonadaceae > Planctobacterium. The sequence continues at coordinate 25,000 of WKFJ01000001.1, forward strand.
ATCGGAACGCCATACTGAGATAACGTAACATCTAAACTGCTAATATCTTCAGGTGCCATGCCTGCTAGTATGCCAAGCGCAACACCTATCGCGTCTAAATCATTTCTTTTGAATATTGCGTTTTCAAACCTTAAAAATAAGGTCTGATTGTCGAGTCCGAGCCACACATCTTCGAATCCTTGTTTCGCTATTCTGCTTTTGATTAGGCCTAGTTGAGAAACAAGCTTATCGCTCGTGTGCTGGTATTCACTCAATCCTATGTCAACAGGTTCATATTTGCCGTGATCGTAATCATTAAATAACCAGTCGAATACATCTGCTATCTTTTGGGTTGATTCAGATTTTTTTTGAAATCCAGTGTTTATGCTACTGAACAGAGAAGTCCTTATACCAACACCAAAGTATAGATTATCATCTGTATCCAAGTAGCTGTTCTTAGCAACAATTTGGGAATAGATCTGAGCATAACTGTTAAGCCAAGTTTTAGGAGTATAAAGAGTTACCCCCACTGCCTGGTCTGCGCCATCATCTTCAGCAATAAACTTAACCCATTCTAACGGTTGGTATTCTACTCCCCAAAAACCACCATCATACCTAGGGGCATTGATGTTAATTTTATTACGTCCCGCTCCCGCGGTAATCCGAAAGTCACCTAGTTCCTTTGAAATCGAAACGAATTGAGCATCCAAACTACTAGCTATCCCGCCTAAATCCTGTATTCCAATTGACAAACTAAACCAATCTTTAGGGATGAATGTCGGCGAATATTTAATATTGGCAGACAAATCAGAATTATCTTTGTTTTCTCCTATCCTTCCGTTGGGGGTATATTGCCCCTTAAAATCGCTATCTAGGTTGCGCAGACCTACCTCTAAACCGGGAAATGGACTGACACTAAAACTTACCACTTTGCCTTTGGTATACTGTGTTCCAAAATCACCGAATCTGCCGCTCAGCGAATCGGCCAAATTATTGTAGTTTATATGGAATTCACCGTAATTGAGCGCATCCCCTGTGGGAACGTTGAACAAGCCTGAAAAGCCTTGAAAGTTTATTTCATTGGAAATCTCAGCGGATGCGCGAATTGAGAAAAGCAACATCATTGCGACCATAAAGCCGTTATGTAACTTCATTGTTATAAATCTATGAACGATTTCCTTCATTCCATATCCGTTTGTTTCGGCATTTCGTTTTGTAATTATGTACGTCAATTTATACACCGCAGATTCTATAATTAAATTCCTAATGATGCTAGTTAAAAAAAAAGAAACACGCGTATGTGTGAGCATGGTAAATATATGAATACATCAGCATTCGTTCTAACCCTGTTTGAAAAGTATTCGTAATCAATTTAGAAGACAGCAGCTATTAGAGGGCAATTTCATATACTTAGCGATATCAATGTTGTAACAGACTTTGATTTAACCGCTAGGGAACTAGAAGATACAGTCGCTAAATTATTAGGCCACGGTGGAAGGATCAGGTAGGATATAATTAATCCCAACGATATTCCACGTAACTAAGGATACCAGTCGCATGACGCGATTAGAATGGTCAACCAAGTATGACTTAAAAACGGTTTAAAGAATCGGTGGTGGCAAAACCGCTCATTTCTATTGACTTAATTGTAATCTCTAGTGGGCAAGCGTATGAATAATTCAACTGCATATTGTTGTTTTGTACCTGGTAACAGAATTTACAAAAACAAAACTCTTGACAACGCTGAGACAAAGATTTGCAGAAACGTGCAAGAAATAAACTTTGATTACAAGAAACATGTTTTTCTGGGCCTTAGTGTTTGACTGCAGGTGAACGCAAGCATTACGATCCAGCGTTTAGAAATTGTGTGTCGGTCATTGCTATTCTGAATATTTTCTTGATTCTTAAACTAATATTCTGGAGCGGCAGTGTTAACTCATTGCACAAAGGATTGCATTTTGAAAAAAGCATTAATCACCGGCATTACCGGGCAAGACGGGTCTTATCTCGCAGAATTTTTACTAGACAAAGGGTATGAGGTTCACGGTATCAAACGTCGGGCTTCTTTATTCAACACAGAGAGAATTGATCATATTTACGAAGATCCGCATAACACCGATCCACGTTTAAAACTCCATTATGGAGACCTTACAGATACCTCAAACTTGATCCGTATTATCCATGAGATTCAGCCTGACGAAGTGTATAACCTTGGTGCACAATCTCACGTGGCAGTATCATTTGAATCACCTGAATATACAGCTGACGTGGACGCAATAGGTACATTGCGTTTACTTGAGGCGATTCGCTTTCTTGGCCTGGAGAAGAAAACTCGTTTTTATCAGGCTTCAACGTCTGAATTATATGGCTTAGTACAAGAGACACCGCAAAAAGAAACCACACCGTTTTACCCGCGCTCCCCTTACGCCGTTGCAAAAATGTATGCCTATTGGATTACAGTAAATTATCGCGAGTCTTATGGTATGTATGCGTGTAATGGAATTTTGTTTAATCATGAGTCCCCTCGACGGGGTGAAACCTTTGTAACTCGAAAGATTACGCGTGGCATCGCCAACATTGCTCAGGGACTAGAGCCTTGCCTGTACCTGGGTAACATGGATGCATTGCGCGATTGGGGTCACGCAAAAGATTATGTGCGCATGCAGTGGATGATGTTGCAACAAGAAAATGCTCAAGATTTTGTAGTCGCGACTGGTAAACAAATCTCGGTGCGTGAGTTCGTTCGGATGAGTGCCAATTACGCAGGTATTGAGCTTGAATTCTCAGGTACAGGCGTCGATGAAATAGCAACTGTGGTAGACGTAAAAGCTGATTTAGCACCTGGTGTTAAAGTTGGCGACGTTATAGTAAAAGTGGATCCAAGATATTTTAGACCTGCTGAGGTAGAGACTTTGCTAGGAGACCCAGCTAAGGCGAAAGCCGAGCTTGGATGGGTACCTGAAATTACCGTCGAAGAAATGTGTAAAGAAATGATGCAATACGATCTTGAGAAAGCTAAACAGCATGCACTCCTTAAAGACCACGGTTATAGTATCTCTGTAGCAAAAGAATAAAGGTTATTTGAATATTCAGGCATCACCCATGTGATGCCTGTTTTGATCTAGGATTAAAATATGAAAAATGTATTCGTTGCTGGCCACAATGGTATGGTGGGTGCGGCCATTTGCAGGCAACTAAAAGATAATTCAGGCGTCAACTTAATAACTAGGCCCCGTTCTGAGCTGGATTTAACTAACCAATCGGTGGTTAATGAATTTTTCAAGAGTAACAAAATTGACGAAGTTTACTTAGCTGCTGCGAAAGTGGGTGGTATTCGTGCGAATAACGAGTTTCCTGCTGAGTTTATCTACGAGAATCTAATGATCGAGTGCAATATCATTCATTCCGCTCATCAACATGGTGTGCAGAAGCTTTTGTCTTTAGGATCGTCTTGCATATACCCCCGGCTTGTAGAGCAACCAATGAAAGAGGAAGCTCTGTTAACCGGAACGCTTGAACCAACCAATGAGCCTTATGCAGTGGCAAAAATTGCCGGGATCAAACTTTGCGAATCCTATAATAGGCAATATGGACGTGATTACCGCTCTGTTATGCCTACCAATTTGTACGGTCCAAACGATAACTTTGACCCAGAAAATTCCCATGTAATACCCGCACTATTGCGTCGTTTCCATGAAGCGAAACTTGCAAAAGAACCTATAGTGATAGCTTGGGGTAGCGGCAAACCTATGCGTGAATTCTTGCATGTAGATGATATGGCAAGAGCCTCGGTGTTTGTGATGAATTTGGAAACGAGTGGCTACTCTCAAGTAACTAAGCCCATGCTAAGCCATATCAACGTTGGCACTGGCATAGATTGCACAATTAGAGAATTAGTCGAATCTGTTGCGGAAGTCATAGGCTATTCGGGAGATATCCAATGGGATACAAGCAAACCTGATGGCGTACCGCGTAAATTAATGGACAACGGTCGCCTCAGAAAACTTGGCTGGTCGCCAGAATATGATTTAAAAACAGGCCTTGCCCATGCTTACCAATGGTTCTTAGACAACCAAGGGCAGTTTCGAGGCTAAGTATGTTTCTCTCGAAAGAGCGATTTAACGATGTAGTGGCGGCAACGCCACTCATTTCCATAGACCTTATCGTAATCTCCGATGATCAAATACTATTGGTTTGTTCCTGGTGGTAGGGTTTATAAGAATGAGAATCTCTCTGACGCTTATGCCAGGATTTGCCAAAACGAATTAGGGATAAGATTGGATTACGAGAAGCGCGAGTTTCAAGGTGTTTACGAGCACTTTTATAATAACGCCATGTATGATGACAATGCCTCTACTCATTACGTTGTTTTAGCACATCGGTTAGCGCTGAATAAAGAAGGGTTAATTTTGCCCACTGACCAACACCATGATTACCATTGGTTTAATATTGAGGATTTGCTTAAGGAGACGAAAGTGAATGGCTTTACAAAAGACTATTTTATAGATTTTTTAGATAAGGATTAATCGCCAACATTTATGTCCCAGCGTGGGGAATACAACACATATTTGCCATAGGTAAATCGGTGCAGTCAATAAACTAACTAACAAGTATTTTTTGCAACTTAGACAATACGAGGTCTAACAACTGTTTTGCTGAGTCTTGCCCTCCCGATTCTACATAAACACGCATTTCTGGTGCATTACCGGATGGTCTGAGATGAACAATATCATCATTTGATAATGTCATTCGCAATCCATCAACCTGATTCAAAGCAACAATGTGGTTAGCTAGCCCAAGCTTCTTAACGAGTAAAGATGTATTGGCAACACCATGTGCAATAAAGTCTTTTGATTTTTCGGTTGGCATATTTTTTAGTCGATCACTGTCAGTAAACCTAGATGGCAGGCTTTCTGAGAGAGCTGATACCGTACATGATTTGTTTACAGACCTAGCCATAATCATTATAAAGGGCAACATCGCATCTCGAGTGGGTAATGGTGCAACGTCTGCACCATTGTACTGACATGTACTGCCCAGCATAAAGCCACCGTTTGCTTCAAATCCCGCTGTAGTGTTGTATTTAGTGGCCAAAGTTGGAAACTCTGCAATTACATATGGGGAACCAATACGGGTTCTGGAAACCTCTTTAAACTCACCAGAAGATTCAATTGCACTGTTGCAACTAACCGGTGTGGCAACACTCTCTATGCCCAATTCCATGCAGGTTAACAAGCCAACTATATCGCCTCGCAACCAGTTTCCATGTTCATCAGCGATTAAAGGCCTGTCTCCATCACCATCAGTTGAAAAAATAGCATCGAGTTTGAACTCATTGACCCAGGCTTTTGCTCGTTCTTTATCTTCATCAGAGACAGCCTCTGTATCAATTGGCACAAACTCATCACTTCGACCAAATGATATGACATCAGCACCGAGGGATTCAAGTATACCTCGGAAGATGTCTCTACCAGCGCTACTGTGTTCATAGACACCAATACGCTTATTCCGAAGTGTATCTCTCCCAAACAATGTACAGTAGCGCGCTTTGTAGGCCTCGATTGCGGCGCAATCAAGATTTAAAAGAAAAGGGGAGTTAGACAGTACTACGTTCTCGGTGCTTGTGACAATCTCTTGTTCGTCTTGCTTAGTAATTTCACCCTCAGGGGTATAAAACTTTAGACCATTTCTATCGAATGGAATGTGGCTCCCTGTAACCATAATAGAAGGTTGTTTATTTGCTAGTGCATAAAGTGCTAACGCAGGCGTTGGCAAAACGCCAAAATAGCGCACCTTATACCCTACAGCAATCGCTGCGCTAGCGCATAACTTTGCAATGATTGGACTACTAGGTCTGTTGTCAATGCCCAAAAACAAAGTATCAGATGCAAAGCATTTTGATATTCGAGTTAAAAACGCGCTAACGAAAGCAGCGCAAACCTCTGGTGTGAAATCTTCGACTAACCCTCTAGCGCCACTAGTACCAAATTTAACGTCCGAGTTAGACAGTACATCCTTACAAATCAACATATCAGTCATTATGTTCTTCCGTAACGATCTGAAAAACGGACAATGTCATCTTCTCCAAGGTAAGTGCCTGATTGAACTTCAATAAGTTCTAATGGAATTTTTCCCGGGTTTTCTAACGCATGAACTGCACCGACGGGGATATAGACAGATTGATTCTCTGTTAGCAATTGCTCAGCTTCGTTGATCGTCACTTTTGCGGTTCCAGCAACAACAATCCAATGTTCAGCTCGATGATGATGCATTTGCACAGAGAGTTTTTCACCAGGGTGAACCGTTATGCGTTTTACCTGGTATCGCTCACCATTATCAATTGAGTCATATTTACCCCAAGGCCTGTATACCTCCCGGTGTAACTTGTACTCTTCTCTATTGTCCGCCTTTAACTTCCCTACTATTGTTTTAACTTCCTGCACTGAATCTTTTGCAGCAACTAACAATGCGTCTTTTGTTTGAACAATTACCGTGTCTTTTAAGCCTACTGTTCCAACTATGCCATTTTCTGAATAAACGTAATTCCCTTCTGAGTTAACACTCATCACTTCGGTTTTGTGAACATTTCCATCACTATCTTTATCACCAATGTCCCATAACGCCGACCAAGAACCTACATCATTCCAGCCAATATCAATCGGCATCACTACGGCATCTTCGGTCTTTTCCATCACTGCATAATCGATTGATTCAGATGGACAAGTCCTAAACACACTCTCAATTACTCTTACAAAATCTAAGTCTTTGTCTAATTTAGCTAATGATTCAACGCACACATTGAAAATATCGGGACGATATTTGTTAATTTCCTCTAGAAACTTACTGGCGCGAAACATGAACATTCCGCTATTCCAAGCGTAATCACCACTGTTTAAGTAGTTTGTCGCGGTTTGAAGATCGGGTTTCTCCACAAACTCGGAAACCTCAAATGCATCCCCCCCTTGAATTTGTTCACCTTTTCGGATGTAACCATAACCAGTCTCAGGGGAGTTAGGTACAATTCCAAATGTTACTAACTTCCCTGATTCAGCAAGTTTTGTCGCAATCGCAATTTTTTTTCTGAACTCAGCGGCGTCAACAATTGCATGGTCAGCGGCTAGTACCAATAAGATCGGATCTGACTTTTGCGCTTCAGCATAAATCGCCGCTAAACAAACTGCAGGAGCTGTATTTCTGCCAACAGGCTCCAAAATAATATTGTTGTCTAAACAATTGATGCTTCGCAATTGCTCCGCAGCAATAAAACGGTGTTCTTCATTGCAAATGACAACGGGATCATATATTTCAAGACCGCTCAATCTCTCGACTGTGTCTTGTAACATTGTTTGTTCATTAGTGAGTTGAAGAAATTGTTTTGGCATTAATTCTCTTGAAAGAGGCCATAATCGACTGCCAGTTCCACCGGCCATAATTATTGGTAATATCATTTTTTTCGTTTCTCTGAATACTCGCTCAAGTCGTGAGCGCTATTTGAATCAACTATCAACGAGAGACATGAATAGATTTCAAAACATCTTTTAGGCGCAGCTATTGCCTATGTTTTCACACCACAATTAAGATTTTTTATTTACCTTTTTTGAGGTTTATTATCTTTCCGTTTGAGGTTGTACTATTAGAGTGAGAATTGTCTGCGATTTTTTCTTCCTTAACAGCTTGTTCCACAATAGCCAATTTTTGTACTAACCGGTCAATCCTGACTTGCATTTTTTGCCTTTCAATGTCCATTATCAGAATTTTAATCATTGCAACTGAAATTGCTACAAGCATTGGCAAGATTGGTGGATAACCAATTCCCAATTGAGCGCCAACCCAATCGACTATTTGAGGTTGTAAACTAATCCCTAGAACAAGTAGCGATACCAAAAACCAGCGTGCGGCCACTCTTGGTGAGATATGATCTTTGCGCACCAAATAAATTATCGCTAAGCTCAAGGCTATGCCAATTATTGCTGCGACTACATGTGCACTAATCAAGATTTTTCTCCTTTAACACTTGCATTTTATATTTTTTTCCTAAGATGGGAGTTGCTTTAGCAAAGGTTAAAATGAATGTGTAAATTAAATAACTAAAAACATTAGACCACGAACGGAATATTCTAGAAATACCTTCAACTCTCTGCTCCATATTCACGTCTACCTCGGAATACTTCATGCCACAGTGTTTTAGCAAAAACAATACGCCGATGTCTTGGTACTCTAGCATACTTGCCCGCCTCCCAGATAACACTTGCATGGCGGACTTCCCATATACTTTAAAACCAGAGGTAATATCATTAATCTCAAGTCGACTGATGAATTTAAACACTTTCCAAGCAATATGCCTTCCCCTTGTTCCTCTGGCAATACAGGAACCAATAACTAAGTCATAACCTAGTTGTTTTTGCTTTAATAGCTTATCAATATACTTAGCTTTGTGTTGGCCATCTGCGTCCATGGTAATGACTGTATCAAAACCTTTATCGACTGCATAACGAATACCGGTTTGTGTAGCTTTCCATGCCCCACAATTAATCCCCATCTCGAGTACTGTTACGCCCAACTGTCTTGCAATAGCAACGGTGTTGTCTGTACTTTCATCATCGACTAGGACGATTTCACATCTACAATGCGACCTTATGTCGTCAATAACAGTGGCAACACTGGCTTCCTCATTCATCGCTGGAATGATAATAACAGGGTTCACATTAGTCTCATCAAATTGCTTAAGCTAAAGTATATCTAATCAGGTCGTACTATGTCCAAATAATGGATTTGAGTTTGTTGTTAAAACTTTCGGCAGAAAAATGACTCGCACGTATAGTACAAGCGTGTCTCATCTGCTCGGCATTAACTTCATTCATTGTTGAAATCGCTCCAATGAGCTGTTCTCTAACAAACTCAGGCTCAAGTAATAGACCAGTTTGTTCATGTTGTATGGTTTCCATAACCCCACCTTCGTTTATCCCAATCACGGGTTTACCTGCCGCCATAGACTCCACAGGTGACATACCAAAGTCTTCGTCGATAGGGAGATAAATAGTTGCAATGCAGTTTTCAATAAGTCTTGTAAGGCTTTGCTCATCTACCCACCCAGTAAAACTTATATTCGATGCGTTCTTCTCTTGCACTAACTGGCGCATTGGCTCCAGCAGACTTCCCCCAGAGGCCACTACGAGTTTTTTGTCTGGCATATCACAGAATGCGAGCACGATATCTTCTATGCGTTTGTAATTCTCTAATCGAGCAAGAGAAAGGTAATATCCCTGCGATGGTTGCCAATGGTATTTTGCGATATCGCATGGAGGATAAACGACGACAGAGTCAATGCCTAAATATCGAAATAGCCTGCTCCGTACGTTTTCTGAATTGCAGATAACCTTATCCATTCTTAACAACGAGCTTTTATATTGGGACTCAAGCCAGCATTTTTGCAGGCCAATTAACCAGTTGACCAACCATCTCTCATTTTCCTGGTAATATTTTGCCATGTCATACCAATGTCTTGGAGGGGTATGGCAATAGTAGAAGTTACGTTCAGCTTTGCTTCGAAAAACCTGCAAAGGACTATAGAAACCGGAGTAAATATTGACTTTGCTAGGGGGTAAAAAGTCAGGGTGGATTGATAAAAACCTTAGCGGCGTGGCAAAGTGAGACAAGTACCGGTGCGGCGCATGTTCGGAAAGTTCCTTTACAATTTTTTGCCCAACTTCTTCGGTTGCATAGTTTTTGTCAATGTAGTGTACTACGCCTTCGACGGATTCAAATAATTGCAAGAAATTTGAAAAAACGCGTTCAGCGCCTCCTTTTACTTGTAAATAATCATAAAACACTAATGCATCTAACTGCCTGGCACCATGCGTATACTTATTATTGCCTATCATTTCCCCCCTTCCCTATCAGTGGCTGCCCTTCGACTCGAAAGCTTCGCGCAGAGTCTATCATCTGCTGGTCACGATGTAACGGTATTGACCTTAGCTGACAACACGTCAAGTGCAGATGAAAAGCGGAGTGTTAATGGAAATGAATACAGGGTTGTGCGGATACAAAACCCCCTTCTCAACATGGCTGAAAGATATTTCTCTGCCTACAAGGAAACTCAGACTAAATCTACCAGCCCCGTTCAGCGCCCTAGTTTAATCAATAAAATAGTCACCCGATTCAATGAATGGCGGAAAAATAAAGGTATTATTTTTCTTGGCCGCATGCCAGATATTTCAGATGTATGGTATTTCACTGCCAAAAGCTGGTTGAAGAAACAACAAGAATGGGATTGGGTAATTTCTAGTTACGCGCCATACAGCACATTATTACTTGGTAGATACATGAAAAAAGCCGGTAAATGTAAGAGGTTGTTGCTGGATTTTAGAGATCCATGGAGTACCCACCATTTATTCTCCGGTTTGCCCTTCATCCGTCTTTTAGAAAAAAACCTAGAAAAAAAGTGCTTAGAACACGCAAATGCCGTCACCGCTGCGCCCCCACGTTTGATGAAACTGCTAACCGATACCTATTCAACAATAAAGATTTCGGGTGTGGTTTTGAACGGATATTTTCCACAGAAGAAAGATATACCCATAAACGTGTTTTTTTCGGGAATAACAATCACGCATCTTGGCTCAATTTATTTGCACAAACACTCTACTGAACCATTTTTTGAAGCACTAGCTGATTTTAAAAATCAAAAGAAATCAGACTTAAGGTTAATGTTCGCTGGAAACGAAAAACAATTTTTAGATAGCTTGGCAGAAAAGTATAAAATTTCGGATGTTTGGCAACACTTGGGCTATGTAGATTTTGAAACCACTCAAAAAATTGTATCTAGTGCTCAAATAGGTATCGTATTTGACAGCAACACAAATGACTTTAATGGTGTCCTACCTGTTAAAGTATTCGACTATATGGCACAGGGGTTACCGATTTTATTGATTGGTGATGTAGAGAAGAGTGACTTGACAACAATTTTGGAAGACTATGGTAATTTTTGGGCGGCGAAACCAAATAAGGCAAGCATACTTAAAGCCCTAAATAGAATCCAACATCTTAATTACCCTAAAATATCACCACCTAATCGCTATACACGCCGCTTTCAAAATGAAAAACTTTTGAAGATTATCCGCAAACCTGAAGATTGCAAAAAGGACTATTGACTGGTGAAAAAAATACTAATAGCTGTGTTTGGCGGGCTTGAAGAAAGTCCGAGAGCCGAAAGGCTACTAGAAGTAATGGTAAACCACGCTGAAGTCTCTGTGCTTGCTACCAGCTTAAAACACCACATAAATGGAAAGTTTTTCAATCTATACCCTTTAAATAAAACACTTCCCCAAAAACTAATTCGAGCATCTAAATTATTTTTAGGTGCCCATGAATCTTATTTGAAGTCTCTGTACAGCTACGACGAGCGACTCGAAATTGAAAGATTTGACGCAGTCATCTGCGAAGATCTACTGTTATTACCAAGATTACTGGAAACAGATATTACCGACAGGTTTATTCAGGATTTACGAGAATTTTACCCAAAAGAATTTGAACACAATTGGATCTGGCGAAAAACTTTTGGCAATTTAATGTCTTATATTTGCCACGCCCACCTGGCGAAAGCAGACCATTGCTGGACTGTATCTCCTGGTCTTAAAGAAGCATATATGGAAAAATTTGGTGTAAAATGCGAGCTTTACCCAAGCTACCCCAAAAAGCTGTGTGATAGTGAGCCACCTATTAAAACAGGTACTCATTTCAAACTAGTACATCATGGGGTAACTAACCCTAACAGAAATTTGGAAATCATGATCGAAGCAGCGGCTAGTCTTCCCCAACTAGTAACACTTGACCTTATCCTAGTGAATAATAACCCACAGTATTACAAAAAGCTGAAACTGCTGGCCAACGGCTTGGAAAACGTTAGAATTTTGCCACCGGTGCGACGTGACCAACTTACGCAAGAGCTCAGAGGCTACGACATAGGCTTGTTTTGCCCAAATCCAACTACTTTTAACCTTGAACATTCATGGCCTAACAAAATATTCGAATTTATACAGGCCGGACTGATGTTGCTAACAACACCACTTGCGGGAACATCAATTATTATCAGAAAGTATAAGAATGGTATGGTAACTCAAAATTTTGGAACTGAAACCTTGATTGAAGCGTTAGAATCACTCTCCCCTGAAAAAGTGGACAACTACAAAAACAGCTCAATGATGGCATCAAATGAGTGTAATTTTGAAGCAATTGAGCAGAATCTAGTGAACTCAATATTGGGTAATAGGGACACAAACCATTAATATTCGACGAAATTTGCAGTTGGCAAAAAATACCGTTTATCACACTCTTATTTACCTACTTATCTGCACGCTTACTTCATCTTGCAGCAAAATTTCAACTCAAAAAAATCTACATTCATTTTTTGGCTTTGAGTACGACGTGGATAAGAACACGCTTATTGTGGAAAATGTGAGCTTATTTGGAGTTGTTGAGCTTGCGCAATCACCAAATGAACGATTTGTCCTTTACACGGCAGTGGACAAGGAAACAAAAAAGATGGGTGCCTACAAACTAGACTTGTTGACAGGATATAATCAAAAACTCAACGACAAACCAGCGATGATTTTCGACCCGAGCATTGACAATGAAGGCAATTACGTTTATGTACAATCATTTAACAAGACTTCACGTTCATGGCGCAGATCCGAAATAAAGTCAAACCTAACTTTTTCATCTCCAAAATTAGATGGTTTTTATTACCAAAGTATAATAACTGAATCCCATATAATATCTGCACTAAACACCGAACAAAATTGGTCCAACATAATACTGTTCGACAGAGCCACCGGTAGTTCACAAGTTATTCCAACTAATTTGCACATCTACCGGATTACCCCAAAGGATAACATATTTGTCGTCGAAGCCTTTGAAAGGGATGGGAACAAAGTTTTGTATTCTTTTATACCTGAAAAGAAATCATTGCACCGATTGAAAAAAGAATCTAATGATGAACACTGTCAATTTAACCATTTATCCTTGTTCGACTGTGCCAATATAAACCCTTCGCAAAAAATAGCCCTCGTTCTAATGGATTATTTGTCCACTGCAAATGATCCTCTCAACTCCCTCTCACTACTGGACAATAGCGAGGGACGGTTGTCGTGGCATGTAGCCATGAAATTGGATGCACTAATAAGGCATCACAACTTCTTTGAACAAAACAACTATCCAGCCCGGCATTTTATAAATTTAATTTCCAAAAATCTTTCAGCTGCTTTTCACACAACAGCAGCCATGTCCTTAAAAGAACACTTGATAGGTTGGCCTTCAACAAGATATTCAATAGGTTACGAAGAATATTCGTACCTCGTGGGTAATGCCGTCATTATGCGTTCATTGTTAATGGCTGTTAAAGCCAACCTAATCGAAGAAGCAACACTGAAAAATAAAATAATTGAAAACGCCTACCAACTTTTCGATTTTCACGAAATTAATTGGGATAGCGCCGGAGGTTATTACCGGATTCCACGTGGTGCGCCATTTCGCTTCGATGGTTTGCCGGCTCCTTGGAATTGGTCTTCGGCGATGGGTAATATGCTAATTGAACTATTCTCAATAACCGGTGAAGCAAAATTTTACCAGAGAGCTACTGATATTTTTACTGCATTTTCCGCAGAATGGCAGACCTACGAGGATGACAGAATTGTCTGGCATTACTGGCCAAAACAGTTTTTCAAAGGCTGGGAAGCGGCGTCACAGCTCTCCGTTAATAGCCCCTCCCGAAAAGCTAACCCTAACCCAAGATACGAAGATACATCCCATGCAGCACTCAATATTAGTTTTACGTTGCGCTACTGTGGACTTGTGACAATGCAAGAATTATGCGACCGAGCTATTGTTGTTGAGGGGCTGAAAAAAACTGCTCAGAACATCATTTTAGAAAACGGAAGCTATAGCCGTTTCATGGATGGCTCTTTGAAATACTCTGGTCAGCATTTCCAACCCATTCATCAGGAATGGGCTGAATTGAACCCCAAAATAAGCAGCAAACTTACATTCACTTTGGTTCGCGGAGCCCCTTTTTTTGAAGGTGATATCTTAAATATAATGCTCTCGAATGTGGAGAGAGCTGGGTTGCGACAAGAGAAAAAGCCTCAAAATGCACAAAATTAGCTAAATTTTCTGCGAGTTACCCCATAGAACTTCTTCTATCTTGTACCCCAGACTTTATTTTTGACAGGTACCTGAACACTGGAAAGAGGAAAGTGTGACGGAAGATCCCTGTAAAAGGAGAATTATATTGTTTCGCTTCAGTTGAATCTGGTAAACCTAGCAAACAAGTATCAGCTGATCTCCTATCACTTTCGTATCGACTATTATGAGTTCTGAAAATAAAATCCCAAAAAGAAAAAATATTTCCGTAATTACGATCAAAGTCTAACACATCTCGGCTGTGATGTATCTTGTGAAAACGAGGGCTTGCTAAGATGTAGCCAAACCAACCATACCCCCAAGGTAAATTGGAATGCTGCAGTAAATCGATGATGCGCCGAGTTAGTAGTGCAAAAAATGGTACACCTGGATTCTGTAACCCAAGCAATGCAATCGCAATGGCTAGATGAAGACTTGAATTTAAAAACCGTTCTGCGAGGGAAATACGTATACCGGTAATTATATTCATCTCTTCGGCTGCATGGTGGTATCGATGGTACCTCCACAATACAGGGATTTTGTGCATTAACCAGTGACTGACGTAGTGTGGAAAATCATACACGACTAACCAAATTATGACTGCAAGAACAAAGTTCTCCGGCATCCAGTCGCCAAGCACCCCTTCAACCTGATAATGTTTCTGGGCTTCTCGGGCTGCAATAAAAACAAGCCCGGGTAACGCCAAATAAGAAAATGCTTTATCAAAGAACCTAAAAAATATGTAATAGACAGACCATGCAACCATGTCTGTCTTTGCGGATTGGCTCGGATTTAGCAGTCGCTCAATTGAAGAAGGTTTATTGTAGCAATAACGCAGTATCAAGTGCTCAAATAGCAGTATTACCAAAACTGGAATAAGAAGCTTGAGCATCTTATCAGAGGTCAACCAACTGAAAATTGTTTCAAACAACTCCATAAACTCTTCTACCAAGGCTTCACAACATTGTTGACACGTGTCATATATGTCTCCAAGGCTATGCAGCCATTAATATCTATTTGCGACCTAACAGATCGTGTAACAATGTTCGTGGTCTCTTTCCGATTATAACTGAGGCTATCCCTAAGAATAATGCTTGCCGCAGCTTTACTAACTTCCTCATTGAAACACTCAAAACAAGTCTGTTTTCTATCGCACCTAGCTAGTAATAATAGTAACCCAGAACATTGTTTTAGTTCTTCCCGATTTCTTTTCAAGTTTTACCTAGCTGCTTTACAGTAACTAAATTTGATTATCGTAAGACGTCCTGGTAGATATCGCTAATCAACTTTTCCTGATTTTCCCATGAAATCGATTTTAATAGTGATTGCGAGCTTTCCTTTTTGAGATTAGCTATGTAGGAACTCTTTTTAGCTATAATCTCCGTTATGGCACCCGGTAACTGTTCAGGAACTGAAAAGTCCAAAACGCGACCATTACCTAGCTTTGTTATCAACTCTCTAACTTCAGTTAAGTCATTAGCAAGTATAGGTACTTCGGCAAACGTCATCTCAAACAGCTTGTTAGGCATGCATAACTCATAGGAAAGTGTAACCGGCATGACAGACAATAACCCAACATCAGCCCCGGATATGTAAGATACAACTTTTGTATAATGAACTGGGGGCAATATTCTGAAGCGTTGGCTAATTTTTAGACGCTCGGCCATTTTATAAAGCTTTTCTTTTGATCGTTGATCACACGGCCCGACTGCGGCAAATACGACACCCGGTAAAGTCGTCATTAAACTCAGAATTTCCTCAACTCCCCTACCAACTGTTACCTTTCCAACATAGAGCATTACAGGAGTTTCATCGTCAAGTTGTAAATCTTCACGGATATTGCGATTGATCGGTTCTATTCGGGGAGAATTAAAAACAACGTGAACTTTTTTCTTGAAAGATCGTGATAGAATATTAGCGATGTTTTCACCAACAGTGATAATGGCATCAGCACGCTTGGCGCACCTTTTTTCGAGCCAACCAACGTACCTTTTTCTAAAAAATGGTAATGGTGGATTCCTGTGCACTTCTAATTCATGAGCATCATAAATTAACTTGCAACCCGTTATTTTGCTGACATAGCTTGCCGTAGGCAGACAAATGAAGTCATGGGAATGAATTATGTCGGGTTGGAAATCGATGACCCCATCAGCAAATATCTTTTTGAAGAGACTATATTTCAAGTAGGGCATAATCGCGACAATTATAGCTTTTGCCAATTTAATACTAAATTTAGCGATTAAACTAAAGACAGTTAGATTTAGAGCCGTGTCCACAGGGTTCCAATTGGATCGAATAAACTCAACTCCATCTTTAGCCTCGTAAGAAGGCACATCCGCAGAGGTCACACAAAAAACTTTGACTTTAAAGTTTTGCTTTTTAGCAACATCTATCGCTTTCAACACCCTAGCATCTTTATTACATGGATTGGAAACTAAAACCGCTAACTTCTTATTCACTTAAGACCCCAACTTCTCTTTTAACTCGATTTTCTTCTTAGCTAGGTAGAATTCCATAAATCCTCGTAGAAAATAAACCCCAATCAAGGACATAAATAACGTAATAAAAATTTTCCAATTATTTTCATATAAGAACTGCACAATGGAATCAAGCGGCAATCCCCCTGTAGACCTACCTTCAAAGAATAATTGCATTACCGTATCAATCCCAATTTTTACCACAATCAGTACTAACGCAAATTGAAGTAAGCGGTACAACCAGGTAACGGCCGTCAAAGACTCTTTAACTTGCTGATTAAGGATAATTAAGTCTTTATTTTGACTTTTCAACTCAAGGGATTCCAAAGAATCAACATCTGCTTCTTCGAAAAATTGGGTAATTGATGGGTCTACTTGCGATAAGGTACAGTTGCTGATTAAAAAACGGACATCTTTCACATTTTCTACCGAACAATATGACAATTCCGTAAATTTAAGGACAGCATCTATCGATTCACACTCTAAGAAATCGATATGGTGCATTTTGGCAGTCATGAAATAGCAGGACTGCATACGGCTATCAATTAATGTGCAGTTGGCAATGTACGCGCCTTCAAAGCTGCAGTTATCCAATACAGAGTGACTGAAAACCGTACTCCTAAAATTGGAGTAGGAAAACGAGCAATTTAAAAACTCACACTGAGCAAACTGTACTTCGTCAAAATGTATCCTTAGGAAATTACACGAATCGAATACCGCCCCTCGTAATTCGAGCTTCTCAATGTCAGTATTTTCGATTGTTTCATTTCTAAAAACAGCCTGACGCCCACGTTCTCCGTTGCTTTCTAGCCATATAATATGAGATTTGAGTAACTCTTCAAAATTGTCAATCATCGTTCCCTTCTCCTATGCGTACTTGTTCATACAGAGCGTTGAAATGTTCTTTCATTATAAAAAAACTAGACAAGGAACTTGCTACATTAGATATTTGCGTCGCAAATACTACACCTAAAAATAACAACTCAACATTATTGGCAAGAACCAAGCGAATTTGTTCCTGGCTTGCCGGTAAATCAACACTCGATATCATAATCAAAAATATGGTGATAACTGATGATGACGTAAGAAACCGGTTGTATTCAATAGACAACAACCTCTTCATAAATTTATCGCGGTAATCATCAATTTTCACCCAAAAGGAATTTAACTTTTCGTCACTTAACTCCTGTCGTTTTAATTCAGCAATGCTCCTGCTACGGATAATATTACTCGAATTGAAATCAATCCCGGCTTCCGCACCGACTTGGCTTTGGCGTATTTGAATCAACAAGAAAACTAAAAAGGAAACAGCTAACACAGAGAGTATCAAAGGACTGATAAAATAAAAGTAGGTAATGACTCCGGACAATATCAGCACAGGAGTTAGACAGTGCAGTAACGATCTAACCCCTCTCATTACACATGGTACATCACGTCTCAATGACTCCAACAAGTCATCGGAAGAATCCCTTCGCCTTGCTTCCGCTACTAATTGCCGATAGAGATATATCTCATAAGATGATGAAATTTTCAGTACTAACTTTTTGCCTAAATAGGTAAAAGCTTCTTGTAGAAAATATGCAAACATAATCAAAGCCAACCAATAAAACGATGTCAGCTCAAATCCTAAATGCCGATTAAATAGTTCTCCAACCTTAGTATTTTGACTAATCACGATAATTAAAATCAGCGTGCTGGACAAAGCAAGCACGGAACAACAAAACAAAGCTAATGAATATCGAGTATTGGTCTTCAGGGCGTTCAAGAAAAAATATAGGGCGCTTTCCATTACAAGCTGTTAAGCGCCCCTGCTATCTTTTCCTGGTCAGCTTCGCTTAAGTAAGGATGCATAGGAACTGAAAACACACTTACACTAGCTTTTTCGCTTTGATGAAGGTCAGTATAAACATCTGCTCCTAAAAAAGCACCAGACGAGTGCACAGGAACGGGATAGTAAACGGCAGATGGAATTCCCCTGTCTTTTAGAGCGGCCAAACAGACATCCCGCTCTACTTGTCCTGTTACGCGTAGTGTATACTGTGCCCATGAACTCTGGCGACCTTCAGCAAGAGCTGGTAGCTTATAATTTCCATGGATATTTGACTGATACCAAGTGGCTGCTTCTTGCCGGGCGTTTAGTTCTTGTGGGAATACAGCAAGTTTCTCAAGCAGTATTGCTGCCTGAATAGTGTCTAAGCGACTGTTCATGCCAATACGGATATTGTCGTACTTGTCTGTTCCCTTTCCGTGCACGCGAAAAGAACGAAGGAGTTCAGCATACTCATCATTGTCTGTAAAAACTGCCCCACCATCACCGTAACAGCCCAAGGGCTTGGCTGGGAAAAAACTGGTAGTGGCTATATCCCCAAATGAGCATGCTTTATTGCCATTTATTGAGCCGCCAAAACCTTGTGCGGCATCTTCGATGAGCAATAGGTCAAATTCAGCACAAATCTTTTCAATCTCAGGATAATTTGCACATTGCCCAAACAAGTCAACAGACATGACGGCTTTTAGGTTCTTACGCCCCTGTTTACGGTAAGCTTCAATTGCAGCAATAAGACTAGAAGGAGAAAGGTTATAGGTATCAGGTTCAATATCAACGAATACCGGCTCGGCTCCGACTGCCGCGACAGCTTCAGCGCTCGCAAAAAAGGTAAAAGAAGGAACAATCACTGCATCATCATGCTTAACACCGAGTGCCATAAGAGCCAATTGCAATGCATCTGTACCATTGGCGCAAGAAATACAATGTTTTGCCCCTACGTAATCGGAAAGACGCTCTTCAAGCTCTTGAACCTCAGGTCCCATAATATACTGTCCATGCTCTAGAACCTTGGCAATGCGTTGGTCAATACGGACTTTTAAATGCTCATACTGAGCTTTTAAATCGATAAAATTCAAACTAGGAAATCCTTTTTAGACTGTTTCCATTAAGTTGGTAGCGTATGCCGGAGTGTGGACAAGTTGCTTCAGCGTTGCCGTTCAACGGCAAATCTAATTGCTCACCGTACTCACTCATCCACCCTATTTGCTTACATGGCACTCCTACAACCAACGCGTAATCAGGTATATCCTTGTTAACGACCGCTCCTGCACCAACAAAAGCAAATTTGCCGATTGTCACGCCACAAACAACTGTGCAATTAGCACCAAGAGTAGCTCCTTGCTTGACCAACGTATCTCGGTACTCATCTTTTCGCTCGACCGCAGATCTGGGGTTGTAGACGTTAGTGAACACCATACTTGGCCCACAAAAAACATCGTCTTCTAAACAAACGTTATCATAAACAGATACGTTATTTTGGATCTTTACATTATTGCCAATTTTGACTTTGTTACCAATGAACACGTTCTGTCCCATTGAGCACTTTTTACCAATTTCAGCTCCACCACAAACATGGACAAAGTGCCAAATTCTGCAGCCTTCGCCAATATTGGCACCATCATCGACAATTGCACTTTCGTGTTTAAAATAAGACATAGAGTTATCTCACCAAAGAGTGTTTCTCACCCGCGTTGGAAATTGGCAGGTTCCGTATATCAGACACAATTTGAATACCCGTTCTAGCTTCATCCAAGCCATAGCCGTTGCCGTTGAGAATTTGCTTATAAGATTCTGTGTGCAAGTCTGTAAAGCCGCCGGAAAACTCTAAAGCAGAGCCACTCACATCAATATACCTGAATGTTCTTTGACCTTTGGCTCGTAGCTCTTCCGGTACATCATCAATATCCAAGGACAGGTACCAGCGAACTCTGGCTTTTTCAAATTCCAGATAGCCAGCTGCCTTGTCATGTTCAAACAAATGTACAACGTTTTGTTGGATATCTCCGAAGATAAAGCTCAGCATGTCATAGAAATGAACACCAATGTTGGTGCAGATACCACCGGATTTAGCATCTTCGGATTTCCATGATGCATGATACCACTTCCCGCGAGATGTAACGTAAGTCAGGTCAACATCGTATTTGCTAGCGCGTTGTTCTGACTCGACCTTTTCTTTTAGAGCAAGAATATTTTCATGGTACCTAAGTTGCAGGATGGTATTTACTTTACATCCAGAGTTTCTCTCAAACACTTTTAGGCGGTCCAATGCCTCAACATCAGTAACCAATGGTTTTTCACAAATAACTTCCGCCCCCTGTGCAAGAGAAAGACCCATATGAGGCTCATGAAGATAATTTGGAGAACATATCGCCACGTAATCAATAGGAGTGCCTTCGTGTTTTAACAGGTTTAAATAATATTGATATCTTTCAAACTCTGTAAAATACTCAGCCTCGGGAAAATGACTGTCAATAACACCAACAGAATCATTTGTGTCATAGGCTACTTTAAGATTATTGCCAGTCTCTTTAATCGCTTTCATATGCCGTGGAGCGATGTATCCAGCCGCACCAATTAATGCAAAATTTTTCATATTAAGCCTTAACCACCTTCTGATGTGGAGTTTTGTATACCCCTCTAGTGTCGATTATCAAATTGGCATTTTGTAATAACATCTCATAATCCACACTACGATGATCGGTAGCCAATACAACCGCATCGTACTTGGCGATATTCTCTGCGTTGAATGAGATACTATCCAACTCGAAGTTATGCTCTCGCATCTTAGGGAAAGTCGGAACATGGGGGTCATGATAAGCAACAATCGCTCCTTTAGCCCTCAGTATTTCCATGATTTCAACGAAAGGTGACTCCCGCATATCATCTACATCTTTTTTATAGGCGATTCCCATCACTAGTATATTACTTGAGTTGAGAGCCTTTTGTTCTTTGTTCAGCGCATCTTGTACTTTACCGACCACCCATGTAGGCATACCCTGGTTGATCTCACCGGATAATTCAATAAAACGTGTGTGAAGACCATACTCGCGAGCCTTCCAAGTCAAATAAAAAGGATCGATGGGTATACAATGCCCCCCAAGGCCAGGTCCAGGATAGTAAGGCGTAAACCCAAAAGGTTTAGTTGCTGCTGCATCAATAACTTCTCTAATATCGATACCCATTTGATCAGCAACTATTTTCATTTCATTCACCAAGCCTATGTTTACCGCTCTATGAATGTTCTCAAGTAGTTTGGTCATTTCCGCAACTTTAGTTGAGGAAACTGGCACTACTCTTTCAATAGAGTTCTGATATAGGGCTATACCGACTTCTTTACATCTCTCAGTATGCCCACCACATACTTTAGGAATCGTTTGAGTATTAAAGTTGGCATTACCCGGGTCTTCCCTTTCTGGAGAGTAGACCAAGAATAGGTCTTGCCCAACTACAAGCCCTTGGCTCTGTAATCTGGGTAGTAACTCTTCCTCAGTAGTTCCGGGATAAGTCGTGCTCTCTAGAGAGACTACTTGACCAGACCGTAAATGAGGCACAATAAACTCTGTAGTGGTAATTACATAGCTCAAATCTGGTTCGCGGTATTTGTTAAGCGGTGTGGGTACGCAAAGTATTATGGCATCGGCTACTTTAATTTTTTCGAATTCGGTGGTCGCCTCAAATCCTCTTTCAAGCATTGTTGAAATAGATTCATTTGAAATGTGCTCTATAAATGATTTACCTGAGTTTAAAGACTTTACCTTTTCGTCATCAATATCAACGCCAAGTACTTTGAAGCCAACCTCGCTATACCTAATGGCAAGAGGCAATCCTACATACCCCAGACCAACTATCGCAATCGTAGACTCTTTATTAACAAGCCTACCAATCAAAATCTCACTCGTATCCATTATTCCCTAAGCCAAAGTTTATAAATTACAGAAATGATTTAATATATGTAACAAAGGCTAGAAGGATAAAGGTTTTTAAGGGCAGTTTCAGTAGTTTTTTTGAGTAAATCTACAAAAAGCACAAGGCTGATTATAAATAGGAAAATCCTTTCCCCCTTTTGATCCACCTCTATGTTATTTGTTATACAACCTCACTTGCATCAATATACAAACGTCGACGATCTTTGTGAGATTGGAGTCGTTTGTCTATTGAATTACTGTGATAAACAATGAAAGTGATTGATCATTCGTTATTCACTCAAATTGATTGAGTATCAACTTATCTATTTTCACAATAATTCTTGTTATTTCTAGCGTCCAAATTGTTGGGCTCTAGTTTTATTGCTTGATTAAGGAGCCCCAAGGCGAAGTCGCAAAAACCCATATGAATGTATCCTACCGCCAAATTAGAAAGTAATATGCTCCTTTGACCTGGATTACGGATATATTTCAGAGCTTTCATCACTATTGGTGCTGCTCGTTGATATTTGCGTTGCTGATACATTACCGTCATGTAAGCGTTAACAGCGCCGACCGTCATATTGCCGTTTTTGGCACTAATTTCTATGCTCTTTGCCAAATAAATCTCCGCCTCTGCTAGCATTCCTTTACGTGCTAACTCAATACCGTATGAACCGTTGCTCCTGTAGTGCATTGGAGCAAGTTCGACCTCTTTTTTGTAAAACGAAAATGGTTCCTGCCACTCCAATGATCTTAAATAAATTTTTGTCATACCACTTAAAATTAACAGTAAGACGCCAATTTGAATATGGATTATCTTTACGTTTAATCTCAGCCTTGCAATCCAATATTTAAACAAAGCGAAAAAAGCAATTAAAAGGCCTAGATTTCCAAGATAAGTTCTATGCTCAAAGGCGAGATCTTTTATCGGGATGATAAAAGATTCTACTGAATGGCTAGAGTAAAAAAGAGCAATGCCTATAAAAAATAATGGAATCTCTTTCCGAAATCTTATGGCAGCAACAAAAACAAGGATATGTGATAAGAAAGCTAGGCAAACGAGAGGCTCAAAGCTTCGATATTGAATTGCGTCTACGTTTAACTGCAATTGATATGGCATCAAAAATCGAAAAACATAGTCCCAAAGTATAATCTGTTGCGAATAAAAATAATTGGCCCTAGACGTTGCTCCAGGATCACGGGTGTAAGTATCAAGTGAGTGCAATAATTCAGAGATGAAAGGCGCAACAAAACAAAAACCCACTAATGCAGCTAAACAGAATTTTAAGATTTTGTGTCGCCAAAGCGAGTTAGTCTTATATAACTCCCACAAAAACAAAAAGATTAAGATGGCGAAATAGTTCTGTTTAGAAAAAACCCCGATTGAAACCGACAATACAAACAATAGAGCCCAAAAAGTGACGTTTTTAATGCCTTTTGCTTCACGGGCTTTTATATAAGAAATTGCAGAAAGTAGCATGAATATAGAAGCAACAGAGGCCAATCGCTGCACAACGTAAATCACTACCTGCGAATTTAGAGGGTGGAAAACCCAAAGAGTCGCAATAACTAAAGCCCAAAATGTATTTGACTCCCAAAAAGAATTTGCACCATCCCTCTTTGAGTCAGCAAGCGAATTAAAAATGATAAAGGTGAGCCAAAATATCAGTAAAAAATTGACAAGGTGTAGGATGATGTTCGTTAGCCTAAAACCAAAAACATCGCCACCTGAGATTTGGTAATTAGACCAAAAGCTAGCGTAACCAAGAAACCGGCTTCGATAATGGCTTTGCCATAGGTCACCAAGAGAATCTTTTTTGATAAGTTGATTATTGACGATAGAGTCAAAATCATCTAAATAAAAAGGAGCCGTAAGTGAGGGAGAGTACGCAAGAAAAACTCCCAATAACACTAAAATACAAAAAAGTACTGAATAGCCACTATAAGAACGCAACGAGCACCCCTTCAAGAATATTTATCAAAACGACTTTATATATTACTATTACATACAAATTAACCTAGCCCACTCCCCAATAAAAGCAGAACAAACATAAGAGATTGTAATTATAGACTATACCCCTAAGAAAAAAGGCGCCATTGGGCGCCTTTTCATTAGCTCAAATAATCAAAAGATTATTCTACACCTTTGTATTGGTCAGTGTTAACGAAGCCTCTGTCAGAAC
>WKFJ01000028.1 GCA_014872785.1 Alteromonadaceae bacterium
CGTAGCGCTGACCGTCATGTTCAACATAGAGTTCATCGTCGAACAAGCCCCACCAAAGCACGACCTTTTCACCAGCTAAATCAGGATCTATCTCATACACGCTGCCATCAACAGTTATCCTTGCATCGATACCAACAGTGCGTTTCTCTGGCTCTCTAGCAAAAGCACAATACCGCTCCCAAGAACACATTTTTTTGACTGTACCATCAATATTCTTCAGCCAGTCATCCATACGAGAATGTGGCTCTGCTCGATGTTGGTGATCATTGTATTTAATTAGATAGTCACTCAACATTCCATTGGCTTCGATCTCGTTTTTAGGCTCCCGCAAGTGGTAAAGCACCTCGTGGCATTCTTTAACGGTGCGGAAAGCACGTTCTACTTTACCTTTTGAGCGCGCAGTCTTGCGGCGCTTGTCTTTGCTATCCGGCATGTGTATTTTTATTTCAATGCCAAGGAAGCGCATAACATTCTGAAACACGGTGCTTTTTGCAATTGGCCCATTATCCATATAAATAACGTTGGGTATGCCATGAAACGGCATGTCTGGATCATCTTTTGGAGCCATTGCATCAAAGAGAAAGCGCAATGCGTTCCCTGCATCCTCGCCATGTACATTCCGATATTGTTGGTAGCATACGCCTGATCTGTCATCCACTATCGAGTAGAGCATGAGAATGGGTAAGCCTTTTGATTTGTCGTACCAGATTGGCTCATCGACACTTTTTAAATCAGAGGGGCTTAAATCAAACTGCCAACACTCGTTACTGTGTTTCGCCTGGAATCTTACCGCTGGTGCATGTTTTATGAGGTTGGATTTATCCAGTCCATAGAGCGCGAGATACCTATTCACAGTGGCTTTATTCAATAGCCCTTTAGGTAGTTTGATAAAGCCATATTCAGAATCAACGCCTGTAGATTCCAGTACATCTAATGCGGTGACAGTCGAAATATGCCGACCATTCTTATTGGTTGTCCTGATTTTGAGCGCCGCAATGATTTCACAATACTGCATCATCTTATCTTCAGGAATGTTGCGTGGACGGTTAGCGTCAGAGCGTTGAACAGACTTAGGTTTTTTGACTTGAGATAATTGGCGATAAAGGGTGCTTTCTGATACGCCATAGAGGTCTGAGGCTTGTTTGATAATTTCTCGTCTCGCAGCATCACGCGCCGGAAGGTTTTCTATTCTCCGGTGAAGATCAATTAGTACCTCTTGCGCTATCCGTTTTGATGTCATTAACTTGTTTCTTGTACTTGCTTTTCAGATTTCCCAATATCTACCCCTCGCACTCTCAGGTACTTATAGAGTGTTGACCTGGCAATACTCAGTTGGTCGCAAATATCCGTAATACTCAATTTTCCATCTTTATACAGCGCTTCAGCCGCCGCCGCTTTATTCTCGGCTTCCTTGGACAGACCTTCTGGCCTGCCACCTTTTCTGCCTCTTGCTCTGGCTGCATCCAGTCCAGCCTTGGTTCGTTCAGCAATTAGCTCTCTTTCGAACTCGGCAATAGATGCAAATATGTTGGTAATTAAACGGCCTTGGGCAGAAGTGGTGTCAACTGGATCATTCAGACTGACCAAGCCAATCTTTTTTTCTGTCATTGAGTCAATCAGTTCAATAAGGTGTTTTAATGACCTACCCAGCCTGTCTAATTTATATACAACGATAACATCACCGGCTCTTAATTGAGAAATGAGATTATCCAAGGATGGTCTACTTGCTTTGGCACCCGATGCAACATCTGAAAATATTTTTTCACAGCCGTACTTTTTCAACGCATCTGTCTGCAAATTGAATTCTTGGTCTTTGGTGCTGACTCGTTGATACCCAAAAATCATAAATAGTTCGCGCTACTCATCTAAAGTAATGTTTTACGAACCATGATTATAGCAACGGGTTTCTCGTACTACTAATCGTTTCATTCATGGTTGTTTAGGACTCAGCTTCGGAAGTATGAAATAACGGACGTTTATATGAACCGCAACATTCAATCATATGCTTGACATATACAAACATAAGCTTAAACTAGGCATATACATGGCCTATACATTTACGTGAGGTGGCAAATGAAAACAGCATCACTTTTTAAGAACGGCAGGAACCAAGCCGTTCGCTTCCCCAAGGATTTTGAATTTGAAGGCGTCTCTGAGGTGGAAATCACCCGTGAAGGGGACGCGGTTATTCTCAGGCCAGCCCGAAAGACCTGGACCAGTTTCGCAGAAGCGGATATTGCAGACGCCGACTTCCTGGTAGAACGCCCTGACGTCATTGAAGAAGGTCGGGTTGTCCTGTGAAAAAAACCTATATGCTCGATACTAATATCTGTTCTTTTATCATGCGAGAGCGTCCTGAAACGTTGCTAAAGGTGCTTCAGGGGCATGTAGAGAACAAAGACCGTTTGGTGGTTTCTGCGATTACCTATGCAGAGCTCAGATTTGGCGCGATTGGCAAGAAGGCGTCGCCAAAGCACTCAATCATCGTTGACCAGTTTATGGCTCGTATTGATGGCGTATTACCTTGGGATAAAGATGCAGTGGACGCTACCACGGCCATCAAGCAACATCTTGCCGCCAGAGGTACACCGATAGGTCCAAACGATGCGGCGATTGCCGGTCATGCAATTGCCGTCAATTGTGTGGTGGTAACTAACAATACGAAGGAATTTAACAGGGTGCCTGACCTTCATGTGGAAGACTGGACTATTTAAAAGGAAAGGAATATGAGTATTACCAACCCGCATTACAGTGAACCAGTAGAAAGCGGTCAGTTCTGTTGGCGGGTTGACGGTTTCGATTACTGGAGCAAAACCTTATATACCGATTAAAGCAAGGCCATTGAGTCGGCAAAGGCATTTTGTAAAGAAAAACTGGGTGTAGGGAAGTACACGATCCATTTAGGTATCACGGATACACAGCCTGTTGATTGCCGGAACCTAGTCGAACGATACCGACAACATTTGTCCTATGGTTGGGAACACAAAGAGTTATTTGGCGCGATGGGATTACCTAAGTCACTTTGGAAGCAAACGTCATCTCAGATAGCCCTAGCAGTTGAATCAGAGTTGGTCAAAGCCGCCCAAAATAGTCGCAGGACAACGATAAACAAGGTGAAGCACACGTTCTTCACTGTCAAACCCGATGACATGGGCATTGCTGCTAAGTCTTTATCGGATCTGGTATCGGAGCTTCGCAACGAATACAGCAGATACAGCACTGATTGGGTAAAGGTTTCCAGTCTTCAAACCTTGCTTGAGAAAGCATCAGTCGAATTATTTGAGCAACACGAGCTGCCCTTTTCAATTCAGAGAATGAGGATTTGGCAAGGTTATGAAAGGACGAAGGACAGGTTACACGTTGTCTGCGAGGAACCCTTTAATGATGGTCGATTCCATCGTGTATCAAATGAAACGCTTTGTACAAAGCAACCGGTAATTGATACCAGTGATTACAACGAACCGGTGCCTTGCCTGGCCTGCTTGGATAGACTGGTAAAGATTGAAGCAAAACTGTAGAGGATTATTGAATATGGAATTGAAACAATATCGGCTTGTGTCAAACCAAGTGTTACTTAACACAGCCTGTAGGAGAGGAATAAAGTCTCATACTAAACTGTCAAGTAACCCTGTTCGTACCGTTATTAGAATAAATGTGGTCAGAAATAAAGATCCATACTAATTGCTATTGCCGAGCCTGAATCGAGCTAATGATGAGTATTAATGTGAATTACAAAGCTAATTTAGATTAGATATTGCTATTTTGTACCCTTGAATTTATTGCTTAAATATTTTCCTGTAACTTAATGAAATATCTATGGATCTTGCTCAGTAGTATCATTATGTTACATACTAAAATTAACTTACCAGTACACTATATCAATGTAAAACCGAAGCGGAGTACAAAACAACGTTGTAATTAGTGATTTACGCTAAAAACCATAAACACATGATAAATCTAGGAATTTAAAAACCTATGTGGATTTACAATACAAAGTAAAAATGTAATTCACAACTACACAGAAAATCTTACAGTCTCAGCAAAACCTGTTCTCAAATAAACTGAGCCGACTGAATATGTTTGCAAGCCCATTCGCAATTAAAGTGAGTTCATTCCCACTAATTGTGGGCCAAATGGTCGCCTTATTCTCACTTAATGTGAGTCCAAATTCGCGGATATAATCAAGTCGGACGGGTTATGTTCGCGAGCCGTTACAGTTATTGTTACAGGAGAAACAACACCAGCTGGAAAGTGCACTCAAAGACGTTGCTCTCCATATTGATGAGGGAGACAATCGAAATGTGATCATGAAAAATCGTACCGGTACCCGCTGGCGTCTGCC